>JBEKXZ010000030.1:0-53237 GCA_049511495.1 Bryobacteraceae bacterium | reverse complement strand
GAGTACAAGCGGCGGCCGCCCGGCGCGATCACGAAATAGGCCGGCGCGGGAGTCTCCAACAGGAACGCAGGCTTGCTCAGCGCGCCCGTGACAGTGTCGAAATGGGAAACCGAGAAGCCCTTGCCGGGCCCCGCCGTATGGGTGCCGAAATAAACCGTCAGGTCCGCTGCGGCCGCCGACAAGAGAGCCAGAGCGATCCACGCGGCCGCCGCTAGCAATGGGACTGCTCGATATCTTCTCATGCTCATGCTATGACTTCCTTTCCGGTCCGAACGCTACCAGCTTACTCCCGATTTCCAATCAAGTATATCCGGTCGACAATCAGGTGACTTCGGCTTCCACCGTAACCGCGGATTCACCTGCGACCAGGCGTGCAACGTGCTCTTGTGCAACGTGCTCTTGTGCAACTTGCTCTACGATGGCGTCGACAATTGCTGATACAATATTAAGGCCGTTTTCACCTGTTATAAGGCAGGAGTGCCAAGAATGAAATTGACTTCCGCTATTCTATCCGCTGTTCTGGCCGCTTTTGTGGCCACGAGCGTCGCCGTTACGCTCCCCGCCCAGGTCAAGCAGCGCCCGCTTCCCCGTCTGGTGAAAAAGGACGGACGCTTCGCTCTGTTTGTGGACGATGCTCCGTACCTGATATTGGGCGCGGAGGATCTGATGTTGGGTGTGGAGAGCACTTGGCCCAGGCGTTCAAAAGTGTGGCTCGCCATGGACTACATGAATGTCAACACGGTGGAAATAGCGGTCTACTGGAATCAGTTCGAACCGCAGCCCGGACAGTACAACTATGCGGTGATCGACAGGCTCCTGACAGAGGCTCGCCAGCATAAGGTTCGTCTGGTGCCGCTCTGGTTCGGAACGATTAAGAACGGCAGCCAGCACTACATGCCCGATTGGATGAAGCTGGACCCCGTCCGCTACGCGCACGTGGTCGCTAAGGACGGGAACGCAGTGGACTCGCCTTCACCGTACTGTGCCGCGTCGCTCGAAGCGGACAAGAGTGCGTTTGTCGCTCTCATGCGACACCTTAAGGAAGCCGACCCGCAGCGCACCGTAATCATGGTTCAGGTGGAGAATGAAACAGGCACATGGGGCAGCGTCCGCGATTACTCCCCAGCCGCGCAGAAGTTCTTTGAAGCGCCAGTGCCGCCCGAGGTCCTCAGCGCCATGCAGGTGAAGACCGCTTCTCCATCCCCGAACTGGCAGCAAGCCTTTGGTCCCGATGCGGATGAATACTTCCACGCCTGGTCGGTAGCGAGATACGTGGGACAAGTCGCGGCTGCGGGGAAGGCCGTTTATCCCCTGCCCATGTTCGCCAACGCGGCTTTGCGCGACCCGTTCCATCCCGGCCCTCCCGGCCGGCCGGGCGCTCGCGGCTCCTACGAGAGCGGCGGCCCCACCGACAATGTGATCCCCATCTGGAAAGCCGCGGCGCCGGCAATCGATTTTCTGGCGCCCGACGATTACCAGAACGATCCCGCCTCATATTTGAAGGTTCTGGAACTGTATCACCGCGATGACAATCCCCTATACCTGCCTGAGACCGGATGTTCCGGCTGTGAACGCTTTTTCTTCTCGGCGCTCGGCCTTCAGACTATAGGAGTCTCGCCGGCCGGGAATACGACCCAGGCTTATATATTGGGTCCGCAGGCGGGAACACAGGCGGGAAGCTCGAACGAGTGGCAGGGTTCCAGGCTGGTAGAGGGATTCCTGACTGCCTGGGCAATGAATTTCCGGTTGATCGGTCCCATGCAGCGCGAGATCGCCCGCCTCAATTTCGATGGCAAGCTCCAGGCCGTGGCCGAAATGCAGGGCAAGGCCACGGAGACGCTGCCCTTCGGATCCTGGGACGCGGTGGTTTCGTTCGGAGCGGCCCGCGAGAATCGCGCAGCGGGGAATCCGAAGCCGACGGGGCGCGCTCTGGTTGCTCAACTTAAGGACAACCAGTTTCTGGTGACCGGATACTTTTGCCGCGTCGACTTTCGGCCGGCCGACCCCGAGCACCGGCCTGTCGTAGTAGGAACCGAACAGAATCCCTCGGCCCTGATCGACGGTAAATGGCAGCACCGGCAGTTCCTGCGCATCGAACAGGGAAACTACGAGAACGGCGTCTTCAAGCTTATTCGCACCTGGAATGGGGGCGAGACGGACTGGGGCCTCAACTTTGGCGAGGAGCCCGTGGTGATGCGCGTCTCGCTTGCCACATATTAAAAGACCACATCGATATGAAGGGCGTTTTCGCCCAACACAAAGTAGGAGTGCCAAAGATGAAAATGACTTCCAGTGTTCTAGCCACTCTTGTGGCCACAGCCGTCGTCGTTACGCTCCAGGCCCAGGTCGAGGAGCGTCCGATTCCCCGCATCGTGAAAAAGGACGGGCGCTTCGCTCTGTTCGTGGACGGTGCGCCATATCTGATGTTGGGCGCGCAGGTGCATAACTCCAGTTCGTGGCCGGCCACGCTTCCGAAAGTGTGGCCCGCCGTGGAGTACCTGCATGTCAACACGGTGGAAATGCCGGTCTACTGGGATCGGTTCGAGCCGCGGCCCGGACAGTACGACTACACTGTGATCGACACGCTGCTGAAAGAGGCCCGCCAGCATAATGTTCGTCTGGTGCTGCTCTGGTTCGGCACGTGGAAGAACGGCAGCCAGCACTACATGCCCGAATGGATGAAGCTGGACCTCGTCCGCTATCCGCACATGGTCGACAGGAACGGGCAGGCGGTGGACTCGCCATCGCCGCACGCCGCCGCTTCGCTCGAAGCGGACAGGAGCGCGTTCACGGCTTTCATGCGACACCTCAAGGGAGCCGACCCGCAGCGCACCGTAATCATGGTTCAGGTGGAGAATGAGGCCGGCGCCTGGGGCAGCGTACGCGATTACTCCCCGGCCGCGCAGAAGCTCTTTGATGCGCCGGTGCCGCCCGAGCTCCTCGGCGCCATGCATGTGAAGCCCGCTTCTCCATCCCCGAGCTGGCAGCAAGCCTTCGGTCCCGATGCGGATGAATACTTCCAAGCGTGGTCGGTTGCGAGATATATCGGACAAGTCGCGGCCGCGGGAAAGGCCGCTTATCCACTGCCCATGTATGTCAACGCGGCTTTGCGCGACCCGTTCCATCCCGGCCCTCCGGGCTTGCCGGGAGCTTCCGGCAACTACGAGAGCGGCGGCCCCACCGACAATGTGCTTCCCATCTGGAAAGCTGCGGCGCCGGCAATCGATATTCTGGCGCCCGACGATTACCAAAACGACGACGACGCGTATTTGAAGGTTCTGGAACTCTATCACCGCGACGACAATCCGCTATTTGTGCCGGAGACAGGGGGCGCCGGCAAAGACCGTTTCTTCTTCGCGGCGCTTGCGCTTCAGACCATAGGCTTCTCGCCGTTCGGGATGGATTACACCCACAGAGCCGCGGATCGATCAATGAATCAGGCCGATCCATCCAGGCCGCAAGACGACTTCCTGACTCCCTGGGCAATGAACTACCGCTTGGTCGGTCCCATGCAGCAGGAGATCGCCCGCCTCAATTTCGAGGGCAAGCTCCAGGCGGTGGCTGAAGAGCTGGGCAAGGCCAAGGTGACGCTGCCCTTCGGATCCTGGGACGCGGTGGTTTCGTTTGGAGCGGCCGCGAACAATCGCGCATCGGGGAATCCGAAGCTGGCGGGGCGCGCTTTGGTTGCCCAGCTTAAAGACGACCAGTTTCTGGTGGCCGGATACTTTTGCAGCGTCGACTTTCGGCCGGCCGGCAACCAGCAGCAACGGAAGTCCCTGCATATCGTAGAAGGAACCGAACAGAATCCCTCGGCCCTGATCGACGGTAAATGGCAGCACCGGCAGTTCCTGCGCGTCGAGGAGGGAACTTACGAGAACGGCGTCTTCAAAGCCATTCGCGACTGGAATGGGGACGAAACGGACTGGGGCCTCGACTTTGGCGAGGAGCCCGTGGTGCTGCGCGTCTCGCTTGCAACCTATTAGAGGGCGCGGCAATCTCGATTTTTCGGGACTAACGGTGAATCGTCTCAGACGGCGTATTCGCCCAAAACAACACAGGAGTACGACAAGATGAAAATGACTTCCGCTGTTCTGGCCGCTCTTGCGGCCACACTCGTCATCGGCACGCCCCACGCCCAGGTCGCGGAGAGTCCGATTCCCCGCCTGATGCAAAAGGACGGACGCTTCGCTCTCTTCGTCGACGATGCCCCATTTCTGATTATGGGTATAGAGGATCTGACGATGGGTGAGTGGCCCACGCGTCCAGGCGTGTGGAGCGCCCTGGAATACATGAATGTCAACACGGTCGAAATACCGGTCTACTGGCAGGACTTCGAACCGCAGCCCGGACAGTACGACTATGCGGTGATCGACAGGCTCCTGACAGAGGCTCGCCAGCACCATGTTCGTCTGGTGCCGCTCTGGTTCGGAACGTATAAGAACGGCCACCCGCACTATATGCCTGACTGGATGAAGCTGGCTCCTGACCGCTATTTCCACGCGCTCGACAGGAACGGGCAGGCTGTAGACTCTCCTTCGCCGTTCGCGATCGCGTCGCTTGAAGCGGACAAGAAGGCCTTTGCTGCTCTCATGCGCCACCTTAAGGAAGTCGATCCGCAGCGCACCGTAATCATGGTCCAGGTGGAGAATGAAACCGGCAACTGGAACAGCGTCCGCGATTACTCTCCGGCCGCGCAGAAGTTCTTCGATGCGCCAGTGCCCCCCGAAGTTCTCAGCGCGATGGGGGTGAAAACCACTTCTTCCTCTCCGAGCTGGCAGGAAGCCTTTGGTCCCAATGCGGACGAATACTTCAACGCCTGGGCGGTAGCGAGATATGTGGGACAGGTCGCGGCCGCGGGAAAGGCAGTTTATCCTCTGCCTATGGACGCTAACGACGCTTTGCGGGACCCGTTTAATCCGGGCCCTCCCGGCCTGCCAGGCGCTCCCGGCGCTTACGAGAGCGGCGGCCCCAGCGACAATGTGCTTCCCATCTGGAAGGCCGCAGCGCCGGCGATCGACGTTCTGGGACCCGACGATTACCAGAACGATCCCGCGGCATATTTGAAGGTTCTGGAACTCTATCACCGCGTCGACAATCCTTTATACCTGCCCGAGACCGCTTGTTCCGATTGCGCCCAATTTTTCTTTACCGGACTCGGCCTTCAGACCATAGGCTTCTCGCCGGCGGCGGATACTACACAGCCGTCCTTATTGGGTGCACAGGCAGGCATAGCGGCTCAACAGGCGGGGGATAAAGACGCTTGGGAGAGTTCCAAGCCGGTGGACGGGTTCCTGACTGCCTGGGGAATGAACTTCCGGTTGATCGGCCCCATGCAGCGCGAGATCGCCCGCCTCAACTTCGAGGGCAAGCTCCAGGCCGCGGCGGAAGGGCAGGGCAGCGCCACAGAGATCCTGCATTTCGGATCCTGGAACGCGGAGGTCACCTGGGGAGGATTCCGCCATAATCCCCATTCCCCTCCGAAGAATCCGAAGCCGACGGGACGAATTCTGGTTGCCCAACTTGGTGATAACCAGTTTCTGCTGACTGGATACGATTGCCGCATCGATTTCCGGCCGGCCGGCACCGAGCAGCAAAGGAAGTCCCAGCATATCGTAGTAGGAACCCAAGAGACTCCCTCAGCGCTGATCGATGGCAAATGGCTGCATAGGCAGTTTCTGCGCATCGAACAGGGGACCTACGAGAACGGCGTCTTCAAGCACATTCGCACCTGGGGTGGACTGGGTGGCGAGACGAACGGCCTCTTCTTTGGCGAGGAGCCAGTGGTACTGCGCGTTTCGCTTACCACCTATTAGGTTCCAGTATCTCGGCAGTGGTCGATCCGCAAATTGGGAAGACCGCACCAACAAGATGGGCGCTTTCGCCCGACAGAAAGTTAGGAGTGACAAAGATGAAAATGACTTCCGCTGTTCTAGCCGCTCTGGCGGCCACACTCGTCGCCGCTACGCTCCAGGCCCAGGTCGCGGAGCGTTCGATTCCCCGCATCGTGCAAAAGGACGGACGCTTCGCTCTGTTTGTGGACGATGCTCCATTTTTGATATTGGGTGTAGAGGATCAGGACCTGGGTCTAGAGAGTACCTGGCCTTCGCATCCAAAAGATTGGGCTGCCATGGAATACCTGCATGCCAACACGATCGAAATACCGATCTATTGGGATCAGATTGAAGAGCAACCCGGGCAGTTCGACTTTTCGTCGATTGACAGGCTCCTGGCCGAAGCTCGCCAGCATAACGTTCGTCTCATACTGCTTTGGTTCGCCACGTGGAAGAACGGTAGCCAGCACTATATGCCCGACTGGATGTTGTTGGACCCCGTCCGCTATTTCCATGCGGTCGACAGGAACGGGGAGGCAGTGGACTCGCCTTCGCCGTTCGCCGCCGCGTCGCTCGAAGCGGACAAGAAGGCATTCGCCGCCGTCATGGGACACCTCAAGCAAGCCGACCCACAGCGCACCGTAATCATGGTTCAGGTGGAGAATGAAACCGGCAACTGGAAGAGCGTCCGCGATTTCTCTCCGGCCGCGCAGAAGTTCTTCGAGGCTCCGGTGCCGCCCGAGATCCTCAAGGCCATGCATGTAAAGACCGCTGCTTCATCCCCGAACTGGCAGGAAGCCTTTGGTCCCAATGCGGACGAGTACTTCAACGCCTGGGGAGTAGCGAGATATGTGGGACAGGTCGCGGCCGCGGGAAAGGCTGTTTATCCCCTGCCCATGGACGTCAACGATGCTTTGCGCAACCCGTTTAATCCGGGCGCTCCTGGCGAGCCGGAAGCCCCCGGCGCTTACGAGAGCGGCGGCCCCACCGACAATGTGCTCGACATCTGGAAAGCCGCGGCGCCGGCCATCGATATTCTGGCGCCCGACGATTATCAGGGCGACCCCGCCGCATATTTGAAGGTTCTGGAACTGTATCACCGCGACGACAATCCCCTGTTCCTGCCTGAGAGCGGTTGTTTCCAGTGTGACCCGGCGACTGGCGACTTTACCCGCTATTTCTTCACGATCCTCGGTCTTCAGGCTATAGGAGACTCGGAATCCGGGAATGAACCTGTGCCATATTTAGCGAGGAATTTCGTGTTGGTCGGCCCCATGCAGCGGGAGATCGCCCGCCTCAATTTCGAAGGGAAGCTCAAGGCCGTGGCTGAGCCGGTGCACTTCAAGGGCGGAGACCAGGGCGACCCCAGGCAGACGCTGCCGTTCGGATCCTGGAACGCAGTGGTGACATACGGAACGGCTCTCTACGGTCCCTCCACGGCCGGGTCGAATCCGACGCCGAAGGGGCGGGCTCTGGTTGCCCAGCTTAGTGACAACCAGTTTCTGGTGGCCGGATACTTTTGCACCGTCGACTTCTTTCCAGGCGGCACCGAGCAGCAACGGAAGTCCCAGCATATAGTACAGGGAACCGGACAAATTCCCTCCGCCCTGATTGGCGGTAAATGGCAGCACCGGCAGTTCCTGCGCGTCGAACAGGGAGTTTACGACAACGGCGTCTTCAAGCTTTTCCGCAGCCAGAATGGAGATGCGACGGACTATGGCCTCCGCTTTGGCGAGGAACCCGTGGTGCTGCGCGTCACGCTTGCCACATATTAGAGGCCGCAGCAGTCTCTGTGCTACCTAGTCCCTGCAAGTGAGGTCGAGGTGTCGCTAAAAACGAGCATGCCTTGCGGTCGGGAGCTCAGCGAGCGAGGTTACCCGGCGTCCGGTAGGCTGCACCAGATTCACATATAAGTTCGAGTACTCGCGGGCAGAGCGGCTCCACGAATAGTCCGCCGTCATGGCGGTTCGCATCAGTGTTCGCCATTGCTCCTTACGGTGAAAGACCGCCAACGCGCGGTCCAGGGCTGTCAGAAAGGCAGCGCTGTCATATTGCTCGAAGAGAAAGCCGTTGCCTTTTCCTGTCGCGGGATCGTATTCCGCCACACTGTCTTTCAGGCCTCCGGTGGCTCTGACGACAGGAATGGTGCCGTACTTCAGACTGTAAAGTTGATTCAACCCGCTCGGCTCATACCGCGAAGGCATCAGGAACATATCGGCTCCGGCCTCAATCTTGTGGGCCAGAGCATCCTCGAACGCAATGCGAACGCCCAGTTGCCCGGAATTCCGTTGAGCCGCTGTGTGAAAGAAATCCTGATATTTCCGGTCACCGCTCCCCAGTATGACTAACTGCACACCCCTCTGCAGTAGATCGTCGAGTGTTCCCTGCAACAGATCAAATCCCTTCTGCGATACCAGCCGCGACACTGCGCCGAGGAGCGGGATTTCGGGATCTTCCCTGAGTCCGAACGTCTTTTGCAGGTCGGCCTTGCACACTCCCTTGCCGGAGAGGTTGCCGGGGCCGTAGTTCATGGCGATGAATCGATCCACCTGCGGGTTCCAGATGTCGTAGTCGGCGCCGTTCAATATGCCAACCAGACTGGCTGCGCGTGCTTTGAGGACACCCTCAAGCCCGAAGCCATGCTCCGATGTCTGGATCTCGCGGCTATACGTGGGACTCACCGTAGTGAGCGCGTCGGCAAACATGATGCCGCCCTTAAGAAAGTCGATCTGACCATAAAACTCGAGATGGCGGGGCGTAAACAGATTCTGGTCCAGCCCCACCAGACCCCACTGGTCGGGAGGAAAGAGTCCTTGATATCCCAGGTTGTGGATGGTCAAGACTGTCCGCAAGGAGGAAAGTCCTGGATACAATTCCGGCTGGGCTTTGAGGAAGGCAATTGCCATGGCAGCCTGCCAGTCATGGGCGTGGAGAACGTGAGGCGGACCGAGTTGGCGAAGCACTTCCAGGGCCCCGCGCGCAAAGAACACAAATCGTTCCGCGTTGTCGGGATAGTCGCCTTCAGAGGTGCCATACAGGAAGGGCCGGTCGAAGTACCGGTCGGATCGAATGAAATAGACCGGAATGCCTGTACCGAGTGTCGCCGTGAGCAGCACGCCCAATTCGGATCTGCCGGCGATGGAGACATGGAACCGAATGCCGGTATCTTGGGCAATTCCCTTCTCCAGCACATCGCGGTAAGCCGGCATAATCACACGGACCTGGTGGCCGAAGCTTCGCAAGGCAACCGCGAGCGAGCTCACCATGTCCGCAAGGCCTCCTGTCTTCGCAAAAGGGACGAGCTCCGGGCAAATCATGTCGATTTGTAGCGGAGCGTCAGCCGGAACCGGTGCCGGCAAGGTAGCCGTCGCCTCTTGCCGCGTGATGTTTGCTTCGGCGGCAAAGGCCGCTGCGGTTGAGATCCCGGCAAAGATATTGTCTTGGTCCTCTATGTTCTGTAGCGCGGCTTCATCGATGATTCCGCTTTCGATCTGCTGGCCGAGCTGGAGCATCCTTATGAGGTGGGTTTTTGTCCTGCGAGTCGCGTACTCTCGCATCTTTCCCGAGGCGATCATGAACGCCCAGTCGCTGGACTGCGCGAGGAGCAGCTCGCGCGATGCCTGGTTCAACGCCTGAAGTGTCAGGCCGGCAGCCTGGGAGCGGGCGGCAATCAATTCCTCCATCCGTTCGGCACCCCGCTGAAGATGGCGATAAATCCAGTCATTCTCGCCGTTCAGCCAGACCTGACTGAAGCCGTCGTGGCCCCAGCTCGACGCCGCTGGCGTGGCGCACTGATTCACCGGGTACTCATCGAGGTATTCCGACAGCGTCACCAGCCGAATCGTCGATTGATCCAGAGCAATCCCGCGAATGAGATAGTCCAGCCAGCGCGGTCCCTCGAACCACCAGTGGCCGAAGAGTTCGGCATCATACGGCGCCACCACAATAGGCCTGCGATCCATAGCCGAAGCCAGGTTCCGCACCTGCTTGATCCGCTCGTCCAGAAAGTGCCGGGCATGGGCGGCGGCTTTCCGCTCCGCCCATTCGGGTACGTAAGGCTCCTTGCGGCTGTCTTTCCCGGTAATCCGGTAATACTTGATCCCCGTATCGATGCGGATGCCGTCGCGGTGGATGTAGGGCCTGATGTAATCCAGGTTCAGGTCGTGGCCGATGTCACGGTAGAATTCACGGTAGTCAAAATCGCCCGGGTAACCGACTTCGGAACTCCAAACCTGGCGCGAGGAATCGGGGTCGCGGCCGAACACGGCGACCCCAGAAGGGCAGACGATGGGCGCGTACACGCCGAAGCGCGGCCGATGGTCGGCGCGTGTCACACCGTGCGTTTCCACGATGGTGTGCCGTACGCCGTGCTGCCGCAGAATGGTATCCACACCTGGGTAGTAGCCGCACTCCGGCAGCCAGAATCCTTGCGGCGGGCGCCCGAACGTCCTCCGGTAGTGCTCCACTCCGATTCCGATCTGGGCACGCGCAGCGGCTTGATTTACGGAAAGCAGCGGAAGGTATCCGTGGGTGGCGGCGCTCGAAATCATCTCCACATTGCCTGTCTTCGCAAAGCGTTCGAAGCCACGCACCAGATTCTTTTCATACCGGTTCACGAAAGCGTCATGCACCTGCCGAAACAGCCTGTAGTACATGCGAGCCAGGGGTTGAAAATCCGGAAGCGAGGCGGTCCGGGCGACTTCCTTTTCGGCAAGCTCGATCGTCCTCTCCAGTTTCTTCAGATAGCGTTCCTGGAGTAGAGGGTCGAGGAGCATCGAAGCCAGGGTCGGCGTAAGAGAGAAGGTCAGGCGAAAATCGATACCGTCCTCGAGCAGGCCGTCCAACACGAGAAAGAGGGGAACATAGGTCTCGGTAATCGCCTCGAAGAGCCAGTTTTCCTCCAGCGAATCTTCGTACTCCGGATGGCGCACGTATGGGAGATGAGCGTGGAGCACCAGGGCCAGGTAGCCTTCCATAGGTGGCTAACCCGCCGGCTTCCGCGGGTCCTGCGCACCCAGGAGAAGCGAAGAAAGTCCGGGCGAGAATTGCCGTTCAGAGTGCGCGGTCAAATCGTCCGGCAAATCCGGTGAGGCCGGGAGCGGAGGGATTGCGGGAAGATTCTCCGCGGCTCTTTGAGCCTGAGGCTGCCGCTGCCGAAACTCATGGATCTCCGATAACCTCCGTCGCAGGATCTCCGCAGCGTCGGCTGGCTTGGGGATATGCTGTTCGGTTGGCAGTGCGGTCACGATGGATGCCGGTGGCTGGTCGCTAGGGGCCGGTGAAAGGGAGACCGCCGGCTCCGCCTTCGCCGCCGGGGGCTCGGCTGATTTTGCGGAGCCGCTGTCGCGAGGCCTGGTTTCAGGGATTCCAGCATGCTCTGAAGGGAAGGCCGGAGTCGGCGGGAGAAGCGATTCGTCAGACTGTGGGGAAGCGGCGGTGCCTGAGACGAAACGGTGCTCCAATTCGGCAACCGGCCACGCACGCGGTGTCTGGATGGTGTTGGAACGTACCAGCGGGATAAACTCACCGGCCGCAGTGATCGCGCCGAGATCCGCGTAATAGGTTTTCGCCGGGCTCCAAAGCGGCACGTACCAGTTCTTCGTTCGCAGGTCGACGTCCACGTCGAAGTGAGCCGCTACGTCGTAGAAACGTAATATGGCCGCGGTAGTGTCCGGCGGTAGCTTGGCAAGGTCGAAATCCCAATAAACATGGACCAGGTACGGATCCACGGCGAGCAGAGTCACCTTTGGCGGTCCGGGCCACTCGGGGAGGTCCCCGTCGTCGGCCAACGAGGGAAGGCCTGGGGAGTAATACTTGGCCTCCTCGACTTTTTCGTAGTCTCCAAACCACGCCGGCCCGGTTCTCGCCTTTTCGGCGGGGAGCGTGGCGGCGAACGTTCGAATCGTGGAGATGACGCGCCCCAGAGCGGTCCTCAGCGCGTTCAGCAACGGGGAGCCACTCCCGGATTCGTCCGTCACGTCCCTGTCACCGTCCGGGCTGGTAGTTTTTCCACTCCAATCGGCAATCTCCACATTTGAGCGCGCCGTAGACATTATAGTAGCTGGCGTAACCCGTGCTTGTATCGGATTTCGCGAGGGTCAACTCGTCATGGACATGCGCGTGTTGGTGGCATAGAGCGCGCCCACAAGCGGCACACGTTCCTCGCGCAGCAGCTTCACAGAACCAGCAT
This sequence comes from Bryobacteraceae bacterium, assembly GCA_049511495.1. Taxonomy (GTDB): domain Bacteria; phylum Acidobacteriota; class Terriglobia; order Bryobacterales; family Bryobacteraceae; genus Bog-375. The sequence goes on along the minus strand of JBEKXZ010000030.1, from coordinate 41,216 downwards.
TTCACAATAGCACCTCCTGGTGATTTTTTTTCGAGCTATGCCAATTGCGGGCGGCAATCAGAAATCATGTTGCAGAATCGCGGTAGCCCTCCGGCAGAGCTCGCGAGCATACTCGGTCCAGACACCGCTGCCCCAATATCGGAAGCAACTCGTCTGGGTCATCAGTAAGTAGAATAGAGCGTTGCGGTACCGCTGTTCGGACGGGTCGACGCCGCGCGTTTTTTCTGCGAACAGGGCGCTCACTTGTTCCATGGGCGCCAGAACATTGCCATAGCCTCGGACCCACGAGAGATTGTTGGTCCAGCTTCCGCCTTCCATGTGAAAGCGGCCGTCTTCCTTTCGCAGTTCGGCAATCACGCGCTCCAGCGCCTCACCGCCAGCGCGCTCTTGAAACCGGCCCCAGATGCGTTTCTGCAGAACCGGCTGGATGGCAGGGAAGTCCCGCTCGCGAACTCCCAGCGCACCCAGGTATTCCAGGTATTCACTGACGTTGACCGGCGGCGTATCGGAGCCGGAGGCGTCGCGCATGACCTCCATGAACTTGGACGGGAACTCGTTCATCATGACGCCCCCGTTCTCGCCGTCAGCTATCTGGGCCGAGAGTTGGGGAACGGATTTACCCCCCAGGGCGGCTTGGGACAGGCCCTTGGCCTCGTAGTAAGGCTGCATCTGGGCCACCAGCTTGGTGTCGCTGCCTTGGGTCTTGATAATGGCGGTGATACTCTCGGTTTGGCCCTGTGAGTTGCGCGCCACCAGCAGGTGCGGAACGTGCGGCTGGCGGATTTGCCCTCCATCCTCCACGCGCTCGACGGAGTGCTCCTGGACCAGCACCCAGCGGTAGCCGCACTCCTTCAGCGTCCGGACGAACTCGTAAGCCACATCCGGATGGTTCGGCAACGCCATTTCCGCGGGCGAGAATCCCCGCACACGGCTGAGCGCCTCCAGGCCGAAGATCCCGGCAAAATGCTGTTGCCAGGCGCGCACGTGCAGTCGAAAATCCTGCGCCGGCGTGGATGGGGCTACCGCGTGTCCCCACGAGTTGCCCAACCATTCCACGGCGCGCCGGTACGCCGGGTTGCAGGTGATATTGCGGAGACTGTCGATGACGTCGTCCAGACCCATCGTCCGTAGACCATGCAATAGGCAGCCGGAGTAGTCCAGCATCACGCGCGGCTGTTTTCCTTCATGGATCAACTGCGGAATGAACTCGCCCATCCGCTTGTAGCACCACGCGAAGATCCCCGCGTTGTAGCGGGCTTCGTCGTTCCCGAAGTCCCGCATATATTGGAGATTGCTGATGACCGGGGCGGTGGCCACGTCGGGCCCGCCGGCCGGAATCAGCGGCTGGTGCATGTGGAGAGCATTGCTGAATGCGCTCCGCACACGGCCAAAGTCGATACCGGATTCCTCCAGGTAAGCGGCTCCCGTTCGCGACATGCTCTGGGCGACGATGTCTTCAGAACCGCAAATGTTCGGCAGCCCGCCGACATACTCATGCAGCTCGACAGTAGTCATAGGTCCTCTCTACCAGTTTGTTTGAATTTGGTCTGACGGATCCCGCCTGGCCCGCCGGGCATTTCCCCGGGGTTCTTCGCCTTCGGCGTTAGGATTGATATACGGCAAGAGTCTGTTCCGCAATCGCATCCCACGTGAAGACCGTCTCAGCGGCAACGCGGCCGTTCCGGCCCATCCATCTGGCCCACTCAAAATCCGCAAACAACGTACCCAGTCCCCAAGCGATGGAGTCCGGATTGGCGTGCACCTTAAGGCCGGTGACGTTGTGCCACACAAACTCCTCGGGTCCTCCATTCTTGGTGCACACCACCGGCTTCCCGGCGCTCCACGCCTCCAGGATGACGATCCCGAAGGGTTCGTTGCGGCTGGGAACGCACACCACGTCGCAGGCCTTGTAGAGATCCGCCAGCGTGCCGTTGTTCTGGAATCCGACGAATCGCGTGGCGTTCGCAACGCCTAACTGCCGCGCTCTGAGCTCCATGGATTTTCGCAAACCTCCTTCACCGGCAAACAGGAATTTGGCTCGCGGATAATATTTCAAAATCGATGGGATGGTCTCGATCAGCAGATCGGGTCCTTTTTGTTGAACCAGGCGGCCCACAAACAGCACGGTGGGGTCGACCGGCCCGATGGCGTACCGCCGCTTCACTTCGGCCGGCTCGATAAAGCCATCGAAATTGGCTACGTTGACGCCATTGTAAATGGTCGAGATCTTCCAATCGGGCACTTGATACATCGACTGAACCTCTTGCTTGAGCGCGCTGGACACGGCGATAACCCGATCGGCGCAGTGCATACCCGCGTTTTCCTGGCTCCGAATGCGCGCCGATTGTCCAGCGTGAAAATTGTTTCCGCAGCGGCCGTACTCGGTAGAGTGAATGGTCATAATTCCGCGCCGCCCACTCCCCTGTTGGATCGAGATCAGGGCACTGGCGGCCAGCCAATCGTGCGCATGCACGATGTTAAACGGCCCGCCAAAGTCCTCGGCGGCCATTACATGCCTGACAAACGAGCGGCACATGCTGTCGATCTCGTCCACAAAATTGGTGTTCAACTCAAACGGACACCGATGATAGTGGACGCCGTGAATCCGCTCGTAGGGCCGCTGACCCTGCCCCATTCGCGTGAACACGTGGACTTGATGGCCCTTCCGCTCCAGAGCGGCTCCCAACTCCGTGACGTGGGTGCCCACTCCTCCAACCGGAATTGAATGCAGCGATTCCCAGCTCAACAGTCCGATGTTCATAACCTTCGCGCTCGTATACCCGGTGAAGATGTCTACCCGGGAGTGGCTGGCGGATATCACCAGCGCGGTCTACATTAGAGCTGCCAGGCTCTCACGGGCCAGGCGTGAAGAAACAGTCAGTCCGGCGGCTTCGAACAGTTGACTAGTGTCTGCCACCCAGCACACGGTGCGGTCTGATGCCCGTTACCTAAATTCTAGCTGAAATGAATGCGGGAAGAGTTACGGTAAGAAGATTACTGTGTGTTTATTAACAGGGCGCATTACATTCCAATTAGCGGGACACTGTACTAATCCTCACATATGTTTGGGGCGTTCGGTCCAGGCTTGCGTGGTAGGCTTCCCTTTGCGATGCTGGAGGGATAGCGCCGTTCAGTTTACTGCGGGGCCACGAAGAGTAAGCCCCCCGCCCTGAAGCTTCTCCGTATTCCTTCGATTAGGGATCGATTCCATGCCACACTCCGAACACACTGACGCCACATCGAACTTCACGGGATCCGATGCCCCAGCCATCGCGATTGGAACTGCGGGCCCGGCCAGCGAACTGAAAACAGGTTTCTTGCCGCAAGCGGCGATTACGGAAGATGAATTACACGGGACTGTGGATTCCGCCGCGATAAAGGCGATCGTCGGCGCTTATCATGGCACTCCCTTTGACGTCCTCGGTATGCACTCCGTGACCGTCAACGGCCAACCGGCCCTTTCCATCCGCTCCTTCCAGCCCCAGGCTCTGGTTGTTGCGGTCCAACGCGATTCCAGGCTATACGAGATGGAGCGCATCCATCGCGACGGTTTCTTCGAAGCCATCTTCCCGGGGGAAACCGAATTCTTTCCTTATCGATACTCGATTGCCCTGCACGACGTTCCCCGCCCAGGGTCCACCTACGAAACCGAAGACCCTTACCGTTATCCTCCCGTGCTCTCGGACTTTGACTTGCATCTTTTCAGCGAAGGGACTCACCTTCGACTCTATGAGAAGTTCGGCGCCCAACTCATGGAGCACGGCGGAGTGCGTGGTGTGTGCTTTGCGGTCTGGGCGCCTAACGCGGAGCGGGTCAGCGTCATCGGAGACTTCAACCAGTGGGACGGCCGCCGCAACCCGATGCGGCCGCGCGGCGCTTCCGGCATGTGGGAGATCTTCATTCCCGGCCTCCAGCAGGGCGATCTCTACAAGTTCGAAATCAAGACCCGGTACCAGGGTTACATTGCAACTAAGTCGGATCCGTTCGCTTTCGCATCCGAGCTGCGTCCCAATACGGCTTCGATGATATGGGATCTCAACCGCCACCGGTGGCATGATGAAACCTGGATGGCCGAGCGCGGGCGCCGGCAGGCATTGGACGCGCCCATGGCCATCTTCGAGGTCCATCTGGGTTCCTGGAAACGCGAACCGAGCCCGGAATACGGTCAGCGCTGGCTCACGTACCGCGAATTAGCTGAGGATCTGGTGCCTTATGTGAAGGGCATGGGGTACACGCACATCGAACTCCTGCCCGTCACGGAGTATCCATACGACGGTTCCTGGGGTTACCAAACTACCGGGTACTACGCGCCCACTTCCCGTTATGGATCTCCGGACGACTTTCGTTACTTCGTGGACCAGGCTCATCAGGCCGGAGTTGGCGTCATCGCCGACTGGGTGCCCTCGCATTTTCCCAAGGACAGCCACGGACTTTCTTTCTTCGACGGCACGCATCTTTACGAACATGCCGACCTGCGCCAGGGGGAACACCAGGATTGGGGCTCCCTCATTTACAACTATGGGCGCAATGAAGTGCGGGCCTTTCTTTTGTCCAGCGCCCTGTTCTGGCTGGACAAGTACCACATCGACGGCCTGCGCGTGGACGCCGTTGCTTCGATGCTTTACCTGGATTATTCACGCAAACCCGGCGAGTGGATTCCCAACGAATTCGGCGGATGCGAAAACTTCGAAGCTGTGTCCTTTCTCAAGCGCTTCAATGAAGTGGTGCACCTGGCCTATCCCGACAGCCTGACCTTTGCGGAGGAGTCCACCGCCTGGGCGATGGTCTCCCGGCCCACTTATCTCGGCGGCCTTGGCTTCGACATTAAGTGGAACATGGGTTGGATGCACGACATGTTGGAATACATGGAGAAAGACCCGATCCACCGCCATTACCACCATAGCAATCTAACCTTTTCTCTGCTTTATGCGTTCACCGAGAACTTCGTTCTGCCCTTGTCTCATGATGAAGTCGTGCACGGCAAGGGCGCCTTACTGAGTAAGATGCCTGGCGACTACTGGCAGAAGTTTGCGAACCTGCGCGCGCTATATGGCTATATGTACGCGCATCCCGGGAAGAAACTCCTCTTTATGGGCGGTGAGATCGGCCAGTGGAACGAGTGGAGCTATCAGGAGCAGGTCGATTCGGTGCTGCTCTATTTCGAATCTCACCGGCAAGTCCAGGACTATGTGCGTGCCCTGAACACGCTCTACACCTCGCAGCCGGCATTGTACGAAGTGGACTTCGCCTGGCATGGCTTTCAGTGGATCGACTTTCGGGATGTGGACAACAGCATCGTCTCATTTCTGCGCCGTGCCCGGGACCCCAACGACTTCTTGGTCGTGGTAGCCAACTTCACCCCGGTCCCCCGCGAAGGCTATCGCCTGGGCGTGCCTGAGAGCGGATTCTACCGGGAACTGCTCAATAGCGACTCCAGATACTATGGTGGCGCTAACATCGGCAACTCGGGCGGCGTGCCCTCAGAGCCGACGCCTTGGCAGGGACTCGCGCACTCCGTCGTGATCACGGTTCCCCCGCTGGCAGTGGTGTTCCTTAAATTGGGACCAACAAGACCCGCAGGCGTGCGGTGCAGCGGTTCCGTCTGAGCGGTGAAGAAGTTGCGTGAGTCGATGCCGTTGTTCCGAGGGAACTCGCAGACGTGACCGCCTGGATACCGGAAACGACATTGCCGAGAGTCGAGCCGAGGTCCACCGTGGCGCCGGTGCGACTGATGTCCACCTCGCTGTAGCCGGTTTCCACGCCGAGTTTAACGGGTACGCGGACGAAACTTAGATTGTTCCCTGGTTTTCCCATCACAGTTCACGCCTCAGGTGCTCGCTCACCTTTTCGGAAACTCGCTAATCGCGGCGGGGCTGCCTCCGGAAACGCTCTGCCCGCCACCCGCCGGCTGGCCCACTCTACAATTGAATGGAGGGCGTCCGGCAAGTGGAGAACAAGGAAATCGCGCGTGTGCTGTGGGAGACGGCGGACCTGATGGAGATCGCCGCCGAGGATGGGTTTCGCATCCGCAGCTATCGCAACGGCGCTACCGCGGTGGAAGGCTATCCCGAGCGCATCGCCGATATCCTCGCCGACCCGGCGCGCAAAGTCACCGACATCCCCGGCATCGGTAAGGGGCTGGCGGCGGTGCTGCATGAAATCGTCGATCATGGCTCCTGCGAGCGCCGCGATCTGCTGCTCGAAAAGTTCCCACCCAGCACGCTCGAATTTCTGAAGATTCAGGGTCTCGGCCCGAAAAGCATCGCGCTCATCCTGGAGCATTACCGCATCAGCACCATGGATGAGCTGGAGCGGCTGGCGAAAGAGGAGAAGCTGCGCGTGCTGCCGCGCATGGGCGCCAAGCTCGAAGAGAAGGTGCTGCGCTCCATCGCCCAGTACCGCATGAGGAGCGGGCGGTACCTGCTGAGCTACGCCGAAGGCGTGGCCGAGGAACTGGCAGGCATTCTGCGCGGCCCGGGCGTCGATAGCATCACTCCCGCCGGCAGCTTGCGGCGCGGCCGCGAAACCGTGGGCGATCTCGACCTGTTGGTCACCGGCCCGGATGCGGCCGCCGCGCTCGACCGCTTCATCGCCTATTCGCGCGTGGAAGAGGTGCTGGGCCGCGGCGAAAACAAGGCCAGCGCCAAGGTGGGCCGCGAGGGATTGCAGGTGGACGTGCGCGCGCTGCCGCCCGGCAGCTTCGGCGCCGCCCTGCAATACTTCACCGGCAGCAAGGATCACAACGTGACCCTGCGCACTCGCGCCGTGCGGATGGGGCTGAAGCTCAGCGAGTATGGCTTGTTCCGCTCGGATGGCGATGCACGCGTGGCCGGCGAGACCGAAGCCGGCATTTACGAAGCGCTCGGCCTCGCGTGGATTCCGCCGGAGCTGCGCGAAAACGCAGGCGAAATCGAAGCAGCCGAAGAAGGCCGCCTGCCCCAACTTGTGGATCTCGCTGACATCCACGGCGACCTGCACATGCACACCGTCGAGACCGATGGCCGCGCCACGCTCGAGGAAATGGCCGCGGCGGCGCGCGACCGCGGTTACCAGTACATCGCTATCACGGACCATTCCAAGGCGCAGGCCATGAACAACGGTTTGGATGAAAAACGCGCGGTCGAGTTCGCGCGCCAGGTGCGCCAGATCAACCGCGACGGCCTGGGCATCCGCATCTTCTCCGGCATCGAGTGCGACATTATGCGCGACGGCGCGATGGATCTCGCCAACGACGCGCTGGCCGAGCTCGACCTGGTGATCGGCAGCGTGCACAGCCACATGAACCAGGAATCCGCCGAGATGACCGACCGCCTGCTGGCCGCGCTCGAATGCCCGCACCTGCGTATCCTCGGCCATCCCACGGGCCGGCTTCTGCTGGACCGCGATCCGTTCCCGTTCGATTTCGAGCGCGTAGTTGCGGCGGCCGTCGCGCGCGGCGTGTGGCTGGAAATCAATGCCAGCCCGGAGCGGCTCGACTTGCACGGGCCGCTCATCCGCGCCGCTAAAGCCAAGGGCGCGCGCTTCACCATTTCCACCGACGCCCATCGTCCCCAGCACTTGGCCAGCATGCGCTACGGCGTGCTGACGGCGCGACGCGGCTGGCTCGCGAAAAGCGACATTGTGAATACGCTCGCGGCGGACGAATTCGCCGCCGCGCTCAAAACGAGATCATGAAAATCACCTCTTCCCGCGAAGTCTACAAGTGCAACCTGTTTCGAGTGACCGAGGACCGCGCCGCCGATCCGAAGACCGGTTTCAAAATCAAGCGCTCCATTGTGCGCCACGCCGGCTCGGCGGTGATGATGGCGGTGGATGACCGGCGGCACGTCCTGCTGGTGCGGCAATACCGGCTGGCGGCCGGCCGCTATATGTGGGAGCTGCCGGCGGGCCGGCTCGATCCCGGCGAGAGGCCGCTCCAGGCCGCCAAACGCGAGTTGATCGAAGAGACCGGCTACCGCGCGCGGCGGTGGACCAAGCTGGCGTCATTCTTCATCAGCCCCGGCTACGTGAATGAGCGCATGACCATCTACCTGGCCGAAGGCCTGATCGCCGGAGTGGCTACACCGATGGAGGATGAGCGCATCGAAACCCGCTGGTTCCCTGCGCGCGAAGTCGAGCGGATGATCGAAACCGGCAAGTTGGATGACGCCAAAAGCATCATCGGCTTCTATCGCTGGAAGAAAGCGTAAGCCGGAACTTGCGATGGCCCCCGCGGCGGGCCGGGGAATCAGGTTAACCTAAGCCCGATGTCCCGCGATTCGTTTATTGCCGCCGAGCGCGCCGTTTTCCGCCGCCTGAATACGCCGGAGAAGATTCAGCGCTTTCTGGACCACGAGCTGGCATACAACAAAGAACCGGATGGGCCCACCTGCGGTTCGCCGCGGCGCGTGCTGCGCGAGCGCAGGGCGCACTGCATGGAAGGGGCGCTGTTTGGCGCGGCGGCGCTGCGCGCAATCGGTTACGCGCCGCTGCTGCTGGATCTGGAAGCGGTGCGGGACGACGATCACGTGCTCGCCATCTTCCGCCGCGATGAGTGCTGGGGCGCTGTCGCCAAGTCGAATTACTCCGGGCTGCGCTACCGCGAGCCGGTGTACCGCGGGCTGCGCGAGCTGGCAATGTCCTACTTCGAGCACTATTACAATCTGCGGCGGGAAAAGACGCTGCGCAATTACTCGCGCCCGGTCAACTTGCGCCGCTTCGATTCCATTCACTGGATGACTGCCGAGGAAGACCTGTGGGCGATACCGGAGTACCTGACCACGATCCACCATACGCCGCTCGTGCGGCTGCGCGTGGCACGGCGTCTGGGCCGCGTGGACGACCGCCTGTTCGCTGCCGGGTTGGTGGGGTTGGCGCGGTAGCGATCCGCGAACTGCAGCCGATCAGTGTATCGAGACCGGGCGCGCAGCCGAGCCGGGAGGCGAAGTTGGTTTGAAATCGGCGTAATCCAGGTTCTTGGAATCCTCGGCCTCCAGAGCGCCCGAGAAGTAAGCGGGCAAGTTATCGCTCCAGCTCAAATCGAAGTCGCGAATGCGAAGCCCGTCCACATAGCGCGCATAAAGAGCCGGGATGTCATGCTTGAATATCGCCTCACTCAAGCTGGTGGCCGTCCAGCGAAGGTCGAAGTTGCCGCCGACAGACTGCGCAATTCGTTGCTGCGGCGCGCGCACGTGCATGCGGATTTGCTCCAGGTAGATATCCCGCACAATACTGTCGGGAGCTCCGTAGATCATCATTCCGCCCTCTGCCTCGATTGTGAAGTTGGTGAAATGAATGTCGCGGACATCCGCCTTCCCGTTGCCTTTCCGCGCTGCGATATAGATCGGTTCCGCTTTGCCCCACCAATGCCCCGTAATCAGGCTTGTCTCCATCGTGATATTGGAAAACAGCACATGAGCCGTGTGCTCCTCGCCGACACTGAAGACGCCGATACCTCGATTGGCGTGGATCGACAAGTTGCTGAATGTGGTGTAGCGCGTATCCTCGAGCCGGACCGCGGCCGAGAAAGAGAATAACGAGCAGTTACTGACATGAACATCTTCGCTCGAAACGATCGCGAAATCGTCGTCACCCGCCCGGATATCGCAGTCCGAGATATGTACGCGTTTCGAGCGCATGCAATCGATTCCGTCATTATTGGGAATCAGCACGTTGTTGCCGATGTGGACGCCGGCGATGGTGGCCCCTTCCGAGCCTTGCAGGTGCAGCGTCCAATTCGGCGCGTTGCTCAGGGTCACGTCGCGGATGAGGATATTGCGGCAATCGGAAAGGATGATCATGGTTCCCGGCCGCCCGGCGGGACCCGGCTCGACGGGACCGAACTCCAGGCCGAACTTGGGAGCGTCGAAGTCCGCGCCTTGTCTTGTATACTGGGCGTCGAAATCGACGCCGGCGTGGAGCGATTTCAAGTCGAAGAAGGAATCGCCATTGCCATCGATGGTGCCGCGGCCCGTGATGGCGATGTTATGCGCTTTCCGTGCCACGATGAGTCCCACGCGAAACCCTTCGCCCGAGCTGTCGACACCGTAGTTTCTGCCGAAACCGTATTCCGAGATGCTGCCGTAGTCCTTAACATCCGGGCTCGCCTGAAGCACCGCTCCCGCCTGGAGCTCGAGAGTAACGTTGCTCAACAGCTCCACGGTACCGCTGAGATAAGTGCCCGGGGGAAAGACAACCGTACCGCCGCCGGCGGCATTGGCCGCTGCAATCGCCCTTGAGATCGCAGCCGTATCGAGCGTGGCGCCGTCGCCGAGTGCGCCGGACGCCCGCACATTGAAGAAAGAACCTTCGGGGCCTGTCTTCTGCGCAAAAGCGGCAATACCGAACACGCACGCCATCAGCGTGACCAGGCCAATCGCTCTCATGTGCACCTCACGACAGTTACATATAGCATAGCGTCTGCACAGCGCCAGGAACGATTGGAACCCACCGGCAGGTTATGTTAGTGGGACGGAAGCTGAGGTGCACTGGGACGGCTAGTGTTCGAGCGGCCGGGCCTGGTTGTTTAGGCGGCGCAGTTGCTGCTCGCGCAGTTGAGCGCGAGCTGCGGCGAGCTGCTTTTCAAGCTTCCGGTTGCGTTCGAGTTCGGCGTCCAGTTGCGCTCGCAGGCCGGTTACTAGGCGCGACATTTCTTCGCGATCTTTGCTTGGCTGAGCGGGGTTCGCCGTGGCGGGTGCAGGCGGCTTTTGGCCCAGGAAGCTGGTGACCCGCCGCACCTTAGCCCCACTGGGCTGATCGAGCACCAGCGTGACATCGACGTGCTCGCTGCGGCGGGCGTAAGTGAACACGCCGGAGGCCAGGTGCTGAGTATCGAGCGAAATGACTGTGGACGGCGGATCGCCGTCCGCGATTTCCAGGGACGCGCCAGTGGCGGTGCGCACCAGGGTAGAGGCCGGGTTCCAGCGAATCTGCAATTGCCCGGCTGCATCCACCGTATTCAGGCCGCTCGATGCGGCATTGACTTCCGGCGGCGGCCGGTGCAACGGTGACGCGGCGGCCGGATACCAAACGTCCCGCTCAACATATGCCGCGACGCCCGCGGCAAAGACCATTACCGCCAGCAGCACCTTCAGCCACGCCCACGAACGATCTTGAGCGTGCTCGAACATACTCGGGATGGGTAACTGGGCAGCGGCGGCAGCTTCCGGCGCGGCTTCGCGCACGGAGGCTTGGGACGCTACGGTTGCAGCGGCTGCGGGTTGAGGCGCGGGCTCGGCGCGGATGTCGACGATGGGAGAAACCGGAGCTGCCGGCGGAGCCTCGGGTTCAGCCTGGACGTTAACAATGGGAGCGGCGGGCGCCGGAGGAGCTTCGGGCTCGGCGCGGACATCGACTATGGGACCGGCGGCCACGGGCCGGAGCGGTTGCACCGGCGGCTCCATGGGAACGGCTCGGGGGACCTGCCGCATCGGTACCGGCTCGATCAGGAATTCGCGATAGCTTGCACTGGAGTGAATGATGCCGCCGGGGCCGCGGAAGAAGAATCCGCCGCGCATCGGTTCGAAGGTGTGGGGCTTCACCACCAGGGCCACCTGCCACGGCTCGGGGAAAAACCGGTTGTGGATGGTGAGATCGGTGTCGGAGAGAAGGACCCCGGTCCGCGTGTGCGAATGGTACCAGCCCACTACGCGGGCGCCCGCGGCGCCGGCCGCGCGGATCAATTCCTGCAGCCTGGTTTCATCGCTCAACGAAAGCGTGAAAGAGGGGCCCAAGGCGTGTTCGCAATCGAGCGCTGCGTAATCGGAGATGGTTAGCCGGCCCTCCTGCCAGGCGCCCAGCAGAATGCCGCCTATTTCGGCGCCGCCGCGCGGTAGCGAAAAGAAAGCGTCGGTCACCGCCAGGCGAATGTCGTCGAGCACGCGGGTGCTCCACTCAATCGAAAAAGCGCACTCGGGCGTCGACCAGGTTACGGTGACGCGATCCGGCTGGGCTGCCATCCTTTCACAATTGTAGGCGATTTTGTTTTCGATACACGGAAATCTCGAAGCCCGTCCAGTGCCGCGCACGGTACAATGCGGTTTCGTGCGGCAGCGCTCTCACCTTCGGAACCTGGTCGAATATGCGCTTGCATTGGTGGTTCTGAAATCGCTTCAATGGACGCCGATTGCCGCGGCCGATGCGCTGGGGCGCTACTACGCGCGGCTGCTGGACCGCGCCGTTCCGCGCCTGCGCCGCGTGGCGGAGCGGAACCTTGTGCTGGCCTTGCCGGAACTCGATGCGGCCGGGCGTTGCGCGGTCATCGACGGCGTGTTCCGCTCCGTCGCGCGATTGCTAGTCAGCATTGCCAGGTTTCCCTCTATCGGAACCCACAACCTGGACCGCTGGATCCGCATCGAGGGCACCGAGCATGTCGATGCCGCCCTCCGCCAGGGCCGCGGCGTGCTGTTCGCCACGGCGCACCTGGGGAATTGGGAGCTGAGCGCCTTCGCGCACGGGCTGGCCTCCGGGCCCATGAGCATATTGGTGCGGCCGCTCGACAATCCGCTGGTCGACGCCCTAGTGGAGCGCCGCCGCGGCCTTTGCGGCAATCGCGTGATTTTCAAGAGGGATTTCGCGCGGTCGATTCTCAAGGCGCTCGCCGGCAATGACAAGGTCGGGATCCTGATCGACCAGAACGCATCACTGGACTCCGGCGTGTTCGTCGATTTCTTCGGCGTGCCCGCCTGCGCCGGCGCCGGTTTTGCCAAGATCGCCGCGCACAGCGGCGCGGCCGTAATTCCGGCCTACGCACTGTGGGTGGAAGAGGAGGACCGCTACGTGCTGCGGTTCAATCCGCCGGTGAACATCACTGGCGATGCCGCGCGCGATACGGCGTCGCTGCACGCCGGCCTCGAAGCCGCGGTCCGCGCCAATCCCGATCAATGGTTGTGGATTCACCGCCGCTGGAAGACCCGCCCGCCGGGAGAGCCGTCGCTGTACGACGAGTGAACCTAGGGCCGGCTACAATCTGATGCGAGCTGTCACCTGTCCGGCTGCGAAGCGAAGTGGCGCACCTCCCCACGGCTACAGTTTCACGCTGGTCCGAAACGCCCTCGAGTCGTTTACGCCCTTGGTAACTCTCGCCTCCGCTCCACTCCCACCGCAATTCACCTCCAGCCCCGCGTTACACTCGACGTTTGGCTAACATATGAGCCCACAGAAAACAGTGCTTACCCCGATCACCAGACCCAGCAGCCCGGCGGCATGCCAATGACCCCCGAACAGTTCCGCCAGTGCGGCCATCGGGCCATCGATTGGGTCGCCGATTATCTCGCCCAACCGCAACGCTACCCGGTGCTGGCGCGGGTGCGCCCCGGCGAGCTCACCGACGCCCTGCCCGCTCGAGGGCCCGAACAGGGCGAGCTGCCGGAACGCCTGCTAACCGATTTCGAGCGGCTCATCCTGCCGGCGGTCACTCACTGGAATCACCCCGGCTTTATGGCCTTTTTCCCGAACTCCGGTTCGGCGCCCGGCATTCTGGGCGAGTTGCTGGCGTCCGCTCTCAACGGCAACGGCATGTTGTGGAAATCGTGCCCCGCGATCGTCGAACTCGAGCAGGTCACGCTACGCTGGCTGCGCCAATGGACCGGTCTGCCCGAGGATTGGTTCGGCCAGATCTTCGACACGGCGTCGGTGGGCAGCATCCACGCCCTGGCCGCGGCGCGCGAAGCCGCGGATACCCACTCGCGCACCAGGGGCATGGCGCCCGATTTGGTCGTATACACCTCCGAGCAGGCGCATTCCTCCATCGAGAAAGGTGCCATCGCCATCGGCTTCGGGCAGGAGCGCGTGCGCAAGGTTCCGGTGGACGCCGAGTTTCGCCTGCGGCCGGACGCACTGGTGGAAATGATCGAACGCGACCTCGCCGCTGGGTTGCGCCCGTGCGCGGTCGCCGCTACCGTGGGAACCACCGCCACCACCAGCGTCGATCCGGTGCCCGCCATCGCGGAAATCTGCCGGGCCCGCAACATCTGGCTGCACGTGGATGCCGCCTATGCCGGCTCGGCCGCGGTGGCCGAGGAGTTTCGCTGGGCGCTCGCCGGCTGCGAGCACGCCGATTCCATGGTCACTAACCCGCACAAGTGGATGCTCACGCCGGTGGATTGCAGCGCGTTTTTCACCCGGCGCCCGGACGTGCTGCGGCGCGCTTTCTCTCTGGTGCCGGACTATCTCGCCACCGCCGACGAAGCGCGCGCCGTCAACCTGATGGACTACGGCATTGCGCTCGGCCGCCGCTTCCGCGCCCTCAAACTCTGGTTTGTCATGCGCAGCTACGGGCGCGAAGGAATCGCCGGGATGATCCGCGAACAGGTCCGCATGGCGCAGTCGCTGGCAGCCAGGGTCGATGCCCACCCGCGCTTCGAGCGCACCGCTCCGACGCCATTCTCCACGGTCTGTTTCCGCTACCAGGGCAGCGACGAGGAGAATCGTCAGATTCAGGAGTGTGTCAATGAGACCGGCGAGTTCTTTATCTCCGGCGCCAAACTGCACGGCCGCTTCACGCTTCGCTTGGCGATTGGCAACATGGCTACCACTCAGTCTCACGTCGACCGCGTGTGGGAGTTGATCCAGGTTGAGGCCGCCAAGCTCGCCGGCTGACGTGGGGCAGCTCCCCGATTTTTGCGATTGAGTGCGGCTGCCCGGGGAGGCTGAGACCGAGTTACCGCAGAAGGGATCTGTGCTCGGCGGTAGATTCAGCGGGCCGAGACCTCGCTCACGCAGGCGTTGACGGCGTTGCCATGCCGATAAAGCGCCGGGAATGGTTCTCGTCCTACGTGTAATGTTCGACGCGATAGCTGGCGGTGACGGAGCGATCGTGCGCCGAGATGCCGCAGGAGGTCCTCCACCCCGACGTTTCCGATGCGGGACGTTGGCGAACTCCAATCTTTGTGGGCATTGATAGCGCACGGATGATTTGGCCCGATGTCGAAGATGTCCTCTATCCGGCTATTGAGCGTGGATATGGAGAATCTCGGCCTAAACCCCGCATGGCTCGTATCAGAACCCGAATTTGGCGGCGAACTGCACCAGCCGTGGTGGCATGGCGCTGACTACGCTGCCGAAGCTGGTGCTGCTGATGTTGCCATCCACGGTCGCCGGTCCGAAGAATTGAGCGTGATTGAGGGCGTTAAAAGCCTCGATGCGGAGTTCCAGTGAGCGGCGCTCGCCAATGTTTACGTTCTTGTGCAAGGCAAGGTCAGCATTCGCCATCCAGGGTCCATAGAAGAAGCGCCGGTCGGCGGTGCCGATTTGCCCCAGTTCCGGCAAGCTGAAAAGAGCGGTGTTAAATGCCGGCCGGCCGTTGCGTGGATTCAAATTCACATTCAGGTTGCCCGGCGTATAGTCCGGCGTGTCGACCCCATTATTGTTGATGCCGTTCGGAATGCTGCCGAGCAGGGACGTATCGTTGTTGTTATAGAGTGTCACTGGCATCCCGGTGCTGAAGCGCACGACGCCGGACAGGCTCCAGCCCAGCGGCAGTTTCCAGTTCCAGCTCGCGACGAAGTTGTTGCGCAGATCGAACGCCGACGGCGCCTTGTCTAGATTGGGGTTGAGCGGGTTCACGGCTTCCGAAAGGCTGGATGATTCGTCGAGCGATTTGCCATAGGTATATCCGGCGAGCAGCTCGAGGGGCCCGCCGGAATGCCGCAGCGTGGCTTCGAGCGAGTTGTAGTTCGAGTTGCCAAGCGTCTTTTGATACGTGATGGCGGCGAACTGCGGCGGAAACGCGGTCCGTGTTCCCTCAACCACCGTACCGGCCGCCGTGGTGTAGACGCCGCTTTCGCCGAAAGGCCCGCACGTCGCCGTCCCGGGCGCAACTTCCTGTGGCCGGCTCAGGCTCAGGCACAGTGCGGGGTTACCCGGATTGGCCGAGATCAGGACCAACAGGTGATGCGCCTGAGCGCCCGCGTAGCGGACGCTGGCCAGGGTTCCGCGCCCCACTTCGCGTTCGATGGAAAACATATAGCTCTCGCTGTACGGTGTGACGTTTTGATGGAAGAACGACGGCACGCCGGTGATGGGCAGATACTGCGGCCAATCGACCGAGGTGTTCGGGTTCACGGCCGAGGCTCCGAAAGCGGGAATCGGCTCCGGGAAGCGTTGTCCTACGTTGGCGCCGCTGGCCGCGGTGATGAACGGATTCGACGCCAGCGGCGGAGCCAAGCTGTCGTAATCATACCCATAGGGCGGATTGGCGCTCATGATGCCAGCGGAAAGACCCTCTAATGCTGTGTAGAACACGCCAACGCCCGCCCGTGCGACGGTCCGGCCTCGGGTGTACGCCAGGCCGGCACGCGGGGCGAAATTGACGTGGCTTGCCGGTGCCAGGGTGGAGGGGATGCCGGGGTCGCCGGGAAAGACCAGGCCGCGCGGCGCCCCCGGATAGACAACCGATTGTTCGCCGGGGACAAGCGTCTGCATCTGATTATATTTCTCGCTCCACGGCGGCAGCAGATCCCAGCGCAAACCGAAATTTACACTGAGGTTGGGAAGCGCGCGCCATGCGTCCTGCGCGAATAGCCCCGCGTAGTGGTTGCGCAGATAGAACGCTTGCGAATCGCCTTGCGCATAACTGCTGGCGACGCCCAGCAGAAAATCGGCGAAGTCAGAGCCCGTCTCGGTGCCTTCGTATAGGAACGATCCGTTGAAAGTGGCGTCGGGATTAATGTTGACCTGGTCATAATGGACGCTGGCGCCGAACTTGAGCAGGTGATTGCCGGCGGACTTGGAAAACTGATCTGACCACTGGTACATGTTGTTTGCCTGGATGGCGCCGGTGGTGTCGACGCCGATGGTGAAGTCGTTGAACGCCGTGTTTTCGATGCCCTCGATCCGCGGATCGAGTGGCGTGATGCCGGTGAACCCCTGCGACGCGAGCGACGGCCCGACGCCGCCGGCCGGCTGCCCGATGTTGTTGGCGTCCCGCAGGTAGCCGACGCGCAGTTCATTGACCGCGCTGGCCCCGCGCGTGGTTGTCAGGCCGATGGTGGCCAGTTGCGCCCTACCGGATGAGATCGCATTGAAGCCTGGCACGTTGGCGCCCCCCTGCGCGGCGGGGTATGGGTCGTTCAGCCGGTAATCGTCGGCGAAATAGTAAGCCGCCAGTGCGCCCCAGCCCGTGTTGGCGTCCAGGCGCAGCGCCCCCTTGCTGTCGCGGAGCGTCTCGGCGGCGGCGGAAGTTTCAAACTGGTTGGCGCCCACGTTCGGCGCCGGGAGATACGGGAGCAGCGCGAGGGCCGTCGCGGACCAAGCCCGCTGCGGAATGCGCGCGCCGGGGAAAACGCAATCGCCGGGATCGGCGCACCCGGCGAAGTAATACGGCTCACCTGCGCTCACCCCGTACCCCAGTTTCTGCGAAAGCAGGCTCGCCCAATAGGGCCCGCTGACCTTGCCGTTGAGCATGCTGGCATCGCCGGAAAAATCGCCGTCGCGATTCGCCATCGACGGAACCGAGACCAGCCCGGTGTCCAAGCCCTGCTTCGATCGCGTGTCCTGATAGTCGGCAAAGAAGAAAAGCCGGTTGGCGCGAATTGGTCCTCCCAAGGTTCCGCCGGATTCGTTGCGCTGGAACCGGGCGCGCTCGGACGCAAAGAAATTGCGCGCATCCAGGTCCGTGTTGCGCAGGAATTCGAAGGCACTGCCATGCCACTGATTGTTCCCCGACTTGGTGATCACCAGTACCTGGCCGCCGGTGAAATTGCCGTACTGTGCGTCAAACGTATTGGTGAGGACGCGCATGTCCTCAATCGAATCCAGATTTGGCACCACCGCCGTTCCCATGTTGAAATCTTCCTGCGCCGAGCCACCATTGACGTAGAAGCCATTGGTGGTCTCGCGTTGCCCGTTGACGGACAGATTGCCGGGGTCCAGATCTCCCGATGGCGGAGCGCTGGTGCAGCCCGACATCACCACGGCGCCCGGCTGGCTGGAACTGGCCGGCACCACGCCGGGCGAGAGCGCCAGGAGGTCCGTGAAGCCGCGGCTGTTCAGCGGAATGGCGGCTGCCTGGGCGGAGGCCATTGGCTGGCCAACTTGCATATCATTTGCATCAACAAGCACCGCCGATTCGGTGACCACGGTGGTCTCCCGATGCCCAGCCAGCGCCAGCGCGACATCGACGCGCACCTCGTCGCGGCCTATTTCCACTCCCGTCCGCCGGTAGGTTTCGAAGCCGGCGACCGAGACCGTCAGCGTGTAGGGCCCAAACCGCAGTCCGGCGATGAGGTAGTGACCGTCGCTGTCCGTTCCCTCGCGGCGAAGAATGGCGTCGTTATCGCTTCGAGCCGTCACTTCGGCGCCCGGTATCGGCGCACCGCTGGGATCGGTCACTACGCCCGAGACGCTGCCGTCTGTTTGAGCCGCGGCGGTGACTGCCAGAAACCACCCGCAGAAAAATCGAGCGGCCAGCCTCCAAAGCGGTGTCATCATAGGATCTCCTATTGGCGGAAACCCTAGAATATAGCAACTCATTTGCAAATACAATTGTAATCGCCGCAGATCAGCCATATATCAACAACATGACTGCAAATGTTTTGCAGATGCAAGTAGCGCAGGCGATACCTGTAGCGACACAATTCGAAGGAGCGCTATGCCTTTTCCACAAGCTCGCCGATCGATATGCCCAGCGCCATGGCTACGCCTACGCCGTAGGCCGGATCGGCCTTCACGCAGTTGGCGATGTGGCGAAGCTTGATTTCCTCCGGGGCATCGCGCATGGCGCGGGCGGTGTTATCGAACAACGTCTGCTTCTGTTCGGGCGTCATCAGGCGGAACAGAAGCCCGGGCTGCGTAGTCGTCGTCCTCGCGGTTGTTCCAGCGATCGGCCGCTCCCTCGATGCTGAGGGGTGGTTCGGCGAAGGCAGGTTGCTGCTGGCAGGTAGCGGATGCCGGATCGAAGAATCCTCATGGCTGGGGCTGGGGAGGCGTGTAGCACATAACGCTTGATCGTATATCAATGTGGTAGCACGATTGTTTATGTTAGTGCTACGAGATTGGAAGTAAAGCCAGCTCAGCTCGTGGGAGGAGCACTCATAGGTGAATCGCCGGATGGGAAATGATAATCTTCGATCTGGCAACCTATGCCATGGAAGCCTTGGCTGTCGGGTTCGTCGACCCGTACGATGCGAACTCTGCACTTGACCAACAGCATCTCTCCTGGCGCCTGGGGACGATGCGCCGGGACCTGGAGAGTACATTCGACGAGTTCCCCTGGAACGAACGCAGTTTTGGAACGACAGTAGAATCCATCGCTACTTAAGTCCTGTGTCTCCGTAGCCAACAAATCCGAATCGGCCGGCCGATGGAATTGAACGGGCCAGTGTACGCGAGCCCGGTAGCGCCGGCGGCGATCCTGCCGAGTTAGAGGTGACAAAAGCCGGTCGAGGTGGTCGACGGACATAGCTCAAAACCCATGCGTGTAGCACTTTCGGTGCCATTGAAGAATGTTCGTGTCGGGCTCTCAAATAAAGCCTCGTCAGCGAGTTGTAATAAAGGCAATGCGGCTGATTTGCTTGAACTCCAAAGGCTTACGGTCGTGAATCCAAATCTCGGCAGAAGCATCAGTCGTATAACCGGCCCCTGTGCTGATTAATGTCCCAGAACTCGTTATCTGTCCCGTTTTTCGCGATAGGGCGGCCGGCATCGACTACGGGTTTGTCCTAGGGAATGCTATCGAAAATCCAAGAATCTTGGCGCATAAAAAGTACCATCCGCGGGTTTGGGGCCTAGTAGTACCCAAAAAACCGCAGTCTTAACCGAACAGTTGACTTCGTGTAATCTCGGGTTATGATAATAACGTTCCCAGATGTTAGGATCGCGAGAAATGGGAACATGTCCCGAAATCTTGTGATGACAAAATCGCCAAGCTGGATTTTGTCCGAGGGCTGTCGCGAAAAACCACCCTGTGAGTGATATGGTGTGGGTTGTGTTGGCCATCAGTAAGTGTGGGCAGAGCGCACAAAACTCTGAATACTTGGTCACACTCTTGGAAGATGGGTCTTGTTGAGCCGCGGGGGAGCCTGACGGGACTCTGCTGAGTTACCGGGGAGCCCTTGAGGGGGGGCTCTATGAACATAGTGTTGGTTTCGGAGGATCGGGAGCTTTATCGGGTCTGCCTGGAGATCCTTGATGAGATTCTGCACCAGCCCTGGACGCTTTCCGCGGCCAGCCTAGGCGACGCAATCTCCGAAGCGGACCTGTGCATTTGGGATTACCAGGCCGACGGCGCGTTGCCCTATTACGGTTACAGGTTTTCCTCCAAACATCTGTATCTGGTTAGCCGGAAGGACCTGCCGGGATTCCGCCAGCAAACGTCGGTCGCGGAGGCCAACATCCTGCTCAAGCCGGTAACTCCGGTGACCCTTGCCGCCTTTCTCGGTTCTGCCGTTTCGTCACGCGGGAAAGACCCCTTGCGGGAAGATCGCGACGAGATTCTTCAATGCCTGGTGCAAACGAACTTGGCGCTGCAGGAATATGACCAGGACCGCACCAATTTTCTGGCGCGGGCGGTGCACGATTTTCGGGCTCCGCTGACGGCCGTGAGCGGCTACTGTGGTCTCATGCTGGACGAGTCTTTTGGGCCCATCAACGAGGAGCAGCGGGAAGTCCTCGGGCGCATGCGGCATAGTGCCCAGCGTCTCTCGCGGATGGCCTCTGCGATGTTCCAGTTGAGTATTGCGCGCCACGTGAAGAAGCGGCCCAATTTCGAGCGGGGCGACCTGCAGGAGTGCCTCGATCAGGCTTTGCACGAGATTTCGCCGTTCGCCGACGAACGGCGGATTACGATTACGCCGGGGCTGGAACCTGGCGACGAAGGCCTGCTCTTCGATCCGGAGCAGATGGAGCAGGTGCTGATCAATATCCTGGACAATGCTTGCAAGTTCACGCCCAAGGCAGGCGCGATCGAGATACGCGGCTATCCGTTCTTTTGGGAACGCCGTTCCAGACAACCGGGGATGCCGCCTGGGGTGGAGAGGCGGCGCAGCGTCAACCCCGAGCCGAACAGCTACCGGATTGACATCGCGGACTCCGGCGCGGCGATACCGCAGGAGCATCTGGACACAATTTTCGAAGAGTACGCATCGTACTCAGGCGGGCGTGACCGCTCTGGAGGCGGCCTCGGTCTGGCCATTTGCCGCTTGATTGTTACCCAACACGACGGACGTGTTTGGGCCGAAAACACAGATTCGGGACCCAGGTTTTCAATTGTTCTTCCGCTCGACCGATCGCAGTTACCGGTGGGGGATGCGGAGGAGGATTTGGCTTTCGAAAATTACGGAGGATAAGCGTTCATGCTGATGTCGGACCAGAAGTGCACGATTCTCGTAGGGGAAGATGAGCCGGAGGTTCTGAGCTATCTCGAGGCGGCACTCAAGTGCATGGGCTATTCTGTGGAATCGGCTCGAGACGGGGACGAGGTGCTGGCTTGCCTGCGATCGGGCGGGACCGAAATAGCGGCCGTGCTGCTCGACATCGTGATGCTGAATCGGGACGGTCTGGACACTTTGCGAGAGATTCGAAACCTGGATCGCCAGTTGCCGGTCGTCATGCTGTCCGGTGCATCGTCCACTCTGAACGTGGTTACTGCGATGAAGAGAGGGGCCACGGATTTTCTCGCTAAGCCAGTGGCGCACGAGGACTTGCGCGAGGCGATCCAGCGGGCGATCGAGGCCAGGGGCACGGTTCCTGCCGCACCCCCGCGCAATCCGAAGCCTTTCCCCGGCATCTTACTGGGGACCAATCCGCGGATGAAAGAGATCCAGGTCGTAGTGGGACAGATCGGCTGGTCGGAGGTTCCCGTCCTGATTCAGGGCGAAACTGGCAGCGGAAAAGAGGTGCTCGCACGAGAACTGCATGCGCAATCTCCTCGCGCCAACAGACCGTTTCTGAAGCTCAACTGCGCGGCGCTGCCGTCGGAGCTGGTCGAGAGCGAACTGTTCGGCTACGAGCGCGGCGCGTTTACCGGCGCTTTCCAAAAGAAGGCGGGCAAGTTCGAGATCGCCGAAGGGGGCACGATGCTGCTCGATGAGATCGGCGACATGGATGTGCGGCTCCAGGCGAAGCTATTGCAGGTTCTGCAAGACCACGAGTTTCAACGAATCGGTGGCAAGGAAACGATCAAGGTGGACGTGCGCATCATGGCGGCGACGCACCGCGATCTCGAGAAGGCGATTCTCGAAGGAACCTTCCGCGAGGACCTTTACTACCGCCTGAATGTGATTAACCTGCGGGTCCCGCCGCTGCGCGACCGCAAGGAAGATATCGTACCTCTGGCTGAGTTTCTGATCAGGAAACACGCGGCAGGAGGGCTGCCCCTGCCAGCCATCCCACCTGATCTCAAACACGCCATGATGACGTATCACTGGCCCGGGAACGTGCGCGAGCTGGAGAACTATGTTCGGAAGTTCATGATTCTGGGCGATCCCGCCAGGCTCGCCAGCGAACTCCTCGCGAAGGCGACGCGCAAGCCAATGCGGCCGGCGCTGGTTGTCGAAACCCGCTCCCAGCCAACCGAGCGGAGCGAGGGTTCTCCGATTCTGGAACAGGTGACACAAGCCAGGAAACAAGCCGAAGCGGACGCCATCCTGGCGGCTCTCAATTCCACTCGCTGGAACCGGAAACAAGCGGCAGGCCTGTTGAGAATCGACTACAAGGCGCTGCTGTACAAGATGAAGAAACTGGGTGTCGAGGACCGTCCCGATCTGATGGCCGCGGATGCCGCGGCGGCACCGAGAACCATGTCAGCGGGCGGTGGATACTAAGGACTGCTACTGCATTCAAATCTGGCCTGTAATCAACGGCTTAGGGAAGTTGGCCCGCTTCAGACGCAGGAGGTCAATTATGAACCGCCGAGCCCGGGAATCGCGGGAGAGCAGATCGCATAGAGCCTAACTGCCCACACGTGGTCACAGCCTAACTCTCGTACCGGTACAGGGCCTGTTCAATCGTGAGGCCGCGCACATCGATGCGGGTCAGGTCGGCGGAGCCTGCGCCGCGGGCTTCGGCCAGCAGCAGCATGTTGTCGCAGGAGCGGAAAGGCGCGGCGCCGCGCGTGGTGCGCGGGTTGTAGCCCATCACGGCAGCGGCAACGGCATCGGTCGAAACCGGGTTCAGCCCGGCGATCAGGACTCCCGGCTGGACGAGCCGGAGACCGCCGATCCATGGCCCTTCGCCGCCGGCAATGCTCTCCACCCCGTCAATCACCGCCAGGTCGATAGGACGCGCGCCGGCGAGATCAGCCACGATGCGCGGCACGCGGTAGCCGGGGTCGTGGCTGGCGCCGAAATGAAGCTCCTGCGGGGCCGATTTTGGTGGCCGCCGGGTGCCCCGGTGACCCACCGACTCGCGCCCTCGAGCGGGCCTTTCATTGGGTTCGTCTTTGCCCGCGTCGTCGCCGTAGATGGAGGCGGGCAGATTGCCAAAACAGTTTTTGAGCGAGAGCGTGACCCCGCACGTCGCGTGGTTCTTCAGCTTCGCCACGCTTACGAAGACATCGGTCTCTTCGAATGCCTGGTTCAAATCGTAGGCCGGGTACATATAGGCGTCGCCCGGCACGGGGAAGCGCGCGTACCGCTTGTGTTTGCCCAGCGCGTTGGTGTTTTCGAATTCCACCACCGGCGCCGCGGCAATCAACTGGCGCACGTTCCACCCCGCGTCGAGCATCATTTCCTCCAGCGGCCCGCCCGAAGCCCAGGCGCTCTCGACGAACCGGATGCGCTGCGCGCCCGCACGGCCCATCAGGTAGGCCGTAGCGCCCAGCACTTTCGGGTGCGTGTAGTGCGTCAGCGCGGGAGCCTTGCCGCGCACGCGCAACCCCGGACTGCCCGTCATGTTGACCTTGATGGTCACCGTTTTCGCGCGCACCAGCCGCTCCAGGCCTCCCAACTGGTCGAACATGGCCGCCAGGCGAGCGGTCACGTCCTCGTCGTAAGAAGCGCAGCGGGCGATCGAAACCGGCGATGCCGGCGCCGCGGCTGCCGCCGCGCTCCGCACCAGCGGTGCCGCACCCGGCGCCGCGCACATCATGGCGATCCATTCTCTGCGAGTGATCATGGGTTATAGCTCCAGTTTGAGAGTGGCGCACACCGCCACTTTGTCGATGTCTACGCCGGAACCTTCGTCGGCCGCGTAGACTTGCAGGGTCTTGTCCGCGCCGTCGGGGGTCAGCAGCGTGGCGCGGCGGTAGGCGCCGAGGAACTGCACGGTAACGTTTTCGACCGGGTAATCGGAATAGTTGACCAGGTGCACGATCTCCGTCTTGCCATCGGGAGAAGCCAGCACATTCGACAACATGGTGGACACGTTGAACAGGCGTACGCCCAGGTTCTGCCGGCCCACCAGGGAATTCACGTCGCGCCAGATATCGTTGAACCGGTCCAGCTCGGCCTTGCTGAGGGTGATGCTGTCGCCCGGCGGCCGCTCATCCTTGAATCCCGCGGGGCTGGTCAGGACCGTGCCGCCGGAGCGCGCGAAGTTGCGCAGCACCGCTTCTTCGGGGGCCGTCAGCGCGCCGGCATCCACGTCCACGGCCACGGCAGATCCGGCCAGCGCCTCCGGCGTCAGCCGCTGCGGCGGCACCGGCGTCACCGGCGTGTGCTTCACCGCAATCATGTCGAGGATTCCGCCCGAAAGCAGGCCGCCTTTGGCCGGGTCCTGCACCAGCGCCAGCTTGCCCGCTTCGCGCATGGCGCGCCATTCCGGGTGGCGCTCGAAATAGTCGAGCAGGGTGCCCATGCGTCGCCAACTCACCCGTGCGATTGCATCCCCGGCGGCCAGCCGGCCGACGAAGCCGCGGTCCAGCGCCACCACCCAGCGCCCGCCCGAAATGGCTGCGTCGGCAATCGCCTGCAGGTACCGTTCGGTGGTGATCACCTCGCCCGCGGGCGGCGTGTTGGCGAGCCACACTGCGGCGTCGCCCCATGCACGTACCGCACGGATGAAGCCGGTGTTGGTGTCGATCCAAGCCGAGCCGCTCGGACCCGCCATTCGGCTGCTGCCGTGATCTTCCGCGGGAATGCCCGGCCAAACGCCCTGCCACGTGCCCAGCACCGGCGCCGCCGAACCAAGCGCCAGATGGTTGCGCGCCGTGATCTCGATCACCGGGCGCGAGACTGCCTCCGTGCGCACCGCGGCCGCGGTTCCTTCCGCGAACGAGCCCTCCAGCACAATTCCGCTCACGCCGCGGACGAGCGCCGCGCGCGCCGCCGCCATCGTGTCGCCGCCTGGCGCGATCCGCGCCAGCGTTACCAGGCCGCGCTTCTCCGCAGCCGCAACCAGGTCCGGTGAATAGGCTTCCAGCAGGAGGCAATTGATGGGCGTGCCGGCCAGCAGGTCCAGCGACCGCGCGTCCTGCCACGGCCAGCGCATCGGAACCCAAGCCTGCGGCGCCGGTGCGCACCAACCCGCGACCCAACCCAGCGCGGCCAGCATCCCTGCCGCTCGCACACCCATAGTCTTAATCTACCGCGGAAGCGGCGCCGGTGGTAAACGCCGACAACCAGGTAGTGTCCTGCCCGGCGTAACGCTCGGCAATTGCCATGCCGGCTCCGGATTGGGCCAGGTTACGGGGACTGTGCCCCGTCAACCTTCCACACCACCCGCTGCGCGGTTGTCCGCCCGTCAACCTAAAGCCGTCAGCCAATGCTGCCGATAAGTGGGATGAGTGGCGGATCGGCTCATGTCGCAACGAACTAAACGCCTCCACGCCGGTCTTGTCGCGGTTGCCGTGCTCGCCGGTAGCTCCTGCATCGGCCGCCGCGCCACCCCGCCGCTCGAACGCATCGAGCAAGTCGCGGCCTTGCCCTTTCAGGTCACCGACCACCGCGTGCCGGTACATCTCAAGGGCTGGGTCACTCTCTCGGATCCCTCCACCAATCTGATGTTCCTGGAAGATGGTACCGGCGCTACCCGTGTATCTCTTCCCTTTCTTCACCTCGACCCCAAGCCGGGCAACCTGGTGGAGGTGATCGGCGAAGTGACCGAAGGAGGTCCCGCGCCCACGATCGTCGCCAGCGAAGCCAAAGTTTTGGAGGGTGCCCACGAACCGCGCGCTCTCCCCATCCGGGTTGCGGACCTCGTTGCCGGCCGCACCGGCTTCCGTTATGTAGCGGTGGAAGGCGTTCTTCGCTCCCGCTACCAGGACCGCGCCGGCAACCCCGTCCTCAGAATGGGTTCTGGCGCAACGACGTTCGAGGCTTACGTTATGGATCTGCCGGGTTCCGCCCGCGCCGGTACCCGCCTCCGGTTGCGCGCCGTAGCCAATCTGAGCCGTGATGTTTACGGCCGCATCGCCCGTGTTCGAGTGCGGATCCCCCGCAGCACGGACGTCGAAGTCCTCGCACCGCCTCCCCCAAGCATCCCCGTTCAGACCATCCGCGAGGTGGTTGCGCTGCCTGGGAATGCGCTGGCCGAGCGCATGCTCCACCTCCATGGCAGCATTCGGTCCGCGGGCGTGCGCCAGGGATTGCTCTTTGAGGATGGCAGCGGCTCCATCCGCATCCGCGAGAACCCCAGCGCGGTGTTGCCAATCGGGGAGATGGTCGATGTGCTCGGTTTTGCCGAACTCGATGGCGGCGAGCTCGAAATCACCGACGCCGAGCTTCCCCGGGCGAATCGCGGACTCCGTCCCGCCGGCAACGGCCGGATCATCACCACCGTGGGCGAAGTTCACGCCCTCAGCGCGGAAGAAGCCGGCCGGGCCATCCCTGTTCACATACGGGCCACGGTGACCTACATAAACCCGGCAGGCGGGGCGTTTTTCGTGCAGGATCAGACCGGTCCCACCTGGGTGGCCGTTGATCGGATTCGTGAGCTTAGGGTGCAAGCGGGCGATCTGGTGGATCTGACCGGCGTCACGGCGCCCGGTCAGTTCGCGCCGATCATTGCCCATGCTTGGGCAGAACGCGTCTCCGAATCTTCCATGCCGCCGCCGGCGTCAGTCGATCTCGAGTATCTGTATTCCGGAAAGATGGACAGCGCCTGGGTTCAAACCGAAGGCATCGTGCAAGACATAGGACGACGTCCCGGCAGCGTCGAGGACGCCGTTTCGCTGCAATTGGGATCGCACCAGTACAATCTGCTCGTCTACAATCCAAACGCGCGCCCCCTGCCGCCGCCGGATAGCCGCGTCCGCGTCCAGGGTGTTTGTGGGTCGCTGTTCAACGCCAGGCGGCAGATCGTCGGCATTCAGATCTACGTGCCTTCGCCGGGGTTCATGCACGTGCTGGAACCCGGTCCGGATTCGGCCGCACTGCGGCCGCGCCCGATCAATGAGCTTCTCCATTTCTCGTTCTTCGAATCGCCGGGGCACCGGACGCGAATTCGGGGCGTTGTCACCCTGGCCAGCCCCTCCGGCCAGTTTTACGTCGAAGATAGCGGGGCGGGCGTCAAGGTCGTCAACAACGCGGCACGCGTCAAGTACTTCAATGAGGCGCGCATGGATCTACGTCCCGGCGATGTGGTCGACGTAAGTGGCTTCGCGCGCTCCGGCTCTTTCAGCCCGGAGATGGGGGACGCGCAGGTCTCGCTTCTCGAACGGGGACCCACGCCGTCGCCGCCGTCCATAACCGTGGACGAAGCCTTGGAAGGCACTTACGATTCCAGGTTAGTCACCATCGACGCCGCTGTCGTGGACCAGCTCAGAGGTCCCAGACAGAGCGCCGTGATGCTGCAGGTGGCCGGTCAGTCGTTCGACGCCACCCTGGATCAAGGGCCGATACCACCCCTGGACCGAGGCAGCATCGTCCGTGTGACGGGGGTCTGCTCCATTACAGCCGAGACCAATCTCGCCTATCGTATCCCAAAGTCGTTCACCCTCGTGCTGCGCAGCGCCGGCGACATCGCCGTGGTCCGGTCCGCGCCCTGGTGGAACCCCGGCCGCCTGCTGGGCGTGCTCGGTTCCATGGCGGCTTTGCTGCTCGCCGTTCTGTCCTGGGTGGCCGTGCTGCGGCGCAAGGTCGTGGCGCAGACCGCGGTGATCGGCAAGAAACTGCAGCAGGAAGAACAGCTCAAGCAAGCTGCAGAGCAGGCCAGCCGGGCCAAGAGCGAATTTCTGGCCAACATGAGTCATGAAATCCGGACGCCCCTGAACGGCATTCTGGGGTTCGCCGGGCTGATGGCGGAAAGCCAGCTCACCAGTCTCCAGCGGGAACACAACGAAGCCGTGCGCTCGTCGGCCGAGAACCTGCTGGTGGTCATCAACGACATTCTGGACTTCTCCCGCGTGGAAGCGGGCCGGCTCGAACTGGAGTCGTTGGATTTCTCGGTTCGCAAGTGCGTCGACGCCGCGCTCGGTTCCGTCCAGTCGCTGGCCGCCGAAAAGGGTCTCGCGACCTCGATTCAGATCGACGATGACGTGCCCGACTGGGTCCGGGGCGACCCGCACCGGCTGCGCCAGGTCCTTCTCAACCTGTTAGGCAACGCAGTGAAATTCACCGCGGCTGGCGGCATCGCGGTGCGCGTGTTTTTGGTTCGGGAACAGGACGCCGCTGCGTCTGGCTCCGATCGCGCCCCGGCGCCGCAGCACATCCAGTTTGCGGTTTCCGACACGGGCATTGGCATCCCCGAGCCACAACGGGATTTGATCTTCCAACCCTTCCGGCAGGCCGACGGGTCCGTCACCCGCCGCTTTGGCGGTACCGGCCTCGGCTTGGCCATCTCCCGGAAGCTGGTCGCCATGATGGGGGGAAGAATGTGGCTGGAAAGCACCGAGGGACAGGGCAGCACCTTCTTCTTCACCGTACCCGTCCCGCCGGGCCAAGGCCCGGCTGCAGGCGAGGAACCCGGCACCGCCGCTGGCGGCCAATCGCCAGTGGAACAGCCGCTGCGCCGGCCCCTTTCCATCTTAGTCGCGGAAGACAACGCGGTCAATCAGCGTCTCATTCGGATCCTTCTCGAGAAGCGCGGTCATCGCGTGACCATGGTCGGGAACGGAGCCGCCGCACTGGAGGCATGGCACCAGGATCGCTTCGACTGCATTCTGATGGACATTCAGATGCCGGAGATGGACGGATACGAAGCCACCCGCCGCATCCGGGCCGAGGAGTCGAGAACCGGCGCGCACATCCCCATCATCGCGTTGACCGCCCACGCCATGAAGGGAGATCGCGACAAGTGCCTGCAGGCCGGCTTGGACTCGTATATCTCCAAACCGATTCAAACGGCGGCGCTCGACGCCGCGCTGGCAAACCTCACAGCCTGTCCGGACTTGAGCATCGCGTGGGTGCCAACGGCGTGAAATCGTCGATCCTCTGGTTGGCTTAGGCTGGACAGGGGGGCGCTGCCCGTCGCACTATGTAGTTTGGCTCCATCACTTGCCGTAGCGCCCCGATTCCATCCGCCTCTCGACCCCGATTTCGTCCCTGCGGCGTTGTGGAACCGCGCCTACCGCGCCTGCGTTAGCCAGGCCGGCGGTACACCGCTCGTGATCGCGCTCGAACGCGGGTATGGTTCGGTTTCCGTTTACCGCACCGCCATTCTGCCGCACCAGGGCGCGAACGTCGAGTGGAATTGCCGCTACGCCGAGCGGCTCCTCAAGTTCCTGCTGTGGCAGAAGGGTGGCTGGCGCGTGATGACCGCCGGTGAACCCGGCGTGGCCAACTACCTGGGCGCCGTGTACTCGCCCGCCGGCCCGCGCGCCTTCGATTATCAGTTCATGGGCGAACGCGCGTATGGCCGGCCGCTGTCCGTCGAAAGCGTCGCCTACGATGCCATTCCCGAGGAGCGCGAAACCACCGTTCCGCTGGGCCGCCACCTGGACGGCTGCCGGATCGGTTTCGACCTGGGCGCCAGCGACCGCAAGTGCGCCGCCGTCGTGGAGGGCCGTGCCATCTGGAGCGATGAGACACCCTGGAATCCTTCCGCTCAGCCCGACCCGCAATATCACTTCGATGGCGTCCAGGATTCGCTCCGCCGGGCTGCCGCCCACCTGCCGCGCGTGGATGCCATCGGCGGCAGCGCCGCCGGTGTGTATGTCGGCAATCGGGTGCGGGCGGGCTCGCTCTACCGGTCCGTCCCGCCGCACCTATTCGAAGCCCGAATACGCAACCTCTTCCTCGATCTCGGCGCCGCCTGGGGCGTCCCGTTCGAGGTGGCGAACGATGGCGAAGTCGCCGCCCTGGCCGGTTCCATGGCCCTCGGCGACAACGCCGTGCTCGGCGTCGCC
Organism: Bryobacteraceae bacterium; assembly: GCA_049511495.1. Lineage (GTDB taxonomy): Bacteria > Acidobacteriota > Terriglobia > Bryobacterales > Bryobacteraceae > Bog-375. Next base: position 11,077 of record JBEKXZ010000030.1, on the reverse strand, counting down.
ATGGGCAGCAGCCTGGCCGCCGGATACGTGACGCCGCGCGGCGCCATCACGAGCTGGCTCAATGAGTTGGCCTTCGCGCCCGTGGATTACCAGCCCGACGCGCCGCTGGACGAATGGTCCGGCGATTCGGGCGCCGGCGTGCAGTATTTCTCGCAGCAAGCCGTGGCCCGCCTGCTCGAGCCCGCCCAAATCCACCTGCCGCAGGAAATGCCGCTTCCGGTGAAGCTCGAACAGGTGCAGCGCCTGGCCGACTCGGGCGACGCCCGCGCGCTGCGCATCTTCGAAACCATCGGTGTCTGGTTTGGCTACACCATCGCTCACTTCGCGGATTTCTATGAGATCCGCAACCTGTTGGCGCTCGGCCGCGTGATGACTGGCGTTGGCGGCGGCCTGCTGCTCGCGACCGCCCGCCGCGTGCTGGCGGCCGAGTTTCCCGATCTGGCGGAACGCATCCGCTTCCACATCCCGGGCGAGCGGGAGAAGCGCCATGGCCAGGCCATCGCCGCCGCCAGCCTTCCCGCCATCCCACCTACGGAGATCCCGAATGTTTCCTGACAATCCTCACGTCGACGTGTTCGTTCCCGATAATCTGCCGCCCGCCGAGGCGCTGGCCCGCACCACCCACCTGGCGATCGGCGCGCACCAGGACGACATCGAAATTATGGCTTACCACGGTATCGCCGAGTGCTTTGGCCGCCAGGACCGGTGGTTCACCGGCGTTGTGGCGACCAACGGCGCCGGGAGCCCGCGCTCCGGCATCTACGCCGATTCGAGCGATGAGGAGATGCAGCGGGTGCGGATTCAGGAGCAGCGCAAAGCGGCCTTCGTCGGCGAGTACGCCTGCCAGATCCAACTTGGCTATTCGAGCGCCCAGGTCAAAGATCCGGCCGGCGCGGTGACCGGCGACCTGTGCACCATCCTGCGCGCCGCCAGGCCGCAGGTGGTCTACCTGCACAACCTGGCCGACAAGCACGACACGCATGTCGCTGTTGCCCTGCGCGCCATCGCGGCGTTGCGCGCCGTGCGCGAGGAAACCCGCCCGCGCGCGGTCTATGGCTGCGAAGTGTGGCGCGATCTGGATTGGCTGCCCGACCAGGACAAACGGCCGCTCCCGGTTTCCGCCCGCTCCAACATCGCCGCCGCTCTGGTGGGCATTTTCGATTCCCAGGTTTCCGGCGGCAAGCGCTATGACCTCGCCAGCGCGGGCCGGCGCCTGGCCCACGCCACTTACTTCGCCTCCCACTCGACGGACCAGGAATCCGCGCTCAGCTTTGCCATGGATCTCACCCCCCTGGTCGACGATCCCACCCTGCCCATCGCCGCCTACGTGCTCTCCTTCCTTGACCGCTTTCGCGAGGATGTGGCCAGGCGGCTGCAAGGGTGAGCCGCGATAAGATTTCCGAGTGTCGGCCTCTCCGCTGGGGCATTTCACCCAATCCGCTTTCCGGAAGGATCGTAATTTGTTGACACTGGAGGGGTTTCCTTTGGAAGCAGGGGTGCAGTACAATCAGTCCGCACGCCTATGTTCCGATTCGATCAACTGATCCGCCGCGATATGATCGTTCGTGACGTGAAACAACGCCACCCGGCAACCACACCCGTCTTCGATAACCTCCATTTCCGCGACAGTTGCGACGACTGCGCGATCGAGACGGTGGCGCGCAAGAACGGCCTGCACATTCCCGACGTGGTGGACGCGCTCAACCGCGCCGCCTTCGGGTCGCAGGCGGAGAGCGACGAACATGCAAGCCACCAATAAGATCACTCGCAAGAAGAAACAGAGTCCGGTGCACCAGCCGCTGGAGGTGTTTTTCTCCCCCAAGACGGTGGCCGTGATTGGCGCCACCGAGACGGCCAATTCGGTGGGCCGGACGCTGTTGTGGAACCTGGTTACGTCGCCCTTCGGCGGAACGGTTTACCCGGTGAATCCCAAGCGGCCCAGCGTGTTGGGCGTGAAGGCCTACAAGTCCGTCTCGGAGATCCCGGAGGATGTCGACCTGGCCGTGATCGTGACGCCGCCGCCTTCGATTCCGGGCCTGATCACGGAGTGCGGAGAAAACGGCGTGCGCGGCGCGATTGTGATCTCGGCCGGCTTTAAGGAGATTGGCCCCGAAGGCGCGGCGCTCGAGCAGCAGCTTCTGGCCGCGGCGCAGGCGGCCGGCATCCGCGTCATCGGTCCCAACTGCCTGGGCGTGATGGCTCCGCTCACCGGCATGAATGCCACCTTCGCCACCACCATCGCGCGCCCCGGCTCGGTCGGCTTCATCAGCCAGAGCGGCGCGCTGTGCACGGCGGTGCTGGACTGGAGCCTCAAGGAAATGGTGGGCTTCAGCGCATTCGTTTCGGTCGGCTCGATGGTGGACGTCGGCTGGGGCGACCTGATCTATCACCTGGGCAACGATCCGAAAACCAAGTCCATCGTTTGCTACATGGAGTCGATCGGCAACGCGCGCTCCTTCCTTTCCGCCGCCCGCGAAGTGGCGTTGAACAAGCCGATTATCATCATCAAGCCGGGGCGCAGCGCGGCCGCGGCCAAGGCGGCGGCTTCGCACACCGGCGCGCTCACCGGATCCGACGAGGTGCTGGAGGCGGCTTTCCGGCGCTGCGGCGTGCTGCGCGTGGCCAATGTCGCCGATCTTTTTTACATGGCCGAAGTGTTGTCGAAGCAGCCCCGGCCGCAGGGTCCGCGGCTGACCATCGTCACCAACGCCGGCGGTCCGGGTGTGCTGGCCACCGACGCGCTGATTATGGGCGGCGGCGAGCTGGCCGAGCTTTCCCAGGAGACCATGGAGGCGTTTAACGGCGTTTTGCCCGCCACCTGGAGCCACGGCAACCCGGTCGACATCATCGGCGACGCCTCGCCCGAACGTTATGCCAAAGCGCTCGATATCGCCGCCAAAGATCCCAACTCAGACGGCATGCTGGTGATCCTGACGCCGCAGGCCATGACCGATCCCACCAAGATCGCCGAGGAGTTGAAACCGCTCGCGAAGCAGGAGGGCAAGCCGCTTCTGGCAAGCTGGATGGGCGGCGTGGATGTGGCCGCGGGCGAGGAGATTCTGAACCGCGCCAACATCCCCACCTTCCCCTATCCCGACACGGCCGCGCGCGCCTTCAACTACATGTGGCGCTATAGTTACAACCTGCGCGGCCTTTACGAAACACCGGCCCTAGGCGAGGAATCGGCGGATTGGGTTCCCGACCGCGCGCTGGTCGCCCAGATCGTCCAGACCTCGCGCGACCACGGCCGCACCATCCTGACCGAATCCGAGTCCAAGCAAGTGTTGGCGGCCTACGGCATCCCCACCGCCGCCACCATCATTGCGGCCGATACCGCGGCCGCGGTACAGGCCGCCGGCCAGATTGGCTATCCGGTGGTGCTCAAACTGTATTCGGAAACTATCACCCACAAGACCGACGTAGGCGGCGTGCAGCTCAATTTGGGCGACGCGCAAGCCGTCGAGAAGGCCTTTGCAGCGATTCAGACCTCGGTTGAGGAAAAAGCCGGCGCCGGGCATTTCCAGGGCGTCACGGTGCAGCCCATGGTGCGGCTCAAGGATGCCTATGAGCTGATTGTCGGCTCCAGCCTGGATCCCCAGTTCGGACCGGTGCTGCTGTTCGGCACCGGCGGCCAACTGGTGGAGGTGTTCAAAGACCGCGCGCTGGCGCTGCCGCCGCTCAACACCACGCTGGCGCGCCGCATGATGGAGCAGACCAAAATCTACAAGGCGCTCAAGGGCGTGCGCGGGCGCAAGCCAGTGGATCTGGCGGCGCTCGAGTTGTTGATGGTCCGCTTCAGCACCCTGGTGGTCGAGCAGCGCTGGATCAAGGAGATCGACATCAACCCGCTGCTGGCTTCGTCCGAAGGCCTGATGGCGCTCGACGCCCGGGTGGTGGTGTATGGGCCCGAAGTGACGCTCGATCAGATTCCCAAGATGGCGATCCGCCCTTATCCCACGCGCTACGTGGGGCCGTTTACTCTCAAAGACGGCAACCTGGTCACCATCCGCCCGATCCGGCCGGAGGATGAGCCGGCCATGGTACGATTCCACCAGACGCTCTCCGAACGCAGCGTTTACCTGCGGTTCTTCCATATGATGAATCTCGAACAGCGCACCAAGCACGAACGCCTGATGCGCACCTGCTTCATCGACTACGACCGCGAAATGGCGCTGGTGGCCGAGCGCCGCAATCCGGAAACCGCCGAACCGGAGATCCTGGGAGTCAGCCGGATGACCAAGATCCACGGCGCGGAAGGAGCCGAGGTAGCGGTTGTGGTGAGCGACCAGTGGCACGGCCGCGGCCTCGGCAAGGAGTTGATGGCGCGCCTGCTGATCGTGGCCGCCGATGAAAAGGTTGCGGCGCTCACCGCCAATATCATGCCCGACAACCGCGACATGATCCGCGTGTTCGAGAAGCTCGGCTTCTCGCTTACGCACTCCATGGAAGACGAGCTCGTCCGCGCCGAATTCAAGCTGTAGGCGGCGGCGAGGCTATCGCGGGGGCGAACGCAGCGGGACGTAAGGCAGCGCACATGCGGAAGCTCGCCAAACATGGCTATCTGTTCGGATGGTCGGTTTTAGAACGTGTCGTTTCGGCAAGCGTGCGTGGAGTCGAGGCGCTATCCGAAACCCCGTCAGGAGGACCTTAGATCGGATACCGCGGGGGCTCAGGTCCCTGGTCCAAGGCTGAGAGGCTCAGCGTTTCTCGTCTTTCGAAGATTTGCCCGGTGTCCATGTGAGACCGTTCTCGAAATTCACACGCACGATCCTCGATGAATAGTTTACAGGCTTGCCCGTCTTCGTATCACGCGGTAACTGGCAAACGCCAGCCAAGGCAAGGTCTTTTGGAGATTTGACTTCCGCATTGACGAAGCACCCTAGATTTTCGAACCCACCGGAAGTGAACTGAGTATAGACCTCGAACCCAACAATTCGGTAAGGGGAAAGGTTGATCAATTCGTAGGAGAGAGAGCCACCTGCCGCGGCTACCTCGAGCCGGGCGGGATCTTGAACCGGCTGCGCTGTAACGATGGCCGCAAATGCCACGAGCTCGACTGCAACGCGGATAATCCAGCTCATGGCCCGATTATCTTCCTATCCTCCCCGCCGTGCAACAATATCGACGCGCGAAAACGGACGAGGGCCCCTGGGGGCTGCGCGGGGCACGGGTAGAATCCCTAATCCAGTAGTATGGCCAAAAACCCTGCACGATTCTCCTGCCTGATCGGGCCGTTTCCCGGCCATTGTAGAGTGATGTTCCCGAACGGCCAGAGACGATCCTCTCCGGCCAGGAAGAACCGCCGTATTACGCGGCAGCGGGCCAGGCCAGCCGTGTCAGAGTCTCCCGGTAATTCCATGGCATCCACTCCGATGGAGGTGACGGCACGCCTGCTGATCGTGGCCGCCGATGAAAAGGTTGCGGCGCTCACCGCCAATATCATGCCCGACAACCGCGACATGCTCCGCGTCTTCGAGAAGCTAGGCTTCTCGCTTACGCACTCCATGGACGACGAGTTAGTCCGTGCGGAGTTCAAGCTGTAAGACCGGCTAATTAACGGAGTCCCGCCAGCAGCGCGGTTAATTGTCCGTTGGCTTCTGCTCTAGGTGATCGATCACGATTACGGGCATCGGCCGCTTTTGCATCGCCAGCTTCAGCCCGAGCTGCTTTTCCACTGCCTCCAAAACAGTGTAAGCGCCACTCGGATCCGACGCCGACGGCACACCGCCCTCGGGTTGTCCTGCGTCTCCGCCGCGGCCTGCAATCCTCATCATCGCGGCATTCCGGCTGAACGTCAGCGCAAAGTCCCAGCCGCCTGCGATCCCCGTGGCATCCAAAACCGGCCAGTTCAGCTCTGGCGCCATATTCTGCAAGCGATCTGCAAACTGCGCCATGGTGATGTTCTGGCAGGTCAATACCTCCGAGCCTGGCGGCGCGCCGGCATCGAATCGCTCATGGCAGTAAGTGCGGCTAGCGGGATCCGCCTTCTTCATCTTCGGCCTCACTGACATGAGCGAGTACGCAGTTACCGGGCGTTCTTCCGTGTGGTATGTCATCTTGAAGCGATCCACCAGCAATGCGCGCATCATCGGCGCCACAGATTCCATGTCGATCACGGGCGCTGATGGCCCCGCCGATGGCGCTTTCGCGGTGATATCGAATCGCTCCGTGTCCGCCCAACCTGGCAATCCCATCACGTGATCGCCACTATAGACATTAAAAGCGCGATAGACCAGAAATCGGATCGGCATACCCTGAGCATTCAGCCGTCCTCCGGGCTGCCTCTCGAATCTCGCCCCTCTTTCGCTTGGGTCGGTTGGCTTCACACTCGCCACCTCAAACTCGGTCGGAGCGGGAACCACAGGCAGCGCTTCAGCCACGCCCGGCGGGTTTTCGCTCGGTTTCTCATTGACGCTATCGACCACCATAACGGGCGTCGGAATCTGTTCCTGCTCCAACTTCAGCCCGAGTTGTTTGTCAACCGCCTCGAAGATCGTGATCCGGTCGCCCGTGTTGGCCATCATTGATCCGTTCAACGACCACTTGACCCCGAAGTTCCAGGCGCCCTTCAGCCCCGTCTGATCCAATACCGGGTTCGGACCCAATGACGCCCCCAACATGCCGCGTAGCCCTTCCGCAAATGCCGCCATGGTCATGTTGCGGCATAAATACTGGAGCGTCCCGCCGGGCCCGAGGCTGATCGTCGTGGGGACCCCATTCGAATTGAGCATCATGATCCCAATGCTGTCCTCACCCGGCGCCCCGGACGCGCTTTGCAGCTTGCACCCGATTTCCCCCTTGCCGTCGGCCTCCTTGAGTCGCAGTTTCTTCCCCACGGTAAGCGCATAGGTTGGCAGCGGCCTGGTATCTTTGTGGACCACCAACTTGAAGCGGTCCTCAAGAAGCGACTGAAGCATCAGCTTCTGCGTCTCCGGTGTGGAATCGGCCGGCATCTTTGCAAGCACATCGAACCGATCCACCTCCAGCCAGTTCGGCCCGCCCAATACCTTGTCCGGATCGAAGCCATAAGCGATTCTGATGAGATCCACCAAGGTGGCGTTCTTCACTTCATAACGGCCGCCGCGCGCCGGTCCGGTCCGAATACGCGGATTCGTGGTCTTGGCGCTGACGTGTACGTCCGCGATTTCAAATCTCGGAGGCGCTTCGGGGGACTGGCTAAATGCCAGCCAGCCAGCGCAGTTCATCAGAATGGTCCCCATGATCGCTCGTTTCATAGGCGCGCACTCCTTTGGTTCAAGAATATGACGAATCACCGGGCTTCGGCGTTGGAGCCGTTTTCGTCCGGGGACAAACCGGAGAACAGACCGGAACGGCCTGAACCGTATTCCGATTTCCTTCACTCCTCCGCAGCCAACGAGCTGGTCCGCGCCGAAAGGACGCGGCGGCCGGGTGTATACTGAACAGGACCCGGGAGTCCAAAATGGAAACTCCGGTCTGCAAGAGCTGCTCGTTCAGGAACAAGCAGCTTGTGGAAAATGCAAAGGAGACCATCATGAAACTTCGAATCCTGTCTTGCTGCGCTCTTATGTGCGCCCTCGGCTTTGCTGCGAGCCAGAGCAACGGCAGATCGGCGCCAAACACCTCTGCTTCGGACATCCCGCACTTGCGGAAGCAAGGTACGGCCACCCAATTGATCGTAGACGGCAAGCCGTTCCTGGCGCTGGCGGGCGAACTGCACAACAACAGCGCCACCAGCCTCGAGTACATGAAGCCGCTATGGCCCAAGATCGTTCAGTCCAAACTCAACACCGTCCTGGCGGGCGTTTCCTGGGCCCAGATCGAACCCGAGGAGGGCAAATTTGACTTTAGTGTTCTCGACGGCGTGATCCGGGGCGCGCGGAGTCACAACCTGCGTCTCGTGCTTTTGTGGTTCGCAACCTGGAAGAACGGTCTGTCCAGCTACCCGCCCGATTGGCTGAAGAAGGACTTCGAGCGGTTCCCGCGCGCCGAGATGGTAGGGGACAAGACACCCTGGCCCGTGTTCGGCGCGCCGCGCGTCCAGATCACAGGGGGTCTGAACATCGAACTGCTCAGCCCCTTCGGCGATGCCACGCGGGACGCGGATGCGCGCGCCTTTGCGGCCATGATGCGGCACATCAAGGCCGTGGATGGCCAGCAGCACACGGTGATCATGATCCAGGTGGAAAACGAAGTGGGCATGCAGGGGGACACGCGCGACCGTTCGCCCTTGGCCAATAAGTCTTTCGAAGGTCCGGTTCCGAAGGAGTTGACGGACTACCTTCAGCAGCACAAGGATGCGCTGATTCCGGAGCTCCGCAAGGTGTGGGAGGCGGCCGGCTTCAAGACATCCGGGACCTGGGAAGAGGTGTTTGGCAAGGGCAGGGCGACGGATGAGATCTTCATGGCTTGGTACTTTGCGCGCTACGTCGGCCGGGTAGTGGAGGCGGGCAAGGCCGAATACCCGATACCGATGGTTACGAACTGCCCTCAGGAGGGATTTGGAAAGGCGCCGGCTCCGCTCCGTGGAGGCGGACAAAGCGGCGGCCCCATGCCAGATGCGATGGACGTCTGGAGAGCCGCGGCGCCACGAATCGACCTGTTCGCGGCCGACATTTACAGCCCCGACTTCGTTGGGTTTTGCGCCAGGTACGCACAATCCGGGAACCCGCTCTTCATCGCCGAGACGGGGGGTGGGCAGGATCTCAAAGGCCGGGCCCTCTACGCCTTCGGACGCCACGACGCAATCGGCTTCTCGCCGTTTGGTATTGACGGGATGGTAGGCAACGATCCTGACCTGTTCGGCTACGATCTCCTCACGCAATTGACGCCCCTGATTCTTAAACACCAAGGCAACAGCACGATGTCCGCCGTCTTGCTGGGCCCGGACGACCCGCCGCAGAAGGTCGAGGTGGGGAACTACACGCTGCACGTCGGGTCCTCGTCGAGGCCCCGCGCTATGGCTGGTGGAACACCATCACCGCAGCCAGCCCAGACCTCCTCGGCGGCAATTTTTATTGCGGCGGGGCCCGACGAGTTTTTCGCGGCTGGCAGCGGCATAACCGCCACGATTTCTCCGAACACGCCGGGGCTTCCGCTCGCCGGATTGGCCACCGTGGAGGAAGGCAAGTTCGTGGACGGCCGCTGGGTCCCGGGACGCCGGCTGGCGGGTGACGACGACGCGCAGGGTCAGAGTCTCTCTCTGCGCAGTATGGGCATCCAGCGCTTTACTGTCTACCGCTACCGTTGAGAGACAGGAAACGATGAAAGGACCGCGGTTGGAGTATAATCGCTGATGGCCAGGAGGCCAAAACGGATATTTCGAATGCTATATAAGAGCTCGACGATGAGACACATACAAACTGCGGTAGTCGTTCTCCTGATGGTCTCGGCCCTGGCAGCGGCCAAGACGCTCGACATGTATGTCATCGATGTGGAAGGATCGAAAGCGTTTCTGCTGGTTTCGCCCTCCGGACAGAGTATGCTGATCGACGCTGGTATCCCGGGATACGAGCAGAACGGCCGCGATACGGACCGGATCGTGGAAGCCTGTAAGGCCGCGGGTGTTCAGAAGATCGACTATATGGTGGTGACGCACTACGATGGCGACCACGTGGGCGGCGTTCCCGCGCTGGCGGCGCGCATGCCCATCGATACCTTCGTGGACCACGGCGAGAACGTTCAACTGAACGATTTCACGATCAAAGTGGTGAAAGAGTATATGGCCGTCGTGGCCAAGGGCAAGCACATGGTGGTGAAGGCCGGCGACAGAATTCCCATCAAGGGCTTCGACGCACTGGTGGTCATGGCGGCGGGGAAGGCGATCACGGAGCCGCTGAAGGGGGCGGGCCAACCGAATCCCGCTTGCGATACGACCCCCCGTAAGACATGGGGGCCGAATGCGCGCGGAATCATAGACAACCAGGACACCAACGAAAACTCCCAGGCGATTACGCTTCTGGTCACTTATGGCAAGTTCCGCATGTTGGATCCCGCCGATCTGACGTGGAACAAGGATCGCGACCTGATGTGCCCGATCAATCGCGTAGGCACAGTGGACCTTTACATGACCGCCAATCACGGCACCGACAACGCCAACTCGCCGGTACTGGTGCACGCGCTCCGCCCGCGGGTGGTCATCGCGGACAATGGACCGAGAAAGGGCGCCTCGGCGGAAGTGTTCAAGACTGTTGAATCATCGCCGGGGCTGGAGGATTATTGGCAAATGCACTATTTGATCGCGGGCGGAGAGAAAGCCAATGCCGCACCGGACTACATCGCCAACATAGAGGGCAGCCCGGATGGGAAGTGGATCAAAATCTCCGTCGAGCGCGATGGCACGTTTACGGTGACCAATACCCGCAACAACTTCACCAAGACATATAAGCCGCAGAAGTAGGCTCGATCTGGCACGGAGCGGTTCGCTGTAGGATAACGGGCGCCAGAAAAACTGTAAGACAAGGAGGCAGAGTCTGTGCCGGTCATGCACAGGTTATTCGCGCCCGGCGGATAACGGCTCGCAATCAACTCCTGGCAATCGGCCGGCCCAATTCAAATGACGCACCATCACATGGTGCAACCGGCTACTTTCTGTCCTGTCTCCTTAGAGTAGGCTCCTGCAGGGATGCTGTTGGAGAGCCAAATTGAGAAACGAGCACCGTAAGCCTGGCATTGGATGCTCCCGCGCGCGATGACCCTCAACGGGGCGGCGAGAACCGTTTTAGGCGCCGTGTGGCCTGAGATGAACGCGGGTGTGTAGTGCTGGATACTTGTGGCTTCGAAAAAGACGGTCACTATTTCTATCGGAGGCAGTGGACGGATAAGCCGGTGGTCCACGTGTTCCCTCACTGGAACTGGAAGGGCAAGGAAGGAGAATTCATCCCGGTTCTCCCGCCGCTCGGAGGAAAGCCCCGCGAACTACATTGGATCTGCACCTGACATGGACTGTGCCCTATGCCGTCGGCCGCCCTCGCTACTGGAACTTCATCGGGACGGAAATATCCCAACCAGCCTTGGTCAACTGGCCGGCGCTTTTGACCACCGTTTGGTTCAGCTTGACGTTCTTGAACAGGATCGGACCGACGTTTTTCCCCGTAAT
>JBEKXZ010000029.1:0-57600 GCA_049511495.1 Bryobacteraceae bacterium | reverse complement strand
CCAAATACTGCTGTCGCGCGTTCATGTCCACCTTTCATGGGTGTCATGTTTCGCGCCCCTCCGGGTTACGTTTTCATTTGGCCCAACCGAGTCGCTCCTGGTTACATTTTAGGCGACTCAATTCGCCCGCTTGCACTTTTCCGCCCGCTTCGGGTATTATGGGAAGGTTCCGCGAGTGTCGCTTTCTGCTCCTGTGCTACCGCTTGTTGTGTGACAAGCCCGGCTGGGAGTGAGGCCCCGAGGTTCCACCGGTCACCCCGTCTGGAACATGGGCCTGTCCAAAGCTAGTAATCCTCGCTTGATGAGGCCTTGAAAAAGGCCTGTTGTGTGGAGAATCGGTGCGGTTTCCGGGCGATCCCGGACCAAGCGCCGGATGAGTTTCAACGCAAAGAGGAAGATTCGTGCCGACTTTTAACCAACTTGTGCGCATGGGGCGAAGACCGCCGCGGTGGAAGACCTCGAGCCCGGCGCTGGAAAGCTGCCCGCAGAAGCGCGGGGTGTGCACGCGCGTTTACACCTCCACTCCCAAGAAGCCGAATTCGGCGCTGCGCAAAGTGGCCCGCGTGCGGCTCACCAATGGGATCGAAGTCACCACGTACATCCCCGGCGTCGGCCACAACCTGCAGGAGCACTCGATCGTGCTGATTCGCGGCGGCCGCGTGAAGGATCTTCCCGGCGTGCGCTATCACGTGATTCGCGGCGCTCTGGATACCGCCGGCGTCGCCAACCGCAACCAGGGCAGGTCGAAGTACGGAGCGAAGAAGCCCAAGTAACAGGAACCTATGCCACGTAGAAGAAGAGCCGTTGTTCGTGAGGTATTGCCCGATCCGGTCTACAACTCCACGCTCGTCGAGAAGTTCGTCAATTCCATGATGTGGCAGGGCAAGAAGACCGTAGCCCAGGGCATTTTTTATGACGCCATGGACAAATTGCGCGAGCGCACCCAGGACGACCCGCTGAAGGCTTTCAAGAAGGCGGTGGAAAACACCAAGCCGCTGCTGGAAGTGAAGACGCGCCGCGTGGGCGGCGCCAACTACCAGGTGCCGATCGAAGTGCCGCAGAACCGGCGCACCTCGCTCGCCATCCGCTGGATTTTGATCAACGCGCGTTCGCGCGCGGAAAAGGGCATGCCGGAAAAGCTGGCCAATGAGTTGAACGACGCCGCCAATCTGCGCGGCGGCGCGATTAAGAAGAGGGACGACGTACACCGCATGGCGGAGGCCAACAAGGCGTTCGCGCATTACCGGTGGTGAAGTGCCGAAAGAATGCGCCCGCAAGCGGGCGTTGGCAGGCTAAAGCCCGTCCCACCAGGCGGGAGTTTTAGCAGCAAGGCAAGAGTTTTTATGGCAAGGACAATCCCGCTCGAAAGGATGCGTAATATCGGCATTGCGGCGCATATCGACGCCGGCAAGACGACTACGACCGAACGCATCCTCTATTACACCGGGCGCACGCACAAGCTTGGGGAAGTGCATGAAGGCACCGCCATCATGGATTGGATGGAGCAGGAGCAGGAGCGCGGCATCACCATCACTTCGGCGGCCACAACCTGCGAGTGGCGCGAGATTCAGATCAACATCATCGATACGCCGGGGCACGTGGATTTCACGGCCGAAGTGGAGCGCAGCTTGCGCGTGCTGGATGGCGCCGTAGCGGTGTTCGACGCGGTGGCCGGGGTGCAGCCGCAATCGGAAACGGTGTGGCGGCAGGCCGATAAATACGATGTTCCGCGCGTGTGCTTCATCAACAAGATGGACCGCGTGGGAGCGGATTTCTACCACTCCATCGATACCATCGTCAGCCGCCTCAAGTGCCGGCCGGTGGCAATCCAGTTGCCGATCGGCGCCGAAGAGCAGTTCAAGGGCATCGTCGATCTGGTGGAAATGAAGGCGGTCGTCTGGCGCGACGAGACGCTGGGCTCGGAGTACGACATCGAAGAAATCCCCGCCGATCTGGTGGAGAAGGCCAAGGAATACCGCGAGAAGATGATCGAGGTCATCTCTGAATTCGATGACAAGCTGTTTGAAAAGTTCATCGAAGGCCACGGCGTCGCCAACGACGAAATCCGCGCTGGCCTGCGCAAGGCGACCATCGGCCGGAAAATCTTCCCGGTCATTTGCGGGTCGGCCTTCAAGAACAAGGGCGTGCAGACCATGCTGGACGCGGTGGTGGATTATTTGCCCTCGCCGCTGGACGTGCCGCCGATTCAGGGCGTGGACGTGGCGGATCCGGAGAAGGTGCTGTTCCGTCATGCGTCCGACAAGGAGCCGTTCTCCGCGCTGGTGTTCAAGATCATGACCGACCCTTACGTCGGCCAGTTGGCATTTTTCCGCGTTTATTCGGGAACGCTCAAGTCCGGCGATTCGGTCTTCAACGTGGCCAAGGGGCGCAAGGAGCGCATCGGGCGCCTGCTGCGCATGCACGCCAACAAGCGCGAAGAGATCCAGGAGATCCTGGCCGGCGATATTTGCGCGGCGGTCGGATTGAGGACGGTCTCGACCGGGGACACGATTTGCGACGACGAGCACCCGATCGTGCTCGAATCGATCACATTCCCGACTCCGGTCATCCAGCTCGCGGTCGAGCCCAAGACCAAGGCCGATCAGGAGAAACTGGGGATGGCGATTCAGAAACTGGCGCAGGAAGATCCTACCTTCCGGGTCTCGACCGACCCGGAGACTGGCCAGACGATTCTCTCCGGGATGGGCGAGTTGCACCTGGAAATCATCGTCGACCGCATGATGCGCGAGTTCGGCGTGGGCGCCAACGTGGGCAAGCCGCAGGTGGCCTACCGCGAAACCATCCGCAAGTCGAGCGAAGCCGAAGGGCGTCACATCAAACAATCCGGCGGGCACGGCCAGTACGGCGTGGTGAAGATTCGCATCGAGCCATTGCCGGGCGGCGGTTTCGAGTTCGTCAACGAAATCACCGGCGGACGCGTGCCGAAGGAATATATCGGACCCACCGAGGTCGGCGTCAAGGAAGCGCTCGAAGGTGGCATCCTGGCCGGCTACCCCATGTCAGACCTCAAGGTTACGCTCTACGACGGCAGCTTTCACGACGTCGATTCTTCGGAGATGGCGTTCAAGATCGCCGGTTCCATTGCGCTCAAGGAGGCCGCCAGGAGGGCCAAGCCGGTGCTGCTCGAGCCCATCATGTCGGTGGAAGTGGTGGTGCCGGAAGAGTACATGGGCGATGTGATCGGCGATCTGAATTCGCGCCGCGGGCGCATTGAAGGAATGGAACTGCGGGGCACCACGCAGATCATCAAGTCATCGGTGCCGCTTTCGGAAATGTTCGGCTATGCCACGGAACTTCGGTCCCGGACGCAGGGCCGCGGCAGTTTTACCATGCACTTCAACAAGTACGAAGAGGTCCCGGGCGGTCTCGCCGACGAGATCGTGGCCAAGGCAAGTTAACGAAATTTAGGAGATTGTTCTTATGGCAAAGGAAAAGTTCGACCGCAGCAAACCTCATGTGAATATCGGCACGATCGGGCACATCGATCATGGCAAGACCACGCTGACGGCGGCGATCACCAAGGTGCTCGGCAAGAACAACCCCAAGGTGAAGTTCCGCAGCTTCGATTCCATCGATAACGCGCCGGAAGAAAAAGCGCGCGGCATCACGATCGCGGTCGCGCACATCGAGTACGAGACAGCCCACCGGCACTACGCGCACGTGGATTGCCCCGGCCACGCCGACTACATCAAGAACATGATCACCGGCGCGGCGCAGATGGACGGCGCCATCCTGGTGGTGGCGGCCACCGACGGGCCGATGCCGCAGACGCGTGAGCACGTGCTGCTGGCGCGGCAGGTAGGCGTGCCTTACATCGTGGTCTGCATGAACAAGGTGGACATGGTGGACGACCCCGAGCTGCTCGACCTGGTGGAGTTGGAAGTCCGCGAGCTGCTGAAGTTCTACGAGTTTCCGGGCGACGAGCTTCCGGTGGTGCGGGTCTCCGCGCTGGGCGCGCTGAACGGCGAAGAGAAGTGGGAGAAGACGGTGCTGGATCTGATGGAAGCGGTGGACAGTTACGTGCCGATCCCGCAGCGCGTGAAGGACAAGCCGTTCATCATGCCGATCGAAGACATCTTCTCGATCCAGGGCCGCGGCACCGTGGTTACCGGACGCATCGAGCGCGGCGTCTGCAAAGTGGGCGAGGAAATGGAAATCGTCGGCTTCCGGGAGACCCGCAAGACGGTAGTGACGGGCGTCGAAATGTTCAAGAAGCTGCTCGACCAGGGCGAAGCGGGGGACAACGTCGGGCTGCTGTTGCGCGGCGTGGAAAAGGACGAAGTGGAGCGCGGACAGGTGATCGCCAAGCCGGGCACCATCACGCCGCACACTACTTTCAAGGGCAGCGTATACGTGCTGAGCAAGGAAGAGGGCGGGCGGCATACGCCGTTCTTCAAAGGGTACCGGCCGCAGTTTTACTTCCGCACCACGGATGTGACCGGAGTGGCGCAGTTGCCGGAAGGCACCGAGATGGTGATGCCGGGCGACAATGTGAACCTGACGGTGGAGCTGATCACGCCGGTGGCCATGGACAAGGGACTGCGCTTCGCCATTCGCGAAGGCGGCCGCACGGTGGGCGCCGGCACGGTAACCGAGATTATTAAGTAAGACAGGCGTGTGCCGCGCGCGTGGCGGCCGGACTCGGAGTCCGGCCTGCGCGGGCGAATCGCTCGCTTGCCGGGGAAATTTATGGCGCTGAGAGAACGCATTCGCATCCGTCTGAAGGCTTACGACCACCGGGTGCTCGACCAGTCGACGTCCGAGATCGTGGATACGGCCAAACGCACCGGCGCTTCCGTGGCGGGCCCGATTCCGCTGCCGACTTCGCGCAGCATCACCACGGTCCTTCGCTCGCCGCACGTGGATAAGAAGTCGCGGGAGCAATTTGAAATCCGGACGCACAAGCGGCTTTTGGACATCCTGGAGCCGACCCAGCAGACGGTGGACGCGCTGATGAAGCTGGATCTGCCGGCGGGCGTGGATGTGGAGATCAAGGCGTTTGGAAAGTAGCGCCGGGGGCGCGTCTGCAAGGCGCGCTTGAGGGCGCTGTGACAGGGCGGGTCTGAGAACCGCCCCAATTAAGGAACTTGTAATGAGTCCAGGAATTCTTGGTAAGAAAATCGGAATGACGCAGATGTTCCGGCCCGACGGACAGGCGGTGCCGGTCACCCTGCTCAAGGCGGGTCCGTGCACGGTGGTGCAGCGCAAGACGCCGACCACGGACGGGTATGACGCCGTGCAGCTCGGACTGGTGGAGTTCGTCAAGCCGCAGCGGATCAATAAGCCCGCCACGGGTCATCTCAAAAAGGCCGGCGCGGAAGGCAGCAAGTTCCTGCGCGAGTTCCACCTGGAGACCGGCGACGGCGATTTCAAGCCGGGCGACCAGGTGCTGGTGGACCAGTTCAAGCCCAAGGACAAAGTGGACGTGATCGGCGTCAGCAAGGGCCGCGGCTTCGCCGGCCTGGTGAAGCGGCACCACTTCCGCGGCGGCGAAGCCACCCACGGGTCGATGTTCCATCGCGCTCCGGGTTCCATCGGCGCTTCCAGTTACCCCTCGCGCGTGCTGCCGGGGATGCGCATGGCGGGCCACATGGGCGATGCGCGCGTCACCGTGCGCAATCTGGAAGTGATGGAAGTGGACACCGAGGACAACGTGCTGGTGGTGAAGGGCGCGGTGCCCGGACCCAACGGCGGCTACGTGGTCGTGCGGAGGTCCAAGAGGTAACCGCGATGCCGACAGTCGACGTAGTGGATTTGAACAACGAGAAGGTCGGCGAGTTGGAACTCGCCGACGCGGTTTTCTCTGCCGAGGTGAACGACGCGCTGCTGTACGAAGCCGTCCGGTATTACCAGGCGGGCGAGCGCGCCGGCACGCACAAGACCAAAGTGCGGCGGGAAGTCGCCGGCTCCGGCAAGAAGCTGTGGAAGCAGAAAGGAACCGGCCGCGCGCGGGTGGGTTCCATCCGCTCTCCGCTGTGGCGGCACGGCGGCACCTCGCACGGACCGCAGCCGCGCGATTACAGTTACAAGCTGCCGCGCAAGATGGTGCTGGGCGCGCTGCGCTCGGCGCTCTCCGCCAAAGTGCGCGACGGCGAGTTGAAGGTGGTCGAAGCCTTCGATCTTGCCGATCACAAGACCAAGCTGGCCAAGAGCGCGCTGGCCAAGCTCGAAGCCAGGCGAACCGTGCTGGTGGTGGATAACGGCGAGAACCGCAACCTGGCGCTCGGCCTGCGCAACCTGCGGGGTGTGACCTTGATGCCCACCAAGGACGTCAACGCGTACCACCTGCTGGGCCACAGCAGCGTGCTGCTGTCGGCGGCCGCCGCGCGCAAGTTTTCGGAGGCATTGGCGAAATGACCATCCACAAAGTATTGCGCCGCCCGCTGGTCACCGAAAAGGGCGTGGATAAGAAAGATAACGAGCGCACGCTGTGCTTCGAGGTGGCCGCGGAGGCCAACAAGACGCAAGTGAAAACGGCGGTCGAGAAGCTGTTCAAGGTGAAGGTTGCCGAGGTGCGCACCGCCAACATGGAAGGCAAGCTGCGCCGCCGGGGCAAATTCTCCGGCTACCGTTCGGATTGGAAGAAGGCGTACGTCAAGCTCAAGGCCGGGGAGAAAGTTCCCGAGTTCGCGGAGATCTAGTCCATGCCGATTAAAACCTTTCGACCCACCACCGCGACCCGCCGCTTCCATACGGTGGTCTCGCGGGAGGGTCTCACCAAACACAAGCCGGAAAAATCGCTGGTCGAATCCAAGGCGCGCACGGGCGGGCGCAATTCGACCGGGCGCGTCACCTCGCGCTTCATCGGCGGCGGCGCCAAGCAGGCCTACCGAGTGGTGGATTTTAGGCGCGACAAGGCCGGCATTCCGGCCGTGGTGGCGGCGATTGAATACGATCCCAACCGCAGCGCGCGCATCGCGCTGCTCCATTACGCCGATGGCGAAAAGCGGTACATCCTGCAGCCGGACGGGCTGAAGGTCGGGCAGAAGGTGATGTCCGGCGCGGACGCCGATATTCTGCTGGGCAACGCGCTGCCGCTCAAGAACGTTCCGGCCGGCACCATCGTGCACAACATCGAGCTGCGGCCGGGCAAGGGCGGGCAGATGGCTCGCTCGGCCGGCTCGCAGGCGCAATTGGTTTCCAAGGAAGGCGGCATGGCGCTGCTCAAACTGCCCTCAGGCGAAACGCGGCGCGTGCAACTGGAGTGCATGGCCACGGTGGGGCAGGTGGGGAACGTGGATCACGAGAACGTTTCGCTGGGCAAGGCGGGGCGCACTCGCTGGCTGGGCAAGACCCCGCACAACCGCGGCGTCTCGATGAACCCGGTGGACCATCCGCACGGCGGCGGCGAGGGCAAAACCTCCGGCGGCCGTCACCCGGTGACTCCCTGGGGCCAGCCCACGCGCGGCTTCAAGACGCGCAACAACAAGCGAACCAACAAGTGGATCGTCACGCGCAAGACCAAGAAGAGGTAAGGAAATGGGCAGATCCGTCAAGAAGGGACCGTTTACCGACACGCACCTGGAAGCCAAGCTGGCCGTGCTCACCGCCGCCAACGAAAAAAAGGTGGTCCGCACCTGGTCGCGCCGCTCCACCATCCTGCCGGAATTCGTCGGCCACACCGTGGCGGTCCACAACGGCAAGAAGTTCATTCCGGTCTATATCACCGAAAACATGGTGGGGCACAAGATGGGCGAGTTTTCTCCCACGCGCAGTTTCCGGGGCCACTCGGTGAAAGCGGCCACCACGGAGAAGACGGCCAAGCCGGCATAAGAGGAAGAGCATGGAATCCAAAGCGGAAGCCAGATACATCCGAATCTCCCCGCAGAAAGCGCGCCTGGTGGTGGACCTGATCCGCGGCATGCAGGCGGGGGCGGCGTTGAGTACCTTGCGCGCCGCCAACAAACGCATCGCGCCCACGGTCGAGAAGGTGCTGCAATCGGCCATCGCCAACGCGCAGAACCTCAATGAAGACGTGGATGTGGACCGCCTGTACGTGTCCGAAGCCAAAGTCAACGAAGGCCCGCGGATGAAGCGGGTGCGGCCCGCGCCCATGGGCCGCGCTTACCGGTACCAGCGCCGCATGGCGCATATCGTCATCAGGGTGGCGGAGAAGGAAGCATAGATGGGACAGAAAGTTCATCCGTACGGTTTCCGGCTGGGATTCAATAAGCCATGGCGTTCGCGCTGGTTCGCCACGCACGGCTATTCCAAACTACTGCAGGAAGACGTGGAGCTGCGCCGCAACCTGACCGGGCGGCTGCAGTCGGCCGGGGTCAGCTCGATCGAAGTCGACCGCCCCGGCAACAAACTGCGCGTCACCATCCGCACGTCGCGGCCGGGCATCATCATCGGACGCAAAGGTGCGGAAATCGAAAAGCTCAAGCAGGACCTGGCCAAGAAGACCCACCGCGAAGTCTTCATCGACATCCAGGAAGTACAGAAGGCCGAACTCGACGCCCAGCTCATCTCCGAATCGATCGCGCTGCAACTCGAGAAGCGCGTCGCCTTCCGCCGCGCCATGCGCAAGGCGGTGGATACGGCCATGCGGTTCGCCACCGGCCCGTTCGTTTGCAAAGGGATCAAGGTGCGCGTCTCCGGACGCTTGAACGGCGCTGAGATCGCGCGCAGCGAATGGTACTTGCAAGGCCAGCTTCCGCTGCACACGCTGCGCGCCGATATTGACTACGGTTTTACCGAAGCGCATACCACCTACGGCGTGATCGGCATCAAGACGTGGATCTATAAGGGCGAAATTCTGGATCTTAGCAAGCGCCGCGGCAGTGGGCTGCCGGAGCCGGAGCCGCGCCGCGAGCCGCGCGGCCGCGACCGGCGCGATCGCGACCGTGACCGTGACCGGGGCCGTGAACGTCTGCCCGAGCGCGCCTTTGAGCCGCCTGTTGCCGCTGCTGGGCCCGAACCGGCCGGCCCGGCCCGCCAGGTTCCTCCGATCGATCTTCCGCGTCCGGCGATGCGGCCTCCGGCGCCGATTCTGCCGCCGCTGATGTCGCCGCAGCAGCCTTCCTGGAAAGCCGAAGCCCGCCAGGAAGCCGAACCACAACCGGCCGAAACCGCCCCCCCGCCCGAAACTGCGGCGCCTGAGGCCGCGCCGCCGGCCGGCGAGGGCGAGAACAAATAGGACTCAAGCGAAAACCGCCATGATGATGCCAAAGAAGGTCAAATTCAGAAAGCAGCAGCGCGGGCGCATGGCCGGCAAGGCGTGGCGCGGTTCCACCATTGCCTTCGGCGAATACGGCCTCAAGGCCATGGAATGCGCCTGGATCACCGACCGCCAGATCGAGGCCGCGCGCATTGCCATGACCCGCTCCATCAAGCGCGGCGGCAAAGTCTGGATCCGCCTGTTCCCCGACAAGCCGATCACCAAGAAGCCCGCCGAAACCCGTATGGGCAAAGGCAAGGGCGCGCCGGAACAGTGGGTGGCGGTGATTCGCCCCGGCAGGATTCTGTTTGAGATGGAAGGGGTGGATCGCGCCACGGCGCACGACGCCATGCGCCTGGCGGCCCACAAGCTGCCTATCAAGACCAAGTTCATTTCCCGGGAGAACGCGGAGTAAGGATATGAAGTCGCAAAAGGTTCGCGATTTGGACGATCTGGAATTGAAGCGCCAGCTCGCCGAAATGGAAGAGCAACTGTTCCGTCTCCATTTTCAGATGTCGATGGGGCAGATGGACGGCTTGAAAAAGGTCCGCAGCATGAGGAAGACGCGCGCCCGCATTTTCACCGTGCTGCGCGAGCGGGAACTGGCGGGGGCCGGGCAGGCGCAAGCGGCGCCGGGAGCGAAGAAATAGGATGGCCGGACAGAAGCAGGCGAGCACCAAGAACGAGAAAATCGGCCAGGTGGTCTCGACCAGGATGGCCAAGACCATCGTGGTGGAAGTGAGCCGCCGCGTGCCGCATCCGCTCTACCGGCGCATCGTCGCCAAGCGGAAAAAGTTCTACGCTCACGACGAACAGTCGACCGCCCGGCTGGGCGACGTGGTGCGCATCGTCGAATGCCGCCCCTTGAGCAAGCTGAAGCGCTGGGCGCTGGCCGAAGTGGTGCGCCGCGCCGCGCAGGTGGCCGTGCAGCCGGCGGAGCTGGACGTGAAGATTTGAAGAGAGAAGTCAGAAGGCAGAAGTCAGAAGTCAGAATGCGCGGCTTTACATTCTGACTTCTTACTTCTGACTCCTGACTCCCTGGAGCTTTTTTTATGATTGGAATGCGAACGATTCTCGAGGTCGCCGACAATTCCGGCGCGCGCAAGCTCTCTTGCATTCTGCCGCGCGGCGGCGACAAGGGCCTGCGCGCCGGTTTGGGCGACGTGGTCACCGCCAGCGTGAAAGAGGCCACTCCCGAGTCGCAGGTCAAGAAGGGCAAAGTAGTGCGCTGCGTGATCGTGCGCATGCGCAAGGAGACGCGGCGCAAAGATGGCACCTACATCCGGTTCGACTCCAACGCCGCCGTGCTCATCAACGAAACCGGCGAGCCGGTGGGCACCCGCGTATTCGGTCCCGTGGCCCGCGAACTGCGCGAAAAGCGATTCATGAAGATCGTCTCGCTCGCCCCCGAGGTGATTTGATGGCACAAGCACATAGAAAGCCGGCCGAGCCGGTCCGCATCGATATCAAGAAAGAAGACACCGTCAAGGTGATTTCCGGGCGCGATAAGGGCAAGACTGGCCGCGTGCTGCGCGTCGACCGCGAAAGCGGCAAGATTTTGGTCGAGCACGTGATGATGGTCAAGCGCCACACCCGCCCCAACCCTGCGAAGCAGATCAAAGGCGGCATCGCCGAGCGCGAAAGCCCCATCCCGGCCTCCAACGTCATGGTGGTTTGCCCGGGCTGCAACAAGGCGGCCCGCGTCGCCCATCACATCGATTCCATCACCGGCGGCAAGACGCGGCGCTCGCGGGTCTGCCGCAAGTGCGGCCAGACCCTGGATAAGAAGTAACGGCCAAGAAGTAGCGGAGAAATTATGGCGGCACGTTTGAAAGAGCTGTACCAGAAAAAAGTGGTTCCCACGCTGGCCAAGGAATTCGGCTACAAGAACACTATGGCGGTGCCGAAGATCGAAAAGATTTCGATCAACATCGGCCTCGGCGAAGCCACCCAGAACGGCAAACTGATGGACGGCGCGGTGGCCGAGTTGGGGCAGATCGCCGGGCAGAAGCCGATCGTCACCAAGGCTACCAAGTCCATTTCGCAATTCAAGCTGCGCGAAGGCCAGTCGATCGGCTGCATGGTTACGCTGCGCGGCGACCGCATGTACGAGTTCTTCGACCGCCTGGTCAACGTGGCGCTGCCGCGCGTGCGCGATTTCCGCGGCGTCTCGAGCAAGAGCTTCGACGGCCGCGGCAACTACACCCTGGGTATCAAGGACCAGTTGATTTTCCCGGAGATCGACTACTCCAAGGTGGAGAAGACCAAAGGCATGAATATTTCCATCACCACCACGGCCGAGACCGACGCCGAGGGGCTGGCCCTGCTGCGCCACATGGGGATGCCGTTCCGGCAGTAACCGGACGAGAAGAGGAACGATGGCTACAACCGCGAAAATCGCCAAGGATCGAAAGCTGGAAAAGGCCGTGAAGGCCAAGACGCCGAGACTGCGCTGCAAGCACCGCAGCCGGTGTTGGCGCTGCGGCCGGCCGCGCGCTTTCCTGCGCAAGTTCGGCCTGTGCCGCCTGTGCTTCCGCCAGCTCGCCCTGAACGGCGAGATTCCCGGCGTGATCAAGGCGAGTTGGTGAGAACCAGGGAAGAGGCCGGGCGGGTCCGGCGAGTATCAGGAGATTTATGACGAGCGATCCCATTGCCGACATGCTGACGCGGGTGCGCAACGCGATTCAGGCGCACCATCCCAAGGTGGATGTTCCGGCTTCCAAATTGAAGGCGGAAATTGCCCGCATCCTCAAAGAAGAGGGCTTCATCGCCAACTTCAAAGTGGCGGAAGAAGGCGCCAAGAGGACCATCAAGATCTATCTCAAGTATGGATCCGACAACGCGCCAGTGATATCCGCCATCGAGCGCGTTTCGCGTCCGGGCTGTCGCGTATATGTGGGCCAGACCGAGATTCCGCGCGTGCTCGGCGGTCTGGGCATCAACATCCTGACCACCGCGCGCGGCGTGATGACCGGCCGCGACGCCCACAAGGAGCGCGTCGGCGGAGAGATTTTGTGCCGCGTCTGGTAACGGAGTTCCAATATGTCGAGAATTGGTAAAAAGACGATTCCGCTCGCGAGCGGCGTCAAGGTTGCGATTGGCAAGCAACTGGAAGTCACCGGTCCCAAGGGTAAGCTGACGGTGCCCATCCCGGCCGGCATCAGCATTGTGCAGAAGGGCGCCACGCTCGAAGTGCATCGGGCTGGCGACGAACACGCTGCGTTGCACGGTTTGACGCGCGCGCTGGCCGCCAACGCCGTCAACGGCGTTTCGACCGGCTTCACCAGGGAGCTGGAGATCCATGGCGTCGGCAACCGCGCCGAAGTCAAGGGAAAGATCGCTACGTTCACGCTGGGGTACTCGCATCCGATCGAGGTTCTGCTCCCCGACGGCGTGGATCTGAAGGTCGAGCCGCCGAAGTCGAGCGGCCAGCCTTTCCGCTTGCAACTGAGCGGCTACGACCGCCAACTGCTCGGCCAGGTGGCGGCCAACATCCGGGGCCTGCGCAAGCCGGACCCGTATAAGAACAAGGGCATCCGCTACACCGGCGAGGTGTTGCGCAAGAAGGTCGGTAAAACCGGCGCGAGTAGCACCAAATGATCCGTAAAACCAATAAGGCAGAAATCCGCAGGCGCGTTCACAACCGCATCCGCCGCAAGCTGGCGGGTACTCCGGAGCGGCCCCGCCTGGCGGTGTTCCGCAGCGAGGCGCACATCTACGCGCAGATCATCGACGACACGGAGGGCAAGACGCTGGTTGCGGCTTCGTCGGTGGATAAAGAGGTCAAGACCAAGGGCGGCAACGTGGCCGCGGCCAAGGCCATCGGCAAACTGGTGGCCCAACGCGCCAAGCAAAAGGGCGTGGCGCGGGTGGTGTTCGATCGCGGCGGCTTCGCCTATCACGGTCGCATCAAGGCGCTGGCCGACGCGGCGCGGGAAGCGGGACTGGAGTTCTAATGCGAGCCATAGTCAAACGGATCGACCCGGCGAGCCTCAACCTCAAGGAGCAGGTGGTTGCCATCAACCGCGTCACCAAGGTGGTGAAGGGCGGCAAGAATCTCAGCTTTTCGGCGCTGGTGGTGATCGGCGACCCCGCCGCCAAGGTGGTCGGCTTCGGCGTCGGTAAAGCCAAGGAAGTGCCCTCGGCTATCCGCAAGGGTATCGAGGCCGCCAAGAAAAACCTGCGCAAGGTGCACGTGCTCGAAACCACCATTGCGCACCAGGTGCTGGGCCAATTCTCGAGCTCCCAGGTGTTGCTGAAGCCCGCACCCGAAGGCACCGGTGTGATCGCCGGCGGCGCCGTGCGCGCGGTGATTACCGCCTGCGGCGTGCCCAACGTGCTCACCAAGTCGATCGGCCGGCGCAACCCGCACAACGTGGTCAAGGCCACCATCGTGGCGCTCGAATCCTTGCGCGACAGAGCGGCCGTGGCGGAATTGCGCGGCATCGCGGTGGAGAAACTCTGATGACGGGCAAAATCAAAATCAAATTGGTGCGCAGCCCCATCTGCACTCCGGAGAAGCACCGGCGCGTGGTGAAGGGCTTGGGCCTGCGGAAGCTCAACCAGGTGGTGGAGCGTCCCGATACGCCGGCCTTCCGCGGCATGGTGAAGAAAGTGCCGCATTTGCTGGAATTGGTCGATTGAGGGAGCGGGTGGCGAGTGAGGAGATGGGAAACAAATGAATCTTAGCGGACTAAAGCCCCCGGCCGGGCAAACGCGCTTACGGAAACGCATAGGCCGCGGCATGGGCTCGGGGACGGGCAAGACCTCCGGGCGCGGGCACAAGGGCCAGAAGGCAGTCAGCGGCTTCGGCCAGAAGCGCGGTTTCGAAGGCGGCCAGATGCCGCTGCATCGCCGCCTGCCCAAGCGCGGCTTCACCAACATCTTCAAGGAGCAATTCGCCATCGTCAACCTGGGACGGCTGGACAAGCTGGAGGGCGACGTATTCAATGCCGACAAGCTGACCGAACTGGGCGTGATCCACAAGCTCGGCGCCGGTCTCAAAATCCTGGGCGCCGGCCAGTTGACGCGGGCCATCACGGTCGAAGCGCATCAGTTCTCCAAATCGGCGGCGGACAAGATCGCCAAGGCCGGCGGCAAAGCGCAGGTGATCGGCGCGACGGCCTGAGGGGCGCCGGGAATCGAAGGCAACCATGAGGTTTTTCGAGGCGTTCGGCAATATCTTCCGGGTCCCCGACCTTCGCAAGCGGGTTCTGTTCACGCTGGGGATACTGGCCGTGTACCGGCTGGGCGGCCAGATCCCCACTCCGGGCATCAATATCCAGCGCTGGACGGAATTCTTCAGCTCGCAGTCCGGCACCATCTTCGGCTTCTTCGACATGTTCGCCGGCGGCAACATCCGCAAGCTGACCATTTTCGCGCTGGGCATCATGCCGTACATCACGGCGTCCATCATTTTGCAGTTGTTGACGGTGGTCGTTCCGACGCTTGAAAAACTGCAAAAGGAAGGTGAGCTGGGCCGGCGCAAGATCACCCAGTGGACCCGCTACCTGACGGTGATCCTCTCCGTCATTCAGTCGACTACCATCGCCGGCGGTTTGCAATCCATGGGGCAGGGAATCGTGATCAGCCCCGGCATCGGTTTCATCCTGCTCACCGTGCTTTCCCTCACCACCGGTTCGGCTTTCATCATGTGGCTGGGCGAGCAGATTTCCGAACGCGGCGTGGGCAACGGCATGTCGCTGATCATCTTCACCGGCATCGTGGTAGGCCTGCCGCGCGCCATACAGAACATTTACTACAACACTTTCGTCACCCACGAATGGAACCCGCTGCAGATGATCGTCATCCTGGCGGCGATGGTGGGCGTGGTGGCGTTCATCGTGCTAGTGGAGCGTGGCGAGCGCCGCATTCCCGTGCAGTACGCCAAGCGCGTGGTGGGGCGGCGCGTGATGGGCGGCCAATCCACGCACATGCCGCTCAAGGTGAACGCCGGCGGCGTTATCCCGGTGATCTTCGCCTCCTCCCTCCTGGCTTTTCCGCAGCAGCTCGCCATACTGCCTTTTGTGAAGAACAGTCCCTGGCTGACCAGCACGCTGGCGATTATCAAGTTCGGCGAGCCACTGTACTATGTGCTGTTCGTGGCGGGTATCATTTTCTTCTGCTTCTTTTACGTTTCCATTATTTTCAATCCGAATGAAGCGGCTGACAACATGCGCAAGTACGGCGGCTTCGTTCCGGGCATCCGGCCCGGGCGCAACACCGCCGATTACATGAACGAGATCCTCACCAAGATCACCGTGGTGGGTGGTTTGTACCTCTCGATCCTGTGCCTGATTCCCGACTTGATGATCTCCGGCATCAAGTTGCAGCACCTGGCGCTGATCGGCGACTGGATCGACCGGGTGTTCACTAACCTGCATCTGCGCTTCCTGCTGGAAGGCCTGAACGTGCAATTCTATTTTGGCGGAACGTCGCTGCTGATCGTGGTCGGCGTGGCCATGGATACCATCAATCAGATTGAGGCGCAGTTGATCATGCGCCATTATGAAGGTTTCACTCCGCGGTCGGGGAGAATCCGCGGGCGCCGGAGTTCGTTCTAACCATGGGCAGGTCGGTTAGGGCGTTCGCCAGGCGAGCGGGCGCGGAGGCTGTAGTTTGAAGGCGATTGTGTTGTTCGGTTCGCCCGGTTCGGGCAAGGGTACGCAGGCGAAGCTGCTGACCGGTTGCCTGGGAGTTCCCCACATATCCACTGGCGATATGCTGCGGGAACGGGTTCGCCAGGGGCCGGAATTGGCCAAAGCGGCTACCGCTATGCAATCGGGCCTGTTGGTGTCCGACGAGCTGGTGAACGGGATAGTGGAGGAGCGGCTCGCCGAGGCCGATGCCGCGCAGGGGTTCATTTTGGATGGTTATCCGCGCACGCTGGCGCAGGCCAGGCATTTGCGGGCGTGGTTCGAAGAGCGCTGGATTCGTGAGGTGGTGATTCATCTCGTAGTTGATTACAATATAGTTATTGCTCGTTTGACGGGACGCCGGCAGTGTCCTCGGTGCGGCACTCTGTATAACCTCGTTCTCAAACGGCCCCAGCGGGATAATGTGTGCGATTTGGATGGGCAAACGCTGACGGTCCGCAACGACGATAATGAGCAAGCGATCCGTGAGCGGCTGGACACCTACGAGCGCCAGACGCAACCGGTGCTGAAATACTACCGGACCACGCCGGTCGCGATGCTCGATGTCGATGGCAGCCAGGACCCGCCGGCGCGCGTGGCGGAAGAGATTTGCCGGGCGCTCAAAAACCGATGATCGTGCGTAAGACGGCCGCGGAACTCGAGAAAATGCGGCAGGCCGGATTGTTGGTCTGGCGAGTATTGCAAAGGATGAAGGAGTTGGCGGCGCCCGGGATTACCACCCTGGAGCTGGAAACCGCCGCCGAGAAGATGATCGCCGATGCCGGCGCCAAGCCCGCGTTCAAGGGGTATTACGTGCCGGCGGCGGGCGAAGCGTTCAAGTTTGTGTTGTGCACCTCGGTGAACAGCGAGATCGTTCACGGGATGCCGAGTGCGAAGCGGGTGCTCAAGCAGGGCGACATCGTTTCCATCGACACCGGGGTGAAGCTGGACGGCTACTATGGCGATTCCGCCATTACCGTGCCGATCGGCGAGGTGAGCGAGCAGACCAAGAAGCTCCTCCGGGTGACGCAGGAATCGCTCGAACTCGCCATCGAACAGGTGCGGGCAGGCAACCGGCTGTTTGACGTGTGCGGCACCGTCGAGCGCCACGTCAAGTCGAATGGTTTTTCGGTAGTGCGGGAGTATGTGGGCCATGGCATTGGCACCCAGCTCCATGAAGAGCCGCAGGTCCCCAATTACGTGGACCGCAAGAACGAGAATCCGCGGCTGAAGGAAGGCATGGTTCTGGCCGTCGAACCGATGGTGAACGCGGGGCGGCCGGAGGCTAAGGTGTTGAAGGACCGGTGGACGGCGGTGACCAGTGATGGGTCGAATTCGGCCCACTTCGAACACTGTATCGCCGTGACGGAGAACGGCCCGTGGGTTCTGACCCGGCCGTGAGCGGAAGCCGGCTGGTTGGGGCGACCGTGGTGGAAGAGCGGCCCGCGGCCATTTACTTAGTGAAGCTGGACTCCGGGCAGCCGGTTTTGGCTCACCTGGTGGGCGCGGTGAAAAGGAATTTCGTCCGGCTGGTGCCGGGCGACCGGGTCGAGGTGGAGTTGGCGCCTCACGATCCCGGCCGGGGGAGGATCGTAAAGAAATTGTAGGGGCCGGGCATGCCCGGCCCGGAGGCGGGTGGCACTGGGCCCGCGGGAAAAACATCATGAAGGTACGAGCGTCGGTGAAAAAGATTTGCGACAAGTGCAAGGTGATCCATCGCCAAGGCGTGGTGCGGGTCATTTGCGTCAACCCCAAACACAAACAGAGACAGGGATAACGGGAGAAGAATATGGCACGTCTTGCCGGTGTGGATCTGCCGCCCACGAAGCGGGCTGAGATCGGGCTCACTTATATTTACGGCATCGGCCGTACTCGGGCGAAGTCGCTGCTGTTCCGGGCGGGCATCGATTTCGATAAAAAGGTGCGCGATTTGTCCGAGGACGAGATCAACAAAGTGCGCACCATTCTGGAAGAAGAGGGCGCCGTGGAAGGCGACCTGCGCAAGGAAGTTTCGATGAACATCAAGCGTCACATCGAGATGGGCTCCTACCGCGGATTGCGGCACCGCCGCGGCCTGCCGGTGCGGGGCCAGCGCACCCATACCAACGCGCGCACGCGCAAAGGACCCCGCCGCGGCACGGTGGCGAATAAGAAGAAAGCGGCGGCGAAGACATAGTTATGGCGAAAGCACCAGCAGCAAAAGCGGGCAAGAAGAAAAGCTTCAAGAAGAAGGAAAAGCGCGTCGTCCATACGGGGATCGTGCACATCCAGGCGACGTTCAACAACACCATCGTTACCATCGCCGATCAGGAAGGCAACACCATCGCCTGGTCCAGCGCCGGTTCGCTGGGCTTCCGCGGCTCGCGCAAGGGCACTCCGTTCGCCGCGCAGCAAGCGGCGTTGACGGCGGCCAACAAGGCTTCCGAAAGCGGTCTCAGAACGGTGGAAGTGAGGGTGAGCGGTCCCGGTTCCGGCCGCGAATCCGCCGTGCGCGCCTTGTCCACCGCCGGCATCGAAGTCCGCACCATCCGGGATGTGACGCCGATTCCGCACAACGGATGCAGGCCGCCCAAGAAGAGAAGGGTGTAATGTTCGTGTTGTAGGGGCCGGGCACGCCCGGCCCACGTAGGGCTGGCAGAGAATGCCGGCATTTGTAAGCGGGAAGAAGATTTGGATCTGGTGACAGTCGCCACTGTCCACGCGGCGCAGAAACGGCGCCTTGGGACAGAGGTGACAGTCACCAGGGCATTCGTAAACCGCACCTGGCAAGGAGAAAGGTAAGGAGAAGAACTTGGCAAGATATATTGGCCCGGTTTGCCGGCAATGCCGGCGCGAGGGCACGAAATTGTTTCTCAAGGGCGAGCGCTGCCACAGCGAGAAGTGCGCCATCGAAAAGCGCAACTTCATTCCCGGGCAGCATGGCAAGGACCGCAAGCCGAAGATTGTCGGCTACGGTTTGCAGTTGCGCGAAAAGCAAAAGGTGCGCCGCGTTTACGGCGTGCTGGAAAGGCAGTTCCGCAACGCCTATGAAAAGGCCGCCCAGACCAAGGGCATCACCGGCGAAAACCTGATGAGCGCGCTCGAGCGCCGCCTGGACAGCGTGATTTACCGCATGGGCTTCGGCACCAGCCGCGCCCAGGCCCGCCAGATCGTGCGCCATGGCCACATCAACGTGAATGGCCGCAAGTGCAATATCCCGTCGGCGGTGGTCAAACCCGGCGACGTGGTTTCGGTTCGCGATACGAGCAAGAAGAACCCCACCATCCTCGCCGCGCGTGATGCCACGGCCCACGCCCCGGCGCCGAATTGGATCGACGTGGACCGGGAAGGTTTGACCGGCCGCATCACCGCGCTCCCGCAGCGCAGCGACCTGGTGCAGATACAGTTGAACGAGCAGCTCATCGTGGAGCTTTACTCGAAGTAGTAAGGGAAGAAGACAGGAGTCAGGAGTCAGGAGTCAGAAGTCAGAAGACGGGCGCGGTGCTCGATTCTGACTCCTGACTTCTGGCTCCTGACTTCCCAGGAGACTCTATGTTCAAGGGCTTTCAAAAACCGAAGCGATTGGTCGCCAATACCGAAACTCTTACCGAGCGGTATGGCATGTTCACCGCCCAGCCGTTCCAGCGCGGCTTCGGCACCACCATCGGCAACAGCTTGCGGCGCGTGCTGCTGAGCTCCATTGAAGGCGCGGCCATTACGGCCGTGCGCATCGAAGGCGTCGAGCATGAGTTCAGCCCGATACCGGGCGTCGTTGAAGACGCCACCGACATCATCCTCAACCTCAAACAGATCCCCTTCAAGCTCAGCGGGGACAGCGTCAAGACGGTGCGCCTGAACGTGGAAAGTCCGGGCCCCGTGCGCAGCGGCCAGATCGTGACCGACGCCGATGTGGAAGTGCTCGACCGCGATGTGCACATAGCCACCGTCAGCGAGGGCGGCAAGCTGCAGATCGAAATGCGTCTCAAGACCGGGCGCGGCTATGTCAGCGCGGATAAGAACTTCGACGAAGACCTGGCGCTGGGCTACATTCCCATCGATTCGGTGCATTCACCCGTGCGCAAAGTGACCTTCCAGGTGGAGGCCGCGCGGCTGGGCCAGATGACCGACTACGACAAGCTGACGCTGGAAGTGTGGACCAACGGCGCCGTTTCGCCGCAGGACTCGGTCGGCTACGCCGCCAAGCTGCTCAAGGACCACATGACGATCTTCATCAACTTCGAGGAGACGCCGGAGCAGGCCGAGGAGATCGCCGAGCGCGGCCTCGACAAGATGGGCGAAGTGCTCAACCGTTCGGTGGAGGAGCTGGAGTTGAGTGTGCGCTCTTACAACTGCCTCAAGAACGCCAACATTCAGACCATCGGCGAGCTGGTGCAGAAAACCGAAGCGGAAATGCTGCGGACCAAGAATTTCGGCCGCAAGTCGCTGAACGAAATCAAGGAAATCCTGGCCAACATGGGCTTATCGCTCGGCATGCGGATCGACGCGCACGGCCGGCTGGTAACGCCGCCGCAGTCGGCGAACCCGCCGGTGGCCGATTACGGCCCCGAGGAAGATTTCCAGGACCAGGTTGGGGAATAGCACATGAGACACAGGGTTGGCGGATTCAAACTCAAGCGGCCGGTGGATAGCCGCAATTCGCTGTTGCGCAATCTCTGCACCAGCGTGATCGAAAGCGAACGCATGGTCACCACAGTGACCAAGGCCAAGGCAGTCAGGCCGCTGGTCGAGAAGATGATCACGCTCGCCAAGAAGGACACGCTGGCTTCCCGCCGCCAGGCCGCGGCCGTGCTGCGGACGCCGGCTGCGGTGAAGAAGCTGTTCGATACGCTGGGCACGCGTTTCGGCCAGCGCAGCGGCGGCTACACCCGCATTACGCGCCTGGCCCCGCGCAAGGGAGATGGCGCCGAAGTGGCGATGATCGAGCTGGTAGGTTCCGAGCTGGTCAAGCGCGCCGCCGACCGCGCCAAGCGCAAGGAAGAACGTCTAAAAGCGCGCCAGCAAGGCCTGGATTCGGAAGAAGGCAAGAAGGACGAGAAGGAATAGGCGTTCGCGCGTTTTGTTTGTGAAAGCCGCGGCCCGCGCCGGTGATTCCGGAGCGGTCCGCGGCTTTTTGCGTGTCTGACTGAGGTTGGCAGACGCTTCCGTCTGCCAACCCTGCCTGCCTCCAACGCGGTTCGCGACGTTAAACCGCGAATTGGGCTATCCAGATATGGCTATTCGCGGCCAGCACATGCGACTGGGCTTTATAAAGAGCATGATCAGCCGCAGCCCTCGCTGGCATCAGAAGACAGTTCGCTGGGCAGCGGCTTGCTTTGCCGATAGTACTTCAAGATGGTCAGAGTCCTGGCGGCCTTCATCTTGACAACAGGGTCCGTGGTTTTATCGCGCGCTTGCCTTACATATCGTATGGCCGTATCCAAGGTCATCAATGGTTCGAAAGAGGCGTCTTCAATTCTCCACGCAAGTGGGCCGTTAAGTTCCTTCGCCGTTCCATCCGGTGCGATTTCCCAGTGCTTGTCGGACAGAACCAAGCTAAACACGAAACGGACATCCCCGTAGCATGCGCTCGCGCTGGGGGTATCTAGTGGCAGTCTCATCGAAGGGTAGTTCGAAAGACGAAGCGACGAATCAAGTTCGCCCAGTGAATTCGTGGAAATCCAAACGTAGCTCGAGTCGCCGTTCGTGTCGACGCCGACATGCACGACATCAACGATATGCACCCTGTTCCACTCCGGTCTGGGAGTCTCCACGAAAAAGCCTGCGAGTTGATTCCACTGGTCAGGCAGTGAGCCCCGCTCCATAGGAACGAATCGGTGAGCAACATCCGACGGAGATTCCTTGGCAACACCTGCTGGCCCGGCCGGCATAGGCGCTCCAGTCGATAAACTCTTCAGGATTGCGAGTGTTCTCTCGGCGTTGTACTTTATAGCCGGATCGTTTGATTTGCCGCGCATCTCAGCCACCCAGCGAAGAGCGGCATCGACATTTACCTCTGGTGAAAAGAACGGATTCATTCTCCACCGAAGGGTCCCTGTTTTCTCCTCGTCCCTTGGCAGACCCCTCTTCAGGAATTTGTCCGTCAGAACAAGAGTCTGGTACGTCCGTTGCACAACCGGCTGACCTGCGGCAAGGAGTTCACCCCGTGGGCCGCGCGCGCTCGCAAAGTTGAGGAAGGCATCGATTGAGCCCCACTCGAACAGATCCACCTCGACTTGATAATCCACTCTCCCACCCCAACCGATGTCCCTTCTAGCTTCACGGACCTCGTAGCTCTTTAGAACGGAAATGGACTTAGGGGGAGACCACGGTTCAATGTCAGTTAGGAAATCCTGTAGCTCGTTCCATCGTTCGGGACCCAGCCACCTGCCTCCTGTTTGCATCTTGTAGAATTGCTCAACGACCTCCTTAGGCGCGTTTTGTGGTTCCGTCGGCGCGCGTCCGCGACAACCGACGCCCGGGCCAAGAACAATAGCGAAGACGAGCAACCGGTGCATCGCTTCACGTCCTGACGCTCGAAGTGTAGCGATCTAGGTCCAGTTCAGGCGCCATGGTGGATCCTTATGCTTAAGGGTACCGCGCGACCAGCCGGCGAAACAAACGGGGCCCGCTGGTGAGAGGGAATCCGGCAGCCCTCGTGGCGGATTCGCTCCAAGCGGAGTCAGCCTGAGCTGGGCGAGTCGCTTGCGCGGACTGCGGGGTAGGCTGCCTAGCGCACGGAGGCAGGCGATCCCAACACCCATCCCTCCAGCACGCTCTCCAACCTCTTCGCGGCAAGCCTCCAGAGTCTTGGCATTCGCCCAGACGCCGGGGATGGCAAAAATCTCGCCATAGAACGAACCGTCATCCTCAACAATCTCGTAGCGGGCACGGAGCATGGCTGCCCGAATGTACGAAGTGAGCATGGTTCAACTATCTCACCGCGCAAGTCTGTTATCGTGGCAGGGATGGCTAGAATTCAGCGCGTTTTGATGAGCGTGACCGACAAGACCGGCGTTGTGGAATTCGCCGCGGCGCTCCATGCCATTGGAGCGGAGATCATTTCCACCGGGGGAACCGCCCGGCTGATTCGCGATGGCGGCGTGCCGGTGAAGGACGTCGCGGAGGTGACCGGATTTCCCGAGATGCTTGACGGGCGTGTGAAGACGCTCGACCCGCATGTGGCGGGCGGCATCCTGGCCATCCGCGGCAATCCGGCGCACATGCGCGCGATCACCGAACACGGCATCCTGCCGATCGATATGGTGGTGGTGAATCTGTACCGGTTCGAAGATGCGGCGCGCAAGGCTGGCGTGGCGCGCGCGGAGCTGATCGAGAACATCGATATCGGCGGTCCCAGCATGATCCGCGCGGCGGCGAAGAATTACCACGATGTGGCCGTGGTAGTTTCACCGGACGATTACGAAGCGATTGCGGCCGAGCTGCGCGCGAACGGCGGTGAGCTCAAGTCGGCCACGCATTGGCGCCTGGCCAAGAAGGCGTTTCGCACCACGGCCGATTACGATGCCGCCATCAGCGCGCGCCTGGAACAGGAAGATGCGGCGGGCGAACTGCCGGAAGACCTGGCGCTCCGCGCTCCCAAGGTGATGGATCTGCGCTACGGCGAAAATCCGCACCAGCCGGCGGCGCTCTACGGGCGGGCGGGGCAGGGAATTGCCGGCGCCCGGCAGTTGCAGGGCAAGGAGCTCTCGTACAACAACCTGGTGGATCTGGATGCGGCATGGCAGTTGGCGCTCGAATTCACGGAGCCCGCCGTGGCCATCATCAAACACACCAATCCGTGCGGATGCGCCGAGCAGGCGACGCTGGCGGAGGCGTGGCGCAAGGCGCTCGAATGCGATCCCGTATCGGCGTTCGGCAGCGTGGTTGGCATCAACCGGACAGTGGATGTCGAGACCGCGCGCGAACTGGCGAAGCTGTTCGTCGAGGCGGTAGCCGCGCCGGATTACGAGCCGGACGCACTCGCGGTGCTCGCCGGCAAGAAGAACCTGCGGCTGATGAAGGTGGCGCCCGGGCTGGATCGGTTCGTGGTGAAGTCGATCACGGGCGGCTTTCTGGTGCAGAAGGCGGACCGCGTCACGATGGATCGCGCGGCGGCAGTGGTGAAGACCAAGCGCACGCCGACGGAAGAAGAATGGCGCGCGATGGAGTTCGGCTGGGTGGTGGCCAAACACGTGAAGTCGAACGCGATTGTCTACGCCCGCCCAGGGCAGACCGCGGGAGTGGGAGCGGGGCAGATGAGCCGCGTTGATTCGGTGAAACTCGGTGCCATGAAAGCCGTGCTGCCACTGGCTGGAACGGTGGTCGCTTCCGACGCATTCTTTCCGTTTGCCGATGGCGTGGAAGAAGCCGTGAAGAACGGCGCAACCGCGTTCATTCAGCCCGGCGGGTCGGTGCGCGACCAGGAGGTGATCGACGCGGCCGACCGGCTGGGCGCTGCGATGGTGTTCACCGGCGTGCGGCATTTCCGGCACTAGGTGGGGGCGTGGCGCGCGCAGTCGTGCCGGTGTTGCTTTGAGAGCGAAGAAACGTCGAGACGACTCTCGACGCTGCACGCAAGAATACGCGCGCCACGGGCGGACTGTACTAGAAGTTCGGCTCGTCCGCGGAGGGTCCGTACATGGCCGGCACGGGGATGTCGTTGAGGCGCAGGTAGACCGAGAGCTGGCCGCGGTGGTGCACGCAGTGATTAAACACAAAAGAGCGCAGCACGGCCACCTTCGGCATGGTGAAGAACACCTTCTCGCCGGACTTGAGCGACCAGGGCTGCATAAGCTGGGCGTCCTCCGCGGTGGAGAGCGCGGCGCGGGCCTTGGCGACGGACTTGTCGAATTTCTCCAAGAGCTCTGCTCGCGAGGCGGCGATTCTGCGGGTGGATGGGTCAAAGCCGGCCAGGTCGAAGGAATCCTCGGTGATGGTATCCACCGCCCAGCCTGTCATCTCGGAGAGATGCGTGGCCAGCGAGGCCATATCCATCGACCTCGGGTGGGGCTTGAAGCTGAGTTTGTCGTCGGGAATCCGCTCGAGCAGGCGGCGGGTGGTGGCCGTTTCCCGATCGAACTCCGCCAGTAGCGCGTCACGAATCAACATAGGTGGTGTGTTCCTCTCCGGTATATATTCGCTTTTTCTTCGCCATCAGTCAAGTAAATTCTCAGTGAGTTTATCTGCGAGGGCGAAGCCGCGCTGGCTATAAACTTGAATGCGTGGCAATCGACCCTCGGGCGGGCGTATAATCGAGGCAGTTGGCGCATGCTCCGTGCGCCCCAGGCTACCTTCCCGAAAGCTACTCGCGTGCCCGGCCCGAGAGAAGTCGAGCGCCCATCCGCCCTCAGCGGGATATTGAAAAAGCCAGAAAACCGCTTGCTGCGGAGGTGTGGAGAAATGCGCCCGCAAGCGGGCGTTGGCAAAGTTAAAGCATTGCCCCGCCCGCATTTCCAACGAAAAAATGGGGCTTGATCGGATACGATACCCTATGGATAGGGTTGCCATGGCCATAAGTACAACATAAAGGGGTGAGGGCGCTTTACTTTGGTGCCGCACGGGTTTAGTATGGTTACAATCCCCCGATAAGCGAGCGAGGTTAAAGCTTTGCTGAAACTAAAACGCGTCGAACTGCAGGGTTTCAAGTCCTTTTGTGAACGCACCGAGCTCCGTTTCAACGGCGCCGGTATTGCCGGCATCGTCGGACCCAACGGGTGTGGCAAGTCGAACATCTCCGATGCCATCAGTTGGGTGCTGGGCGAACAATCGGCCAAGAGCCTGCGTGGTACCCGGATGGAAGACGTGATTTTTGCTGGCACGCGCGACCGCAAACCGCTGGGCATGGCCTACGTGACCATGACCCTGGTGGACCCGGAACATTATACGGGCCATGACGCCCACAAACTGCAGGCCGTGGAAGAAGGCGGTGCCAAGAAGCGCGGCGAGATCACCATTACGCGGCGTCTGTTCCGGAACGGGGAGAGCGAATACCTGATCGACGGGCGGGCGGCGCGGCTGCGCGACATCCAGGACCTGTTTATGGGCACTGGCCTCGGGCCGGAAAGCTACGCCATCATCGAGCAAGGGCGCATCGGGCAGATCTTGAGCTCGAAGCCGCAGGACCGGCGGTCGGTGATCGAAGAAGCGGCGGGCATCACCAGGTTCAAAACGCGGAAGCGGATGGCGGAGGCCAAGCTGGAAGGCGCCAAGCAGAACCTGTCGCGCGTGTACGACATTTTGGAAGAAGTGACCCGTCAGGCCAATTCGCTCAAGCGGCAGGCGCAAAGGGCGCGCAGGTATGGCGAGCTGAAGACCGAACTGGAAAGCCGGCTGAAGGTGGTGCTTTCCGGCAAGTACCGGTTGCTGGAGCGCGATGCGGCCAAAACTGCCATCGATTTGAATCTGGCGGGGGCGGAATTCAAGAGCCTGGGCGGGCAGGTGGCGGAACAGGAACAGGCGCACGAGCAGGCACAGGCAGGATGCTATGCGCTAGAAGAGCGGCTGACTGATGCGCGCATGGAGCTTTCCGAAGCCAACGTGGAAGCCGAGCGGACGCGCGGCCGGTTGGCCAGCCAGGTGAAAGAGAGCGGCGCCATCGAGCAACGGATCGCGCAGGCGGAAAGCGAATCCGAGCAGTTGGGAGCGCGGCTGGAGCAATTGGATGCCGAGATCTCGGTTCACCAGCGCACCGTCACGGTCCTGGAAGAGCAGATCGCCGCAGCGCGCGCCCGCTTACTCGGAATCAACCAGCAGCGCGACGCTTTGCAGACCCGGCTGCGCGAGCGCGAAGGAGCCATCAAAGCAGGCCACCAGGCCATCCTGCGGCTGCTCGACGAAGCGTCGCAACTGAAAAACCAACTAGCGCAGATGGAGGAATACCTGGCCAGCATCGAGCGCGAGACCGCGCGCTCGACAAGGGAAGAACAGGTGGCGGCGGCCGAAATCGAACGGCTGGAAGTGGTGCGCCAACAGCTCACCGAATCCGTGGCGGCGCGTCAGCTCGAACTGGAGTTGGTGACCGGCGAGCGGCGCCGCACCGAAGAGGACCTTGCCGCGCGCCGGCAGGCTGCGGCCGAACTGCGGCAGATCATCGACCAGGAGAAGACCGAAGTATCGCGGATTCGCGCGCGCAAGGAATCGCTCGAGCAGGTGCTGGCGCACCGCAGTTACACCACCGAATCGGTGAAGAAGCTGTTCGCATCGCTCGAGACCGGCAAGGCCGGCGACCTGAAGCCGGCCGGCGTGCTGGCGGACTACGTGGAAGTAGACCCGCAGTATGAAAAGCCGGCGGAAGAGTTTCTCCACGAAGAGCTGGAATACGTGGTGGTGGAAAGCTGGCAGCAGGCCGAGCGCGGCTTGGATTTCATCCGCGCCGAGCTGAGCGGCCGCGCCACGTTTCTGGTGCATCCGGAGCCGAACGGCAACGGCAAGGCGCATCTGCCGGAGCCGGCCATCGGCCCGGAAACGGGGATCGCGGCGCGCTTGAGCGATTCGCTGCGGCTCACCAACGGATTCCGCGATCGCGCCACGGACCTGCTGCCGCGCGTTTCGCTGTGCTTCGTGGCCGAGGACCGCGGCTCGGCGCAGCGGCTTTCAACGGCCTACCCGCACCTCTATTTTCTGCTCCCTGATGGCGTCTGCTACCACGGCTACACGGTGACCGGCGGCAAGAAAACCGGCGCCGGTCCGCTGGCCATGAAGCGCGAAGTACGCGAACTGGCGGCCGCGCTGGGCGAGCGGCAGGCGGCGCTCGACGGACAGGTAGCGCGCCTGGATGGCATCAGCGAGGAGATCGCCGCCCTGGAGACCGACGTGGAACGGCTGCGCAGTCTGCAACAGGCGCGCGAAAAGGATCGCGTGGCGCTCGATCATGACGCGCGCAAACTGGCCGAGGATTTGTCGCGCGCGAATACCAAGATTTCGGTGGCGCGGCTGGAGCTGGAGCGGCTGCGCCGCGACGCGGAGAAATCCTTGGGCGGCCGCGAACGCAACCGCGCCGCAGTGGAAGAGAAGGAGCGGCAGCGCGGGGCTCGTGAAGAAGAGCTCGAGTTGGAGCGGCAGGAAGCCGAGACGCTGGAAGCGGAAGCGGCGGCGATCGGCGAAGAGCAGGCAGCCACACGCGCCGGCCTCGCCGCCCTCGAGGAGCGCCATCGCGGCGAGCGCAACGCCATGGGACGGCTCCAGCAGCAGTTCCAGGAGACCACCGACCGGCGCAACGCGACGGCGGCGGAAATCGAGCGTCTGGGCGAGCAGCGCGCGAGTCTGCTCAAGGACAATATCGAACTCGACCGGCGCGACGCCGAGTTGGCGGCGGAGATCTCCCGTTTGGAAGCCGCTGTGAATGAGATGGCGGTTGAGGACGCGGCGGCGCGGGAAGCGCTGCGCGCCGGAGAAGAAGAGCTCAAGACACTGCGCATAACAGTGCAGGAGAGCCAGGAGCGGCGCGCGCGAATCGAAGTCGAGCTGGTGCGCAAACAGGAGGAATTGAAGTATCTGGACGAAGCCAGCCGCAAGGAGTTGAATTGTCCGGTGGAGGAACTCGTCCCCGCCGACGATCCGGTGCCGGACGCGGACTCGATCGCCGCCGCAGAGCAGGGCGCCAATGAAATCCGCCAGCGCATCGAGGGGCTCGGCGCGGTGAACCCGGCCGCCATGGAAGAGTTCCAGGAGGCGCAGCAGCGGCAGGAATTCTTGAGCGTGCAGCGCCAGGATCTGCTCGATTCCATACGCGACACGGAGAAGGCGATTCAGGAGATCGACCAGGTGTCGCGGCAGAAATTCGCCGAGGCGTTTGAGGCGATCAACGCCAATTTCCGCGGCATGTTCCAGTCGCTGTTCGGCGGCGGCACCGGCGAAATGCGGCTCACCGATCAGGAAAACCTGGCCGAATCGGGCATCGACATCGTCTGCTCTCCACCGGGCAAGCGGCTGCAAAACGTACTGCTGCTTTCGGGTGGCGAAAAAGCGCTGGCCGCGGTCGCGCTGCTGATGGCCATCTTCCGCTATCAGCCGAGCCCGTTCTGCGTGCTGGACGAAGTGGACGCGCCACTCGACGAGGCCAACATCGGCCGGCTGACGATGCTGCTGAAAGAGATGTCGCTCGAAACGCAGTTCGTGGTAATCACGCACTCTAAGCGCACCATGGAAGCCGCGGAGGCGCTGTATGGCGTGACCATGCAGGAACTCGGGGTCTCGCGCATGGTGACCGTGCGGCTCGGCCCCGCCGAAGCGGCCGCATAGCGTTTCCCGTGGGGCCTGCTTCAGCTTGCCCTCAAGTCATCGAAAAACTGAGAGGCGGCGGCGCGTGAGGGCCGGCCGGTGGTCGCTCGCCATGTGGTGGGCAAGCTGAAGCATGCCCCAGCGCTTACTGCGGCGGCAGAGTGATGGAAACGTGACGCTCGTGGTTTAGCTGCTGGGTGAGGGCGCGGTCGATCGAGCTCAGCTCTACCTGCTTCTCCTGTCGATCCAGGGTGACGTAATGCAGCGTCTGGCCAGCGATCCAATAGGAAGCCGCCGCCTGAATTTCGCCGTCTTTCTGTGCAATCAGGTAAATGGGCGAGGAACTTGTAGCGCTTCCGCCGGCAGCCGCCGTTTCCTGCCCATACTCGTCATAAGATCGGGTTACTGGATGCGCCGCGCCACCGTAAGAACTCGGCGCGACTGCTTGGGCCGGAGGATCCGCCGGTGCGTATGTCATGGCTGGACCAGGTGAGTATGCATAGCCCGGATCACTGTAAGTGTCGGGATAAGAGTAACCATACGGATAGTAATTGTAATATCCGTAATCGGGCCAATAACCGAGACCGAAGCCGTACCAGGGGTAGCCCCAGCCATAATATGGCAGGTAGCCTCCATATCCCCAGCCACCGTAACCATAGCCACGGCCATAACCGTAGCCGCCGCGGCCATAACCATAGCCGTAGCCGCCGCGATACCCCGAGCCGCCGATGGCTCCGCCGCCGTGAAAGCCACCTCCTATCGAACTGTGAAACCCGCCGCCTCCGCCGCCGTGGAATCCGCCGCCACCTCCGCCGTGTCCGCCGCCGCGTTGCGCCATGGCGCACCACGCCAGCACACTGAACGCAAGGGTAACTCTGAATAGAGCCCTCATCCGAGTATTCCTCTACTTCGCAGCTTACCGCCGTTCGCCAAACCGCGCAAGCTGCCCGCCCGATGCCATTAGGAATCAATATGATACGATGCAGGTCCGGACGGCGGCTGGGTCCCCGGCCCAGCTCTGCTATGCCGGAACAAATTGTGCTAAATTGCACTGCGTAAGCACAGGCCGAGGGTAAATGAAACGATACCCCTTTCTCGATTGGATGCGCGGGCTGGCGGTGGTCATCATGATCCAGTGCCACGCGTTCAACGCCTTTGTGCGCATGGATACGCGCGACGGCGGCCCGTACGTGCTATCTCAGTTTATCGGTGGCATGGCGGCGCCGCTGTTCCTGTTCATGGCTGGAATGACGACTGCCTTCCAGATGGAAAGCCAGGCGCGGCGCGAATCGAGGCCGTGGCGCCGCTGGGCGGTCGCGCTGCGGCGCGCCGGTTACATCATGGTGATTGCGCTGCTGTTCCGCTTCACCAACTGGATCGGCAGTTACCCCGGCGGCAGCCTGCAAGAGCTGACCAAGGTGGATATTCTCAATTGCATGGCGGTGGGGCTGGCGGTGTTTGCGGCGGCTGCGGCGTTCGGCGCTGAAGGCCGCATGCGTTACGCCGTGCTCGGCGCGGCAGCCATCGCCATGTTGTCGCCGCTGATGGCGAACCTTTCCTGGGATGGCGCGCCGTCGCTGTTGCGCGAGTACTTGGTGCCGGGCGCTGGGCGCGGCCGCTTTCCGTTTTTCCCCTGCGCCTCGTATGTGGGATTCGGCATTGCGGCGGGCCTCGCGGTGAAGCGCACGGCCGAAGTCCGCATGGACCGGCTGATGCAATGGTCGCTCTTGATCGGCTTCGCGCTGATCTTCACCAACCAGTACTTTTCCAATCTCCCTTATTCGATTTACTCTAAGTCCAGTTTCTGGACCGATAGTCCGGCGCTGGTTTTCATTCGCACGGGCATTATTCTGGCGTTTCTGGCCGGGTCATACCTGTGGACCGAATACGGCGCGCGCCCAGTCTGGAGCTGGATGCAGACGTTGGGCAAGACCTCACTCATGGTCTATTGGGTGCACGTGGTGATTGTGTACGGCGGCTGGACAAAACTCCTGCGCCGCAACCTGACCATTCCGCAAACGGCCTTCGCCACGGTACTGTTGACCGCGATGATGGTCGGCCTATCTGCCGCCAAGCTCTGGTGGACCGCCCACCGCGCAGCGCGGCGACCGCAGCCGGTGCCCGCGGCAGTGCAGGCATGAGCGGCTCGTGGAGCAGGCGCTTTCGCCTGCCAACCGCCGTGGCCGGCGGGTTTGCCGGCAACACGGCCACGCAGCTGTCGTCACAATTCAACCATTCCCACGACTACTGGGTGGCCGACGGCAACTTCCCAAGTATTGCGCGCACAGAGGCCGCCGGGCGTGGGCTTCTCTTCGTGATCGAACGCAACCGAGGCTGCCAGCAGTGTCGAGAGATAGCGAACCACACAAACCAGCCGGTGGCCGACATTGGCCCCGCGGAAAAACAGGCTGTGCTGGGGGCGATCGCCGAGTGGGAGAAGCCTGAGTCAGGACAGGGCTCCCGCTGATCCTGCCGGCGCGTCTCCCCTACTTCTTATCCTCTTCCTCCGGGAACATCTGTTTCGTAAGGTCTTCGACCTTTCTTTCGCGAGAGGCATCCCACCAGCCGGCAGCAAACGCAGCCACGGCAAGTCCCCAGATCACCGCGTCGGTGAGATCGAGCGAATGCCGCAACGCCACCGCACCGAGGCAGACGATGGTTCGCAGCACCCAGCCGTAGAAGTACGACAGTTTCGACCGGCCCTTGCGCACGCCCACCAGGGCGCGTGCCAGCATGTGCGCGCAGCCGATGCCGATGATGCCCACCATGCCGCGCAAGAACTCGAATGACATCTCCTCTTACCATGCCCCAGCGCGCGCCCGGTTGCAAGCCGAGGCGCCGTGGACGGTTTGCCACGGGTGTGCGACGAGAAATGGGAACGCTCAGGCGGCGCGGGAACGGG
Organism: Bryobacteraceae bacterium; assembly: GCA_049511495.1. GTDB lineage: Bacteria > Acidobacteriota > Terriglobia > Bryobacterales > Bryobacteraceae > Bog-375. The sequence continues at coordinate 25,685 of JBEKXZ010000029.1, read as the reverse complement.
ATTCCCAGGGTCTTGCAGCCCGCTTCCACAACGCCCGAACCGGCGAAGGGTCCTTGGGCACGGAAAGATGAGTGACACATTCGTTCAGCGTTGCCCCCGCAGTAGTCGGCTTCATGGACTACGATTCTGCTGAGTTCCGCGTTGCCAACGGAGCAGACAGAGCAGGCATGCTCGAACTGGACCGGTACCAAGGCGGTGAGCTGGGCGCTTGAGGCGCTGATCGTGATAGCGCGCCGGTGCGCGGCAAGGCCAAGCGACGTGTGGGCGGCCAGAGAAAGGGGACGCACGGTATCTCCTATTCCGGTCATATAACAGACACATACTCAGAACTCGGGCGATCCTGGCCTGTATCCTAAGACCTCCATTTCCAAGTCACACACTCCCCGCGCCGGACTCGAAACCAAGCCGGCGGCAATCCTGCTAATGTGGAACGTCTGGGCACCCAACAGCGAAACGGGGGAAACAGCGTGCAGATAATTGCTGGAATCGATCTTGGCGGAACCGCCATCAATTACACCCTGGTGAACGGGCAGGAGCAGTTCCTCATCGAGGGGCTGTGCGAGCATCCCGCGCTGGCCAGGCAGGGGCCGGAAATCTGCCTCCGGCAGATTGAGGACGGCCTCAAGATCGCCGTCGAAAAGGCGGGCGTGGCGCTTGACAGTGTGGTCGCCGCCGGTCTGGACACTCCCGGTCCGGCCAATGCCGAGGGCGTGCTCAGTGCGCGGGGTTCGACGAATTTCGTGCATCCGGACTGGGCCGGGCTCGATATCCGCGCCGGCCTGGAGAAGAAGCTCGGCATGCCGGTGACCTATTTGAACGATGGAAATGCCGGAGCGCTGTGGGGGCACTTCAATATCTTCGGCGCTAACAGCCGGGAGACCACGCTAACGGTTGTGATCGGGACCGGCCTGGGCGGCGGCGTCATCGTCGACGGCAATGTTCTGAAAGGCCGAGTCGGATTCGGCGGAGAACTCGGCCACGTGCTGCTTCCCTATCAGAGCATCGCCGCCATCGAAGGCCTGCGGCCGGGATGCAATTGCGGACGCATTGGCTGCCTGGAATCGGTATGTTCGCTTTCGGCGATCGAAAGATCCTTCCTTCCGTTTTTTCTGCCGAAGTATCCCGGCCACCAGCTGGGTGCCATGGGCAACCTGCACAATGCGGCCAAGCTGGTGCGCGGCCTGGCAGAAAACGGCGACTCCATGTGTAAGGAGATTTTTCGCGTGCAGGCCCACGCCTTGGGACTCTTCTTCGACGAAATGGTGAATACCTTCGATCCGGACGCCTTCATCGTAGGCGGGGGCGCCCTGGAAACCAGGGAAGAATTCCAGCGCTGGTTTCTCTCGGAGATCCGCGCGGGCATGCCGCCGCAGCGGGAAGAACAGGCCGGCATTCCGATTCACATCATGCCCAACGGCGACACCGCCGGGGCCCGCGGCGTAGCCATCGAAGCCCTAAAGCGCGCCCGCCAGAGCGCCCGGTAGGGACCCCCGGCAATCCACATCCGGAGTTGCGTCTGGCACCTTACCGATTTCTCAGCCGCGATGTGCTTCGCCGCGGCTATCCGTTCAGGGGCCAGGTGAAACGCGTCAGCCTGGGGCTGGCCCGCCTTCCCCGGGGATCACGTCCGCGAACACAAATCCGTCGCGCTCGACCACGTTCCCCGGCCGGACTTCAATGGGACTCGAGAACGGCGGTGCATCGTGCACAAACGTGTGAAACTCTCCATTCTCGCCGCACGGATCGACTCCAGGCGGTAAATCGTCCAGGAAACTCCGGTCGAAATCGCGGCCGGCAAAAGACCTTGCCAGCTTGGACGGATCCACGCAGGTGACTTTCGCTTTCACGCCGACGGCAATCATCTCCGAAGCCAAATCCCCGGTTGGAATCTGCCAGAGGGGAAACAGCGGTTCCAGGCCGGTCCCTTGCAATTGCCGGACGCGGTAGTCGCGAATGTCCTGCAGAAAAAGGTCGCCGAACGCCACCGCCGTGATTCCTTCCGCGATCGCGCGTTGGCACACCACGCGCATCCGCTCTTCGTACTCCGCGTTCGAGCACGGCGAAGGCAGTTCCACCGCCCAGAGCGGGAGTCCGGTACGCTCCGCCTGGGCCTCGACCAGCGCGCGCCGGACGGCATGCATCGCCACCCGGTTCGCCGCGGAGTTGAAGCTGGTGACCAGCGCGTCCACCTGAATGTCCGCGTTCCGCCGCAGGAGATGCAACGTCCAGGCGCTGTCCTTCCCGCTGCTCCACGATAAGAGAGCCTTTTTCATTCCCGGATTGCCCCTCGGAAGATCTGAAAGACGAGCTGCTAAACTCCCGATTGTAGCTGAGCTGCATCCATCCCCGGCTTCGGCTGGCGCCCGCGCGGGGGCGATTCGGGGAAAGACAGGGACAGCGCTCGCCCCTACCCGACCAGCTCCGGCTCGCTGGCGCACGTGCCGCAGCCCTTCTTTGCCTGCACGGTCAGCCGGCGCATCTCTTCCTGGGTCTCGAACGGGATGGAGAATTCCTTCTCGATCCGTTCGCGGTAGACGGGGCCGGAATTGTAGGCGCAGAACGGATAAATGAGACCGTTGGGCGCGGCGTAGTGGATCACGCAGCGCTGCACGCGCTCTACGTCGTAGTTGTACGAATCCATGAAGTGCATGCCGGCCAGCATCAGCGTGCGGTAGGTGAACCCGCCGGCTTCGCTCGAGCCGCGGCCGTATCTCTTATCGGTCATGCCTTGCAGGGTTTGCAGAAACTTGTTGAACGTCAGGCCGGCCGGCGCCTTTTCTTCATGGAAGAACTTGCGCAGGTTGTTCCATGCTGAAATCCTGGTGAAGAATTGGATGCGGCGCTTGCCCGCCTTGCGCGCCAGATCGTCCATCTCGCGCAGCATCGGGCCGACCTCGACAAACTGTGTCACCGGCACGGCCTTGCGGTTCTGATCGACGAACAGGTAAGTGCCCAGCGAGCAATGCGGATGGCAGCTCAGCGTGGTCGTCTCATCGCCGCGCAGCGCGCTCAGCAGCTTCGAGAACGGCGTCACGCAGGAGAGAGGGAACCAGTCTTCATACATGTCGCAAATGCCGGTCTGCTGCTGGACGGCGCGGGCGAAATCGGATAGCGTGAAGCGCTTCGCCTCCAGCTCATGGCGCGCAATGCGGCCGGTGAACGCCACCGGCTGGAAGCTGATGCCGCTCGAGCATTCGATGTATTCGAGCGCCAGCCGGATGATGTCGCCGATCTGGTGATCGTTGACGCCCTTGACGATGGTGGGTACATAAACGATCTTCAGGTCGGCCCTCTTCACGTTCTCGATGGCGCGCAGCTTCTTCTCCCACAACGATTCGCCGCGCGTGCGCCGGTAAACGTCGTCGCAGACGCCGTCGAATTGCAGGTAGAGAGTGTGCAACCCGGCCTCCTTGGCGCGCTCGGCGAACTCCAGGTCCATGAACTTCAGGCCGTTGGTCGCCACCTGCGTGTGGGAGAATCCCATCTCCTTAGCCAGCCGGAGCACGTCGAGGAAGCGTGGGTAGATGGTTGGCTCGCCGCCGGAAAACTGCACGATCCGGCACGCCACCGGCTTCTGATCGCGCAAGGCCTGCAACATCTTCCGCACGGTCTCAAAATCCGGTTCGTAGAGGTAGCCGGAAGCGTTGGCGTTGGCGAAACACACCGGGCAGGTCATGTTGCACCGGTTGGTCAGATCCAGGTTCGCCAGACCCGTGTGGCTGGTGTGCAGGTTGCACAGGCCGCAATCGTCGGGGCAGCTCTTGGCGGTCGTCACCGCCGGATTGGCCAGCCCGCGGTTATCGCCGAACTCCCATTCTTCCATTTTCAGGTACAGTTTGGCGTCGGAATAGACGGTGTCGCGAAACTCGCCGTGGGTTGGGCAACGCTTCTCCATCACCACCTTGCCGGAATCCTCAAGTATCTTGGCGTCAATGAGTTGTGAGCATTCCGGACAGAGCGACCGGGTGCTTTTCGGCAAACCCTTTTGGAGCGGCCGGATGGGTGAACCCGTATAAGTAGTTTCCGGCTGGATTACCTGAAATTGCGCCATGTGGGAGATTGTAAGTAAGCTCTCTCCGAAAGACTACAATCAGGCGCTAAAGTGTGATTAAGCAAGGTCGTATGGCCGCTTTAGGGGGCTGAACGGCGCGGCACTCCCCCGCTGGCGCCGGCCTCCCAGCCCGCGCTATGCTGCAATCTTGACCTCAGCATTCGATTTGCCCCGCGCGGCCGTGGCCTTTGGCGCGGCGTTTTTGGCCGGGGCCATCAACTCAGTGGCCGGCGGCGGGACGCTGGTCTCGTTTCCCGCCTTGATTTGGCTCGGTCTCAACTCGGTGGCCGCCAACGCCACCAGCACAGTCGCCATCTGGCCCGGAACCGTGGGCAGCGCCTGGGGTTACCGCCGGGAAATCCGCACGGCCGAGGCGCGCTTCCTGGCCCTTATCGTGCCCAGTCTGCTGGGCGGCTTCATCGGCGCCGTCCTGCTGCGCTATACGCCCACTGTAATGTTCGACCACATGGTGCCGTTTCTCATCCTTTTTGCCACTCTGCTGTTCATGGCGCAGGAGCCGATACAGAGAATGCTCAATACCGCCGGAGCGGCCGCCCACCGCTCCACCCGGTGGTTGGTTGGCGGCATGCTTTTCCAGTTGTGCGTGGGCTTGTACGGCGGCTACTTCGGCGCCGGAATCGGCATTCTCATGCTGGCCGCGCTGAGCATTCTCGGGCTTCGGGACATTCACGAGATGAACAGCCTGAAGGTGATATTCGGCGGCTCGGTGAACGGCATCGCGGCCGCGTATTTCATCTGGGCCCGCATGGTGTATTGGCCGTACGTGCTGCTGATGGCCGTCGCCGCTGTCCTGGGCGGCTACTTCGGCGCTGGAACCGCGCGGCGGATGGGCCAGCAAGCCGTGCGCCGCATCGTGATCGCGATCGGCCTCGGCATGGCGCTCTCGCTGTTCATCAAGAAGTAGGGTGGGGCATGCTTCAGCTTGCCCGTCTTGTTTTCTGGTTCTCCCTCGCCTTGACAATTTCCATATTTCTGCTATTGTCGAAGTATGAACAGGACCAAGGCCAGCGCGGAGCAGATTGTCCGCTATGCCGACATGTTTTCGGCGATGGGCACCGAGCCGCGGCTGCGCATCCTGCGGCTGCTGCTTTCGGCTCACCCCGACGGCCTGGTCGCCGGCGCGATCCAGAGCGAGCTGGGCATTCCCAATTCGACGCTTTCGCATCACCTGGAAAAGCTCAAGAGTGAGGACCTGGTCAAGGTGCGGCGCGAGAGCACGTTCCTCTGGTACGCGGCGAACACGGAGGCCTTGCGCGAGCTGCTCGGTTTCCTTTATGCGGAGTGCTGCACCCGCAACCGGGCCGTCAAACCGTACGAAGGCGTACAATTTCGCAAATAGGAGCAACCATGAGCGGACCGGATATCAAAGAAGCCGTCAAGGAGAAATACGGGCAAGCGGCCCTGCGCGCGGTTGCGGGCGGCAGCTCCTGCTGCGGGTCGGCGCCGTCGGCGGAGGGCGTTTGCGATCCCATCACGTCGTCGCTGTACGACGGCAGCCAAACCGGGCAGGTGCCGAAAGAGGCTGTGCTGGCTTCGCTCGGCTGCGGCAATCCGACTGCGCTGGCGCGGCTGATTCCAGGCGAGACCGTGCTCGATCTCGGCTCCGGCGGCGGCATCGACGTGCTGCTTTCGGCGCGGCGGGTGGGCCCGTCGGGCAAGGCCTATGGCCTTGACATGACCGGCGAGATGCTGGCGCTGGCGCGCGAGAATCAGAAGAGAGCCGGGATAGTGAACGCCGAGTTTCTCAAGGGAGAGATCGAAAACATTCCGCTGCCGGACAATTCGGTGGATGTCATCATCTCGAATTGCGTGGTGAACCTCTCCGCCGACAAGGACCGCGTGCTGCGCGAGAGCTTTCGCGTGCTGAAGCCCGGCGGCCGGTTCGCGGTCTCCGACGTGGTGGTGGCGGGCGAGGTGCCGGACGAGGTGCGCAAGAGTGTGGAGTTGTGGATCGGCTGCATCGCCGGTGCCCTGCGCAATGATGAGTACGCGAGCAAACTGGCCCAGGCTGGCTTCGAGAACATCGCTGTGGAACCGACTCGCGTGTACGACGTGAAAGACGCGCGCCAGTTCCTGGCCGGGCAAGGGTTCGATGTGGATGCGCTCGCGCCGCAAGTGGCCGGCAAGTTCATGAGCGCCTTTATCCGCGCCCGGAAGCCACAAACCTGCTGCGCCCCATCCTGCTGCGGGAAATCGGATTAGCCGGCCAGCCGGGGCGTCCGGCGTAGCCGCCAGAGGGACCGCCTCAATACGCACGAACCTGACTCCTGCCGGCCGAGCCCGGAGGGCGGCAGAAAATAGCCCAAGGCGCGAGCCTCGGGAAAGGGATGAACGCCCGGAAGCCCCGGAACGGGGCGTAAGGTATTTTCGCCAGCAGAATTCTTACGCCCCGTTCCGGGGCTATGTCGAGAGGCCGACGTACCCACGGCTAATACGCCGTGGGCTACTATCTTTCGCCCTTCCGGGCTTAACAAATGCGCCAACAACGAAACGCTTCCGGCTCCTAAAGCAACTCCAGCCTCAGCTCACGGCCCACCGCCGCGGCGGCTTTGCGCAGTGTGCCTAACGTCACCGCATCGTACGCTGGATCGAGCAACCTATCGAGCGCCGCGCGGCTGGTGTGCATCCTCCGCGTCATCTCCGCCTTGGAGAACCGTTTCTCCCTCGTGGCAGCTTCCACCTGCCGTGCGAGGACGCGCTTGATGGCAGTCGCGGTGATCTATTCCGGCCCGTCGTCAGGGGGCTCGCACTCAGGACGGGCGGAAGCGGCCTATGAGGCCCGGTGCGACGCTATGCAGTACGAGGCCCGATCATTCGCGATATCGGGGAGAGAGTCGCACGCTCCGGAAAGCGTGTCGAGAACCTCGTCCATAATTGATGCAAACCGGCGAACGCTGAACGTGAAGTGGCTATCTAGGGCCGCCGCAAGGTCCTTTTTCTTGACCGGGTATCGAAAGCTGACTGAGGACGGATCAGTTCTCTCAAACTCCTCTACAATAGCCGTGAAGTCGTCGAAGGTAACAGCAGCCTTCGAGCCAAATGTATCCCAGCCGCACTCGGTAAAGACACGTCGGACGTGCGGAAGCAACTCCGTCAGGGAGTGGCGCGCCTTAACAACCTTTTGGGGAGACGGGCACGGATCGATGAGCTCTCCACCGCCACCGATCAGAATCCCCTTAAGGAACAGCTCGAGTGCGTGACGATACAGGTAAACGACGACGCATGCATCGAATGAGGCGATGGGCCGTCTGTCAAGATCCTCGTTATCAAGCAGCTTTTTCGCGGCGTTCCAGAAGGCCCCGCCGTAGAAATGAAACTCCTTCTGTGGCGCCCGGTGCCAGTTCAGAACGGTGTTGTTGTACTTGTTCTTGACGAACAGCCTCGGTGGCGGCGTCTCGTCGGTCATGCATTAAGCATACCCCTCGCGCCGCCATTCAAGACGCGCGTTTTCAATTATTCATTCGGTCCTTCTCATGTGAGCGGCATACCGCACAATCGCCGTCACACCATGTCACAGGTAGACCTGGGGAGTGGTCGGCCTCGTCGGATGGGCCGACACAGCTCGAAACCCTTGCTCCCTCGAAGGCGTCGTAAATCACGCTATACGTGAACGGCGCATCGGGGAATTCGCGGCGGCCCGTCGAGAAGAAGACTTCCACGTAGCAGCGCTCGTACTTTTCGCTGTAATGGCTGATTCTATTCTCGATTACGTAGCCAGCCGCGGTGTCATACGCCCACCCCTTCTTGGCCATCCGGTCAGCCTCTTCCGAGCACTCCCGCATGCGCTGCCAGCGGTTTGACGCCGCTGCCGTTGCGACCTCGGCCGCCCTGCCGGCCGCCATAGGCTGCACCGGCCGCCGCCACAGCGCGAGTGCCGAAAGAAGCAGCTCGGCCGCGACAAATGCCGTGACTGCTGCCTCCATGGTGATCAACCACGTCTCCCTGCGTTCGGCGCGGTCGTATTGCTCCGTGAGCCACTCCTCAGCCGGTTTACGGGCCTCCGAATTCCCGTACAGAGTCTTCTGTGGTTCTGTGGTAGCAGGCCCAGAAAAACCACCATACAAAACGGTCCCAACGAGCGGCGCTCCGAAGCGTTCAAAGAGATCGCGATGGTCCTTCTGGATAGCCGCTTTGCGTATACCGAACCACTTCATGCCATGCCGCTTCCTTCGGTCCCTCAATCTTACCGCTTGCGAAACAGCCCGGCCAGGATTTGCCGGGCATGGTCGTCCGCCTCGCCGCCGGAGCCGCCCGCTCCCAAACTCCTCCTACCCGCCCCTGCGGGTATAGCAATTTACCACAAATGACCCTCACATCCTCGAATACCCCTGCGTGCTTTGGCGCTATACTTTAGTTTCAGAGGGTCGAACATGCGGAAGTACGGCAAATTCGCGGCGTTGATTGCCGTCGTGATTGGGACGCTGGTGTGGCTGGCCTTTGCTGGGTCTGGGGACAGCAAGACCTATTACAAGTCGATTGAAGAATTGAGCCAGATGGGCGACCGCGCTTACGGTGCGCGGCTGCGTGTCGGCGGCGATGTGGCGGCCGGTTCCATACAGCATATCGGCGGCAAAGTCCTGTTCACGCTCAAGCAGGACACGCGCTCGCTCGAAGTCGCCTACAACGGCATCGATCCGCTGCCCGACACCTTCCGCGATGGCGCGCAGGCGCTGGCCGACGGCCGCATGGATCGGGACGGCACCTTCCACGCTTCCAAAATCTCCGCCAAGTGCGCGTCGAAATACGAGGCCAAACCGAACGTACAGGCCCCGGGGCAGCCAGACGTACATAGCGGAAAGCCCAGCGTTTAGCTCGCTGGTATTGTAGAGAGGGGACATGGAGAATCTGGGTTCGCTGGCCATTTTGCTGGCCTTCTGCGTGGCGCTATATGCGACGCTGGCTTCCGTAGTTGGCCGCGTGCGCCGCAAACCGTTCCTGGTGGAGAGCGGACGCCGCGCGGTTTACGCCGTCTGGGCGCTGGTTACGGTCGCTTCCGCGATTCTGGTTCACGCGCTGCTGACCGGCGATTTCCGCCTGGCCTATGTGGCCGAGCACAGCAACAACGCGCTGCCGGTGCTCTACAAATTCGCCGCCTGGTGGAGCGGGCAGGAAGGCTCGCTGCTGTTCTGGATGTGGCTGCTGTCCTCGTATACGGCAGTCGTAGCCTTCACTAATCGCCGCCGGCATCGCGACATGATGCCGTGGGTCATTTCGATTCTCACCACCATCGAACTCTTTTTTCTCACGCTCAACAATTTCGTCGCCAATCCCTTCAAGTTGTTGGCGAACGAAGGCCTCATCGTCAAACCGCCGGACGGCAGCGGCCTGAGCCCCGTGCTGCAATATCCGGCCATGGCGATTCACCCGCCCATGCTGTATCTCGGCTACGTGGGTTTCGCGGTGCCCTTCGCTTTCGCCATGGGCTCGCTGATCACGCGGCAGCCGGGCGATGGCTGGATCCATACCACGCGCCGCTGGACGCTGGTCACCTGGCTGTTTCAGGGCACCGGCGTGATGCTCGGCGCGGCGTGGGCATATCATGTGCTCGGCTGGGGCGGCTATTGGGGATGGGACCCGGTGGAAAACGCTTCGCTGCTGCCCTGGCTCAGCGGCACGGCTTTCCTCCATTCGGTGATGATGCAGGAAAAGAAGGGCATGATGAAGGTGTGGAACATGGTCCTCATCGCGACCACGTTCTTCCTCTGCATCCTTGGCACCTCGATGACGCGCGGCGGGCTGGTGCAATCGGTACACGCCTTCGCGCAGTCCGAGATCGGCAAATACTTCGTCACGTTTCTGGCTTTGGGCGTCGCCGCCACCGCTTACCTGATCCTCGACCGGCTCGATTATCTGAAGAGCGAGGCGCAACTGGAATCGGTGATCTCGCGCGAATCCAGCTTTCTGTTCAACAACCTGATTCTGCTGGCGAGCTGCTTCGCGGTGCTGTGGGGAACGCTGTTTCCGAAAATCTCCGAATGGATCTCCGGCGACCAGATCTCGCTCGATGCCGATTGGTACAACCGGCTGATGGTGCCCATCGGCCTGTTCCTGCTGTTCCTCACCGGTGTCGGTCCTCTGTTCGCCTGGCGGCGCACGTCGCTCGACCGCTTGCGCCGCAACTTCCAGTGGCCCGGCATCGCCTCGCTGGTGTTGGTCGCCGCGCTCTTCGCCGCCGGAATCCACCAGCCCTATCCGCTGATCTCGTTCGGCTTCTGCCTGTTCGTGGCGATCACGGTAATCGTGGAGTTCTACAAAGGCGCGCATTCCATCGCCGGCCGGACCGGCATGAGCCTGCCGCGCGCCACGGTCGAGTTGACTCACCGCAACACGCGCCGCTACGGCGGCTACCTGGTGCACATGGGCGTGGTGCTGATCTTCATCGGCTTCACCGGCCACGCCTTCAATAAGAGCGAGGTCAAGGAAATGAGCCAGGGCGACACCATGAGCATCGGCCACTATGAACTGCGCCTAGCCAGCCTGGAGCAGGGCGAGAACCCCAATTACCTGTGGTATCGCGGCATCTTCCAGATTTCCAAGGACGGTCAGCCGCTGGGCACGTTGCAGCCGGAGAAGCGGACGTTCAAAGCCAGCCGAGAGAGCACCTCGGAGGTGGCCATCCGTCAGCGCCCCAACGAGGACCTGTATGTCAATTTCGGCGGCATGTCCGACGATAACCAGCGCGCCGTGATTCAAGCCTTCGTCAACCCTCTGGTAACCTGGGTCTGGGTGGGCGGGTTGGTGCTGATCGGCGGCACGCTCGTCTGCCTGGTCCCGAGTAAGGTTAAAATGCAATACGCGCGCACCCAGGTGGTGGGCATCGCCAAACAATATGTCGATTTGCCAGCAAAGCGCTAAAGATGGGTTGCCGGCCCATCGATTCCTCACCGTCGCGGTTTTGGCGCTGGCCTTCGCAGGCCTCGCTCTGGCCCAGACGGCCTCCGAGAAACCCAATGCGGATGTGCGGCGTGTCGGCATGCGGCTGGCTTGCAAGTGCGGCTGCAAGGATTCCGTTGCTACCTGCGCCATGCTCGACTGCGGTTTTTCCAAGCCAGCCAAGGAACGCATTGCCCGCATGCAGGCGGCGGGCTTTTCGGACCAGCAGATTATCGACGCCTTCATCCGCGATTATGGCCCCGGCATTTACCTGGCCCAGCCCAGCGCTTTCGGCTGGACGGTGCCGTATGTCGCGGCCGGTCTGGGCCTGGTAGTAATCTGGTTCTTCATCAAGAAATATCGAAAGCCGAAACCGCTGGTTGAGCTCGACTCAGTGGCCATCGATGACCCGGCGCTTGCAAAGTATAAGGACCAGATCGAGAAGGATCTGGCCAACCTGGAGTAAAATTCTGGCGTGATCATTTCTGTTGCTTCCGTGCTGGCGGTCGCCGTCATCGCGTTCATCCTGGTTGTCAGACCCAGGGACTTGCCGCCGCCCGAGCCGGAAGATCCCTTCGCGCACCTGGACGAACGCAAGGCCGCCATTTACGAAAACCTGCGCGATTTGCAGTTCGAGTTCCGGGTGGGCAAGCTCTCGGAAACCGATTACCAGAAAACCAAGCAGGATCTGCAAAGCGAGCTGGCCGCCGTGCTCGCCGAAGTCGACCGCGTGCGTGCAGGACTCGCGGCCTCGCCTTCGAGCAAGCCTAAGGCACTTCGCGCGGAACCTGTCAAGGCAAAGGTATGTCCATCCTGCGGAGCCAAATTTGAGAAAGAATTGAAGTTTTGCGGTGAATGCGGCAAGCCCATGAAAGCGGCCAGAGCATGATGGCGCAATCGCTGCTTCAAAAGTGCTCTTGGGCGCTCCTTCTACTGTTTGCCCTCCCGCTTGCCGCCGCCGTCACCGGCACGGTCATCAATCGCACCACCGGTGCTCCGCAGGCGGCAGCCACGGTGACGCTCTACAAGTTCGGCCAAAGCGGCATGGAGCCGGTCACCGGCACCAAGACCGACGCCCAAGGCCAATTCACCATCAACCAGAATCCAGCCGGTCCCGGGCCGGCCATGCTCCGGGTGGAAATCGACAACGTGACCTACAATCATATGTTGCCGCCCGGCACGCCCACTACCGGCATCACGCTGGACGTGTTCAACGCCAGCCGCCAGCCGCAGGCCGTGAAAATCTCGAAGCACATGCTCCTTTTCCAGCCATCGTCCGGTGGCCAGATGACGGTCAACGAGACATTCCTGGTCGATAACTCCAGTAAGACCACCTGGGTCGATCCCGTGAACGGAACGCTGCGTTTCTATCTGCCCGCCGCTGCGGAGGGAAAGGTCGAGGCGACGGCTGCCGCACCCGACGGGATGGCCGTTCCCATTCCTACTGCCAAGACCGCCGCGCCGCAAGTCTATGCCGCCAAGTTCGAGATCAAGCCCGGCGAGACCCGCTTCGATCTCAGCTACACTGTGCCCTATACCACCGGCACGGCGTACGCCGGAAAGATCGCGACCGCGGATGAAAACACCTACCTGGTTGCGCCGGAAGGGGTGACGCTGGAGGGAGGCGGCTTGCAGGACCTGGGTGAAGAGCCGCGCACCCATGCGCACATTTTCGGGTTAGCCGCCAATGCCTATCGCATCAAGCTGACGGGCGCCGTGGCGGCATCCGCAACTGCCGCCGAGCCGGCCGATTCCGCGGCCGACAGCCAGGATTCCGGCTCGCGGATCGAAGTCATTCTGCCGCGCGTGAATGGCAAGGCCAAGCTGATCGTCGGGCTGGCGCTGGCGATTCTGGGGCTGGGCTTCGTGCTCCTCTATCGCGCGCAAGCGCCCGCCGCCAAGGAGAGCGATGAACGCGGTCGCGGTTGATGGCGTCTGGAAGTTTTACGGCGACTACCCCGCGTTGCGCGACATCAAGCTGGAAGCGGAGGCGGGAACCTGCCTGGCGCTGATCGGCCGCAACGGGGCGGGGAAAACCACGCTGCTGCGCATCCTCGCCGGTTTTTCGCGGCCCGGCCGCGGGCAAGTGCGCATCTGCGGCGCAGCGCCGCGCGACACCGCTACGCGCCGCCGCATCGGTTTCATCGGCCACGGCATTTCGGTCTACGACGAGCTGTCGGCCATCGAGAATCTCACTCTCTTTGCCCGCCTCTACGGCTTGAAGGAGCCGCGCAAGGCCGCCACCGAGTGGCTGGAGCGCACCGGCCTCGATCGCGTCTCGGGCGGTCTGGTGCGCGAATTCTCCCGCGGCATGCGCCAGCGCCTGGCCGTGGCGCGCGCCTTTCTCCACGAGCCTTCCGTGTTCCTGCTCGATGAGCCCTTCACCGCGCTCGATGACCGCGCCATCGCCGTTCTGCAACGGCTGCTCCGCGAGGCGCTCGCCCAGGGCAAGACCATCGTCATGTCCACCCACCAGTTGCGCGAAGCCCTCGATCTGGCCACTCACGTCGCACTGCTGAATCGCGGGGCCGTGGCGTTTTCCGGCCTGCGCACGCCGGAAATGGCGGCCGATCCCGGATACCTCTATGCGAGGTATGGCGAGGGCTGATGGACTTCTTCCGCCAGGTGATGGTAATCGCGGCCAAGGATCTGCGCGCCGAGCTGCGCACCAAGGAGGCCGTCAACGGCTCGCTGGCCTTCGCCCTGGTGATCCTGCTGCTGTTCGCATTCGCCTTCGATCCCACCGGCGATACCACGCGCGAAATCTCCGGCGGCCTGCTGTGGATCGTATTCGCCTTCGCCGGCACGCTGATCCTCAACCGCAGCTTCGCCCGCGAGCTGCCCAATGATTGCCTGGATGCGCTGATCGCCTCGCCCATCTCCGGCGCCGCGCTGTTCCTCGGCAAGGCCTTCGCCAACTACGTTTTGCTGCTGGCCGTGGAGCTCGTCTCGCTGCCCGTCTTCGGCATCTTCTATAACGTACATTGGACCCAGCGCTTACCGGAGCTGCTGCTGGTTCTTGCGCTCGGCACTTGGGCGCTCACCGTGCTCGGCACCATGACCAGCGCGCTCACGGTCAATATCCGTCTGCGCGAAGTGATGCTGCCCCTGCTGACTTATCCGGTGCTGGTGCCCGCGCTGATGGGCGCCATGCAGTTGACCATGGCTCTGATTTCCGGCACGCCCATCAACGCGGAAAACGTGATGTGGCTCAAAATGCTGGTTGGCTTCGATGTGATTTATACGGCGGTATCCCTGGTTTTGGTCGAGACAATTTTGGTAGGTTGAGTTGAGGTAGGACAGACGATCGGTTTTTGTCGTCTGTCAAAGTGCCATGCAGTGGCGCGGCATGACAGACCACGAAAGGCGATGGTCTGTCCTACCTGGCCCGTGGAGCAGGCGAACATGAAAGAGAAATCCGGTCGGGGAGATTACGTCCTTTACGCCTTGGGCGCTGTGGCGATTGCCATTCTGGTGCGCGACATCAACGTCATCGCCCGCCTGCCGGCGGAAGCGCAGCAGGGAGAGATCTTCAAGATCATCTTCTTTCACGTTCCCATGGCGATCACCGCTATGATCGCGGCCGCGGTGGCGCTGGTGGCCAGCGTGCTTTTCCTCATCACCAGAAATTTTCGCTATGACGCGCTGGCGGTCGCGGTCACCGAGGTGGGGCTGGCTTTTCTGGCCGCCAACCTGGTCACCGGATCCATCTGGGGCCGCATCATCTGGGGCCAATGGTGGGCCTGGGACGCGCGCCTGACCTCGGCGCTGGTGTGCTGGATTCTCTACGCCGCTTACCTGATGCTGCGCCGCGCCGTCGAAGAACCCACCCAGCGCGCCACCTTCGCGGCCGTCTGGTCTATCTTCTCTTTCATCGATGTCCCGATCGTGATCTTCTCCATCAAATGGTGGCGCACCCAGCACCCGCAGCCCGTTTTCTGGGGCGGCGGCAGCTTTCCGCACCACTGGTTCGCAGTCGCCGTTTGGAATCTGCTGGCCATGGTGCTGCTCGCGACCGTGATGACCGTGGTCCGCCTGCGGCAGGAAGATGCCCAACGCGAGCTCGATTCGCTGCGCCGTACCGCGCACGCTATGTGAGGAACCTATGCACTTACAGTCCATCCCCTTGCTCTTTGCGCAGATCACCACGCCGGACGACCTTGTCCGCGAAGCCGCGCGTCTCCAGCGCAACTACGAGTTCCTGAGTTACGGGCTCACCGTCGCCTGGATCATCCTGGTGATTTATGTGTTGTTCCTGGTGAGCCGCGGCCGCAAGCTGAAGCGCGAGATCGCCAGCCTGAAGGCCATGCTCGAAGACCGCCAGAAATCATGAGGTGGGGCATGCTTTAGCTTGCCCGTGTGAGCTTTCTAGCTTGCGAAAGAGTCGCCGATGAGTCCCGTGGAAACCGCTCTCGATTTCATCAACCGCATCAACCAAAGCGACGCCGACAAGCTGGCTGAGTTGATGACGGAAGATCACGTGTTCATCGACGGGCTGGGCCAAACCGTTCGCGGCCGCGAGAACATGCGCGCCGGCTGGCGAGCGTATTACGCCTTTTGCCCGGACTACTGGGTGTCTCACGAGAAGATCCTCTCAGACGGGAATGTGGTGGCTGTTTTCGGCGCGGCCGGCGGAACCATCGCCGCAAATGGCGAGCTCCGGCGAGAGAACCAATGGCGCACCCCGGCAGCGTGGCTGGCTGTCGTGGAAAACGGCTTGGTGAAGGAGTGGCGCGTCTACGCCGACAACAAACCGGTGTATGACATAATGGCGAAATCCAAGATCGCGCCACCGCGATAACGGAGCCGATGACCAAACACCAGTCTGTGGAAACCGCCGTAACCTTCGATACCGTCCGCAAGATCGCGCTTGCCCTGGAGAACGTCGAGGAAAGCACTTCCTATGGCACGCCCGCGTTCAAGGTGCGCGGCGCGCTGGTCGCGCGGCTCCATCAAGACGGCTGCTCTCTGGTCGTCCGGATGGGATTTGAAGAACGCGCGGAGCTGATGGCAGACGATCCCGAAACCTATTACATCACCGATCACTATCTCAATTACCCGTGCGTGCTGGTTCGCCTCTCGCGTGTTCGCCCCGACGCTTTGCGCGATCTCCTCGGTGGGGCGCGGCGGCTGGCCGCGGCAGAGAAGCCGCGCAAATCCGGCCGGCGGCGAAATGAATAAGTGGCGAGCGCTGGCACCCTACCTTTTTGCGAAATGAATCGGCTTTACGGGGACCGGAGCGTCCAGGATTCTCAGCTCAGCCTGTCCGTCGCCCGCGAGCTTCATTTCGAACTTGAGGACATCATCGCCGTCCTTTTCCTCGAAGGTCAGCGTATCGCCACGAAGTTTCGCATTGAGAATCGGTGAAGGCGTGTCCGGCTGTTCGGTGGATTCCGGTTCCTGCAAGTCCCCGTTCGCGTCGGTATTGATGCTGCACGCGTCGGTTTCTCCAGAAATCTGGTCACCGGCCTTCAACCGGATGATGCAAATCACCTTGTCCTTGAACTTCGCCTCCCACGTGCCGGCGAACTTTTTCTGCGCCTTGGCGTCTTGCCCCACAAGGGGCAGACAGGCCAGCAAGAGCAGCGGAGCAAACGTGAATCTACGCATGGCGCTGACCAATGCAAATCTATGGCCGTTTTCGGAATCCGGCTCAGTGTCGGGTTTGTCGACGAGAATCCGTGCGGGTCAGTCACTAGGTGTGAGCGCCGCGACCATCAACCGGCTGCTCGGATGCCAGTTCCATAACCTTAGTTAATAAAATTCTGCTGACTATTAACCAAATTCAGCTTGATATCGCTATCGTATTCCACCATTCTTATACAGGGTCAGGTTGACGCGGTGTTTGGGACCTTCCCGTGTGGGGATCATTGGCTCGTCCCGATGTTCGGGTTGTCACGTCCCGTGTCGACTTCGGCTCGTTCGTTCGCGCTAAGAACTCGCTCCGTTGGCGGACGCGCCTAGCTTAAGGCTCGCGTCCGCCATTCCTATTTTTGGGCTGAAATTCGCCGCCTATCCTTGCGAACTGCGGCATCGGCTTCCTCTCACCGTTCCGCATCCGCTCCAGTCTTCACCAGGTGGCTGTGGTAGCGGCTATAGCCGAAATAGATCGCCAGTCCGATCACGAGCCAGACCACCAGCCGGTACCAGGTGAGCGAATCCAGCGAGACCATCATCGCGAAGCATACCAGGATGGCCAGGATCGGCACCACTGGCACCAGCGGCGTGCGGTAGGGCCGCGGCAAGTCCGGATTGGTACGCCGCATCACCATCACCGCGACCGACACGATCACGAATGCCAGCAGCGTGCCGATGCTGGTCATGTTGCCCAGGTTTGAGATCGGCAGGAAGCCCGAGAAGAGGCTCACGAACACCATGAAGATCAGGTTGCAGCGCCACGGCGTCCGCCACTTGGGGTGAACGTCGGAGAAGATGGCCGGCAGCAGGCCGTCGCGCGACATCGAGTAGAACACTCGAGATTGCCCCAGCAGCATCACCAGAATCACCGAGGTGAATCCGGCGATGATGCCGACGTTGATGGCGATTTGCAGCCACGTATACGGGAACAGCTTGATCACCGTCTCCACCGGCGCCGCGTCCCCGCGGAAGGTGCGGTAGTTCACCATGCCGGTGAGCACGTGCGCGAACAACACGTAGAGGATGGTGCAGATGATTAGCGACCCGATGATGCCGAGGGGCATATCGCGCTTCGGTTTCTTGGCCTCCTGCGCGGCCGTCGATACCGCGTCGAAGCCGATGTAGGCAAAGAAAATCACCGCCGCCGCCCGCATCACCCCGCTGATCCCGAACTCTCCGAACTTGCCCGTGTTGGGCGGAATGAAGGGCGTGTAATTCTCCGGCTTGATGTACGAGAAGCCGATCGCGATCACGATGATCACGATGGTCACCTTGATGATGACGATCACCGCGTTAGTCCGCGCCGATTCGGAAATGCCGATCATCAGCAAAATGGAAATCGCGAAGATGACTAAAATCGCGGGCAGGTTGATCAGCCCGGTCGGCATGTCCCACGGGCAGTGAATCAGATTCGAGGGCAGATCGATGCTGAAGCGGTGCAGCAGCCGGACCACGTAACTCGACCAGCTCACCGAAACGGTGGCCGCGCCCACCGCGTATTCGAGCACCAGGTCCCAGCCAATGATCCACGCCAGCAGCTCGCCCATGGTGGCGTAGGCGTAGGTGTAGGCGCTGCCGGCGATGGGAATCATGGTAGCGAATTCGCTGTAGCACATGCCGGCGAAAGCGCAGCCGATCGCTGCCACCACGAAGGACAGCACCACGGCGGGACCGGCGTTATCCGCCGCCACGATGCCGGTCAGCGAAAACAGTCCCGCGCCGATAATGGCGCCGATTCCCAGCGCCACCAGGTTGACCGGGCCCAGCGTGCGCTTCAAATGGTGGATGGTATCCTCCGATTCGGCCAGAATCACATCCACCGATTTCGTTCGAAACAGGCTCATAGGTTCGCTTCCTTTGCCAAAAAGGCTGAGTATACAGTGCTGTGCGGCTCCGGCGCTACTGGGCAGCACTTGGGCCGGTGACGGCGCACCATTCCTCGATTCTCCGCCGCACGTCGGCGGCGGTTGCGCGCGCGGGCAGCAGATCGGCAATCACCGCTACCGCGTCGGCGCCGGCCTCGAAGACGGCGCGCGCGTTCTCACGGGTGATGCCGCCGATTGCCACCAGCGGTTTTTCCGCCAGCGCCCGCGCTCGCCGCAACTCATCGATGCCGACGACAGGGTCGGGATTCTGCTTGGAAGAGGTGCTGAAAATCGGGCCGAGCGCGACGTAATCCACCGGCTCCGCCACGGCCTCGCGTAACTGCGCCGCATTGTGGCTGGAATAGCCGATTACCGGTCCATCTCCCAGCAACACGCGGGCGTCGGCGGGAGCGAGATCGTCCTGCCCCACGTGCAGCCCCGCGCCGAGCAACTTGGCAATATCGGCGCGGTCGTTGACGACCGGGATCGCGCCCGCCTGCCGGCACAACAACGCCACCTTCCGCGCGTCCTCAAACACCGTCGGGCTCCACAGCCCCTTGTGCCGGATCTGCAAGATGCGCGCACCGCCCTCGAGCATGGCCGCCGCCGCCTCCACCAGCGCCAAGCCGCGCTTTTCCAGCGCGCCGGTATCGA
This sequence comes from Bryobacteraceae bacterium, assembly GCA_049511495.1. Taxonomy (GTDB): domain Bacteria; phylum Acidobacteriota; class Terriglobia; order Bryobacterales; family Bryobacteraceae; genus Bog-375. Next base: position 6,584 of record JBEKXZ010000029.1, on the reverse strand, counting down.
GAATCGGGTAAAGCCGCGGCAGTGTCTTCACAATGAAAACCGTGTGCGCATTATACCAGTCAGTATGTGTTCAAGCATGCGCGAACAAAGGCCGCCAAAGAGGATCGGCGCCGCGTGGGTTCGGCCTCTGTTCGCATCGTGGACGCGGCGGGTTGCCCAAGGCCTCTGGTTTTCAGCCGTGCCGATGGCGCCGATGGTCGCTGAGAAAATTGCTACCTCGGCAACCAAGCTGTCGGACATGCGGTGTTGGCAGCGTCATGTTTCTGGTGAATCAAGTACACTACCCCCTACCTCGCACCTTTCAGTATCCGGATGCCGCCGTTGGAAGTGTCGAGATCGACTAGCGGGCCACCCTTTCCGATATCACCCTCCAGGTGTGTCTTGCTGATTTCGCCGTGCACCGTCATTTCGAACTCGCTGCTGATAGAGTCGTTGTTGGTGGATGCGATCACGTGGGCGTTGGTGTTGAGCGGCAGGTGAACCGTGATCGAGCTGTTGGAGGTGTGGGCGCGAATTCCAGCGGCGAAATCCGCAGGCAGTTCCAGATCGATCGAGCCATTGTTGGTGGTGGCACGCACGTCGCTCGGGGAGCGGTCGATCTTGGCGGTGATCCCGCCGTTACTGGTGGTCGCGTCGAGCGAGCCGCGTAGCCCGCGGACATCCACGTGGCCGTTCGAGGTTCGGAGTTGAGCGTCGCCTTCCAGATCGACCAAGTCGATTGGGCCGTTCGAGGTCTCTGCGTCCAGCCTGCCGTGAAGACGCTCTACCCGCACCGAACCGTTGCTGGTGCGAAAATGGGACGGCCCGGCGCCATCTATCGTGTGGATGGCGCCGTTGCTGGCGATGATGCGCTCGAGCACAGCCACGCGCGGGATCTTGATGACGAACCGCGCCCCCTGGTTGTTGCGCCGCTCCACCGGCCGGACGGCGCGCACGGAGACGGACCCGGCAGAGCGGTCGATATCGATGCGCAGGCTGTCGGCGGCGGCCTGCGTGGGGCCGTACTTGGTTCCATCGATCTCGACGCTGTTCTCATCCCAGCTCGAAACGTCAACCGAGCCGTTAAACGTCTCGACCGAGATCCGGCTGCCCGGGGCACACGGGTAGCTGTAGTGAAAATCGCGGCTGAAATGTTGCCAACCGCCATCGAAATCGTCAATATCGCAGCCGGCCAGCGTCAACATGGCTGCCAGCACAGGTAGAACAGGCAAAGCGCGCATGAAAATCCTCGATTCCGGCTTACGCAGTTGCGGGTCCGAATGTTCCATGGAACAAACTGGCATAAATGGCGTACAATCACCAAAGATATGACGCAGCAGCACAGCCGCTGGACGAGGATTCCGCGTGGCAGCCCCGCGGCGGAGTTCGCGAAACGAGCGACAGGAGAGTTCATGTGAAGATCGGCGGTATTGTTCTATTTGCGGCGGCCGTTGTGCTGTTCGCTATTGGTCATGGCAAAGAAGGTCTGGACGCCAGTGTCTGCTACGTAGGGGCCGCTCTCGCGGCGGCACTTGGGGGCCTGTTGTTTGTGATCGCGGGGAGGAGAAAGGCGATAGCGCCCGAGCCCCCTCCAGCCGTCGAGCCGGCCCCAGCGGGAATGAGCGAATTCTCGCGAATCACCGGGGTCTTTTTCGACCCCAAGAAAACCTTCGAAGACATCGCGAAACGGCCCACCTGGATCGTGCCCGTGGTGCTGATGATCATCGCCGCCCTGGCGGTGAGCATGACTATGTCTCAGCGGATCGGCTGGGAACGCATCGTCCGGCATGGGATGGAAGCCAACTCGCGGGTGCAGCAGATGACCCCGGAGCAGCGCGAGCAGGCGCTCACGCTGGGCGTCAAAATCGCGTCGATCATGGGCTACGCCGGAATAGTTTTGGTGCCCGTAATATACGTGATCATGGCCGCCGTCCTCTTAGTCATGGCATCCGGGATTCTCTCCGCGGGGGTCCGCTTCAAACAGGTTTTTGCGGTGGTGTGTTACGCGAGCCTCACCGGGCTGATTTCGTCGATCCTGACGATCGTGGTTATGTTCCTGAAGAATCCGGATGAGCTCGACATTCAAAACCCGCTGGCGTTCTTCAACCCGGGGGCGTTCATGGACCCGAATTCAGGCTCCAAGTTCGTGTACTCGCTGGCCACATCGCTCGACCTGTTTTCCTTCTGGGCGATTTTGCTCATGGCCGTCGGCCTGAAAGCGGCGGCGGGCAAGAAGCTGACGTTCGGAAGCGCGCTCTTCGCGGTGGTGCTCCCTTGGGCGGTCTACGTGCTCGGCAAGTCGGCGTGGGCCGGCTTCACGAGCTAGTCACGCCGGCTTGCCGTCCTCCGGGAAACTCGCTCGCCGGGGCAAACTGCCCTGACGCCTGCGCCTATAGTCCAGCCGCGACGGGGCTGCGGGTGTGCGCGTCTGGAGGGTCCCGGCTCAATCCCTGCGCAGGTCATCAGCGCCGCTGAGCGCGAGCGTCCCAATGCCGGTCCTTACTGCGTGAGGCGGGCGGCGAGGACGAGGAAAAAGACCGTGCCGACCCCGATCACCGCGCCGTGTGGCAGGCCCATCGCTTTGGGATTGCGCACGTCCAATTCTTCCTTTTTGATGTAGGCCGGGCGTCCGCTCTTCATTTCACTGAGAATGAAGACGACGTTCCACAGCGTCTTCCGGATGCGGCCGTGCGAGGCCATGAGTATCAGCGCCATCGCCCCGCCCAGAACCGCGGTAACGACGAAGATTCCCAACCAATCCTGCCAGCCGACCATGGCGCCCACCGCGGCCATCAGTTTCACGTCGCCGGCGCCCATCGCGCGGATGACATAAAGAAGGAAGTACACGCCGAACGCCAAGCCCAGCCCGCGCAGCGAAAACCAGACGCCCGCCAACGAAAACCAGCCTCCCAGCGGGTCAAACAGAAACGCGTTCAACACCAAGCCTATCGCCACCCCTGTCACGGTGATCCAGTTCGGAATACGGCGGAAGCGGACATCGTAAATCGCGGCTACCAGCAACAGGGCTAGCAGCACGATTTCGATTGGCAGTTTAGGCAGCGTCATGTCAGCTCAATCATAACGCGGCCGTCCGCCGGCTCCCCAGTCCCCGATCGTTTATAGCCGGATGCTAACCAGGAAGCGGCCGGCCGCCCGCCGGCGCTACGGAACCACGCTGGGAGCGGGTCTGGAGGCTTTCATCCGAATGCCATCGCCACGTGCGGCCAGGCCAGGGATGGAGACCTGATTGCGCTTTTTCGTTGGCCTACGGCGAATTGATCGTCGCCCAGGGCCTCCACGTTGACAAGGCGTTTGCGGTCGAGCCGAGCTTTTTCCTTCGCGGCGAGAATCATCATTACACTTTCCTCGACACCGTTGGCGTTTCAGCCGGCCCTTCTCCAACGCTGCCATCAGCAGCAGGGCTGCCAGCGGCTGCAGAAAATGATGCGTGGGAATGGTTCGCAGGATTTATAGCACTGCGGCCCGTGCTGGGGCTGCCGCGCGCGCCGGAGACACCGGCTTCCGCGGCGGCATCCGGTTCAGCAGCCGTTTCACCGAACGCGCCAGCATGGCTGGCTCGCCCGACGTCTTGGCAATCACCGCGTCGGCGCCGGTGTTTCGCTCGTTCAGCCCCAGCGGTTCCACAAAGCCCGACAGAAGGATGATGCGCGCGGCGGCATCCCGCCCGCGGATTCGGCGGATCATCTCGATGCCATCCATGCCAGGCATGCGATAATCCGTAACCACCACGTCATAACGGCCGCACTCGAATCGCCGCAGCCCTTCTTCACCGTTCAGCGCCGTCTCCACCTCCAACCCGAGCTCCTCGAGCAGCAGGCGGCGCACCAAAAGCCCGTCGGGATTGTCATCGACGAGTAGGATCTTAAACGGCTCAGCGGCGGGGGTTTTCATCATGGAACTGTGGGAGCGTAACAGACCTGTAATCGGTATGTCAACCAATTTTTATCGCCTTGTAAAATCGGAAGATACTTTTCTTGACATCCGGCGCTCGATGAGTTTGAGCTCGCTGTCCGCGCGCACGCGCGCCGCGGTACGCTGAGAGTTAACTTCCGAGCCGTCCTATGAAGCTAAACACTCTGGCCGAAGCCTTGGGTTGCCGTTTGGCGGGCTCGGCCGAAATCGAGATCACCGGCGTCGCCACCGTGGAACAAGCCGGCCCGGGCCACATCACGTTTCTGGCCAATCCGAAGTACGCCGCCAAGGCGAAACACACGCGGGCCAGCGCGATTCTGGCCGCCGAGCCGCTGGCCGGCATCGACATCGCCTGCTTGGTTTCGGCGAATCCGTACCTCGATTTCGCCCGCGCCCTGGCTTTGTTCTACCAGCCGCCGCGGCCCGCCTTGGGGATTCACCCGTTGGCCTCGGTCGCCGCCAGCGCCGTCATCGGCGAGAACCCCTCCATCGGCGCGTTTGCCGTCGTCGGCGAGCGGGTGAAGATCGGCTGCAATGCCGTCCTGCACCCGCACGTTGTGATCTACGAGGGCGTCGAGATCGGCGACGATTTTCTGGCCCATTCTCACGCCGCCGTGCGTGAGCTCTGCCGTATCGGCAACCGGGTGATCCTGCAGAACGGCGTCGTCGTGGGCGGCGACGGCTTTGGCTTCGCCAAGCGTGCCGACGGCACTCATGCCAAGATCGTCCAATCCGGCGTCACCATCATCGAAGACGACGTCGAAGTGCAGAGCCTCACCTCGGTCGATCGCGCCACGGTTGGCGAAACTCGCGTCCGGCGCGGCGCGAAGATCGATAGCCTGGTGCAGATCGGCCACGCCTGCGTGGTCGGCGAGGACAATATCATTTGTGCGCAGAGCGGACTCGCGGGCAGTACCACGCTGGAGCGGAACGTGCTCCTGGCCGGACAGGCCGGTTCGGCCGGCCACCTTACCGTGCACGAGGGCGCTATCGTATATGCGCAGAGCGGCTTGGGCGGCGACGTTCCTCCCGGCGCCCGCGTTTCCGGCTCGCCCGCGTTCGATGCTGGTGAATGGCTGCGTGCCATAACCGCTTTTCAAAAGCTGCCCGAAATGCTCAAGACCCTACGGGAATTGAAGAAAAGAGTCGATCAATTAGAACAGCGATGACGAACCAAACACCCCCCAATGGCGGCCGCCGTCCGGTCGCGTACCTCAACGAGCAGTTCCTGAACAGCCCGGACGCGCGGGCCATCCGCATCCTGTCGGAATTTCTGGAGCCGCTGGCCCACTTCCGCCGTCAGAAGATTCGCGACACGGTCGTCTTCTTCGGTTCCGCGCGCGTGCGCGAAGACAGCGAGCTCGGTCAATATTACAAGGACGCCCGCACGCTGGCGAAAATGCTCACCGAATGGGCCGCCCAATTCACCAACGGCACGTCTCGTTTCGTGGTGTGTTCCGGCGGCGGTCCCGGTATCATGGAGGCCGCCAACCGCGGCGCCTCCGACGCCGGTGGAAAAACCGTCGGGCTGAACATCGGCCTGCCCTTCGAACAGTTCCCGAATCCGTATATCACGCCTGAGCTGAGCTTCGAGTTCCACTACTTCTTCATGCGCAAGTTCTGGTTCGCCTACCTGTCCAAGGCGCTGGTGGTCTTTCCCGGCGGCTTCGGCACGCTGGATGAGATGATGGAAATCCTCACCCTCACGCAAACCCAGAAGCTCGCCAAGAAAGTGACCGTGGTGCTCTACGGGTCGAAATATTGGAAGGAGATTATCAACTTCGACGCGCTGGTGAAATACGGCACCATCAGCGCCGAAGATTTGAACCTGTTCCAGTACGCCGACGATCCGGAAACCGCTTTCGCGATGTTGCAGGCCGGGCTGGAAGCATATGTGCAACCGGAGACGCAGGAATTGCCGGCGATTTCCAGGTCGCGCAATCCGCAGAAACCTTCCGGCACCTCATGAGCGGCGTCAAACCGATGCCAATCGATTCCCCTGTGTTCCGGCGAACCGTGGCGCCGGGCATCGAAATCAGGTTGCTCGAACCCTCTGACGCCGAGGCCGTCTTCGCCGTCGCCGACCGCGACCGTGCCTATCTGCGCGAGTGGCTGCCGTGGGTGGATCGCACCGATTCGGCTGAGGATGTGCGCCACTTCATCGAAGACGTGGTGAGTCCGCAGTGGGCGGATAACCGCGGCCCGCAATGCGGCATCTGGGTGGATGGCTCGTTGGCCGGCTCGATTGGCTGTCACGCCATCGACTGGGCCAACCGCGCCTGCAGCCTCGGCTACTGGATCGAATCCCGCCGCCAGGGGCAGGGACTCGTCACCCGCTCGGTCGCCGCGATGCTGGATTACCTTTTTGAAACGCAGCGCTTGCACCGCGTGGTGATCCAATGCGGCGTCGGCAACCACCGAAGCTGCGCCATCCCGGAGCGCCTCGGCTTCATCAAGGAAGGTGTGCTGCGCCAGGCCGAGCGCGTCGGCTCCCGCTGGGTAGACCTGGCCACCTGGAGCATGCTGGAAGAGGAATGGCGCCTTATGTCGTTAACAAGTCAAGTTGTCCGGTTCTAATAATTAGTGATCTGTCCGCTTTGTGAAACAAAGCGATGCGGCCGTCAGGCCGCCGCCTTGGGTTTGGGTTTGGCCTTTGCTTTGGTTTTGTTCAG
>JBEKXZ010000028.1:0-59959 GCA_049511495.1 Bryobacteraceae bacterium | reverse complement strand
AGCTATCAGCGCTGCTACGGGGCGCCGTTCATTCTGCAGATCTCCGGTTCAGGCCTGGTGGCTCCCTGCGGCATGCTCTTCAACGAGCGCTATAAGAAGTTTCACATCGGCAACATCGTCGAGCAGAGCTTCAAGGACATCGTATGCGGCGATCGGTACTGGGAAGTGATGAGCTATCTGGCATCGCCCCATTTCAACGCCCAAACCATGTGCGGAACGCTGTGCCTCCAGCACTGTGTGAACCAATACCTGGACGAATACAGAAAGGGCCGCCTGGAGCTGGTTACGCCATCCTCCGCGCCGCCAAAACACCTGAATTTCGTGTAGCGGGAGCCGCTATCGCGCTCGCCATGGCGGCATTTCAGTTCGCCGGCGCTCCGATTCACGAAAGTTGAAACGTTTGAGCGCCCAGTATCACTACCCGAGGAAAGCTTGCAGTAGGCTTCGCGTTACACCAGGCAATCGGGTCAATCGCCGGAGCACCGCTGCGTGATTGTCTGGTGGAACAAACCAGTTTCGATACGTTCCGGCCGCGACGGGAGGGTTGCGGCTCCAAATGGAGCGATCGAAAAGCGGAGGATCAGGCCGCGTTTGCGGCGCGCGGAGGACCGGCCGATCGGCTGGTGCGCCCACCGCGGCCTCTCCGCCGATCCGGAAAACAATCTGCCCGCAAGGTCATTCGGCTCGCGGGCGAAGCCGGCATGCTGAGCACCGGTTGACGTCTGGGAACAGTTTCGTCCAGCACTCCGCGGCAGCGCAGCCAAAAGCGCATCTCCGATTCACTTCCGGTGGGCAGGCGCTTTGCCTGCCAAGCGCAAAGCGTGCCCGGCCCGCGCCGCTCCCAGCTTGCATCGAAGCCGTCCTGCTATCATGAATGCTGATGAAGGGTATCGTTCTGGCCGGAGGCACCGGGAGCCGACTCTTTCCACTGACTAAGATCACCAACAAGCACTTGTTGCCGATCTACGACCGGCCCATGATTTACTACCCCATCCAGACGTTGGTGGATGCCGGGATCGAGGACATCATGGTCGTCACCGGCGGGCGCAACTCGGGGGATTTTCTGCGGCTGCTGGCCAATGGGAAAGAGTTCGGGCTGAAGCATATCCACTACACGTACCAGGAAGGCGAGGGCGGCATCGCCGATGCGCTGGCGCTGGCCGAGCACTTCGCCGACCGGCACAAGATCTGCGTCATCCTGGGCGACAACATCATCCAGGGCAATATTCGCGCCGCCGCCGAGCGTTTCCGCCGCCAGGCGCAGGGCGCCCACATCCTGCTCAAGGAGGTCGCCGACGCCGAGCGTTTCGGGGTGGCGGAAGTTGCCGGCGACCGCATCGCCGGCATCGAGGAGAAGCCCGCCCACCCGAAATCGAATTACGCCGTGACCGGCATTTACATGTACGACCCGAGCGTGTTCGATAAGATCAAGACGCTGGTGCCTTCCGGCCGCGGCGAGCTCGAGATCACCGACGTCAACAACGCATATGTGCGCGAAGGCTCGCTCACCTTTTCGTTCCTTTCCGGCTGGTGGACCGATGCCGGCACCTTCGATTCCCTGCTCCGCGCCGCAAACCTGGTGAAGGAATCGGCTATGGGCGGCACGGCGGTCGAGGAAGAGGCGGAAGGAGCCGTCAGAATCTGATGGCTGGAGTGACACCGGCGCCGGCGCGGCCTCTGGCTTCGCTCGGCGGCTTGGAACTGGCGGTTCCACAATGCTCCAAGGGAATCGGCGCGCTGATCGGCGCCATCGATTCGGCGGAACGCATCGCGGGCGTTGAGATTTCGCCGCTGGCGGTGCACCCGGACGACCGCGGCTACTTTCTCGAAGTGCAGCGCCTCGGTCAAGGACTGGCCCGCGCTTTTCCGCCCCAGAGCAGCCAGGTTTCGATGGCGCTCAGCTACGCGGGCACCATCAAGGCATTTCACTATCATCTGCGGCAGACCGACTGCTGGACGCCGGCCAAGGGGTTGCTCCAGGTGGCACTGGTCGACTTCCGCCTCGGCTCACCCACTTTCGGCAAACGGAACACCATGTATGCCGGCCCGCTGCGCCCCTGGCAAATCCTCATCCCGCCCGGCGTGGGCCACGGATACAAGGTGATCGGGGAAGAAAGCGCGCTGCTGATTTACATGACCGACCGCTTCTACGATCCAAGCGACGAGGGCCGCGTCGCTTTCAACGACCCCGGGATCCAATACGATTGGGAAACCCAGAAAAAGTGAGGCGCCGGTGAAGATTCTGGTTACCGGCGGCGCGGGTTTCATCGGCTCGGCATTCGTGCGGCTGCTATTGATGGAGACTGGCTGGGAAGTCGTCAATCTGGATAAGCTGACCTACGCCGGCAATTTAGAAAACCTGGCCGAGGTGGAATCGAGCGGCCGCTACCGCTTCGTGCATGGCGACATCGCGGACGCCGAGGCGGTTGGTGCGCTGGTCAACGAAAGCAAGCCAGACGCCATCGTGCATTTCGCCGCCGAATCGCACGTCGACCGCAGCATTCTTTCGCCCGGGCCGGTGATCCAGACCAACCTGCTGGGCACTTTCCGGCTGCTCGAAGCGGCGCGCCTGAACCACGTTCCACGCTTCGTGCACGTCTCGACCGATGAGGTGTATGGCAGCCTGCCGGCGCCGGAGGAAGCCACCGAAAACTTTCCGCTGCAGCCGAGCAGCCCGTATTCGGCGTCCAAGGCGGGCTCGGATCTGCTCGCTCTTTCGTACTTCGTCACCTTCCGGCTGCCGATAGTGGTGACGCGCGCCTCCAACAATTACGGGCCCTACCAGTTCCCCGAAAAACTGATTCCGCTGATGATCGCGAACGCGCTTGAAGACCGGCCGCTGCCGGTATACGGCGACGGCATGCAAATTCGCGACTGGCTCTATGTGGACGATCATTGCCGCGGTATTCTGGCGGTGCTCGAAAAAGGGCGCGCGGGCGAGGTCTACAACATCGGCGGCAACCGCTCGCTGCCCAACCTGGAAGTGGTCCGCAAGCTGCTGGCGCTCGCCGGGAAACCGGAAAGCCTGATTGAATACGTTGGTGACCGGCCGGGACACGACCGGCGCTATGCGCTTTCGAGCGAAAAGATCCTGCGCGAAACCGGCTGGCGGCCGCGGGTGGATTTTGAAAGCGGCCTGGCGCGCACCATCGAGTGGTATCGCGCTAACGCCCGATGGGTCGCGCGCGTGCGCAGCGGAGAGTACCGGAACTATTACGAGCGCAACTACGCGAACCGCGTTTAGGCCCGTGGCGCGGGCAGTCCTGCCTGCAGCGTCGCCGTTCGTGGCGACGTTCCGAGCAGCGGCAGCGGCGCGCGCATCGCGAAATGTCGAAATGAGTCTCGACACAGTAGGCAGGATTACCCACGCTACGACCGGTAAACTGGTGGTCACGGCTTGACTCTGATGCGGGTGGCGATTGAAGCGGCGAGCTTGAGCCTTTCGAGCGGAGGTCTGGCGCGGTACACCAGCCAGCTCAGCCTGGCGCTGGCGCGTTGGCACGCCGACGACGAGTTTTACCTCATCTCGGACCAACCTTTTTCGATGCCCGCGGGCGCTCCGGCGAACTTGAAGCGCGGCGCGGCTCCGCGCAACGCGGTCGAGCGGCGCTGGTGGCTGTGGGGCATGGCGCGGGAATTGAATCGCATCGGCGCCCACGTGGTGCACGGGCCGGATTTTGCCGTTCCCTACCTGGCGCGCCGGCCCAGTGTGATGACGCTGCACGACCTTTCGCCCTGGCTCGACCCGGTCTGGCACGACGGCGCCGGCCGCGTGATGCGGCGAACGCCGCTGTTGTTGAAGATGGGCCTGGCCACCATGGTGATCACTCCCGGCGAGCACGTGCGCCAGGAGGTGATCGCGCGGTTTCAACTCAGCCCGGACCGCGTGGTGGCCGTGCCGGAAGCCGCCGCCGAGTGGTTCGTGCCCGTCGAGACGCGGCCGGAATTGCCTTACTTCCTGTTCGTGGGAACCATCGAACCGCGCAAGAATCTGCCGTTGCTGCTCGAAGCGTGGCACGAAGTGCGCAAGCGCGCGCCCAGCGCCGACCTGATGATTGCCGGCCGGCGGCGCGCGGATGCGCCCGCGATTCTGGAGGAACCGGGATTGCGCCTGTTGGGCGAGGTGCCCGACGATCGGCTGCCGGGCCTGTACTCCGGCGCCGCGGCGTTTGTCTACCCGTCGCTTTATGAAGGGTTCGGCTTGCCGGTCGTGGAGGCGATGCAGTGCGGGGCTTGCGTGATTGCCTCACCGGCCCTGCGCGAGACGGCCGGCGACGCGGCGGTGTATGCGGAAAACGCGCGCGAACTGGCGCAGGCGATGATCGACGCGCTGGAGCGTCCCGCCTGGAGGGCCGAATGGGGTGCGCGCGCCCGCGCCCGCGCGGCCGAATTTTCCTGGCAGCGCACCGCGCGCGAAACCTACGAAGTGTACCAGGAGGCCCGCAGGCGCTTTGGCAAATGACGATCGAGCCACGGCCTTGCTTTTGACGCCGGAAGCGCCCTATCCGCTTGCGGGCGGTGGGTCTCTGCGCACAGCTTCTCTGCTCGAGTACCTGGGGCGGCATTATGCGCTCGACCTGATCGTTTTCCGGCAGCCCGGGGCGCCGGAGCCGGCCTCGCGGCTGCCCGCCGGGCTGGTGCAGCGGGTGACTGCGATCCCGCTCCCGGCCAGCCGCCGCGGCCCGGTGGCGCGCGCCGTTCGCAATGCCGTGCGGCTGGCCCGCGGCGTGCCGCCGTTGGTGGACCGGTTCGCCGGCTTCGACCTACAAGTGGAGCGGGCCGTGGCGGGGCGCTGCTATGAAATCGGCGTCATCGAACACTCCTGGTGCGCGCCGTACCTGGAGCGGATTGCCGGCGCCTGCCACCGCACGGTGCTCGACCTGCATAACGTGGAATCCGTGCTGCACACGCGCTGCGCCCAGGTGGAAGGCGGCGCGGTGGGGCTGGCGCATCGCATCTTTGGAGAGGCCTCGGCTCGCTTCGAGCGGGAATGGCTGCCGCGGTTCGGTGAGGTGCTGGCGCCCTCGGGCGAAGACGCCCGGTCCGTCGAGATCCTGGCGCCGGGCGCGCGGGTGCGGGTCTATCCGAACGCGATTCCCTGGACGCCCGTGCCGCCCAAAGCAGAAGAGCAGACGATTGTTTTTTCCGGCAATCTGGAGTACCACCCCAATCTCTCCGCCGTGCGTTTCTTCGCACGCGAGATTTGGCCCGGGCTGCGGGACCGCTGGCCGCAACTGGTGTGGCGGCTGGTCGGCAAGGCCCCGGAATCGGTAGAGAAACTTGTAGCGGCTGACCCACGTATTCAAGTGAGTGGGCCCGTGGAAGACGCTGTCGCGGAACTGGCGCGGGCGCAAGTTGCGGTAGTTCCGTTGCTCGCCGGCAGCGGCACCCGGTTCAAGATCCTGGAAGCGTGGGCCGCGGCGGTGCCGGTGGTTTCCACTTCCATCGGCGCCGAAGGCCTTCCGGCGCGGGACGGTGAGCACCTGTTGCTGGCCGACACGGCCGGGGCGTTCGCCGATGCGGTTTCACGGCTATTAACGTGCAAGGATCTTCGTATTACCGTTGGAAATTCTGGCAGATTGTTGCTAGAAAAGGAGTTTACTTGGGGTCCGGCCTGGGCAAAGCTGGATTTTTGAGACAACCCGGTGTCATAATGCTCCGTTATACTGGTACCGTTCATGCGGATTGCCGTTGATGCACATGCCATCGGCCGGCACCTCACAGGCAATGAGGTCTACGTTCGAAGCCTTTTGAACGGATTCGCCGCCGCCAAGGACCGCGAATGCGAGTTCCTGGCCTATGTATCTTCCGAAGAGGCTCGCAGTTGGTTGCCCGCCGGCATCCGGACCAGTTCCATCTCCACCAACCCGTTCTTGCGGTTGGGATGCGAGTTGAGCATGAAGCTGCAGCGGGACCGGCCGGATCTGCTCCACGTGCAATACACGGCCCCGGTGGTGTGCGCGGTGCCGGTGGTGGTGAGCGTCCACGACGTCAGTTTTCTGGAGCATCCCGAGTATTTCACCAAAGGGCGGGCGCGGCAGTTGCGCTGGACGGTGCGGCGGACGGTGGATCGCGCGGTGCGGGTGCTTACGGTAAGCGAATTTTCGCGGCGCGCCATCCTGCGGGTTTACGGCCACCTGGATGAGGACAAAGTGGTGGCGGCGCCCAACGCCGCCGGAGCGGAATTCCGCCCGGTGTCGCGCCGGGCGGCGCAGGTGGCAGTCAGCGAGCGCTTTTCCCTCGATCGGCCGTTCCTTCTTTCGGTGGGCGACCTGCAGCCGCGCAAAAACCAGGTCGGCCTGATCCGGGCGTTCGCCGAGCTGGTCCGCGCCTGCCCGCAGCTTGGCCACGACCTGGTTCTGGCCGGGAAACCCACCTGGTTTGCGGACCAGGTGCATGCCGCGGCGCGCGCGTCGGGCGTCGCCGGGCGCATCCGCATGCTTGGTTTTGTATCGGACACCGACTTGCTCCAGCTTTATAACGCTTGCGACCTGTTCGTCTTCCCCTCGTTCTACGAAGGGTTCGGACTGCCCGCGCTGGAAGCCATGGCGTGCGGCCGCGCGGTTGCCTGTTCGAACGCCAGCGCGCTGCCGGAGGTGGTGGATAGCGCCGCGATTCTGTTCGATCCTTACCGCACCGACGAGATGGTGCGCGCGCTCAAGGACCTGCTGGTGGACGCGGAGCTGCGCGCGCGCATGGAGCGGTTGGGGCTGCAACGCGCCGCCCACTTCAGTTGGCAGAAAACGGCGAACGCCATTCTGGAAGTGTTCCGCGCGGTGGCCCATCAAAGCCAGCCCGCCGCGATGGCGGCCTCCCGCAGCCTGGCGCACCGATGAGCCGGCTTTCCCCAGAAGAGGTAGGACGGGCGATCGGTTTTCGCCGTCTGTCTTTTCGGCTTCTCTCAAGGCGTCGCACTTTGGCGAGGCACGACAGACCACCAAAACCGATGGTCTGTCCTACCTGAGATCACGTGCTTATGAGGCTTCTTTCAATCACATTCGCGGCGTTGTTCCCGCTCCTGGCAGCCTCCGCCCAACCCGGTTTTCCCTTCACCGACGAAACGCTGCGATACAACCTGAACTGGCAAAGCGGCTCCAGCCTGGGCGAGGCCACGCTGACCGCGCACCGCTCCGCCGTGGGCTGGAACCTGGATGCGACGCTGAACGCGGGTGTGCCCGGCTTTTCGCTGGCCGACCAACTGCATTCGGCTGTCGACCCGGGGCTGTGCTCGCAGGAACTCGAGCGCGACCTGACGCACGGCGGCATGCGGACCGACGAGAAGATCAACTTCGATCAGAGAGCCGGCAGCGCAGCACGCACGACGTCGTTTCCAGCCGGCGGCGGCAGAACCGATTTCAACATCGCCACCTGCGCTCGCGACGCGGTGGCCTTTGCCTATTACGCGCGCGTGGAACTGGGGCAAGGCAGGGTGCCCGCACCGCAGCAAGTGTATTTCGGGTCGGCCTATTCGGTGCGTCTCGAGTACACGGGCGCGGAAAACGTGACCTCGGGCGGGAAGTCCGTGGTGGCGGACCGCGTGCACGCGGCGGTGAAGGGACCGAAAGCGGATTTTCAGTGCGATCTGTTTTTCGCGCGCGACGCCGCGCGCACGCCGCTGAGCGTCCGCATTCCGCTCCCGCTGGGAGTCTTCTCGCTGGACCTGGTGCGCTGACCATGCGGGTGGCGTTCTTCTCGCCGCTGCCGCCGGAGCGCAGCGGGATCGCGGATTATTCCGAAGCTCTGCTCGAGCCCCTCCGGCACCTGGCCCAGGTCGAGGTCTTTTCGCAGGCTTCGCAGCCGTTCGACGCGGCGCGCTTCGATATCGCGCTGTACCAGATGGGCAACAATGCCTGCCACGGCTTCGTCTACGAGGCCGCGCTGCGCCATCCCGGCGTGGTCACCATGCACGAATCCAACCTGCACCACCTGATGACGGAGATCACCATCCGGCACGGCGATTGGGACGGGTACGTGCGCGAGTGCGAATACGCGGGCGGCGCACCGGCGCGCGAGTTCGCCGAACGCGTGCGCATGCTGGAGGCCGGCCCGGATTACGAAGGCCTGCCCCTGACGCGGCGGCTGCTCGAAGGAGCGCGCGGCGTCATCGTGCACAGCCGGTTCATGGAATCCGAAATGCGCTCCGGCGGGTTTGCCGGACCGGTGGCGGTGATTCCGCACGGCGCGTGGATTCCGCCGGGCGACCGCAACCGGTTTCGCCAACGGCTGGGTCTCGACGAGACCGTGCCGCTGGTCGGCGTCTTCGGCTTTCTCAAACCCTACAAGCGGATTGCCGAATCGCTCCGCGCCTTCCGCCGCCTGTTGCGCCTGGCGCCGGAGGTGAAGATGATTCTGGTGGGCGAGCCGCATCCCGATCTTCCGCTGGCGGGAATGATTCGCTCCCTGGATCTCTCGGCCAGCGTGCGGCTGCTGGGCTTTGCGCCGATCGAGGATTTCACCGGCTACCTTTCGGCCTGCGACATTGTCCTTAACCTGCGCTACCCGACGGTGGGCGAAAGCTCGGGCACGCTGCTGCGGGCGATGGGGCTGGGTAAGGCGGCGCTGGTTTCCGATGTGGGAAGCTTCGCCGAGTTCCCCGGCGATGTGTGCCTGAAAGTGCCGGTGGGCGCGGGTGAGGAAGACACTATCTTCGAATACCTCAACCTGCTGGTCTCGCGCCCGGACGTGGCGCATGCGCTGGGCGGGCGCGCGCGGGATTACGTCGCCCAGCAGTGCAATTGGCCGGCGGTTGCGAAGCAGTACGCGCGGTTTCTGGAAGCGGTGGTGGAAGGCAGGGAGTGGAAGAAGGCGGAGGAGGCTGATCACTCCACCGGGCCGGTTAGCGAGCAGAGGGATTCTGCTGCGCCGGTTGTTGAGGAAGTGGTTTCGGATCGGCAGGCCGGGGGCCTGCCCCACGCGGAGCAGGCGGACTCGGCTGGGCGGGCCGCCGAGCAGCCTCCCGCCGAACAGATCGGGCCGTATTTGCGCGGGTGGGCGGTGGATGAGGAATCCGCGAGCTACCTGGAAGTTCACCAGACGCGCCTCGAAAAAACCCTTGGCATGATTCCGCCGGGCGGGCCGGAAGATCGCATTCTCGAGATGGGCGCCTACCTGCAAATAACGCCAGCGCTGCGCGACAAGCTGGGCTACGGCGAGGTACGCGGCTGCTACTATGGCGAACCGGGCCGGGTAGATCACCGCGCGGTGACTTCGGCCTCCGGCGAAACGTTCACCTGCGAGATCGACCATTTCGACGCCGAAAAGGACCACTTCCCGTACCCGGACGACCATTTCGCCACGGTGCTGTGCTGCGAGCTGATCGAGCACCTGTTCGCGGACCCCATGCACCTGATGTGCGAAGTGAACCGCATCCTCAAACCGGGCGGGCACCTGGTGCTGACCACGCCGAACATCGCCGGACTGCGCGGGCTGTCGGCCATTTTGCAGGGCTACCATCCCGGCTTTTTCCATGCCTATTTGCGGCCGAACGAAACCGGCGAGGGCGACGCACGGCACAATCGCGAATACACGCCGAAGGAGATCCACCTGTTGCTGGTAAACTCCGGGTTCGAGGTGGACCGGCTCGAGACCGGCGAGTTTCGCGACTTGCCGCATCCCGAATTCCACTGGGTGGTGCACCTGCTCGAACGCTACCGGCTGGAGACGGCGTTGCGCGGCGACGGCATTTACGCGGTGGGCCGCAAGACCGGCGCGGTGCGGGAACGCTACCCGGGGTGGCTGTACACATGAAGGCGGCAGCATATTTGAATCGGCGTGTGGAACTCGACCCGGCGACCGGCAAGCTGCGGGCGGAGTTTGAGATTCGCAACCAGTCGAACGAAACGTGGCGCGCCGCAGAGGGTTTTTTCGTCGGCGTCCACTTGTTCGACGCCGATACCGGAACGCTGATCGTGGATGGCGCGCGGGTGGCTCCCGAGCGCGACCTGGCGCCCGGAGAGAGCGCGCGGATCGGTCTGGACCTGGCGCTGCCCGCGGAAAATGGACGTTTCCAGGCGCTGATTTCGCCGCTCCGCGAGCACGTCTGCTGGTTCTACGAACAGGGCTGGCCTTTCCTGCTGGTCGAGGCGGTGGTGCGGGACGGCGTAACGCGGCTGGCCCGCGTCGGTGTGGTCACGCGCGCGGCGCTCGGCCGCGAACAAGCCCTGCGCGCCGCGGGCCGGGCTTTCGTCTACCCGTTCCTGACGCTGTGGCGCAATCGCGGATTGATTCGAGTGATGGTGCGGCGCGACGTGCTGGGGCGCTACCGCGGTTCGTTCGGCGGATCCTTCTGGACCGTGATCAACCCGCTGCTTTTGATGCTCACCTACTATTTCGTTTTCGGCGTGGTGCTCCAATCGCGCTTCCCCGGCGACCCGAGCCGCGCCGGCTTCGTGCTCTACTTCCTGGCCGGCATGCTGCCCTGGCTGGCGCTGAGCGAGGCGGCCGGCCGCGCGCCCTCGATTCTGCTCGAGCACCGCAATTTCGTCAAAAAGCTGGTCTTCGCGGTGGAGACCTTGCCCGTCAACCTGGTGGCCGCGGGGCTGGTGAGCGAGTTCTTCGCGGTGCTGCTGTACTGCGGGTTTCTGCTGGCGATCCGGCATAGCTTGCCGGTCACGGTGCTGTGGCTGCCGGTGCTGCTGGTGCCGCAGATCCTGCTGACGCTCGGCCTGAGCTGGCTGCTGGCGGCGCTGGGCGCGTTCGTGCGCGACCTGGGGCAGGTCATCGGCTTCCTGCTCACCATCTGGTTTTTCTTGACCCCGATCTGTTACCCTGAGGGATCTCTGCCCAAGGGCGCGGCGGCGCTGTTGACCAAGAACCCGCTCTACGTTCTGGTGCGAGGCTATCGCGCGATCTTTCTGGAGAACCGCGCGCCGGAATTCGGCCCGTTGTGGAAGCTGACGGTGGTGGCGCTGGCGGCGTTGGTGGTGGGCCACGCGTGCTTCTACAAATTGCGCCGGTCGTTCGCCGACATGTTGTAGACGGCTGGACGAGGGACGCCGGGACGCGGCGGCGAGAAGATGGCGCGCAACAGGCGGTCAAGGATTATCCATTGCTGCACGCTCTTTCCGATGCACTGGTCCGGTTCGGCCCGGCGGGGGTGTTCCTCCTGGCTGTTCTCGATTCATCGGGCGTGCCGATGCCCGCGGCGATGGACTTTCTGCTGATGTTCGTCGCTTACAAGTCTCCCGATCGCGCCTATTTCACGGCCGCCATGGCCACACTGGGTTCGCTGGGTGGAAATCTCACGCTGTTTCTGCTCGCGCGTCATGGCGTCCGCCGCTTCTTCAAGACGCCGGTGCCGGGCAAGCCCCGCAGGTTCCGCGATTGGTTCGACCGTTACGGACTGGTAACGGTTTTCATTCCGGCGCTGTTGCCGATTCCGCTTCCGCTCAAGGTCTTCGTGGTTTCGGCGGGCGTGCTGCGCACGCCGCTGGCGCAGTTCGTGGCGGTGATTCTGGTGGCGCGGGTGATCCGCTACTTCGGCGAAGCGTACCTGGGAATCCGTCTGGGCCTGGGCGCGCAGGACTATGTGAGGCACAACGCGTGGACGCTGGCGGGCGTGGCACTGGGGCTGGCGCTGGCGATGGGGCTGCTGCTGCGGCTGGCCGAGCGGCGGCGCGCCGCGACGCGCGCTTCGTTACAATAGGCGGGAAGACCCTCCACCCGGAATGGCGAAGCGAATTGCGATCGTGGAAGACGAAGCCGAGCTCGCTTCCCTGATCGATTACAACCTGGCCCGGCACGGCTACCAGACCCAAATCCTGCGCGGAGACAAGGGAACACTCGAGGAGTTGGAGCGCGCCAAACCGGATCTGATCGTGCTCGACGTGATGCTGCCGGATGTCGACGGATTCCAGCTTTGCCGGCAGATTCGCCAGTCGCAGGCGCTGGCGCGCACGCCGGTTCTGTTTCTCACCGCGCGCGGCGACGAGGTGGACCGCGTGCTGGGCCTGGAAATCGGCGGCGACGATTACATGACCAAGCCGTTCAGCCCGCGCGAGCTGGTGGCGCGGGTGAAGGCGCATCTGCGCCGCGAACAGATGGACGCCGAGCCGGCGGTGACCGGTATCGGTCCGTTCCGGCTGGATCGCACCGGCCGGCGGGTGTACGTGGGCGAACGGGAGCTGACGCTGACGTCGACCGAATTCAACCTGCTGGAGTTTTTCCTCACCCACCCCGGCCGCGCCTACAGCCGCGATCAACTGCTGGACGCGGTGTGGGGCCAGCAGCATTACGTGACGCCGCGCACGGTGGACGTGCACGTGCGGCGCCTGCGCGAGCAGATTGAAGGGCAGCCGGAGAGCCCGCGCTATCTGACCACCGTGCGCGGCTTCGGCTACCGCTTCGAGGACAGCGAGTGACCGGCCGGATTTTTCTGAAGCTGATTGCGGGCGTGCTGGGCCTGTTGCTGCTGGCACTGCTCACAGTGGACTTCTTCACCACGCGCGTCGCCAAGCAGGTCTACATCGACGGACTGGTGCGGCAAGCGACGGATAAAGCTCGCATGCTGGCGCTCTCGTTCGAGGACGTCGAGGCGGTCGGCCCGTCCTTGGCGCGCGCCATGGCCGCGGCTGCCGGCGGGCGTCTGACGCTGGTGCGGCGCGACGGCCGCGTGACGGTGGATTCCGAGGCCGACGCCGCCCACATGGAGAACCACGCCACGCGCCCGGAGATCCGGAAGGCGCTGGCGGGCGCGCCGGGCTGGAGCATCCGGCGCAGCGGGACGCTGGGAATTCCGTTTCTATACGTAGCGGTGCCGTGCCGCTGGGGCGCCATGCGGCTGGCGGTGCCGTATTCCCAGGTGGAAGCCCAGGTGGGACAGATTCGCTCCCAAATACTGATCATCACCGCGCTGGCGTTTCTGCCGGCCATTCTGCTGGCGGCGCTCGTGGCGCGCTGGATCTCGCGCCATTTCGCCACCATCATGGCGCACGCCGGCGAGCTGGCGGGCGGCAACTTCCGCGCGCGCCTACCCATTGCCGGCGGCAGCGAGTTCGGCCAACTGGCGCGCACCCTCAACGACACCGCCGCCAACCTGCAGCGGACGGTGGAGCAGTTGCAGCTCGAGCACAGCGAGCTGGAGCGGCTCGAGCGCATCCGCAAGGACTTCGTCATCAACGTCTCGCACGAGCTGCGCACGCCGCTGGCTTCGATCCAGGGCTACACGGAAACGCTGCTCGACGGCGCGCTCGGCGACCCGCAATACAACATGCGCTTTCTCGCCATCATTCGCCACAACGCCGAGCGGCTGGCGCGGCTCACCGAGGATCTGCTCACGCTCTCCCGCGTCGAGCAGAAGCGGCAGAAGCTGGAGTTCGAGCCGCACTCGATCGCCGGACTGATCGAGGAGGCGATGGATCTGGTGCGGCCCATCGCCGCCAGGAGTTCGATTCGGCTTGAAACCGAACTGGACGCCGCCACGCGAGAGGTCTGGTGCGACGGGGAGGCGGTTTCGCAGATTCTGAGCAACCTGCTCGATAACGCCATCAAGTACACGCCGGCCGGCGGATCGATCGTGGCGGGCGCGCGCCCCGCCGGCCGCTTCGTGGAGGTTTTCGTGCGGGACAGCGGGGCCGGCATTCCGGCCGAGGATTTACCGCGGCTGTTCGAACGGTTTTACCGCGTGGATAAGGCGCGCTCGCGGGAGCTGGGCGGCACCGGGCTCGGGCTCTCCATTGTGAAGCACCTGGTGGGCGCGCACAACGGCACGGTGCGGGTGGAGAGCCGCGTGCAAGAAGGCTCGACGTTCTTCTTCACCCTGCCCGCCGAGGAAGCCGCGCTGCCGAAAGAAGCGCTGGCGGCCGGATAGGGCGAAGGCAGACATGGATCCGGTGCCAGCCGGGCAAGCCGCAACGTGATAGCTTGATCGGTAGTTACCGCGTACGGCCAAGCTGTCTGTCCCGCCAATTCGGGAGTCGAGGAGCATCCATGGATCGAAGAAACTTTCTCATCAGTTCCACCGCCGCACTCAGCGCCGGTTCGAGTGTGTTCGGCGCCGCCAGCGACGCCGTGCGAGTCGCGGTGGTTGGCATCGGCGGCCGCGCCAGGGACCATATTGCCGGCCTCATCAGAGAGCCGAACGTGGAGATCGTCGCCCTGTGCGACCCCGACGATTCGCACCTCGACAAGGGGCAGAAGCAGATCGCCGCGGCCGGCCAGAAGGCGCCCCGGAACTACCGCGACGTCCGCAAGCTGCTCGAAGACAAATCCATCGACGCCATCACCATCGCGAGCCCGAACCACTGGCACACGTTGATGACGGTGTGGGCGTGCCAGGCGGGCAAGGATGTGTACGTGGAAAAGCCGTGCTCGCACAATATGTTCGAGGCCAGGCAGATTGTGGCCGCAGCGCGCCGGTACAACCGCATGGTGCAGCACGGCAGCCAGATCCGATCTTCCGTCGCGGTCCAGGAAGCCATGCAGAAGATGAACGACGGGCTAATCGGCGACGTCTACCTGGCGCGCGGCCTGTGCTTCAAATGGCGCGACACGATTGGCCACACGCCCGTTTCGCCGGTGCCCGAGGGAGTGGACTACGACCTGTGGACCGGCCCCGCGCCGAAGCGCGAATTCACCCGCAACCGCTTTCACTACAACTGGCACTGGTTCTGGGACACCGGCAACGGCGATCTGGGCAACCAGGGCATTCACGAGCTCGACATCGCGCGCTGGGGTTTGGGCGTGCGCTATCCGGTAAAGGTGAGCGCGGTGGGTAACCACTTCATGTTCGACGACGACCAGGAAACGCCCAATGTGCTGAGCTGCGCTTACGAGTTCGAGGTGAACGGCAAGCGGCGGATGATGGAATTTGAAGTGCGGCATTGGATGACCAACAGCGAAGCCGGCATCGAAGACCGCAGCCACAACGGGATCGGCAACCTGTTCTATGGCTCCAAGGGCTACCTCGCGGTGGATAGCTACGCTTCCTACAAGAGCTGGCTGGGGCGCGAGCAGGCGCCCGGTCCGGCGCGCCGCGAGGGCGGCGACCATTTCGCCAACTGGCTGGACGCGGTGCGCACGCGCAAGCGGGAAACGCTGCGCGCGGAAGTCGAGGAGGGTGCGATTTCGACCACGCTGATACACCTGGCCAACATCTCCTATCGCGTGGGCCGCACTCTCCATTTCGACGCCGCCAGCTACTCGGTGACCGGCGACGCCGAAGCCAACCAGTTGTTCACGCGCGACTACCGCAAGCCGTTCGCGGTGCCAGAAAAGGTGTAGGAGACGGTAGGACCGACCATCGCCTTTGGTGGTCTGTTGCTCTCGCAGAGCACGAACTTTGACAGACGACAAAAACCGATCGTCTGTCCTACCTCTGCGTAACGGCGTTAAGCTGGTCGGACATGCGAGATACGGCGGTTTTGCTCATCGATTGTCCCGACCGCAAGGGGCTGGTCGCGGCTGTAGCCAGCGCGCTTTACCAGCATGGCGCAAATATTACCCATGCCGACCAGCACCAGGATCACGAAGCGGGGCTGTTTTTCATGCGCGTGGAATGGACGCTGGAGGGGTTCGCGCTGGATCAGTTCCGCGAAGAGTTCAGCCGCACAGCGGACGAACTGAGAATGCGCTGGCGCCTCGAGTTGATGGCGGAGCGGCCGCGGGTGGCGATCTTCGTTTCTCAGTACTTGCATTGCCTGGTGGACCTGCTGCATCGTCAGCAGACCGGCGAGCTGAATTGCCTGATCCCGTTGATCGTCAGCAACCATTCCGCGGCGGCGCCGCTGGCGCAGTTTTATGGCGCCCAGTTCCGCCACGTGCCGGTGAACAGCAGCGAAAAGGCCGCGGCGGAAGCCGAGCAACTCCGTCTGCTGCGCGACGCGGAGATCGACCTGGTGGTGCTGGCGCGGTACATGCAAATCCTGCCACCCGAGTTCGTAGCGCAGTACCCGGAGCGCATCATCAACGTGCACCATTCGTTTCTACCGGCCTTCATGGGCGCCAAGCCGTACCACGCAGCGTTTGCGCGGGGCGTGAAACTGATCGGCGCCACCAGCCATTACGTTACTGAAGTCCTTGACGATGGCCCCATCATCGAACAGGACGTAGTGCGGATTTCGCATCGCGACGAAGTGGCGGACCTGGTCGAAAAAGGCCGCGACCTGGAAAGAATTGTGCTTTCCCGCGCCGTGCGCTGGCACCTGGAACACCGCGTATTGAGCTACGGCAACAAGACGGTGGTGTTCGATTAGGTTGTGGGGCAGCTTGCCAAGCTGCGTGCCGATTGCCAATCGGTACGCGCGGCGATAGCCGGGGTACCCTGTGGGTCGCGCGCAGCATGCCATCCTGCCCCACAACTGGACCCGGGCTATTTCGTCTTCAATACGTAGTCGCCGGATTCGATCTCGAACAGCGCGGAATCGCCCTCGGTGCGCAGGAACTTCACGCCGCGCGCGCGCGCCACAGGGCGGCCGGATTCGGTGACGGATGCGGCGTCTTTGGCCGGCATCCACACGGTGGCGCTGGTGTTGGGCGGAATCGAAACCTCGAGCGTGAATGCGCCGCCATCCTTCTTCCACGAGGTCGCGATCTTACCGTAGAGCGATTGGTGCGACGCCTTCACGAAGGTCAAATCGCCGGCGGGATAAGGATGGATGAGAATGTGACGGAAGCCGGGATTGGCAGGATCGGGGCGGATGCCGGCCAGGTACTCGTACATCCAAACGGCCAGGTCGCCGATCTGCATCACGTGGTTGCCGGAGTTCATGGCCGGGTCGGCGGTGTCGCCGTTCCACAACTCCCAAACCGTAGTGGCGCCCTTCGAGACCATGTAGCCCCAGCCAGGGTAAGTGGGCTGGGTGGCGATTTCATAGGCTAGATCGGAGCGGCCGTTATCGGTGAGCGTGCGCATGAGGAACTGCGCGCCCACCAGGCCGGTGCCGACGTGGCCGTTGGTCACATGCTCGATATTATTCACCAGGCTGGCAAGCAAGGCGGCGCGGTTCTCAGCGGGCGCCAGATTGAAGAACAGAGGGAGGACGCTCGAAGTCTGCGTGGCGTTGTCATAAACGCCGGTAGCGGGCTTGAGGAAGCGCTTCTGGAAAGCGGCGTTTACTTGTTCGGCCAACGCGTCATAGCCGGTGGCGTCGGCGGGTTGATCCAGCATGCGGGCATAGCGCGCCGCCAGCCGTAGCAGGTGGCAGTAATACGCCGTCGCAATCAGCGTGGGATTGGTGACGCGGGCGGGATCCTTGGAATGGATCAGCTTGGGATCTTCCGGCGGCACGCACCAATCGGCGTACATGTCCTTCGGCATGAGGCCGTCCTTCAGGTACCCGCGCTCGTGCTCGATCCATTTCTTGATAGCCGGGTAGGCGCGCTCCAGCACGCGCCGGTCGCCGTACTGGTCGTACAACATGCCGGGCACGAAGAGGAAGGTGCTGGGCCAGGTGATGTCGTCGTTATAGAGGGGCCAGTAGTTGGGCGCCACGTCGGGGATGCTGCCGTCGGCGCGCTGCGCGTCGGCAATATCCTGCTCCCACTTGGAATAGAACGCGGCGATGTCGAACATGTAGGACTCGCTGCGGCTCACCTGCGAGCGGTCGCCGAGCCAGCCCTGGCGCTCGTCGCGCTGCGGGCAATCGGTGGGAATGCTCCGATAATTGCCGCGGATGCCCCAGAACACGTTGTGGTGAATCCGGTTCAGCATGTCGCTGGAGCTGGAGAAATCGGGCGTAGGCTGCATGTCGTCGTGGACCACGCGGCCTTCGAGCGCGGCGGCGGTGGGCGCGGCCGGGCCGGGCCAGCCGGTCAGCTCCACATAGCGGAAGCCGTGATAGGTGAAGCGCGGCTCATATACCTCGGCGCCTTCGCCTTTGAGCGTGTAGATATCGGTCGAGCGCGCGCTGCGCAAATTGGCGACGTAAAGCGAGCCATCGGCGGCGAGCGTTTCGGCGTGGCGCAATTTCACCTGCGCACCCTTTGGGCCGGCGGCGTGCAAGCGGCACCAGCCGACCATATTCTGGCCCATATCGAAAATCCAGACGCCGGGCTGCAGCAGCTTGACGCTGACCGGATGGAGCGTTTCCACCACGCGCAGGGGATTGGCCATCTGCGCCGCCAGCGGCCCTGCGGGCGCGGCAACGGCCTGCGCGGCCGCCCACGCGGAATCGTCGAAGCCAGGGCGGTCCCAACCGATGAGCTCGCGGCGGGCATCGTACTCTTCGCCATCGTACTCGTTATTGGCGAGAATCGGGCCGTGGGTGGAGAGCTTCCACTCCGGGCCGGTGACGACTGCGGCGCTGGAGCCATCCTGGTATTCGATGTCGAGCCGCAAAATCGCCTTGGGATAACCAAAATTGCGCGTGCTGGCGGCGCGCGGCGCGTAGAACCGGCCGTTGCCGAGGATCAACCCGATCGCGTTCTTCCCGGCGGCCACTTGGCGGGTGACGTCGAAGGTGACGTAGAGCGCGCGCTTATCGTAATCGGTGAGGCCCGGCGAGAGCACGTGGTCGCCCACTTTGGCGCCGTTGAGGTACAACTCGGAAGTGCCCAGGCCGGAGTAGTAGACCATGGCGCGGCGGACGGCGCTGCCAACCGTAAACTCGGTTCGCAGATAGCGCGCCGGCAGGCGCCGATCAGAGCTCTGGGAGCCTTCGGGATCGTCGAGGCCGATCCATTTAGCCTGCCAATCCTCGGGCCGCAACAGCCCCATGCTCCACTCCGCCGGCGCGCTCCATTCGCTGGCTTTGCCGCGCTGGTCCCACACTTGCACCTTCCAGAAGGCCGCGGCGCGGGAGGCGAGCGGCTTGCCCGCATAGACGATTTGCGCCGAGCCGGATGAAACCACCTTGCCGGAGTCCCACAGGTCACCCGAGCCGGCGCGGAGCGCGTGCTCGCTGGTTGCCACCAGGATGCGGTAGGCGGTCTGGCGCAGGCCGCGCGCTTTTGCATTGGCTGGCGTCGCGAGCCAACTGAAGCGCGGCGCCGCGACATCGATGCCCAGCGGGTTGTCGCGATATTCCACGCGCAATTGGTGCGGATGAATGGCCGCGGCCATCGAGGGAAGGCCGGCCAGAAGAAGGACACACAGAGTCGCTCTCACGTCCACATAGTATAGGTCGATTACAGGCAGGACATGCGTAAGCCGATGCGTTTGCGGAGGAAATGCGTGCGGCGTTCCATGGGCAGATCGAGCAGACGCCGGATCTGGTCGCGGAGGGCCGCGTCACTCTCTTTTTTGAGAGCGGCGAGGCGGGCCTTGCGGGTGATGCGACGTTTCGGCAAGCGTTTTCTCCAGCGCCGGCAGAGCCGCCAGGTCGCCCGGCCGGCCGGCCGCCTTCTTGCTCTTGATGATATCAGGCAAGCTCGCGACCTGCAGGCGCGCATCGCCGAACCGGACCACGCGGGCGCGGCTGCGCAGGGCCTCGAACGAGCGTATGCCATCGATCACCGTCATGAAATCGAGCTGCAATCCATCGGCGTCGCGGCTGATGCGGTAGAGACCGCTCACCGGGTAATAAGGAGTGAGGATGACGGCTTCCAGTTCCATGGCGATGGCTTTCAGCTTGCGCAGGTTGACCGGCGTCTTTCGGAAGAGGAAGTCGAAGTCGATGGTGGTGACGGGCGCGCCCGCCAGCGCCGCCGCGGCGTTGCCCACCAGGATAGCTTCGAGGGAATGCCGCTCGAGGAGTTCGGCGATGCGCGCGAGCAGAGGCGAGGCGTCCATGAATTGTGCGATCTCAGTAACGATTATTTCACAGCGGCGAAAGCGGGAGGCTAAAATTGAAAACATGGAGAAAAAACGGCTGGGAACGAGCGATCTGAAGATCACGCCGATGGGCGTGGGCGCGTGGGCGATGGGCGGCGGCGGATGGAAGTTCTCCTGGGGGCCGCAGGACGATGCGGAATCGATTGCCGCGATCCACGCGGCGCTCGACGCCGGCGTGAACTGGATTGATACGGCGGCGGTCTACGGGCTGGGGCATTCCGAAGAAGTGGTGGCGCGGGCGCTGGAGGGACGCGCCAGCAAGCCATACGTGTTCACCAAGTGCGAACGGGTGTGGAACGAGCGAAGGGAGATCTCCGGAAGTCTGAAGGCGGATTCGGTGCGGCGCGAGTGCGAAGGCAGCCTGCGGCGGCTCAAGGTGGAAACGATCGATCTGTACCAGATCCACTGGCCCGAGCCGGATGCGGATCTCGAAGAAGGATGGACGACGCTCGCGAAACTACGCGAGGAGGGCAAAGTGCGCTGGATCGGGGTTTCCAACTTCGACGCCGCGCAGATGGAGCGGTGCCGGCGAATCGCGCCGGTCGCGTCGCTGCAGCCGCCGTATTCGGCGATTTCGCCGGAAGTGGAGCGCGAAATACTGCCCTATTGCCAGCGAAACAACATCGGGGTGATTGTATACTCGCCGATGAAATCGGGCCTGCTGACGGGCAAGATGACGCGCGAGCGCGTGGCTAACTTCGCGCCTGACGATTTCCGGCGCAATGCGCTGGCGTTCCAGGAGCCGCGGTTGGGGCGCAACCTCGAGTTGGCGGAGCTGATGAAACGCATCGGAGCGCGGCACGGGCGGTCGGCCGGCGAAGTGGCGATTGCATGGACGCTGCGGCATCCGGCGGTCACGGCGGCGATCGTCGGGATGCGCTCCGCGGCGCAGGCCCGCGAAGTGCTGGGCGCGCTGGAGTTCCGGCTGGGCGCCGGCGAGATTGCCGAGATCGACGCGTTCCCGAGGTAGGGCATGCTTTTAGCTTGCCCAAAAAGCGATAGTGATCTTACCTCGATTTCTTTCCAAGATAGGGCAAAGCTAAAGCATGCCCCACCTATGCCGGCTGGAAGGCGGGCACGTCGACCCAGCCGCGGCGATCGGCGCTGGCCAGCTCGCTTTCGAGAATCTGTAACTGGCGGAGACCGTCGGCGAACTGCGGATACTGCGGCTCGGCGGACGGATCGTCAATCGATTGGTAGAAGCGCCGGAAGACCTGCTTGAAAGTGTCGTCGTAGCCTTCGCTGTGGCCGCCGGGGAGATCGGCATAAGGGCGGGCGGCTTCCTTGAGCAGGGAGGGGTCCTTGACGATGATCTGGTTGGGCCGGTTGCGGTGGCCGATCCACAACTCATCGGGGCGCTCCTGGTTCCAGGCGACGCCGGCCTTGCTGCCGTAGATTTCGATGCTGAGCCCATTCTTGCGGCCGGCCGATACCTGGCTGACGGTGAAGGCGCCGCGGGTGCGATCGCCCATGCGAAAGATGACGCCGCCGTAATCTTCCGTATCGATCGGAACTTCCCGGTAATCTTCAGGCGTCAGCGTCTTTCCTGCGAAGGTTTCGACGGGACCCTTGGGGCGCTTGCGCGTCTTGTGGAAGGTTTGTATGTCCGCGCACAGCGACGTCATGCGCGCGCCGGTCACGTGCTCGGCCATATCGCAGAAATGGGAGCCGATGTCTGCCAGGCAACGGGAGCGGCCGTTGGCCTTGGAATCCACGCGCCAGTTCCAATCGGTGTCGTAGAGCAGCCAGTCCTGCGAGTAGGTGCCTTGCACGACCAGGATTTCGCCCAGGTCGCCCGCTTCGCGCATGCAGCGCATCTGCTGCACCTGGGGATAGAAGCGGAGATTGTGGAAGGTGCAATTGCGCCGGCCGGTCTGGCGAGCGAGCGAGACCAGTTGGGCAGCTTCCTCGACCGAGGTGGCCAGCGGCTTCTCGCAAAGGACGTGCTTGCCGGCCTGGAGCGCATCGCGGACCATGGGGAAGTGCAGCACGTTGGGGGTGCATACATGGACAGCATCCACGGCGGGATCTTCCAGGATCTTCCGATAGTCGGAGTCGGTCTTGTCGACGTGAAATTCTTCACCGAGCTGCCTGGCCTTTTCGGCGTTGCTCTCGCCGATGGCGTAGACGTGAACGAAGCCGAGGCGGCGAATGCCTTCCAGGTGGACGCGGCCGACGAAGCCGGTGCCGAAAACTGCGGTTCTGAAACGATGCATGATGGTCTCTAATCTAACGCAATTACTGTTAGATTGGTAGTTGCGCGGGAGGCGACGCGCGCGGCGGGCGTGCGCAAGGGGCACGCGGAAACCATGCTGGTCAGGATCCGGTTCGGCAAGGCGTTGCGAGTGGGCAGGGCGCGCCGCAGGAACAAGCGGGTGGCGCTCGCGGTTTCCGCCCTGTTGACGCCGGGTGCGTTTCTGGCGTCGGTGCTGGCGTTGTGGCGCATCGCCGCAGATCTGAACTTTACGGCCAAGTTCGCCATCGCCTCCGGCGTGTTCTCCCACTGGCAGGTGTGGATGGTGGTCGCGGTGCTGTTGCAGGTGTGCTCGCACATGTTGGCGCGCTACGGCAAGCGCGATGATGGCAAGGGATCGACGGCGGCTTGAGCGGGGCGCAGTAACTCATCTGTTATTCTGGACAGTTAGAGATACGCCATGGCTCGCTACGCCCGGTACCCGTCTGGCCGCGCCTTCATCCATGACTACTTCCCGCCCGGCGTGAAGTGGCTGTTGATCGTCAATACGGTCATTTTCGTGCTGACCTACCTGTGCCCCGTCCAACTGCAGCGGCAGATCGTGCTGGTCCTGGCGCTTTCGGCGGAGGCCGCTGTGCGAAACCTGTTCGTGTGGCAGCTTGTCACCTACATGTTCTTACACGCGGGCATCGGGCACGTGCTGTTTAACATGCTCACGCTGTGGTTTTTCGGGACGCAGCTCGAACGGGACTGGGGCACGCGCCGGTTCCTGAAGTATTACTTCTACTGCGGTATCGCGGCGGGCGTGTGCGTGCTGGTGGTCAACATACTGTTGGGTTACTGGGGCACCGTTACGCTAGGGGCCAGCGGGGCGATCTTCGGGGTTCTGGTGGCCTTCGCCGTAATGTACCCGGACCAGCTCGTGCTGATGTATTTCCTGTTCCCGATCAAGGCCAAGTACCTGGTGATGATCTTCGTCGCCATCGAGCTGTTATTCACCTTCGGGCCAAACACGGGCGTGAGCACCATCGCCCATCTGGGCGGCGCGGGTTTCGGTTTTGTGTACCTGAAAGGGCGGCTGCCGCATGTGCCGCTGCCGGATGTTGGCGGTGCGTACCGCCAGTGGCAACTTCGGCGCGCGAAGAGGAAGTTTCAGACTTTCATGAAGAAGCGCAATGACCGCGGGCCGGGGGTGAACTGATAGGGAGCGGCCTGTCAAGCCCGATCCTGAGGAAGTCAACCGCCGAGGATCGAGACTTGGGGCAACGTGGATCGATGCCACCGCTAAACGCGCTCCACGCGGTCCATCTCCAGAAACTCCCGGATGCAAGGGTGCTCGGACTTCGCCAGACCGTTAACCGGGCCGAAGTAGATCACGCCGGTTTCGTACAGGAAAACCACCTGGTCCGCGACCTTGTACATAAGGTCGAGGTCGTGCGTCACCACCACCGAAGTGAGCTTGAGTTGCCGCTTGAGGCGCAGCATCATGTTGCCCAGGTGGTCCCCCATGATGGGGTCGACCATGGTAGTGGGCTCGTCGTAGAGGATGCATTGCGGCTGCGCGGCGATGGCGCGTGCAATGGCGACGGCCCGCTTGTAGCCGGTGGAGAGATCGGCGGGGTAGGCGTCGCGCGCCTCGGCGATATCCACCATCCCCAGCAGGCCGTCGACCACGTCTTCTTTGTTCTGCTCGTCGTAGTCCTCTCGCTGCTCGAGCGAGAAGAGCACGTTTTCGGCCACGGTGAGCGAATCGAACAGGGCGCCCGACTGGAAGACCATGGTCACCTTCTTGCGGATGCGCCGCAACTCGGGTTCGTCCATATCCGTGATATCTTCGTGAGCCACGATCACGCGCCCCGCATCCGGCTTGAGAAAGCCCATGATGTGCG
The DNA here is from genome assembly GCA_049511495.1 of Bryobacteraceae bacterium. GTDB lineage: Bacteria > Acidobacteriota > Terriglobia > Bryobacterales > Bryobacteraceae > Bog-375. The sequence goes on along the minus strand of JBEKXZ010000028.1, from coordinate 36,168 downwards.
AGAGGGTGACGGACTTGCCCACGCCGCTGCGCCCGATAATGGCCACGGTTTCACCCGCGTTGACGCAAAAACTGGTATCGACCAAAACCGGCTGGTCGAACGTCTTATAAACGTGGCGGAACTCGACGTAATGCGGGTGCAGGTCGCTGGTCACGCGTTGGCCCGTTCCGCCGTGGTGTTAACGGCTTGAAAATGTGTAATTCCGGTAACAGGGAGCGGCGCCTGGCCGCGCTTCATGCGCCGCGCGAGGACTCCCGCCGGCGCCAATCCGGGCCATCTCACAGGGAAATGATACCATTGGGAATAAGCGCTTCCCGAAAGCGGTTTTTTGTTTTATACTGAGAGGGAAAAACATTTTGCGGTGTTTTTGTTTTATCCTGGCTTCGGCGGCGATGACGGCGGTAGCCGAATCGCCCTCCACGGCAGGCGCCGCGGAACGCATGGTCAGCGTGGTTAGCGCCGACCAGCGCACGGGGAGGCTGGTGAGAAGCGTGGTGGTGACAACGCGGCGAGACGCGCCGGGCCGAGTGGAAAGGCCGGCGGCTCCGGTTCCCGCTGCGAGCGCCCAGCCGGCGCCGGTAATATCCGCCGCAGCCATCGCGGACGCGGTGGAGCGGGCCGCAGCCCAGCACTCGCTGCCGCCCGAACTGATTCATTCCGTCATTAAGGTGGAAAGCAATTATAATCCCGTCGCGGTGTCGTCCAAGGGAGCGCTCGGCCTGATGCAGTTGATTCCCTCGACAGCGCGCCGCTTCGGCGTATTGGACGCCTTCGACCCGGCCGACAACATTCAGGGCGGCGCCAAGTACCTGCGCTATCTGCTGGACCTTTACCGTGGCGATTACCCGCTGGCGCTGGCGGCATACAATGCCGGTGAAGGCGCGGTAGCGAAGTACGGCACGGTGCCGCCGTATCCGGAAACGCGGAGTTATTTGAGATTGGTGGCGCGCCAGTTGCGGGAAGCTCCCCCGGCCGCGGTGGAAAAGCCGCAGCCGCAAGCCGCGCCCGCGGCAGCCAAGCCCGACGATACGACGCATGTGCGGGCTGTCGTTGGCGAGGATGGCGCGCTGCGTTACGTTTCGCAGTAGTGGCAGTGAACATGAAGCGGCTTGCCGTGCTCTCGGTTCTCGCCTGCACCCTGGGGGCGCAGTCTGGAAGTGCGCCCGCGGCTTCCGTCACGGCCGTGCGGCACTGGTCGCTGGGCGACGTGACGCGCATCGCGGTGGAGGTGAGCGGCGATTTCCACTACCGCTCGGACCGTCTGCACAACCCCGAGCGAATCTATTTCGATATTGTGAACGCGCGCAACACGCTAGGCATCCGCTATTGTGCGGAAGATGTCTCCGATGCGGTGGTGAAACGTATTCGCGTGGCCGAAGCCAGCCCAGGCACCACGCGCGTGGTGATCGACCTGGTCGGCGACGCCCGCGCGACGACTACGCAGCTCGCCAATCCCGGCCGGCTGATCATCGAGTTGCGTGGCGTCTCGGCGCCGGCCCCGGCAACTCCTACCAAGCTGTTCGTCCCGGAGCAGGACATGAGGACGCCGGAACTGCTCAAGCCGCCGCCGGCCATCCGGGCCGGCCCGGTGGCGCCCGCGGCGGCCGTGCCCGAATCACTGAAGCCATCCATCGCGCCTGCGGCGGTGCTGCCAAACCCGCCGGTGGCAGCCAAGGCTGCCACGCCTGCGCCGTCGCTGCCTCATCCGCGGCCTGTGGCTAAGGCCGCCGACCTCACTCCGGCCCCGAAGGACGCAACCAAGCCCGCGGACGCGCCCGTCCTGGAGGTGGGCAAAGCCGCACACCGCACCGCCAGCGGCGAAACCTCCCTCATCCGCGCACTGGGCCTCAAGTTGAACCGCGTGGTGATCGACCCCGGCCACGGCGGCCACGACCAGGGCACCGAAGGCGCCAAGGGACTGCTCGAAAAGGATCTGGTGCTGGACGTTGCCCTGCGCGCCGGCAGCCTCATCGGGGAGCGCCTCCGGGCCGAGGTGATCTACACACGCTCGACCGACGTCTTCGTCCCGCTCGAGAGCCGCACCGCGCTAGCCAACGAAAAGAAGGCCGACCTGTTTATTTCCATCCACGCCAATGCCTCTTCCGTGCCGAGCGTGTCCGGCGTCGAGACTTATTACCTCAACTTCACCGAGGCCAAAGACGCGCTGGCGGTTGCCTCGCGCGAAAACGCCAACTCCGTCGAAAGCATTTCCGAGCTGCACGACCTGATCCAGAAAATCACCCTGCACGACAAAGCGGAGGAATCCAGGGATCTGGCCGGCAGTATCCAGTCGTCGCTGTTCGCGCTGTATGCACACAGCTTCCCGGCCGAGCGTGATCGCGGCGTGCGCCGCGCTCCCTTTGTGGTGCTGATCGGCGCCAGCATGCCGTCCGTGCTGGCCGAAATCGGCTTCCTCAGCAACCCCAAAGAGGAAGCCCTGCTCCGCAAGCCAGAGTACCGGCAGAAAGTGGCCGAGGCACTGGTGCGCGGGGTGGAACATTACGCCGCCGGCCTGAGCCACTTTCAGGTGGCCCAAATCAAGTAGGCGCGAATTCTTTCCGCCAGGTTTATGCGCGTTCTCGCTTTCCGGCATGTTCCTTTTGAGCATCTCGGGCGCATCGAGCCCGAACTCAAGCGCCGCGGCATCGGCATCGATTATGCCGACCTCTACCAGCCCGGAGCCGCTGCGCCCGACCCCGCCCGCTATGACGGCCTGATCTTCATGGGCGGCGCCATGTCGGTAAACGACGGCTTGCCGTACCTGGAGCGGGAAGCGCGCTGGATCGCGCAGGCGGTGGAGGCGGGCCGCCCCGTGCTCGGCGTATGCCTGGGCGCACAGTTGATCGCCAAAGCGTTGGGTGCCCGCGTTTATGCGAGCCCAATGAAGGAAATCGGCTGGTTCGAAATCGAGCTGACGGCCGAGGGCGCCGCCGATCCTTTATTTGCCGGCGCGGGGCCGCGCGAAACCGTGTTTCAATGGCACGGCGAGACCTTCGATTTGCCGCCCGGCGGGCACTGGCTGGCCTCGTCGCCGGCCTGCCGCCACCAGGCTTTTCGCATAGGCGCCAGCGCCTACGCTCTCCAGTTTCACCTGGAAGTCACGCCCGAAATGATCGCCGATTGGTGTTCGCAGGATTTGAATTGCGGGGATATGCGCGAAGTCCCGGCGCCGATCGACAATACCAATAATGCCGCGCGTTTGAGGGCGTTGGCGCAACAGGTCTTCGGGCGCTGGTGCGACCTGCTGGGCATTCAATAACCGCACCGTTGGGGACTACGCACGCCCATCAGCGGGTATTGTGGGTTGCCAGCTCCCGCGCGCAGAATAGTAATCAGAGCTGAATATGCGTTCTGCGCCTTCGCAGACGGGACGGTAGATGCAACAGAAAGCCGCTCTCGGGTGCGCGCTGATCGTGGAAGACCCGATCATCCGGAGGTTTGTCGGCGGCATTCTCAAGCGCGAGGGATATACGGTTGCCGAAGCCGAACTGGAAGAGGCCTTGCGGACCTTACGGGATGCGCCGGGCGCGGTTTCGCTCCTGATCACCAACGGGCCGGCGCATTTTCTCGAATTCGCTGAAAGCCTCCCCCTCATTTACGTTGCCGCGTTTCCCGATCCCGCGCTGGCGAGCCGTTTCCGCCATTGCCGCACGCTTCGCAAACCGTTCTGTCCCGGGGACCTGGTGTTGTGTGCCGCCGAACTGGCTCAGGCGGTCGCCGTTTAGCCGGTCCGGCGAAGTTTCCCAGCCGCGATAAGATGCCCTCTAAGTGAAGGAGGGGATACGCAGCACAACGCAATCGTACAGAAGCCAGGCCAGAGCGAGTCCTAAGATAGCCCACAAAAACGGATGATTGCCGTGCGATAGAAGCGGTTCAGAGCCGGACTGGCTAGGAGGGCGGTCAAAAGCCGGCAGACGTCCGGGCGGTTCGGACGGCGCGGGGAATATGGTACGGGGTGGTTCCGGCGTCATCCTACCGATCACCTGACCAATTGAGAGAGGAACCCTTCGCCCAGATACCAAATAGACTATTATCCGGCACGTGCAGGGCACGAAAAGCAGCCCGCCAAACGCAATGCAGATAATCATCCAGGTAATCAGGAAATTGCACGGATCATTCCTTTTCGTAATTGGCGCACCCATGTCCCCGAACACGAGAGAATTCGGGCCAGCCTTAGGAAAGTGCGCGTCACAAAACAGATGGGCTTCCCGATCGGGCATCGAATCGGCCTTCTGCGTTGCTGGCCGGCCGCAGCCTTCCACCTCACAAAGCGAGTGGAACGGGCTGCTCTTCACTAGCGGGGCGAAATGCGCCTCTGCCCGCGCGCACAGACGTATGGCCGATAGCACCGTCACTGAAGCGATCATCCACATCGCAGCGATGGCAATCGACCTGAAGGTCAGTCTGGGGACATCGCGATACGCCTCGGGCACTGGCTTTGCTCCTTCTGACCTGGACAATGCGCCGTCGCGGCAGAGGCGCTAGTTGGGTAGGCTGAGGCACCACCGAACCGCCTGAAGCCGCCGGAGAATCCCTGCTCTACCAGCGCTAAACGAGGGTCTCCATTTTGGCTTCGGTTTCCGCCGGTTCTCAGGATATCAGAACTGGGAAGCGTGCCGGGGCGCCGTATCTTTTGCAGCTCGCGACGAGGCTGCCGAGAATGCTCCGTAAAAAGATGCCGGCTATTTCACGAATGACCGGCGGGCGGAGGGATCTCCAGTCGGCGCGGGCGCGCGGTCCTCCTTTGCGGGCGGTCCCAGCAGTTCGGTCAAGAGCGGCTTCAGCCCGTCCGCCCAAACCTGATAGCCCTTGACCGTGGGATGGAGTTTGTCATTGGCGTTCATCATGCCATCGTGAAGCCTTCCGTCGCGGTCCGCGAGCTGGTCGTTGATATTCAAATACCGGATCCTGCGACCGTCCGCCATGTTCGCCAGATTCGCGTTAATGCGGTCGATTTCCGGCATGACATCCACATTGTCGTTTCGCGGAAAGATTCCCATCACGACAATCACCGCGTCCGGAGCCTTCGACTGCATGATACGCACCACTGCTCGAAGACCCTTCGTCACATCCTCGACGGCCGTGTCGATACCACCTGGAGGAATCTTGCCGCCCACGTTGTTGGTGCCGGCCAGCAGCACAATCACCTTAGGATTGACGCCATCGAGTTCGCCGTTCTCAAGCCGCCAGAGGATGTTCTCGACACGGTCCGCACCCCACCCAAAATCCGCAGCGTTCCAACCGAAGAAATTCTTGTTCCAGTTTTCGAGGAGTTGCGGATAGTCAGTCGCCCCCCAACGCCGCGTGATCGAGTCGCCTTCGAAGTAGACATCGATGCGGCCCTGTTTACCTTTAGTGAGGAACTGTCGATGAGCGATCTGCGAGTTCTTATCGGCTCGCGGAGTTGGTTGGTCGGCCTGGGCCCACAGTAGCGAAACCACAGTGATGCCGGCCAGGAGGATCTTCACGCACGCTTCTCCGCGTTATCGTGATGCAGGAACTTGTCGGCCCAGGGAATGAAGTACTTCCAGTTGGGCCCATCGGTATGTCCGCCATCGTGCTGGCGCCATGCAAGCTGCCCGTCGAGGAGCCCGGCGTTTACCGGAGGCATCTTCGCAGTACGATAGTCCGTCGTGACGCCAAGATCTTTCGCGCCGAGCAGGCGGAAGACCGGCTGTGCGGCGACCGCGGCCATAAAGCTGCCCTGGTGATCGAGCCACTTTGCGTCGCCCTTTTCCGGCACACCGTAGCTCACGAAGGTGAGGCGTGGCGCACAAAGCGCCAGGAGTTCGTGGGAATCAACCGGCAGGTCCCCGGGATTCCTGCTTCCGAAGCTCGCTTCAGAAGCACCGTACTTCAGGAAGTTCCCAGCCATCCAATGATACTCGCCGGTGCCCGTGAGGTTTTCGACGGCCTCGCCCCAATTGCGGCGGTAAAGCTTGGCTCCGCCTTCACCGGACGAACCGATCAGCACGACCGCGAAGCGCGTATCGAACGCCATGGTCACAAGCGCCGCTTTGCCATAGCGCGATACCCCTTCGATGCCAACCTGCTTCGCATTCACGGCCTTTTCGGTCTCCAGGTAGTCGAGGGCACGCGAGGCGCCCCAACCCCAGGCGCGAAGAGCGCCCCAATCGTCGGGCTTTCGGGGCTGGCCTTTGTTCACCAGTCCAATGATGCCTTTCGTCAGCCCAGCACCGTTGTCGGCCTGGATACTGTTTGGATTGATGGTGGCGACCCCCCAGCCATCGGCGATGAGTTGTTCCATTGCGGGAGGATCTGCATTCGCGGGGGGAGCGAGAGGTCCGCGGCCAGCGCCCGGCGCGCCTCGCCCGGGTGCTCCTCCGCGGCCGGGAAACGCCGGCGCGGGAAACGCAACCTCGGGAATGCTGCGCCCGCCAAACATCATCATCACCGGCACCGGAGCTTTCGCATCGGCGGGGACCAGCAGGGTCATTTGAATCTCGACCTTAATATCCGGGTCGGACGAATTATCCACGTGCCCAAGGAGCTGCTTGCCGATGACGTTACGCGAAGCCACTTGCGCGGCGACCGTTTTCGTGACTTCCCAAGTCACCTTTGGAACATTCTTCGGGATGCGGCCTACCACCTCCCGCTCAAAGTCCTCCACGATCTCCGCCCGGCGCTGATTCCACCACATCGCCGGCGTCTTGACCTTCTTGCCATTGTTCAGCGTAAGCACGTCAGGAAGGTTCGGGTACGGATTCGCCGTGGCCTCGTCGTAGTTGGCGTGATTCGGCGCGCTTTCATTGCCGCTCGGGCCAGGTCGGAGAGCCTTTATGCCAAGCTGATCCATCATGTTCTGGTGATCTTCGGCAGCAGTCCAGTTTCTGGTATCGATGACGTTCTGACCGGATAAACCAGCCACGAGCGCTGAAGCCAGTACCAACAGCAACATCGCCCGAAAATTCGTTGCCCTCTTCATGAACAATAAGAGACCACATTTGGTTCGACTCCGCAACAGACGTTTTGCGCGCATCCGGAAACCGGAAAAGACGGTTTGCGGCGAGGGTCTTTTGGGACCGGCGGCTCCGCCCTGCCCGCCCGCAATTCGCAGGGAGAATGCGCCACACTAGTTCCTACCCCTCGGGTTGGCGCGCGATCTATGTGATAGGCTCTATACACACTGGCGGTCTTGACGGGCCAACCAGCCCGCGCCGCAGAAAGTTGAGGTGGAAAACATGAAGATGCTGATTGCCCTGGCCGCGTTGTGCGCGGCGGGTGCGCCCGCTATGCTCGCGCAAGAGGAGGATGGCCCGCCCCCGGTTCTGCAGATAGGGCGCGAGCTGATCAAAGAAGGCAAGATGCCGGCCCACGAGACGACCGAGGCGGCGTTCGTGCAGGCTTTCCGCAAAGCGAACTTCCCCGGCCATTACGTGGGGCTTTCTCCGCTCTCAGGCAGCAATGAAGTGTGGTTCGTGGCTGCATATCCCTCTTTCGAGATGTCGGAAAAATGGCAGGCGGAAGCCGAAAAAGAACCGCTGAAACATACCCTCGAGATAGCCGACGCGCAGGATGGCGACCTCCGCGAAAGAAGCAACACTCTGTGGGCCGTCTACCGTCCGCAACTGAGTTACCGGCCGGACAATTTGGATCTGGGCAAGACACGCTTCGTGCGCGTGCTGACGTACCACGTCAGACCGGGGCACGCCGGGGATTTCGTGGAGCAGGCCGGCGTTGTGATTCATGCGTACGACAGGGCCAACATCGACCGGAGTTTCGTGGGCTATGAAGTGAAGGCGGGAGCGCCGGCGGGGATGTACCTGTTTTTTGAAGGCATGACCTCTCTGAAGACGCTCGATGCGGCGGAGGAGCAGAACCAGGCGTTCATCTCAATGCTGGGCGCCGAGCGCCTGAAAAAACTGGACGAGTTCGACGCCGAAGGCGTGATCTCGGAAGAAATCAACCTGTTTCAAGTGAACCCCACGATGAGTTACGTTTCGAAAGCCACTGAGGATGAGGATCCTGCGTTCTGGCGCCCGAAGCCGCCGGCCGTGAAACCCACTGCTGCCGCACGGGCTAAGAGCGGGAATTAGCAGCGTCTCCCTGCTGCCGCCGGGCTGAGAGACTGACAGGTGAAAGCGCCTGTCCCACTTTGCGGCGCGCGCCACGCCGGTATAATCGAAGCAGTGGATCTCGAAAAAACGCTGCTGCGCAAGGTGGGTGAGGCCATCCATCGCTTCCGCATGATTCGCGATGGAGACCGGGTGGCCGTAGCGTTGTCGGGCGGCAAGGATTCCGCCACGCTGCTCGAAGCGCTGCTGTTGCTCGCCCAGCGCGCCCCCGTCGAATTCTCGGTCTGCGCGTTCACCGTGGAACAGGGCAAGTTCTTGCGCCCCATCGAGCCGCTGGGCGAATACCTGCGCCAGCGCGGCGTTTCGTGGACCTACTACCGCGACGCACCGTCGCTTCAGCTTCTCGCGGATCAACCTGAGCACGGCTGCGACTTGTGCAGCCGCTACCGGCGCCGCGCGGTGTACCAGATCGCGCGCGAACTGGGCGCCAACGTGATCGCGCTCGGCCACACGGCCGACGATTTCTGCGAATCCCTGCTGCGCAACACCATGTTTACCGGAAGACTGAGCGCGCTGCCGCCGGTCACCTGGTCGCGCGAACGCGATTTCCGGCTGATTCGCCCGCTGGTGTTCGTCACCGAGGATGTGACGCGAGCTTACGCCGAATCGCGCGGCGTTCCCGTGGTGCCCTGCGGCTGTTCGCAGCGCACGGGCACGGTGCGGCGCTCGCTGCGCGATCTGTTCGCCGGCCTCGAAAAGGAATATCCTCACTTGAAGGAGAATATCCTTTCCGCCATGGGGAACATCGACACTGGCCGTCTGCTCGACACGCGTTTTCTGAAGCTCGACGCCGCCGGCGAGGCAGACGAGGACGCCGCGCTGTTTCCCATCGTTACCGAACCGTAACTCAATATTGACCTGGTTGTTGCAATGCGATTAAGATGGGTTTCTCCTGATCCCCTCTCAATATGCGACTCCTTCCACGCGAAGAGAAGTTTTACGGCCTGTTTCTTAAGCAGGCGGATATCATCTCCGAGGCGGCGCGTTTGCTGCTGGACGGAGTGCGCGCCGGCAACTCGACACTGGCCGCGTTCGCCATGGAGATCAACGTGCTCGAACACCGCGGCGACGAGCTCATTCACGAGATCTTCACCCGCCTCAACCAGACCTTCATTACGCCGCTCGACCCGGAAGACATTCACAACATCTCTTCCTCTCTGGACAACGTGCTGGACGGCCTGGAAGACACTTCGCACCGGTTGTTGTCGTACCACATCGATCCGATTCCGCCCAACATGATCGTACTGGCGGAGATTGTACGGAGCTGCGCAAAATCGATGCACAGCGCGTTCGAAGCGCTGGAAGCGGGGCAACCGCTGATGGAGCATTGCATCGAGATCAATCGCCTGGAAAACGAGGGCGACCTGATCGGCCGCGGGGCGATTGCCGATCTGTTCAACAAAGAGAAAGACCCCATCACGCTCATCAAGCTCAAAGAAGTGTACGACTTCTTCGAAGAGACCATCGACAGTTGCGAGGATGTGGCCGACGTGCTGCAGAATGTGGTGGTCAAGAACAGCTAAAGATGACCGTCCTTCAACTGGCCGTTCTGATCATCGGCATCGCGCTGGTCTTCGACTTTATCAACGGATTCCACGATGCCGCCAACTCGATCGCCACCATCGTAGCGACGCGCGTGCTTTCTCCCGGGCAAGCCGTGGTGTGGGCGGCGTTTTTCAACTTCGTGGCGGCGTTCCTGTTTGGCACGGCGGTAGCCAAAACGGTGGGCAAAGGGTTCGTGAACCTGAACCTGGTGACGCCCTACGTCATCATGGCCGGCCTGGCGGGCGCCATTCTCTGGGACCTGATCACGTGGTGGCTGGCGCTGCCCACCAGCTCGTCGCACGCGCTCATCGGCGGTTATGCGGGCGCGGCGGTGGCGCACGCCGGAATCGTGCGCGGCTTCATTCACAGCTTCGAAGGGCTGATCGCCGGCCAATGGAGCTTGACCATCGTCTTTATTCTTGCCGCGCCGCTGATCGGGATGGTATCGGCCTACCTGTTGATGATTGCGGTGTATTGGCTGTTCCGGCGTTCCACTCCCAGCAAGATGGATTTCTACTTCCGCAAGTTCCAGTTGGTTTCGGCGGCCGCCTTCAGTCTCTCTCACGGCTCCAACGACGCGCAGAAGACCATGGGGATCGTCACCGGTGTGCTGGTGGCCTCCGGATTCCAAAAGACTTTCGAAATTCACCTGTGGGTGATTCTGGCCGCCCATGCGGCCATCGCGCTGGGCACGCTGAGCGGCGGCTGGCGGATTGTGCGCACTATGGGCACGCGGCTCACGCGTCTCAAACCGCGCAGCGGCTTCTGCGCAGAAACCGGCGCGGCGGGCGCGGTGCTGCTGGCCAGCCACCTGGGACTGCCGGTTTCCACCACCCACGCCATCGCCGGGGCGATCGCCGGCGTCGGCAGCATTCAGCGGCTGAAGGCCGTGCGCTGGGGCATCGCCACCAATATCGTGTGGGCGTGGGTGCTCACCATCCCGATGTCCGCCTTGATCGCCTGGCTCGCGTTTCGCCTGCTGCACCTGGCCATCGGCGCGTAGAGCAATGTGCAAGACGAACGCTCCGAGCGGAGCCGTTGGTCCACCCCGGCCGAGGACCGCGAGGCGGTTGAGCGGGCCGGGCCGCTTGATCGAGCACGCCAGGAGTGCGGCCCATGGCCCGGCGCCGCACGCTACAATTGCTTCGGAGTGCAGGGCCGGTTATGCCGAGGCGTCTCGCGCGGAAGCTGATGCTCTCGATCACGGTGATTGTGATCATTGTGGCGGCGGTTTCCGGGCTGGTGAACATCAAGACCGAGGAGCGACAGCTTCTCAACACCATGATCCTGGGAGCGGAACAACTCTCCAAGGGGATCTCCAGCGCGATGTGGCACGCCATGCTGGACGACCACCGGGAAGCCGCTTACCAGGTGATGCAGACCATCGCCGAGAAGCAGGGCATCGACCGTATCCGCATGTTTAACCGCAGCGGCCAGGTGACGTACTCGACGCGCCGCAACGATCCCACGGTGGGCTCGGTCAGCCCGATCGATCTTACCTCGCACGTGAAAATCACCGGCGCGGACATAGGCCACCGGCGGCTGGAGATGGTGACGCCGATTTACAACGAACGTTCGTGCAGCGAATCGGCGTGCCACGCGCACCCGGCCGGCGTCAAGGTGCTGGGGGTGCTCGATGTGGCGTTGACGCTGGAAAGCGTGGATCGCGAAGTGGACGGCATGAAGCTGCGCGTGCTGGTGGTGACGGGCGTCGAAATCGGGCTGATCAGCCTGTTCATCATCCTGTTTACGCGGCGGTTTCTGAGCCGGCCGATTGAAGCGCTGGTGGAAGGAACCAAGGCGGTGAGCCAGATGGAGCTCGACCGGCCGCTTGAAATCGTCGGCTCGAGCGAGGAACTGGACGAACTGGCGCGCAGCTTCGAGGTGATGCGCGAGCGGCTGCGCACGGCGCTCGGCGAGATCAACCAGTTCACGCAGAAGCTGGAAACCAAGGTGGAGGAGCGCACCGAGCAGCTCAAAGCCGCGCAGAAAAAGCTGGTGCAGAGCGACCGGCTGGCCTCGCTCGGCCAGCTTTCCGCCAGCGTGGCGCACGAGATCAACAACCCCGTTTCCGGGGTGCTGAACCTGTCGATGCTGATGCAGCGCATGCTCACCGACGACGGCATTCCGCCCAACCGGCTGGTCGAGTTCCGCCGCTATCTTGCGCAGGTGATCAACGAAACCTCGCGGGTGGGGCACATTGTCAGCGACCTGCTGGCTTTCTCGCGGCGCGGCAAGCCGCAGCGCGCGCCGACCGACCTGAACCGGATTGTGCGCATGACGCTATCGCTGGTGCAGCACAAGCTGAAGCTGAGCAACGTGGAAGTGGAGGCGGACCTGCGCGAGGGGCTGCCGCCGGTGCTCTGCGACCCGTCGCAAATCCAGCAGGTGGTGCTGAACTTGGTGCTCAACGCCGCCGAAGCCACGCAAAGCAAGGGCCTGGACAAGCGCCAGGGCCGCGTTTCGATCACGACGTACACGGCCGACGGCATGGAGATGCTGACGGTGTCGGACAACGGCGAGGGCATCCCACCCGAGAACCTGGCCAGGATCTTCGACCCGTTCTTCACCACCAAGTCGGAAGGAAAGGGCGTGGGGCTGGGGTTGGCGGTATCCTACGGCATCATCCAGGCGCATGGAGGCGATATCGAAGTCAAGAGCGCGGCGGGAGCCGGCGCTATCTTTACGGTGTCGCTGCCGCTCGAGCAACTGGCGCAGGGCGGCGAGGAACCGGCGGCGCTGGCCGGAAAGGGATGAAGTATTTTTACGTGGGCGCCACGCCGGAAGTGGACCGGGAAGCGCTGACGGCTATCGCCGAGCGCGCTGGAGCCGAGTTCGGCGCGCCGGTTCGGGAGATCCAGTTGCCCGAACTCGATTTCGCGTTTGATGCGGTCCGCGGCCAGTACGGTTCGATTCCGGTGCTGGACATGCTGGTGCGGCTGTGTCCCGACGACGCGCTCAAGCTATTGGGGCTGACGGAACGGGATCTGTTCATCCCCGTGCTGACTTTCGTGTTCGGCCACGCGCAACTGGGCGGCCGCGCGGGGGTGGTTTCGTTTGCCCGCCTGCGGCAGGAATTCTACGGGCTGGCGCCGAATCGCGAGGTATTTTTGGAGCGCGCGCAAAAAGAAGTGCTGCATGAATGCGGCCATTTGTTCGGGCTGGTGCACTGTCCGGATGGCAATTGCGCCATGTCGCTGGCGACCTCGGTGCGGCAGATCGATTTCAAGCGGGCGGCGTTTTGCGCCCGTTGCGCGGCGCGGATCGAACGGAAACCGAAGGGGTGACGGCAATGAAGACCCACTGGCAAATCCTGGTAGTGGACGACGAAGAGGTGATGGCCGAATCGCTGGCAGCCTGGCTGCGCGAGGACGGGTACGCGGTGGACACCGCCAACTCGGGACGCGAAGCCGTCGAGAAGGCCACGCAGCGCGACTATGCTATCTACTTCGTGGATCTCAAAATGCCCGGCGGCATGGATGGGATCGAGACCATGATGCAGGTGCGCCGGTTGCACGCCGAGGCTTCGATCATTATCATCACCGCCTACGCCACCGTGGATACCGCCATCACCGCCATGAAAGAAGGGGCGCAGGAGTACATCGTCAAGCCCTGCAACCCGGAAGAGATTTCGCTGCTGGTGAGCCGCATTATCAAGGTGAAAAACCTGCAACGCGAGAACAGCATTCTGCGCAAGAAGCTGTCGCGGCAATACCACTTCGGCGACGTGATCAGCAAGAGCGCGCGGATGCAAGACATCCTCAAGCTGGCGCAGGAAGTTTCCAGCCTGCGCAGCACGGTGCTGATCCAGGGGGAAAGCGGCACTGGCAAGGAGTTGATCGCACGCGCGATTCACAACTCGGGCGACCGCGCAGGGAAGCCGTTTGTGGCCGTCTCCTGCGCCGCACTGGCGGAGACGCTGCTCGAAAGCGAGCTCTTCGGCCACGAAAAGGGCTCTTTCACCGGCGCCAACCAGCAAAGGCGGGGCAAGTTCGAGATGGCCGAAGGCGGGACGATTTTCCTCGATGAGATCGGCGATATCTCGCCCAAGTTGCAAGTGGATCTGCTGCGCGTGCTGCAGGAGCGCCGCTTCTACCGCGTGGGCGGCTCGGAGGAAGTGACGGTGGATGTGCGGGTGATCGCGGCCACGCACGTGAATCTGCAGCAGGCCGTGGCGGAGGGCAAATTTCGCGACGACCTTTACTACCGGCTGAACGTGATCGAGATCCGCGTCCCGCCGCTGCGCGAGCGGCGCGAGGACATCCCGCTGCTGGCGCAACATTTTCTGGAAAGGATCTCGCACGAGCTGGGCAAGGAAGTGGGCGGAATCTCCGAGGGCGGCTTGAAGGTGCTGCTGGATCACAACTGGCCGGGCAATGTGCGGGAACTGGAGAACGCGATCGAGCGGGCTATGGTGACCTGCCGCGGCTCTGAACTCACGGAAGACGATTTTGCTTTTGTGGCGCAGAGCGGCCAAGCCGGGAAAGAGGGCTGGGCCCCCCCAGCGGGCGTAACCATCGAGGAGATGGAAAAACTGCTGATCGCGGCGACTTTACAGCGGACCGGCGGCAACATCAAAGAAGCGGCCGGGGTGTTGGGCATCGACCGATCGACACTCTACGAGAAGATCAAGCGATACGAGATTCCACGGTAGCGGACGAGAGCATTTATTCCCTTGTTATTGGCGCCGCGGCGCTCACAAAAGCGCCGCCTTGCCGGGACTGGAGGAACCGGTTCCTTTCTCCTCTCGAGGAGGAGTACAAGCCACTATGGCCGCCTGACGAACGTTGCACCGCGTGACCCGGTTTCAAATTGCCCCCTCGAGGTGGATAGGCACCGGACGTGGCTCCGTGACGGGCTGCATCTTGGCGAGCGAGCAGCTCTTCTTCGATTTCAGAGTAGCAGGGCGGGGTGGGCGCTCGATGGAACCGATGCGCAACACGTTGAAAGCGAAACGCGAAGTTTCTTTCGGGAGGTGTGAACGGAGGTTGCGGCGCCTCGCTCAGCAAGACACCGGACCCTGAACAGCATCGTTGGAGGGCGCCGGCGGACACCTCTCTTACAATCCGGTTATCCCCCGGAGGACGCCCACCAACTGTCGCCCCATTTCCAGGCCGATTCGAGGCGCCGTCAGCGCAATCGGCAGCGCGGCCGCCGGTGACCGCGAGCGGAATCCATCCAACCCGACAAGGAAAAGCAGCGGCGAATACCCGCGTGCGAAAGCGTAGGCATGGCCCCACACCTCCGGGCTCGATACCACGGCCACCAGCGCGACGAAAGCAAAAGCAACCGCGCCGTCCGGTTGCCTCAGGAGACGGCGCCAGTGAACGCCGCAATACACCGTGGCGGCGACGATACCCGCCAGGGCAGCGTAATCGAGAACGGTGGCCAGCGCGTTTACGGCAAATTCGAAATGATACGGAACGGGATGCATGATCCTGGTCAGGATTCCGGCGAATGGGATGGCCGACACCAGACCGTCAGGCCCCGTTGGAGCGGTATGCCAGCCCACGTAGAGATACCAGGCCAGCGCGGGAACGATCGATAATGCCATAGCGGCCGCGCGCAGCCACCGCCGTTCCATCGCGCACCATGCGGTCAATGCCGCAGGAATGAGCAGGCCGCTTTCTCGAACCAGGCACGCCAGCGCGCAAGCCACGGCCGCCGCTAACCAGCGATGCCGCCCCGCGTAATAAACCAGGCCCGCCGTAAGCGCGACGAGAGCCACGTCCACGGTGAGACGGTCGAGTGAGACGCCCACGGCTGGGACGAACAGGAACGCGAGCGACCACCCAGGGTGCGCTCCCCGCTGGCGCGCAACGAGGCCGGTCCACAGTGCACCGGCGAAGACCCAGAGCCAGATCGCAGCCACGTAAGCCCGATCTACAAAGCGGTCCTGCCCGCCGGCCAACAGCCACGCGGAGATTGGGACGAGAATGCGCCGGTAGCGGAACCGCGGGGAATCGACCGACGACTGGAACCCGCGCCTGAGAAGCGGGTCGTGTGCCATGTAGTGATAGCTCTGGCCATCGTATCCGAAAGAGTCCGGGAACCGGTAAATGCGCTCGGACGACAGTCCGGCGGGCGCGGCCGGCGACCTGGCGCCGGTTTCGAACAGCGCCGTCCAGTTTCCGCCGTAGTTGTAGTGAACGGTCAAAGCCTGCCACGCCGCGGCAGACAGGACGGCCACCAGCGCGAACAAGATCGGGCTGCGTGTCCAGGGCATAGAGTTTCCCATAATCCCATACGTCCCAGGTCCGAGGCGCCTCACGGGGATGTGGATGCCCGCGGATACGGACCGATCCGCGGCGGCGTTTGATCGGGCTCGAATAACCAGACCGTGCGGTTGGGGTAGTACCGCAGCAGTTCCTCGTCGCGCAACGGACCCAGTTCCCTGGCCCACACGACCGCCGAGTCGTCGATCCGCGCGCGATTGTAGATCGCGGGGATGTGGAGGCTGTGATTCGGCGCGTAGCGCACGATGATGAGGTGCTTCGCGCCGGAGGCGGCAAAGCGCGTCTCTATCTGGTCGCGCATCACCGCTTGGGGCGGATAGGTCAGCAGTCGATGTCCTATATCCTTGCTATGCAACCCGAGCGCCACCACCAACAACAACATCCCCGTGCCGCCAAAGAGCAGAACGGCGCCTGGAATCAATAGCCCACCACCCCTGGCATGCCGGGTCCGGGCTGAGAGAAGCCGCAGACCCTGTACCAGAAAAATCAGGAGGACGCCCGCAACCGGGGCGCTATACTGGGGAAAATAGAATGGGTAGAGCGCGGTGCCCAGGGTGACGAAGAGTCCCCCACCGAGCAGAAACCGCATGTTGCGCGAGCGCAAGGCCCACGGGAGGAAAAGCAGGGGGACCGCACACAGCGGGTGCAAATAGAAGTGCCAGAAGGACGCTAGCTTCTCGCCGTTGAACTTCCAGAAGGCTCGGAGATGCCTGAGCCTGTCGTGCTCCGCGCGCTGCCACCGGTAAGTATCCATCACGTCCTGATACGGCTTGGATACAGGTGGAGGCACCGGCGCCTGGAACGCCAGGGTTTGCGGCACCCCGTACTGTTGCCGGGACACCATGTAGGGAAAGAGCAGTGGCCGTCCGGTGACCCCGAAATTGTAAACGCAAGTGAGCGCCGCGCCTGCCGCCAGCGAGCACGCGATCGGCGCCAGAATCAGGCGCCACTTATCGCGCCAGGGCGTTGCGTGAGAGCGAAACACAATCACGGCCAACGCGAGCGACGTCACCAGGCCCACCAGGACCGCCTCGTAGGGCCGTGTGTTGACAAGGATCGTGAGCCCCAGGCCCAGCACGAAGCCGTCCAGGGCGCGCGCCCGGCCGGCAAGACGCGTAAGCGAGCCGACCACCAGCGCGCCCCCCGCCGCAGGTAGTGATCCGCCCCAGTAGCAGTTCATCCAGACCCCAAGATGCACGATCGCTATCAACACCCCGAGCAGCACCCAGCGTGACGGGAACCAGGCTCGCAGCATCCACGCGATCGCCAGCAGCATGATACCCGTCTCGGCCAGGACTCCGAACCATGGGCGAAGCCCCACCAACTGCGCGATCGCCATAACAAAGCCATGGCCCGGCGGATAAATTGAGGCGTAGACCGGTTGCTGCAAAACGTATAGCGTCTCGAAGTGGGCCGCCATCGGATGTGGCGGATTCGCGAGACGGCCCGAAGCAAGCGTGTCGGCCAGAAGCAGGTGGCTGAACTCGTCGGCGATGAATGGTATGGGAGGAGGGACCGCCGGCAAAAGCGCGATGCGCAGTAACAGCGGGGCTAGACAGACCAGCACGAGCGCGATTGGCTTGCGGCGCTGAAATGGCCGCAGGATGACCGAGCCGAGGACGCGCAAGCGGCGCTTCAGGCCCCGCGGGCAGAGCAGGAAGAACGCAACCAGCAGGAGGATCAGGAGCAGCTCGGCGCACTCGATCCCACGGTCCTGATCCTGCAGAAACCATGTGACCACGCCGGCCGCGAACCGCTCCATCATTGTAAAACCTCGACCGCAACGGCGGGTCGAGGCACACCCTGCGCAGAGCGCTCCGGCGAGCAATCCTGCGAACCAAAGGTCGTCACGATCATCGCCATAGTCGCAGAACTGTGCGGCGCCAGTCAAGGAAAGCAGGGGAGACAATGCAGACCAGCCTTACAAGCCGGACGGATGGCGACAGAAGGCTGACGGCACCAAACGTCCGCGAGGGCTCGGATACTCGCCTTGCAGGGACGGACAGCGCGCGCGGTTTGAACGGGCGTGGCGAGCCTACTGTTCGGCGGACGGTATCGGATCGGGCTCGGGCGCTTCGGATAAGGACGGCGTGGGCGCGGCTTCAGTTTCGATTTCGACCTCGGCCCCGGACTCTGGCGCGGGCGGGGTGTGGACGGTGGGGACGATGTGTGGGATTGCGTTCAGAGCCACTTCGCATTCGCAGCAATCGCTGCACTTCAAGCATTTCTCGCAGATATGGTTGTCACACGCGTCTTTGGTGCACCGCACGCAAATTCGCGCGGAAGGCTCATCGCAAATGCTGCAATGGAATGGCATAGAATGGCTATTTCTTCCTGGACGGCTGGCTGGGCGCGGTCAACGAGGCGCGGCAACGCTGCGCTTCGCTGTCCATCACCTGCAGTTGCTGCTCCTGTTCGGCGGCGAGATTGACCAGGTACCGCTCGAGGCGCGAGCGGTTGGCGCCGTTCTCGGCGGATAGAGCGGCCAGCGCCGCGGCGCCGGCCGGCGTCTGGTATTTACGCATCCCCTGTTCGATCGAGCCGATCATAGTTTCCAAAGCCTGAATGCGGAACAGCACATCGAGCCCGGCGGACAGCTTCTCCGGATTGTGAGCCAGCGCGCCGGCGGTATCGGCCAGAGCCTTGGCCTGCACGGTAGCGGACTGCCACTGTTCGAGGTACGTTTCCGAAGCTCCGCGATCGATCCAGGGCCGCACATCGATGCGGCCGAGCGCCTCCGCCAGCCGCGCGCCGTGGGCCGAAATCTCTTCGAGCACGGGGGCAATCTCCCAGGGGTTGAGCATGCCCGCGGGCTGCTGCGCGGGTTGCGTTTGCGCCCACAACGCCGCGGCGCCAGCCAGAATCGTGAATGCGCACAGAGCGCGACGCACCATGCTTTCAATCTATCATGCGGGGGAGCTGGATCCGGTGTGGGGCCTTGACGCCGGCGCGGAAGGACTCGCCGCGGCTCCGGCCCAGCAGACTGGCGGTAGGTCATTTCTTGGAGATAGGCGTTTTTCGTCAACTTGATTGTCGCTCCCATTTCCGAGACTGCCGGTTGCTTTGAGCGTCGGCGGCAGAATCCCTTCGGCCCAGGCTGACCATAGGCACGGCGGTTTCCAATCCGATCACGCCGGCGCACGGTGGAGGTTGTGACCACATATAATTCCTACATGATCGGTGTTCTGATGTTTCTCGCGCTGGCCGTAGACCTGACAGGCCAATGGCACGCTATAGTTTCCGCCCAATCGCAGAAAGCCGAGTTCAACCTCTCACTGCACCAGAGTGGTGGATCGCTGACTGGAACTATGCAGATGAATGACACACTCATGCAGATTAGGAAGGGCACGGTGCAAGGCGATGCAGTCTCGCTTTTGGTCATGTTACCCGTGCGCGGCAAGCTGATCGAGGTTCCGTTCGATGGACGGATTGACGGCGAGCACATCCGCCTGAACCTCGAAGGAGTCGATTTCGTGGCGTCGCGCGTCCAGCCCAAACCCGATGCCGAACGGATCAACCGTCTCTCTGGTTTGTTTCGTCTGTGGGGCGTGGTAAAGTTCTTCCATCCTTACGTGGTCCGCGGTGGCGTCGATTGGGACGCAGCGTTGTTGAGGGCGATTCCGAGGGTGGAAGCCGCGGAAACAGTGGAAGCTTATCGTACCGCGACCGCAAGCATGCTCGGTGAACTGCAGGATCCCGAGACCAGGGTGCTCCGCGGAGACGAAACGGCAGCCCTCGACCCAGCACCCCACCAGCAGCGCCTTGTGCGTAGCGGTTACTATCCACAGGTGGAGGGCACAGGCCGCGGGTACTACGCAGCTTGGGAAGCAGTCGGTCCGACACCGGCATACACCGCCGAGTTGCCCGGTGGAATCCGCGTGACCATCCGGACGGCGGAGCCGGTCTCCTCCCCAGCGGAACTGGTGACCGCCGAGAAGACCTATGGCAGTTCCCTTCCATCAAGAGAGGAGCGCCTGCTGGCCTTGGCGCGGTTGTGGAATACGATCCACTTCTTCTACGGGTTTCCCGGGAACATTCCAAACTGGGACACGTTTCTCTCCGAATTCATCCCCCAATTTGAGTCCGCATCAAACTGGCGCGATTACGTTTTCACGATCGCCCGGCTGGCTTCCAAGACCAACGATTCTCACACCTGGATCCCAGAATTCTGGAGACAGTTGGGGAGCGGGCCGCCGGTGGCCGTATGGCCCGTAGACGGCCAGTCAGTTGTGCGGGAAGTCGCTCCAGGAGCGGAGGGTGTCGAGCGTGGCGATATCATTGTGGCCATCGACGGGCAGCCAGTGGAACAGAGACGCAAGTCTCTGATGGACATGTATCCCCATTCCACCCCGCAGGGAGGGCTGCTGATGATCAATCAGTTCCTGCTAGCGGGAGACGGAACAAGCGTTAACGTACGTGTCATGAAGGCCGATGGGAAACTGGCGGACGTCAAGCTGGCTAGGACCACGCTGATCGAGTTCCACCGCGCAACCCCGACTTATCAGGTTTTACCAAGCGGATACGGCTACATTGATTTGGCGCGGCTCCCCGAGGGCGACATCGACAAAGCCTTCGATGCGATCATGAAAACCCCCGGTCTAATCCTGGACTTGCGCGGGTATCCCGACGCCGGTTTCTCCAGATATGCCTCACGATTCGCTCAAGATCCGGTGCCCGCGGTCCTGATACGCCGCCGCGTGTGGCACGGGCCCGACCCCGACTTGGCAATCATTCAATCGACAGTGGAGAAGGTGATGCCGAGCGACAAGCTGCGCTATTCGCGCCGCGTTGCGGTCTTGATCGATGCCAGTGCCGTTAGCCGGCCGGAGTTTGTGTGTCTGCAACTGGAGGCGGCTGCGAACCCAACGTTCATTGGCACGCCAACCAGGGGCGCCATCGGGGAAGTTACAAATACCATCCTGCCCGGCGGCGTCCAGGTCAATTTCGCAGCTGACGAAATGCGTCATGCCGATGGCCGTCCGTTGCAGGATGTCGGGATTCTACCGCAGGTTTGGGTCGCCCCCACGATTTCCGGGATCCGCGAGGGCCGTGACGAAGTACTCGAAAAGGCCGTTGAGTTTCTGAGGCTGGCCGATGCGATGGCGATACAGTGATGCCCGCGATTGCCCGCACCATTGCCGGATCACTGCGCGTTCTAAGCGGATCGTCGCCGGTCGGAAGCAGTCCACGTGAGCGTGCAGTCGCCGTGCCGGAAACCGACGCGCCATCGGCGGGTCTGTGGCGGCGGGTGCTCGCGGCTCGACTGAAGGACTTGGGGGGCCGACGTCAGGCAGGCTGGGCGCCTTCCCCCACCCTACTGAGACAGGTGTGCCATCACTTTGGCCAGCGGGGTGGGGGAGTTCCCGGGAGACTGGCAGAGCTTGGGGAGAGCCTCCCATAACTGGCTGGCCAGGGCGATATCTTCGTCGGAGGCGTCGGAGTAGGATTGCGGTCTGCGGCGGGAGGCGAGCTCTTTCCGCGCGCGGTCGGCCAATTGTGCGGCGGAGTCCGGCGCAGGGTCCTGCAGGTGCGCAGCCGCGCATTGATCGCGCGCCGCCAGAACCAATTCGAGCAGCGCCCGGCTGCGGTCGAAGCGTTCCGTGGCGGAGAGCCGGGCCGGCGAGGGATCGAGCGCCAGCACTTGTTCGCACGATTGCACCTTTTGGCCGATCTCGTCATCGCCCGGCTTGAGCTTCAGCGCGTGGCGATAGGCGGAACATGCCAGAACGTACTTCCATTGGGCCGCATCCGCGTCGCCCAGGCCGGCGTACACCTCCGGGTCGTTTTTCCTGGCCGGGAGCACCTCACGAAAAACGTCAGCCGACTCTTGCGGCAAATCGAAGGCGAGCAGCAATTGCGCCACGCGTTTGCGAACCACCGGATCGGACGGCATCACCGCCATCAGCGACAGCAGTTCGGCTTGCGCCTGTTTCTTGCGGCCGGCGTTGCCCAGTTCGTTCACCAGTTCGATGCGGGTTTCGACCCTTTGCACCTGGGGGTTATCCGGCCAGACGCCGTAGAGGGCGCGGTGATAATAACCGACTGCCTCATCGATCTGGCCGGTGCCGGAGTCCACTTCGGCGAGCCCCAGGTTGGCGGGCCCGCTGGTGGGATGGTTACGCAGCACTTCGCGAAGGTAGATGCCGGCTTCGTCGAAGCGTTGCGCGTGGACCAGGGCCAACGCCAGGGCGAGACGGTAGTCGTCGCTGGGCGAGATGGAGAGCGCGTGGCGATACGGCTCGACCGCGTCGGAAAAGCGCCCGTTGGCGACCAGTTCATTGGCCAGCTGGAAGTATTTCCGGGCGCTGGCCGAGCGTTGCGAGCGGTAGGCGTAGCCGAGGGAGACGGCCAGCAGCAACAGGCCGGCCACGACGGCGACAACGACACCGAGCTTGGCGACGGGAGCCTTGAATTCATCCGGCGGTTTCGCGGCAGGGCTCCGCCTGGCGCCGAACCCGTAAGCACGAAGAGCATCCTGCAAGGAAATGACGCCGATCACTTTCCCGAGACCGGTGCGGCTGACAACCGCCAGAGTGTCGACACCGGCCTCACCCATGCGGCGCAGAGCTGTATCGAGAGGATCGTCGCGGTGTACGGAGGGATAGCCTTCGGACACGCCTGGCGGCGCGTCCGGACCGGGGGCCAGGTCCGCGAGCTTGCTCTCTTTCCGCCCGTCGCGGATGGCCTTTTCCAGTTGGGCGGTGGTGATCATGCCGACGACACCGCCCGGTCCAGTCACCACCCAGGTGCCGGGGACGCCGCCGACGGACGCTGCCGCGGCGGCTGCCGTATCGTCCGCCTGGAGGACCTTGGAAACCGGGCGCATGCCCTCGTCGACCACCACCACCTCCCGTCGCTCGCGCGCGCCCTCGGGAAGATAAACCCCGTCCTGATGCTGCAAAGCTTCGTAGATCGGTTCCTTTTGCAGACGGCTGGATATGAAGTAGCTGATCAGGTTTGCGATCATCAGCGGAACGATGATGGAGTAGTCGCGGGTGACCTCGAAGATCATAATGACGGAAGTCAGCGGGACCCGGATGATGCCGGCAAAAGCCGCTCCCATTCCCACCAGTGCGTAGGCGCCGACGCCGCCGGTGTAGTCCGGCAACAGAAGGTGGGCCGCGCCGCCGATAGCTCCGCCGGTCATTGCGCCAATGAACAACGCTGGTCCGAAGATGCCGCCCGCATTGCCGGAAGCGTAGCAACTCGCGGTGGCTACAACTTTCAGAACCACCAGCAGCGCCATGGTGCCGAGGGCGATTTGCCCATTCAGCGCCAGGCTGACGTTGCCGTACCCGACGCCCAACACCTGCGGCACGAACCAGCCGAGCAAGCCGACGAGGAGCCCGCCCGCGGCAGGCTGCAACCACTGGGTCGACTTTGGCATGGCGAGAAAGTGCTGGCGGAGCCAGAGCAGCAGTTTTACAAAAGTGACGGACACGAGCCCGCCGGCCACGCCCAGAACGGCATACAGCAGAAACTCGACCGGATGGACGAGCTGATAGGCGGGGACGTGAAACAGAGGTTCATCGCCGAGCAGCAGGTGGAGCACGATCCAGGAGGTGGCCGAGCTGAGGACGATGGAACCGAGCACCGGGGCGTGAAGGTCGCCCATGACCTCCTCGAGGGAGAAGAGGACCGCCGCAATAGGGGTGTTGAACGCCGCCGCCAGAGCCGCCGAAGAGCCAATTGGCACGAGAGCTCTTACGCGGCGGGGACTCAGCCCCAGGCGGCGTCCGAGCACGGAGGCGATGCCGGCGCCCACCTGAACGGACGGCCCTTCGCGGCCCAGTGCAATGCCGCTGGCCAGTGAAACGGAAGATAGACCGAATTTCCCAAGGACGGTGCGAAAGCTGATGAATCCATCGCGAAGGAAGAGGGCGGCCTTGGTCTGCGGGATGCCGCTGCCGCGAGCATCCGGAAAATAGCGGAACAGCAACACGCCAGTGCTCAAGGCTCCAATCACCGGCAGCGCGAGACGGCGCCAGGGAGAGCCTCCCGGCGGGTACATGCGCGCGCCCAGGTTCTCGGTGACATAGATGAAGGCGACCACCACCAGGCCGACGATGGCGCCGATGATCAGCGTCAGCAGCAGCAGGATTTGATCTTCGCGATTTTCGTGGCGGCGAATTGGCCGATCGTCCATGGCTCTCCCGATCTTTATTATCAGGATACTGGGATTTGTCTTCCTTTGCCGCGCTGGTTTCAACGGACACGGACGCCGCTTCCGGTAGAGCACTCACGTAGAAAATGACCGGCAAAAACTGCGCGCCCAGTGAAGAATGTACGCGGCGGACGAGGCGGGAGACCTTTAGTTTCAGTGCCGGAGAGGGTGGACCCGTGATTGCACTGGGCTCTGGGGGGGATCTGTGCAGAGCGGTTGTGCGGGGGTCGCCGAGGGCGTAACGGCCTTGCGCCCTGGGCGAAACAAATGCGAATCGAGCGTGTTTTTTGTTGGGCAGGGTGCCTGACACGCCGGGTTCGCGCAGGGTGGAACTCTGGAGGTTTGACGTGGACCGTAATCGAGACCAGGAACGCCGGAGGTGCATGCGTTACCCACTGGCCTTCCCAATTCGCTACCGGGTCACGCGAAGAAACGCGCCGCCGCTGACCGGGAGAGGGACGACGTGCGACATCAGCCCGGCCGGTCTCAGCTTTCTGTGCCGCGAGGCGCTGCCGGTAGGCTCGCACATTGAAATGGTGGCGCAATGGCCCGCGAATGCCAGCGGGCGCTGCCCCCTGGACTTGAAGATGACGGGATTCGTGGTCCGCAGCAACCAAGCCAGCGCGGCAGTGCGCGTCACGTCGCACAAGCTCTGCGCCAATCTTGCGGCAGCACTGCCGTACCGCGTCAGCGCATAGGATAACGATGGACTGGCTTGCACCCGGTTGTTGGCAGGCCGGGGATCTGCCACACGGGTTAAAATAGAAGCAATGCGGGTCTGTCTGTGGGTCGCGGTGCTGGCGGGCGCAGCGCTGTGGGCGGCCGACGCCCCAGGCGGTGCGACGGTGCGTGGAAAGCTCGTCTTGCACGCGGGGCAACCTGCGGTGGTTGAGACCGAGGACCACAAGCGCATCACGCTGGAGGGCGACGAGTCGACCAGTAAGGTGCTGGCCGACCAGCGGCTCAACGGCTTCGAAGTGGAAGCACGCGGCCGTTTCACGGCGCCAGACCATTTCCTGATCGATCCCTTTCATACCCGCGGATTGATGGCGCGCAAAGACGGCAAACTCAAACTCATCACTTATTACTGCGATGTCTGCGACATTCGCACGAGCACGCCGGGACCGTGTGTGTGTTGCCAACGCGAAACCACACTCGAGCTGCGCGACCCCGATCAACGCTGAGATCAAGGTCCCCGGCGAAGGCGCTTGGGGGCGCCCGATGCCAATCCTGTGGCGCAATCGTGCGGCTTCGCACATCCAGTGAGCGTGAAAATTCCTGCATGGACCTGTTTACCCGGGGAACGATCCGCTTTCCGGCAAGAACCGCACGCTGGAGCCGGCCTTCGTGCGCTGGGTCCGGGAGCCCCACGGGTTCGATCCCGGCCGCAAACTGTTGGTGCAGATTTCACGCTTCGACCGGCTTAAGGATCGGGTGGGTGGGTTGCAGGCCTATGGCAACCGGCTTGGGCTCGCAGTCGGCCGGGTATTGTGAGTTTTTGTCCTGTATGGTTCGGTACGCGCGTAGTACGAAAGTGCGAATTTGGCACTGTATCGGGACTGCCCCTAGATGCGATAAGTAACTTGTAGATATTGCCACTATGAGCTATCGTCACTTTTCACTTCGGTGCGGATGTGGGGCGGCACCGGCGCGGATCGTCGAAGTCGGTGTCACCGACGAACGGGAACTGGTTATCCACTGGTGGTGCGAGGAATGCCAGAAAACGGCGTACGCAAGCAAGTTGCTGGCCGACTGCTGGCGGGAATGCCCGCGCCCGGAAGAACCTGCCGACTTCGACGAGCAGTTCCTCGAAAGCATCGGGGTCAAGCTGCCGGAGTGAATCTCCGGCGCGCGCGGCCGCGTGTCAGCGGAAGTTTTCGGTCAATACGAGAGCCGTTTGGGCGCGGTCCACGGTTGGGTAAAGGACGTACCGGCCGTCCGGGGAAACGCTGAAGGTGGAAATGGACGATGCGTCGGTGACCGGCAGGCGAACGAGCTCCCGGCTCTTCTTGCTTTGGAAATCATAAAACCTGAGGACCACGGTGCGCTCCTGGCGGTCGAGCTCCAGATAATACAGTCCCGCTGCAGCGGCCTGAAAGGCGGGCCAGCGGGTTTCGTGGTCGGGCGCGATCACCTCTTCTTCGCTGCCGCCGGCGGCGGGGATTCGCCAGATGGACCGTTCACGGCGGAAATACACATACTGGCCATCGGAGGATTCCTCGGGTTCGCCGTCGCCCCAGTTGTTGGTGAGCTTCTGCCGCGGCTGGCCATCGGCCCTCGCTTTCCAGACCTGGGCCATCGACTGGAAGTAGATCCACTGCCCATCATGCGACCAGGAGAGTTGATGGCTGTCTGCTGGCAGCGGAATGCGCACGGGCTGGGTGTGCCCATCGCTCGCCACACGGTCTACATCTATCTCGCCATTGCCGCGGACCCCGAAGAGAATCGTGCGGCCGTCGGGTGACCAGCGCGGCCGGTCGAGCCGCGAAGCTTTCTGATGGGTGATGGGCGCGCGGTGGTTGCCGTCGGCATCGCCTACCCAAATCTCGTCACTGCCGGTCTGAGTAGAAATGTTGACGATCTTCTTCCCATCCGGAGACCAGGCCGGCGCATACTCGCGGCCGTTGGAGCGGATCAAGAGGCGGGCGCTCGAGGCGGGATCGGGTGCAGTGAGATCAATACGCCAGATGGCGTCGAGCGCGGGCTTTTCCGTGAATGCCAAGCGGTGCCCGGCCGGCGCGACGGCGGGAAAGGCCGGATCCCTTCCGCCAGCCAGCACATTGCGGGGGCTTCCGCCGGACGCATCGATGCGCCAGAGTTTCTCTCCGGCGACGCGGCTGGCCGCATAGATCAAGTCTCGGCCATCGGCCGACCAGGCGATGCCGTGAATGGCGGTGTCCTCGAAAGTGAGACGCCGCAGGTTGTTTCCAGACAAATCGGAGAGGAAAATATCGCTGCCGCCGCCATCGCTGTCGTGTTCGGCCCTATCGGAGGACTGCCGCACGAACGCGAGCGTAGCGCCGCCGGGGGAGATCGCGGGGGAACTATCGCCGTGCGAGCCGGCGGGTGGCTGGGTGACGCGGCGCATCGCGCCACCGGCGGCCGAGACGGCGGCGATGAAAGGCGGTTGCCCTTCCGCCCACTCAACGACATAGAGCGACTGGGCGTCGCGGGTCCAGCAAACCGCGGGCTGCGGGCCGGGCTTTGGATCGGGAATCGGAAAGTCGGCCACTTGGCGGGGCTCGCCGCCGGCGGCGGGGAGCACCACATACCGCGCGCGATCCTTATCCACGCGCAGAAACGCGATGCTAGCGCCATCCGGCGACCAGGCCGGACCGAGGTCGCTGGCCGCTTCGGCGGTCAACTGCGCCGCGGCGCCGCCATCCACGGATCGCACGCGGATGTGGTAGGGACTGTTCCCGCCGCCCTCGCGCGCGCTGAACGCCAACCGCTTGCCATCGGGAGAGAACGCGGGCGCCGCCTCGGCTCCCCCTTCATGGGGCAGCGCCACGCGTTTGGGCTCGGTGGAAGGCCCTGAAGCCAGGCGGCTCAGAATGCTTACACCGCCGCCGATGAGGCACAAACCAAGCATCAGCACAACCGCCGGACGGCGAAAAAATGCAGCGGAAGACATAATGTTCGTATTATCACCCTTCCCCATAAGGACGGCCCGGGCGACACTGTATTACGTGTTCACCGGCTGTTGGGGGGGTTGGCAAGCGGGCGCTTTCGCGCCACGTGTCCTGGCAATAACTTACCAGCTTCTGCATCATGCTGCTAGAATCGGGATCTCGGTGCGGACTAACATTCTCTTGTTACTCATGCCGGTTTGCTTGCTGGGGCAGGGCCAGGATGCGAACTACCGCGCGTTGCGGGATGGGAAACTGGCGGAATCTTTTAATACGGAAAACATAGTCCTGCAGCGCGACGTTGGCACCCTTACTTTCAAGTCCGGGGAAATCAGCTTCCTGGCTCCGGTTCTCGGCCGCCAGGCGGTCGCGGTATTTACCGGCGAGGGACGGTTCCATCTGAAGCCGGCCCTGCCGACCGAAACGGCGCGCCTGCGGTTCACCATCGGCGCGCCCGAGATCGACGAGGAGTTCGACGCGGCGCTGCTGTATTTCACCGATGGCACCGCCGGGGAAGTCCGCGGGCAGGCTAAGTCCGGACCGGTGTCGGCGAAAAACGAGTCCGAGTTGCAGAAGTTCCGCTCCCAGTTGCGCTCGCGCGTGGAGACGCCGCGCAGCTATCTGGAATACCTCCTGTTCGGCGAGAGCATTCCGAACCTGGAAGGGGAGGTGCTCGCCGAACTGTACAATCCCGCGCACGCCGGTTCTTTCATGGCGCTGCTGCACGCGCACAAGCATCCGCAAATGCGTTTTCTGGTGCGGCCGCAAGGGGCTATCCCCTCGATGGGGCCCGAGGAAGTGGCCCTCATCAACGTGGACCCCGGCGGCGAGCAGGATGGCATCTGGTACATGGCGCACACCGCGGCGGAGATCCAGGCACACACGAATTCCTCGAGCGAAGAAAAGCATGTAATCGCGCCGCAGCACTACGAAATGGACGTGCACGTGGGCCGCAACGACCATCTGGAAGCCAAGACAACGCTGCGTTTCAAGGCCATGCGCGACGGCGATCGAGTGATCGCCTTCAGCCTGCTCCCCAATCTGCGCGTATCCAGCGCGAGACTGGACGGCAAGGCCATCGACTTCATTCAGGAGGAAGCGAAGCAGGATGGGGAACTGTCGCTGATCCTGCCGCAGGCCACGGTGAAGGACCGCGTCTACACAGCGGAGATGGAATACGAAGGCAACAAGGTGGTTTCCAAAGAAGGCAGCGGCAATTACTCAGTGGGCGCGAGAGAAAACTGGTATCCGGCGGTGTCGGTCTTTCGCGACCGGGCTACTTACGACATCACGTTCCACGCGCCGAAAGGGCTGACCTTGGTCGGCGTAGGCAGGCTCGTTGGCGAGAAGCGCGAAGGCGGCGACATAGTTACCGAATGGAAATCGGACGAGCCGCTGCTGGTCGCCGGCTTCAACTACGGCAACTTCAAGAAGAAGGAACGTACCGACGACATGAGCAAGACCACCCTGGAAGCTTACGCAACCACCGAGCCGCCGGATTGGCTCAAGGGCGTCACGGAGTCGCCGCTCGGCGACGTTAACGGCCTTCACCAGGCCGCCGGCGGACTGGAAGGCATGGTGCTGGCGCCCGCCGCCATGGCCGACCACGTTCTGGTGGACGCGCTGAACGCAGTGCGCGTGTACACACATTGGTACGGCCCCACCGCGTTTGGGCGGCTGGCGGTGACGCAGCAGCCGGCTTTCAACTTCGGGCAGTCCTGGCCCACGCTGATCTACCTTCCGATCAGCGCATTTCTCGATCCCACAACGCGCTGGCGGCTGCTGGGACGGAACACGTTCCGCTTCTCGAAGGAATTCATCAACGTAGTCACGGCGCATGAGGTGGCCCATCAATGGTGGGGCCACACGGTCGGGGAGGCATCCTATCACGACAACTGGCTGTCGGAAGGCTTCGCCGATTTCTCCGCGGGGCTGTTCCTGGAAGCCACCCAGCCCACGACCGACGACTCGCAGAAGTTCTGGGACAGCGAACGCCGGCGGCTGCTGGACAAGAACCAGTTCGGCTTCCGGCTTAACGACGCCGGGCCGTTGTGGATGGGCATTCGCCTGGATTCGTTCAAGGTCCATGGCGCCGACCAAGCCATCACTTACGCCAAGGGCGCTTTCGTTCTGCACATGCTGCGCTACCTGATGCAGGACCAGCAAACCGGCGATCAGGCTTTTATCGAAATGATGCACGACTTTCTGGCCACCTACCACGGCAAGGTAGCTTCCACCGAGGACTTTCAACGCATGGCGGAAAAGCATATGCGGCCGGACATGGATCTGGAAAAGAATGGGCACCTAAATTGGTTCTTCTACGAGTGGGTTTACTCGACCGATGTGCCCAGCTACCGCCTGGATTATACGCTGGCCGACGCGGAAGGCGGCAAGACTCTGCTCACGATGAAGATCACGCAGGAAGGCGTCGGCCCGTTGTTCAAAATGCGCGTGCCGGTGTATGCGGACTACGACGGCAAGCTATCCAAGCTGGGAACGGCGCCCATGACGGGCTCCTCCACCAGCAATGAGGTGAAAATTACGCTGGCGAAGCGCCCGCGCCGCGTGTTGCTGAATGCCAATAACGACATCCTGGCCGCGACGGTAGTGCAGAAATAGCGCGGATATGCTCCTTCGGAGCCCGACCCGGACCAGAACCTCGAGCGCAAGATCGACCTCTGTGTCACACACGCCCGCAATCCGGGTGAACTTACAGGTCGATTCCCGCGCTGGCCAGCGTGTTCGTGATGATGGCCATGGGGTCCGTTGTTTGGCTGAGACCCGCGGCGCTGGACTGGTAGCTGGCAATCAGTTGGCTGACCAGGTCGCTGGCCGCGCTGCTCGATGAACTGCTCGTCGGGCTGCTCGAAGATGGGTCAGCCGGATCCGTGACGCCGGGGCCGTGGTGGCCGTGGTGGCCATGATGTTGCGCCGCCGTCGCCAAGTCCTGGATATTCGGGAGCTGGCCGGTTTGCGAGGCGTTGGTGAAATCGGCGGCCAGTTGGGTGAGCGTGGTGGCAGCCGTGGTGTTGCCGTTCGCCGTCGCGGTATTGGCGGCTGTCGTTAGATTGGTGGCGATTTGCGCCGTGACCTGCGCGTACTGGGTCGGGTTCGACTGCTGCATCTGCTGCAAAGTGCTCAGCAGTTCCGCAAAGGGTGAAAGTTGGTTGACGTCCGTCGTCTGGGAGACGGACGAAGCGCTGCTACTGCTGCTGGTGGTGTTGCCGGTCGATTGATTGGCCAGAACGTTGGCAACCAACGACTGAACATAACCATTGGCGATGTTGGAAAGCGAACCGATACTCATGCGGACTCCGATTGCAGCTTGGGTGCCACTCGAGAAGTTACTCGAAACCAAGGCGTTAGCGACGGCCGGTTGAGCCAAAGTCTTGCCGCGGCCCAGGCGTGCGGCAAGATTTGGTCAGTTTTCGTTCGATGCGCCGGCGAGCGTGTCCTCGCCGTCCGTCTCCCGGCGCCTGCCCAGCACAATGGCAGCACCCAGCCCCACCAGCGTGAATGCGAAGCCGAAGTAGACCGAAAACGGGCGGTAGCGCATCGCTACATTGTGCTTGCCCGCATTCACGACCACGCCGCGGATCACCGTATTGACCTTCCAGATTTCGGCCGGCCGGCCATCCACTTCGGCGCGCCAGCCGGGATACCAGTTGTCGCTGACGATAAGCAGCCCCTTGCACGCCATCTCGACGTTGACCCAGACCTGGGAAGGCTTCTCGGAGAAGCCGGTCACACGATCTTCGCCGCCGCACTGCGCGAGGGCGGGCTGGGCTCTCAACATCACGGCCGTCTTGCGCAGATCGAGATCGGGCGCGCGCACCATGTCGCCGCCCGCGCTGTCGTTAGGCGCGGCGACCGTCTGGTGCACCGTCCAGGCGCGCGGAAATGTGTCCGCCGTGCGCCAGATCTTGATGCCACTCTTGCCAGTGAACATCTCCTGCTGGCCACCGCGCGTGGGACCGCGGCTCACGGCGTAATTCATACCGTACATGCGCAGCAGGCGATCGTCCCACCAGCCGCCGAGCTCCGAGGTCGCGGTCAACATGCTGGCGGTCATGGCGTGGCCGGCGGGAATGCGGTACCAGTCGCCGAAACTGAAGTGCAGGTCCTTGTCGTTTATCTCCAGACGCTTCTCGCCGGGCACCGAACGCAGAAAAACCGCCAGATCTCGAGTGTCGTACAGGGCGTTGATCAGCGCCATGTGATTGACGTCGCGGACGTGCGCCCATCCCCAGCCGACCTCGTTTCCCTGTTCGATAATGAGCAGCAGCGCGGCGAACACGAGTAGCCATTGACGCCGCAGCAGGCCGCAGAACCAAACGTGATAGAGCGCCGCCGCCAGCAGCGCCACCAGGCCGATCATGCCCGGGCGCGGATCGCCATCCACAATCACGCTCGCCACCGTTGGCTTCAGGTAGGTCACCAGCATGAAAAGTCCGAACGTGATGCCGCCGAACCACAGCAGCGCTTTCGAAATCGCGCGGCAGTGCGCGGCGCCGCCGGAAATCAGAGCGTTGGCGCCGAGGGCCGCCAGCGACGCCACGGCGAAGTGGAAGATGGAAAGGATGACGATCGGCGCGCGCGATTTTTCGACCATCGGCCCCAGCGCGTACAGAACTCCGTACAGAGGATCGAACTTGGACAATGCCAGCAGGAGCGCGACGATGGCCAGCAGCAGGAACATTCGCACCTCGCGCCGGCGGAACGAGCTCCAGACGGCGATTGCCGCCAGACTGAGCGCCACTGTGCCGGTGAACGGGTCGGAGCGCAAGCCGCCGCCGCCGGGCATCGCCAGGTGCAACAGGTCGGTGGGACGCAGGCCGCTGTCTTCGTGCTCGGGGTATTCCACTTTGTCTTTCCAGGTGAGCGCGCCGGTCGCGGTCCAGCGCTTGGCCAGTTTGCCGTACTCGGCGGCGGGCAGCGCCTGCACCGCCGCTACCAGCGCCATTACCCCGAACAGCACGCCCAGGCGCAATGCCGCCTGCGCCCGCGCGCCGCGGCGGAACAGAGGAGCCGCGCCCACGCCGGCCACCGCGTATGTTAGCGCCATCGACGGCGCGTGATGGCCGCAGAGCCAGGACATGCCCAACGCCGCGCCGGCCCATGCGGCGTTCCCGAGCGGCGCCCGGCCGCGCAGCGACCGCAGCAGAAACAGGAACACCAACGGCGCCCAAATCGCCGGCGCCAGATGCTGCGGCCATTCGGTGTTGCCACAGAAGCCGCCCGTAGCATAGAAAATCGCCCCCAGCACCGCCGGCCCTACCGCGCAGCCCAGATCGGCGAAAAACCAATATGCGAACAGTCCGGCCGCGCAATGGATCACAACATACCAGAGGTGCACATAGAAGACTTGAATCTGGCCGTTGTGCAGCGGCGCCAGCGCCAGCAGGAAAGTGAACGGGCTGGTCACTCCGGGTTGCACCTGGCCGATCAGCGATTGGCCGAACCACTCATACGGACTCCAAAGCAGAATCGACCAGTGGCGGATGGCATACACCTGCGCCCCCAGCCACGGCATCACCTGGTTGGCCAGATCGGGACTGCCCAGAAACGTGTACTGCTTGGTGAGGACGAGTTTCCAGAAAACCACGACCACGCCAGCCACCACCAACAGGGGCGGCCAAACGCGTGGCCACGCACGCCTGGCCCACTTGCCGGCTTCAGCCGCGGAGACGGAAATCGGGGTGAATTCCAAGTACACCAGCTTAGCGCATCGTTCTTTGTATGAGAACCGATTCCCGAATTTCGCGATCCTCGCCCGAACTGGCCGAGCCGATGTCCTATAATCTGGGAGTGGCGCGCCTGAAGCTGCCCGCGACGATTGTGTTCCTGGTCTGCTGCGCGGGCTACTATCTCAAAGTGAATGTCGGGAATCGACTCTCCAGTATCACGGATGCGCACAGCGATTTCACGAACTACTATCGGGCCGCGCGCTCGGTTCTTGCGGCGCAGAGCCCCTATACGGACGTGGATTACATCTACCCTCCGACCCTAGCGTTCCTGCTCGCGCCGCTGGGATTGACCGACTACGTAGCGGCGCGGCGAATCTGGTTCTGGTGCTCGCAAGCGTTCCTGCTGATGGCGGCGTTCCTTACCTGGCGCGGGCTCGGCCAGGACCGGACGGCGGCGTGCTGCGTGGCCTGCGTCTGGGCACTGGGCAGCGCGGCGGCGGTGAACCTCGTCCTGGGACAACTGGGACCGCTGCTGGTGCTTTTGCTCGCCCTGGCATACTGGCGCGCGGCGGCCGTGCAGGGCGCGGCAGTGGCGGCGGGTCTCTCGCTCAAGTTGCTTCCCGGCATCCTCTCGATTGTGCTGCTTCTGCGCCGCGACTGGCGCGCCGTTACAACGCTGGTAGCGGTGGCAGCGGCCGGCGTTTTTGTTCCGTCCGCCGTGGTCTCCCATTGGACGCCGGGACCGCCTCCTACCGTCCAAAAGGCTTTCCTGATGGGTACGCCCGCGCTGCTGAACTGGTCGCTTCCCGGGGTTGCCCTGCGCATGGCCGATCCAATCGTCTCGCCGCCCAAACTACCCCACAACTGGCAGTTCGGCAACACATCCGAGGATCTGCATCTGCCGCGTGCCCAGCAATGGTTGTCGGCCGGCGTTGCGGCGGGGGTCCTGTTGGTGGGACTGGCCGTGCTGTTGGCGGCCTGCCGCGGGAAACT
The DNA here is from genome assembly GCA_049511495.1 of Bryobacteraceae bacterium. Taxonomy (GTDB): domain Bacteria; phylum Acidobacteriota; class Terriglobia; order Bryobacterales; family Bryobacteraceae; genus Bog-375. Next base: position 1,818 of record JBEKXZ010000028.1, on the reverse strand, counting down.
CAACGCGGCTCAAGCGCCCTGGGCCGGGGCGGCGTTGATCTCACTCAGCGTGGCGGCATCACCGATTGCGTGGAGCCACTACCAGATCCTGCAATACCCAGGCATGGCCCTGCTGTTGTGCCATGCGGTGAAGCGGCGCAAGTGGCTGCTCGGAGTTGTTGCCGTAGTATTGGGGGCGTTTCTCTATCCGATTCCGTGGGGAATCATGCTCGATTACTACGCGCAGTTCTCGGGCTGGACGGCAGCCTCGCCCACCAAGCTCTACGTCTGGACTTCGGTGACACCCGTTGCGGCACTGCTGCTGTTCGGCGTGCTTCTGCGCCAACTCAGCGCCGAAGCTCAGCCTCCGCACCGGCCACGGTGATCGGGAGCGCAAATAGGCTCATCCTTGCCGCGGACGCAGTTGCCCCGCGCCACGCGCTCCGCCTACAGTAAGGAAGGCGCTTATGACCGAATCCGGCTTCCTGAATGCAATCCTCTACACGGCGCTCGGCGTGGCGGCCTTCGTGGCGGCCTTCGGCATTCTCATCAAGCTCGCGCCTTTCCAGTTGTGGAAAGAGGTTGTCCAGGAACGCAACATCGCCGTAGCGATTCTGGCCGGCGCTGTGGCCCTAGGCCTGTGCTGGATCATCGCCGCGACCATGCATTAAAGCCGTCTGCCTTGCCGAGGTAGGACAGACCATCGCCATCAGTGGTCTTGTCATGCTGTGCGACACATTGACAGACGACATAAACCGATCGTCCGTCCTACCATGCATCCTCAGCGCCGTGACCGTGAAGGAGCGGTTGCACGCGATGCCGGGCCCCGCCGCGGCTTCGGCACCTTGCCGATGCGAGGATCCCTGGCGACGATGAGCTCGCAGACGCGCAGCGCCGCCTCCTCGAAATCCGGCGCATCCGCCGGGAGCACCTGCCAGCCCGTTACCTCCTTGCCGAACACTCGAATGGATCGCATGTTGGGGAACTCGCGGCGCAGGCTCTCATGATGCTCTTCGGCAGTGCAGAGCCACACCCCGTTATCAGCATCCGGTTCGCGCTTATCGCGCGAGATGAGGACGATCTTGTCCTCGACGTAGACCGCGAGGCAGCCGAACATGGGGTTAGTCCGTGGCGACACCGCAGCGAGCGCGTCGAGCACGAACTCATGCGGGAGGGCCTTACGGGGCTTGATGGCGAAGGCGCGTTCGCGCGGGAGAGAGGGCGTATTGCGGCGGGGTGGCATGGGACTCAATCAACGATAGCGTGCTGCTTCTCTGACACAATCCAAAGCGTATTCGGATAACCGAACATCACTGACTGCTTCGGTGTGTAAGAAACGGCCTCACCAAACTCGAAATGAAATATCATTACCACCGTCTGCCCACCGCAGTTGGGCCGAAACGTCGCCCGCCGCACAGCGGTCTCGACAGGCGTGATCAAAATGGGCGCCCCGGCTCCACGGGCCATTTTTGCATCGGTGCTGATCGATTGCACCGTTGCCAGCGTCGACAGAAGCACGGAAGTCGTAAGCGTTCCGGAAATAGCGGCCTGTTTTGCAAGTGGCGGGTAATCCGGAATCTGCAGCCGCTCAATGCAAGCGGCACCCGAATCGCCTTGTGACTGTTCTGTCTTGCCAGCCTGTGCGTGTGTGCTGCCGAATGACGCGGCGATAACGATGGCCACAAAGGTCTGTAGTGTAGTCCTCATCACCCTCAATCCTACCGCCGAGTGACTTCGTCCACCTTGCGCGTGGGGCAGGATGGCATCCTGCGCGGCGGTTGGCAACCGCCGCGCGGGCCGATTGCCAATCGGCCCGCAGCTTTCCACCCTGCCCCACAA
>JBEKXZ010000027.1:0-64844 GCA_049511495.1 Bryobacteraceae bacterium | reverse complement strand
CCAATGCCGTCTACCTGATGAACGACGCGCAAAACGCGTGGCTCGGCCCCTTGGCCTTGAATTCGACCGGCTCGGTGCAGAACAGCCAGTGCATCCTCAACTCGGCCGGTTCCTCGGTTACCGGTTCCGGCAACAACCTCTCCTGGGTCGTTCCCCTCACTTTCGAGGCTGCGTTTGACGGCACCAAAGCCATCTCGCTGTATGCTGCCTCCGGTTCGCTCACCAGCAGTTGGGTTCAGGCGGCTACCTGGACCGTTCCGTAGGCTCAATGGGTGCACGAGCCCCGGAAGCTCTGCCGTTATTCGCAATGAGTGGATGTTCGGCGCGTTGCCGGGCAGGATCGGCCTGCCAGATCAGAAACTGTCAAAGCAACTAAGAGACGCATTTGCCGCGTATCAAGCGTCGCTGAAACTGCAAGGCAGGAACGGCTTTGGAACCATCACGGCAGACATTAACTCCAAGTATCTCCTCGAAAAATTACCTGTTTCCATCGGCGAGCAAGTACCTAAAGGGCCTGCCGGAGCAGAAACGCAACGAATACCTGTTGAATACCGTGTGAGCACCACGCTTTGCGCCAACGGGCTTGCGAAGGACGCTCACGGAAAGCCTGTCTTCGTGCATCTCGCTTTAATGCCATTGGGCGCCAACCGCTTTTCCCGGTTACGCGCCGGCCAGTGCGCGGCGCGGCTCGAAGGTGTAGCCGAAGCCGCGGACGGAATGAATCATGGTGGGCTCGGCGGGGTCTTGCTCAATCTTCTGGCGCAATCGGAGCACGTAAACATCCACCGCGCGGTCGGTGATGGCGCGGTCCTGGCCCCACACCGAATCGAGCAGTTGCTCACGGCTGAAGACTACTCCCGGACGGCTCATCAGGAACTCCAGCAGGCGGAACTCGGTCGCCGTCAGCGCCAGCGGGCCGCCGTTTAGGCGCACCTGGCGGCTGCTGGTGTCGAGCTCCAGACCGCCTGCCTCCAGCATGCGCGGCGGCGAGGTCTGGTTGCGGAACTGCAGCTTGATCCGCGCGATCAACTCGCGCACGAAAAACGGCTTGACCACGTAATCGTTGGCTCCCAGTTCGAGGCCCACGATGCGGTCGGTCTCCGAGGCGCGCGCGGTCAGGAAGATGATCGGGACGCCGGCCAGGTCGGGATCGCGCCGGATGCCCTTGCAGATGTCCAGGCCGTCGGAATCCGGCAGCATGATATCGAGCAGGATCAGGTCCGGCCGCACCTGGCGGCATAGCTCGATCGCCCCTTTACCGGTTTGCAGACCGGACAGCGAGAACCCTTCCTTCTCGAGGTTGTACTTGAGAAGCGAAAACAGGTCGACGTCGTCTTCAATGAGCAGGATCTTTTTCATTGGTGCTATTGGTACCTGCTCTAACGGTACCAGCGCCGATGTTACAGAGCGATTAAGCGCCAGTGAATTCAGGATTAAGCAAACGTGCTATGCGGCGCACTCGCCGCGGCCCAACTGCAGCGAATACGCCTGGTCGTCGCCCCAATCCTGGTAGATCTCGGGAAACAATTCGGCCGGCTTGGCAAACTCGCGCGTCAGTTCGCGGAAGGTTTCAATCTTGTTTCGCAGCACATACTGGCGGAAGGTTTCGCCGTCCAGACGATTGGCCTGAAAATGATCCAGCACGCGCACCACGGCGGCGGGCGCCAGCCGCGCCGGAATCGACTGCACCGCCAGGCCGAAGCGCATCACGCCTTCTTCGTCGTATCCGCCTCCCAGCAGCATCTGGTAATACGGAACCTCACGGCCCTCGATCTTGCGCGCGTTGCCGAAAAATCCGAAGTCGCCCACCCAATGTTGGCCGCAGGCATTGGGACAGCCGCTGATTTTGATCGAAAGCCCGCGTATTCGCGGGTCGTCATACCGGCGCAGCGTCTCGCCCAGCGCGGCTCCCAGGTTCATCGACTTGGTCAGCGCCAGGTTGCACGAATAGGCGCCGGGGCAAGTCACCACATCGTCTATATGCCGCGCGCGAGCCGCGCCGAGACCGATCGCAGCCAACGCCCGATGCACCTCCGGCAACCGCGCCAGTGGGACAAACGGCAGCAGCAGGTTCTGGTCGATGGAAACGCGCAGCGTTCCATCGCCGCAGGCGACAGCGATGCGCGCCAGTTCCCGCAACTGCTCCGCCCGCAGATTGCCCTGTTCCACCCGCACCGTCACCGCGGCGTAACCGGTCTGCTTCTGTTCGGCAACGTTGGTCGAGAGCCACGCGTCATACGCGCCGTCGCCGGTCTCGTGCCGCCCGGCCACCGGCAGCAACGCTCCCTGCCCGAGCGGTTGCGGCTGCGATTGATAGCCGCCGAAACCCTCCGGCACCATCTCCGGCCACTCGATGCCGCCGCCGGTCAGAATAAGCTGGTATTCCTTCTCCACCTGCTCCCGCAACCACTCGATGCCGCGTTCGCGCAGCACGAATTTCAACCGCGCCTTGTTCTTGTTGCCGCGGTTGCCGTAACGATTGAAGATGCGGATCACCGCTTCGCAACGGTTCAGCAGGCGGTCTTCGGGGACGAACTCTTCGAGCAGTTGCGCTTCGGTGGGCAGCGGTCCCAGGCCTCCGGCCACCAGGATGCGGAAGCCGCGCTCGCCATCGCGCACCACCGCCCGCAAGCCGATATCGTTGATCGCGCCCGCAATGCAATCGCGGCCCGCGCAGCCGTCGAAGGCGATTTTGAACTTGCGCGGCAGGTTGCCCGTCAGGTCCTTGCGCAGCAGGGCGAACGCCACCCGCTGCGCGTACGGCCGCACGTCGAATACCTCGTCGCGCGCAATCCCCGCCCAGGCGCAGGTCGTGACGTTGCGCACCGTGTTGTAGCAGGCCTCGCGGTTGGTCAGCCCGGCGTCGGCGAGCACGTGCATCAGGTCTGCCACGCGCTCGAGCGGCACGAAATGAAACTGGATATTCTGCCGCGTCGTCAGGTGCCCTCTCCCGCCACCGAATTCCTCGGCCACACGCGCCAGTTGCCCGGCCTGCGCCGCGGTCAGCATCCCGCTGGGGATCTTCGACCGCACCATCTGCACCCCGGGCTGGCGCTGCCCGTAAATGCCGTGCTTTAACCGAAAGGGGCGGAACTCGTCTTCGGTGATCTGCCCGTCCAGGAATGCCTGGGCTCTGCGTCGGAAGGTTTCGATTTCCTCACGGACTAGGCGATCATGTTCAATTTCAAACAGTTGGCGATCAGTTAATGGTTCTTCAGCGGGGCTAGCCATAGCAGTACCCAATTCTCTATAGATTATATCACCTATTTGTCAATGGAGATTGAAAACAAATGAGTGGGGTGTCTGGGGCTTCCTCATCTCGGCATCCAGTTAGTTTAGAATCGTATCTGGTCCGGTGACGCAGCTTGTCCGCCGGCCTCTCCTATGTCTCGAACTCTTCTGATTACGTTTGGGATCGGCATCGTCGTCATCGCGATCGCCGTCGCGGGCATCGTCTACATGCAGCGTGGAGGGCATGTCGAGCTGCCCGGCACAATTCTCAAGGTCCGCACCGCGCCGCTCGACGAGCAAAGCGCGGCCGTGGCGATCGATTTTCGCGTCACCAATCCTTCGAACTATCCGTTTCAGGTGCGCGGCGTAACGGTAGTGCTGGAAAGCCAGAGCGGCGCCCAGACCGAGGGTGCGACCGCGTCGGAGATCGACGCGCAGCGCCTCATGGCCGGCGTGCCGCTGCTCGGCGACAAGTACAACCCGAGCTTGATGGTGCGCGAACGGGTACCGGCGCACACCACGCTGGACCGCATGATCGCGGCCCGTTTCGAAGTGCCCGATGCCCAACTCCGGTCGCGCAAGCGTTTCCTGGTGAAGATCGAGGAGGTGGATGGAGTGGTTCAAGTTCTGTCTGAGAAATAGCGCGCTCCTGGCAGTGGCTGCCACGCAGGCACTGGCGCTCTCCTACTGCCCGCGGGAACCGAAGTCCAGCGGCCTCAAGGAAACCAGCCGGGCGGACTTTTGAGAAGCTGCTGCGCGTCAACGTGGAAGGCATGTTTCTGGTGACAAAGCCGGCGATGCCCAAGCTGCCGGAATCGCGGGGAACCGTGATAGTGTGCCACCCGGCCGTCAGCCCCGCGGTGCGACTCGCTTAATTTCCTTACCTTCCGAACATGCCAGGATGATGCCGTCGCGCTGCACCATACGAGCCTTCTTGGTCCGACTCCTGCTGATGGGAAGCGGGCTCGACTTGACCGCATCGGAGCAATCGTTAGCGGGCGCATGCTTGGGCATGTCCCAAGCATTTTAGTACAGAAATGTGTAATGGCAGGTAAGCGCTAGAAGCGCGAGGCCATGGGCCGCAGCGGGGTGGGGAAGCGCACCGGCGTGGCGTCCCGGTCCATCGGCTTCTCGAGAACCAGCGAGCGCAGGCCGGGTATGCCGGCCGACGCGCCGCGATGGCTCTTGTCGGAAATCGGAAGCTGGCCCGTGGTCAGGTTCTTCAAGCCGAACAGCGCCAGCTCGAAGCGATCCTTCACGCCGACTTTTTGAAAAAGCCGGGACAGGTACACCTTCACGGTGCCTTCAGAGATCATCAGGGTGGTTGCGATCTCCTTGTTCTTGAGGCCTTGCGAAAGCAGGCTCACGAGTTGCCCCTCGCGCTGCGTCAATGCCACGCGGCGCGCACAGAGGAAGCTGTCGGTGAGAGCCTTCTCAAACCATAGCTCGCCAGCCTGGACTTTTTGCAGGCATTTGACTTGCAGGTCGGTGGCCAGAGTTTTCCGCAAGATGCCACGCACCCCCAAGCCCATCGCCTGGAAAGCCAGTTCGGTCGAAATCGAGTTCACCCAAAGCACGATCTTGATGCTCTGCATGGCGTGCTGCATTTCGCTCAGCACGGCGAAAGTGATCTCGGGTGTCAAGTCCATCAGAACTAGGTTCGGTACGCCCTGTGACATTTGCTCCATCAGGCACGCAACCGTATTGCAGCTTGGCAGCAGCTCAAAGCTCTCAACCTGGCATAAGACCGACTCAAGGCCCTTGGCCAGGATGGGTTCATCACTGTACAAAAGAATCCGCGTCATAATCTTCACCTCTTGAAACAGTCCGTGCCGTGCAGTCCAGCTTCAGATTTTTCTGTATCCAGTACTGTTCTTTCAGAATTGTCGGGCTATTTACTTCGGTTGTCAATGGTACTCAGCAATAAATCAACATTAATATGCAACATTAACCGTGTTTACGAGCAGAATATTTCGCGGGAATATTGTTAGTAAGCTATTTATTTTCAATAGTACTCCACGTTTGCACGCGGTCCTATGACGGGACATCATATATCCTGGAAACTAACCAGACAATGCCGTATGCTAACGCTGCCATTCAGATTATGCCGGGTGAATGGCTGCGAGAAATCGCCTAGGGAAGGCATAGCGCAATGGCCATCGGTACTCTGAACCGGCCATCGACTTCGCCCCTGATAACCTTCGAATACAGATGGATATAGCCCATTTACGATATTGATGGCAAGCCAATTAGCGCGCTACGCTCCGAGTGTCGAAGCAAAGCGCATGAGGAATATCAACCGGCGCGAGAGCCCGAGGATTGAAATCCAACTGCGGTGCCACGTTACGTCGCCGGCGCTTTGGCTGCGCAGCGCTTTGTACACGGAGAACATCAGCCGCAGTGGCCTCCTGGTGGCGTGGCACGGGGGTGACGAGACGTTGCCGGTGCCGTCGCTGGGGCAGATTCTGACGCTCGAGCTGGAGCTGCCGGCGAATCACGGATTCGGGCAGAAGTGCATTCACTGCCAGGGGACGGTGTTGCGGGTGACGGACTCGGGGCGTGGGTACCCGCTGGTGGCGCTTAGAGTCAATTATATGGATTTTCGGGCATTTCACGACCGGTTGCACGTGACGGAGGCTGTGCAATCTCCGGCTTGGATGGCGTGAGTTTTATGAACACGGCTGGTTCAAGAGTTGCGGTCAAAGTGCTGCCGTCGCTGGCGGACATCGCCTTCTTGATGCCGGTGGTGCTCTTGTTTGGGCGGATGGACGGGTTGGGTACTCTGCTGGGCGATGGCGACACGGGCTGGCACATTCGCACCGGCGAATGGATTCTGGCGCATCATGCGGTGCCGTATCGGGACCTGTTCTCATTCTCCAAGCCGGACGGTATCTGGTACGCGTGGGAGTGGCTGGCGGACGTGATCTTTGCGGGCCTGAACGGCATCGGCGGATTGGCTGCGGTTTCGTTGTTCGCGGTGCTGTTGATCGCAGTGATTTTTGCGCTGGTGTTCCGTCTGGCGCGGCGCAAATCGAACGCGGTGGTGGCAATCCTGGTGACCGTTGTTGCGATGGCGGGGTCGTCCATTCACTGGTTGGCGCGGCCGCACCTGTTCACGCTATTGTTTGCGGCGATCTTTCTCAACGCTCTGGAGCGCGTGAGGGAAGGCCACGCGCGGGTTGCCGGTATCCCGTGGCTGGTGCTGCTTCCGGTGTTGACGGTGTTGTGGAGCAACCTTCACGGTGGATTCCTGGTGGGCGTGCTGATGATCGCGGTTTTCGGCGCGGCGGAATTGTTGCAGGTTCTGCTGGCGGCCGGCAAGGAAGGCCGCGCGGCAGGGCTCGCGCGGGCCGGAAAGTATCTCCTGAGCGCGCTGGCGTGCCTGGCGGCGAGCTTACTGAATCCGTATACCTATCACCTGCACGTGCACGTATGGCAGTATCTGCGCGATCCGTTCCAGGCCGACCACATCATGGAATTCCTTTCGATGAGTTTCCACCAGCCGCAAGCGCCCTTCTTCGAGGCCATGCTGGCGGGTGGGGTGCTGGCGGGAGCGTGGTGTGCGTGGCGGGGCAGTTACACCGAGCCGCTGTTGGTTTTGCTGTGGGCGCACGCAGCGCTGGTGGCGGGGCGTCATGTTCCGATTTTCATGATCGTGGCGGCACCGATGGTGGCAGCCGCCGCGGACGCCGGCCTGCGGCGTCTGCCGGTAGCGCCGGTGGCGGGGTGGCTGCAGCAAGCGGCGGCATGGTTCAACCGCATCGTCCGGGATACCAGCGAGACCGACGCCATCGGGCGCTGGCACCTGGTGAGCTTGGCGGGCGTGGCGCTGCTGGCGGCGTTGCTGTACGCGCCCCATCCGCCTAAGCGGTTCCGGGCCGAATTCGATCCGAAGCGGTTTCCCGCCGGCGCCGTGAATGCGTTGGCGCGATATCCGGCGGCGAGAGTCTTTACCTACGATCAATGGGGCGACTATTTGATTTATCGCCTCTATCCGCAGTCCAGAGTGTTCGTGGACGGGCGCAGCGATTTTTACGGGGACGATTTCGAGACCAAGCTGTTCGAAGTCCTCAATGTGAACTACGGCTGGGACCGCACATTGGCCCGGTTCGGAGTGGACACGGTTTTAATGCCTCCCAACTCGCCGCTGACCGGCGCCCTGAAAGAGTCGTGTGGATGGCTTGTGGTATACGACGATGGCGTGGCGCTCGTATTCCGGGCGCGCGGCCGGGCGTTGGGGGATCGGGTTTCCGCCGCCGCTGGTGGCGGATCAGGCCGTGACCGAGAGGTCACGAAGACACTAACCAGTGATCGACCGATCACGGAACTTGGATCCAAGACTTAGGAGCGAATCGAAATGACGTATCTGCGTAACCTTTGGAATGACGAACAAGGCCAGGACCTGATTGAATACACCTTGTTGTTGGCGTTCGTGGCACTGGCCTCGGCCGCTCTGTTTATCGGTGCTGGCGGCAGCATCAAGAACATTTGGACAATCACAAATAACCAGTTGTCTGCGGCCGCGGCCAGCGCTACCTAGACTTCCCGGGTGAGTAAGCTGGCCGTTCGATGCGGACAGACGTACTCATCAGGCCGGCAAGGATTGCCGGCTGGGACGATGACAAAATTAGCGGGATGGCCGCAGCGCAGTTGAAAGAGCCAAGCCCAAAGCGCTGCGGCTGTATCTCTTGCACGGATTTAGCGATCGGGCCGCCACATTTGGGAGGCGGCAGTGAGGTCCCGTAATCAAGCCGCGGCGCGGCGGACGGCGGGAAGGAAAAATGAACAAAAGATTCGTCGGGGTTTTAGTCTTCGCAGCCGTGGTGGCTCTAGCCGTGAGTTCGCTATTGTACCGGGCGCTGAAGAACAGTTCGCCACCGCCGGTAGCGGTGCCTACTACCTCCAAGATTGCGGTAGCGGCCAAAGACCTGGAGGTCGGTGCGGTAATCAAGGAAGATGACGTGAAGCTGGAGGACTGGACCGGCCCATTCCCCGAAGGGTCGACTAGCCGCCCTCAGGAACTGGTGGGGCGCGGCGTCATGACCCCTATCATGGCCAAGGAACCGGTGATTGAGAAGCGCCTGGCGCCGAAAGGCGCTGGAGGCGGGTTCTCGGTGCTGATTCCCCCGGGCATGCGTGCCGTGCCGCTGCGGGTCAACGAAGTGGCCGGGGTGGCGGGGTTCGTGGTGGCGGGCATGCACGTGGACGTGTTGATCTCGGGCAATGCTCCCGGGGTAGACAACCGCCAGGGGACGGTGACCAAGACGCTGCTGCAGAACGTCGAGGTGCTGTCGGCCGGACAAGATTTTAAGAAGGACCCGGAAGGAAAGCCGGTCGTGGTGCAGGTAATCACGGTGCTGGCCACGCCCGAGCAGGCGGAGCAGTTGAGTCTGGCATCGGCGCAAACCTCGGTGCAACTCTCCCTGCGCAACCCGATGGACAAGACCGTCGCCAAGACACCGGGGACGGCCCTGGCGCGCCTTTTCACCGGCGGGGTGGCCATGGCACCCAATCTTTCGGAGGAGCGCCGGGTTCGTCCGGCGCCGGTGGTGCCCCCGGCCCCGAAGGCGGCGCCGAAAGAGCCGGCCTTTGTGATGGAGATCATTTCCGGTACGAAAAAGGAAGAACACAAGTTCGAGACCGCCCCGGAGGTGACTAAGTGACACGCACCAGTGGAATCTCCATCTGCCTGCTGGCTGCCTGGATGGCGCCGGCAGTGGTGCTGTCGGGGGCCGAATCGGCCCCAGTGAGTCAGGAGCCGGCCGCAGCCGGCACGCCCCGATCCGGTATCGACGGCAAGTTGGTAGCGACGGTGGGCAAGAGCCTGATTATCGACAGCCAGCTCAAGATTGAAAAGATCTCGGTGGCCAACGGCGACTTGATAGAGGCCGTGGCCATCAATCCGCAGGAGGTGCTGATCAACGGCAAGGCTCCTGGCGAGACGACTCTGATTGTATGGCAGCATGGCGGCCGGCGCCTGGTCTACGACCTGACGGTGCGGGTGAGCCCTGTCAGGCTGGAGGCCGTGCGGCAACAGATTGCGCGCGACTTTCCCAACGACGATATCAACATCACCTTGGATAACGACACGGTCTTCGTGCGCGGCTCGGTGCGGGACATGCTGAGCGCTAACCGGGTGATGGAGATTGCCTCGACCCTGGGCAGGTCGTTGAACCTGCTGCGGGTGGCCGTGGCGCCAAGCGGGCCCGAAATACTGTTGAAGGTGAAGTTCGCCACGATTGACATCAGCGCGGAGCGCGACCTGGGCTTTTCCCTCCTCAGCAACGCATTCAACCAACAGACCTCCATTAACCCGTCGCAAACCGGCACCTCGCCGAGCGTTACCGCCACCAGCGGCACCGGCACCAACAGCATGACGAGTACCTCCACTCTCTCAGGCGTGGCGCAGATCCTTCTTTTCCGCAAGGACCTCAACCTGGGGGCGGCTATCCAGGCATACGAGGACAAGGACTTGGCGGAAATACTTGCGGAGCCGAACCTGCTGACCACCGACGGCCAGGAGGCGAGTTTCATTCAGGGCGGCTCGTTTCCCGTCCCCGTGGTGCAGGCGGGGGCGTCCGCGGGCGCGGTAACGGTGATGTACGAGGAATACGGCGTCAAGCTGAAGTTTCTGCCGGTCATCACGCCGCGCAACACGATCCGCATGCGGGTAGCTCCGGAGTATAGCTCTATCGACACCGCGCACGGCGTGACAATTGACGGCTTCTCGATCCCCGGCCTGAAAACCCAAAAGGCCGAGTCCACTATAGAGTTGGAGAGCGGCCAGAGCTTCGTGATCGCCGGTTTGATGGACAGAACCCTGAGCGACAACTTATCGAAAATCCCTGGGCTATCGAGCATTCCGCTGCTCGGCAAATTGTTCCAGAGCAAGGTGTGGACACGGGAAAACTCCGAACTGCTGGTGCTCGTGACACCGGAGCTGGTACGGCCGATCAAGGCGGGGCAGCCCGTGCCCGAACTGAGCTGGAAGGAACCGTACATGGAGCCGATCTCGCCTTCGGTACAGCAGCCGGGGTTGGACAAGACGGGGCCCCCAACTGAGCTGAACGTGGCGCCTATGCCGTATGAGGAGATGCTCGAACAAATGAAGAAGGAAGCCGCCACGTCGGCCAAAACAGGCGCCGCGCCGTCGCTGGCGCCGGCCGTGCAGGCGGTGAGTTCGGATCAACCTCTTAACCAGAACCCGGCGCCGGCGGCGGCCCCTGCGGCGGCTCCTGCGGCGGCCCCGATCAAGCAGTAGCGGGGATTCCGGGGATGCAACCATGTACCCTCTGACCATCGGTCTGGCGATCGAGAATCGCGAGCTATGGGAGCAAACGCAGGCCTGCCTGGGCGAGCTACCGTTCCGCGTCATTGTCGAGCACCAGGACGTGGGCGACGTGAGCAACTTTCTCGATCGGCTGGAGCGGATGCGGCCGGACGTGGTTCTGGTGGACATCAGCGGATGGAGGGAGCCGCTTGAGGGCCTGGTGTCGTCGATCCGAGCGGTTACCGGCGACCCGATGATCATCGCGCTCAACACGTCAGCCGATCCGGCCGCCATCCTGTCGTCGCTGCGCGCCGGCATCAACGAGTACCTGTACCCCCCATTGCGGGATCCATTGCGCAAAGCGCTCGAGCGGCGCTCGGCCGAGCGCAGCCGGCGGCGCGACGGCGGAACGAAAGGGGTGGGCAAGGCATTTGGCTTCTTCTCGGCGAAGGGGGGCTGCGGGGCCACCACGATCATCTGCCACGTGGCGGCGGAACTGGGCCGGCAGAACCAGAAGGTGCTGCTGACGGATCTGGATTTGGACGCCGGAATGGTGGGGTTCATTACCAAGACCAGCTCGGTGTACTCGATTCTGGATGCCATTACCAACCTGCACCGGCTGGATATTCATTATTGGAAGGCGCTGGTGTCGAACGGCATTCCCGGGGTGGAGATCGTGGCCTCGCCCCTGGCGCTGGCTTCCAAGATGCGGCCTACCGAGGAGCAGGTGCGCCACGTACTGGCCTTCGTCAAGCCGCACTACGATTGGACGATGGTGGACCTGGGACGAAGTCTGAGTCCGATCTGCATGGCGGCGCTGGAGGAATGCGACGAGGCTTGCCTGGTCACCACGCTCGAGGTGCCGGCCCTGCACCAGGCGAAGCAGATTACGCAGACGTTGCTTGACAGCGGATTTGGCAAACACAAGATCAAGCTGATCCTCAATCGCGCGCCAAAACGGCTAGATATCACGGCGAGCGAACTGGAAAGAATGCTGGGGCTGCCAATCTTTTTCATGATCCCTAACGACTACCCGGACCTGTACGAGACCTACGCGGAGGGACGGATGCTGAACCGCACGGGGGAACTTGGCAGGCAGATTTCAAAGCTGGCTCTGAAGCTGGCCGGCCTTGAAGAAGAGAAGAGGAGCACGACCAAACGGTTCGGGCTGTTCGATCGATAACGGGAAGGAAGTGTAATGGCCGCTTTAATAGATTTGCCGGCGAGACAGGGAGATAACCGGGAAGCCGGCTGGGTGAACCGGCTGTTCACCCGCGAGGGCTCTACTCCGGAGTACCAGGAGTTGAAGTTCACGCTGCACCGCAAGCTGCTCGACCGCATCAATCTGGAGGCTTTGTCCTCGATGGCGGGCGATCGGGTGCGGGCTGAGATCCGGGTGGCCGTAGCCAAGCTGGTGGACGAAGAAAAAACGCCACTCAGCCTGGTGGAAAAGGACCGGGTCATCGAAGAGATTCTGGACGAGGTGTTCGGACTGGGGCCGCTGGAGCCGTTGCTGCAGGACCCGACGGTCAGCGACATCTTGGTGACAACGCCCAAGCTGGTGTACGTGGAACGGGCCGGCAAGTTGTACCGGACACCGGTCGAATTCAAGGACGACGCGCACCTGCTCCGCATCATCGAAAAAGTGGTGTCGCGGGTGGGGCGCCGCGTCGACGAGAGCTCGCCGCTGGTGGATGCACGCCTGCCGGACGGGTCGCGCGTCAACGCGGCCATTCCGCCGGTGGCGGTGGACGGCCCGCTGCTTTCCATCCGCCGCTTCGGCCGCCACGCGATGAAAGGCGAGGACCTGGTAACCAAGCTATCGCTGACCGAAGGCATGCTGGAGCTGCTGAAATCATGCGTGAAGGCACGGCTCAACATCCTGATCAGCGGCGGAACCGGCGCCGGCAAGACCACGCTGCTCAACGCTCTGTCCAGCTACATTCCGGAGGATGAGCGCATCGTGACGATTGAGGACGCAGCCGAGTTGCGGCTGCAGCAGACGCACGTGGCACGCTTGGAAACCCGCCCGGCCAACGTGGAGGGCGTAGGCGCCATTCATATCCGGCAACTGGTGATCAACGCGCTCCGTATGCGGCCCGACCGGATCATCGTGGGCGAGGTCCGCGCCGAAGAAGCGCTGGACATGTTGCAGGCCATGAACACCGGCCACGACGGGTCGCTCACCACCATCCACGCCAACACGCCTCGCGACGCCCTGGGCCGCCTGGAGGTGATGGTGGGCATGGCAAACGCCAACATGGGACTCCGTTCGATGCGGCAACAGATCGCTGCGGCTGTCAACGTGTTCGTGCAGATTTCGCGTTTCAGCGACGGCAGCCGGCGTGTTACCCATATCACCGAGGTTGTGGGCATGGAGCAGGACATCATCACCCTGCAGGATATCTTTCTGTTCGAAAAAACGGGCATCAGCGAAAGCGGCAAGGTGCTGGGACGTTTCCGGGCGACCGGAATCCGGCCCAAGTTCTACGAGCGCCTCAAAGCGTCCGGCATCACCCTGCCGCAGCAGATGTTCCAGACCGTGGTGGAGATTAATTAGCGGTGGAGATTAGTTAAATGACCGGGATGGTGATCGCTGTCTTCGCGCTGATCTTTGCGCTGGTGCTGGTCGCGACCAAAGTCGGCTTCCAGTTCGTCGATGCACAGCAAAAGAAGCGGATGATCGACCGGCTGCACGTCGCGGCGGGCGAGCCAGTGGTGGAGATCAGCAACCTGTTGCGCGAGATCGACCCCGACAAGCCGGACGGGCTGATGGCGCGCATCAAAGCGTTCCGGTTCGCCCGGCACGCGCAACGGCAGATTCAGCAGGCTGGCTTGTCCTGGTCGGCGACCCATATGCTGTTGGCGATGGGTCTTCTCTGCATTCCCGGTCTGGGGTTGGGCGCGTTGATAGGACTCCTGGGCAACCGCGCCCTCACGGCCATCGCTCTGGCGGTACTGTTCGGGTTGTTGCCGTACTTATACGTGCGGAAGAAACGCAAGAAGCGTTTGGACACGTTGGAGGAACAGTTTCCCGAGGCGCTCGATTTTTTGTCGCGTTCCATGCGGGCGGGCCACGCTTTCACCATTACCTTGCAAATGGTGGGTGAGGAACTGACGGACCCTCTGGGCCAGGAATTCCGCACCCTGTTCAACGAACAGAACCTGGGCGCGACGCTGGAAGCGGCCCTGCGCAACTTCGCCGAGCGCGTTCCGTTGTTGGACGTACGGTTTTTCACCTCCTCGGTGCTGCTGCAAAAGCAGACGGGAGGCAATCTCGCGGAGATACTGACACGGCTGGCCTATGTCATCCGCGAGCGGTTCCGGCTCAAGGGGCAGGTCAGGGCGGCCAGCGCGCACGGCCGGTTGACTGCCACCATTCTGACCATCTTGCCCATCGCCACCATGTTGGGCATGCTGCTGGTGGCGCCGGGATACTTGCAGGGTATGGCGGCGGATCCCGACGGCAAGTGGCTGGTCGGTGCCTCCATCGCCGCCCAGTTCCTAGGCTATTACTTCATTAGGAAGATCATCACGATCAAGGTTTAATATGACGCACCCGGTTTTTCTGGCGACTGCCACGTTTCTGATGGTCATGGTACTGACGGCATGGCTCGGTTATCGCTGGCTCTACAAGCCCAACAGGTATCTGCGCCAGCTTGGCAATCCTGTCATTCTGGACGGTCCGCGCGTCGGCGACATCGAAGGGCCCCGTCCGGGCACGGTGGTTACGTTTCTGCAGACCATCGGTTCCAAGATGCCTTCGTCCGATCAAGAGGTGGCCACGCTCAGGGTAGATCTGATCCGCGCTGGATTCCGCTCCGACACCGCTGCCCCGGTGTTCTACGGTTTGCGGGTCATCAGCACCATGGTTTTGGTGGCGTTGTCATTCTTGATGCTGGCCAAGATGCCGTCCAATGGGATGATGAAAGTGATGCTGCTGGTATTCGGGGCGATGGCAGGGTGGATTCTGCCGAAGTTTTTCCTCGAAAAGATGGTGAAGAAACGCCAGAACATCCTGCGGCTTTCGCTGCCGGACATGCTGGACATGTTGGTGGTATCGGTGGAAGCCGGGCTCGGCCTGGATCAGGCGATCCAGCACGTAGCCCGGGAACTCGCCATCACGCACCCGCAATTGAGCGAAGAGATTTCCCTGGTCACGCTGGAGATGCGGGCGGGCAAGCGGCGGGCTGACGCTTTGCGGAATTTTGCCGAGCGGACGGGCGAGCCGGAGATTCGCAAGCTTATGGCTATCCTGATTCAGAATGACCGGTTCGGCACCAGCATGGGCGAGAGCCTGCGCAATCATTCCGATTTCATGCGCACCCGCCGCCGCCAGGAGGCCGAAGAACGCGCCGGCAAGGTGGGCGTGAAACTGGTGTTTCCGATTTTCTTTTGCATCTTGCCATCGATTATAATTGTGGCGGCCGGTCCAGCGCTGTTGCAAATTTTCAAGTACCTGTTCCCGATGATGAAGCACATGGGTTAAGGCAAAGAGGAGAATTCGGATATGACAGGCGATATGCTCGTACAGAGTCTGCTGTGGTTGGTCGCTGGTGGAGCGTTTTTCTTGTTCGTGCGGCGACGCCGTGCGCGCCGTTCGCGGTAGAGCGGTTCGCCGCCGTAGAGCGGATCCCCGCAGCCCCAACCGTTCGGGCTTTTGCAAAGGTCCCGGAGGCTGCCACAAAAAGGAGAACACATGTCCCTGCCGATACTCGGGCCCCTTTGGCTCGGGGCGGGCATAACGCTGGTCATGGTGCTGGCTCGCCGGCGCCGCCGGAGACCTTAACGCTGAGCGCGGAGCAACGCGGTTGCCTGCGGCCTGCGCCCCGTCCGGAGGCGCAAGTGATGCCGATACCCAGACTTCTCCAACAGCAAAACCCCGACGGTGGATGGCCATACCGCCGCGGTGGTTCGTGGACCGAACCGACCGTCTACGCTGTGCTTGCGCTGGCGGGGGCCGGCGATTCAACGGCGGTCGAACGCGGCTTCCAGTGGATTCGTAGGGCCCAGCGGGACGACGGAGGTTGGCAGGTGCGTCCCGGCGTCGCGGAAAGCTGCTGGGTAACGTCGCTGGCTGCACTGCTGCCCGCGGAGCGCCTGGGAGCGGAACGCCACCGGCGCGCCACAGCGTGGCTGTCGGCGACGACGGGAATGGAGTCGACCGTCTTGTACCGAATCCGGCAGTGGCTGCTGGGGAGCCAGACTCCTCCCGAAATGACGGCTCCGGGATGGCCCTGGGTGCTGGGTAGCGCTGCATTTGTGAGTCCCACTTCGCTGGCGATCCTGGCGCTCGACCGCGAGAACCAGTTGCATCCCTCGCCGGGCCTGGCATCGCGGATTGATGCGGGCCGGCGGTTCCTGAATAACCGCATGTGCAAGGGCGGAGGCTGGAACCACGGGTCGACAAGGGCCTTGGGATACGAAACCGGCGCCTACCCGGAGACCACGGGGATGGCGCTGGCCGCCTTGCGGGGCTGCCAGGGACGGGCGACGGACCAGTCTCTGGCGGTGGCTCTGCGGTTCCTCGGCCAGTGCCGTTCGGCCGATGCCTTGAATTGGCTGCGGCTGGGGCTGGCGGCTCACGGCCGCATGCCTGCGGGCTACACACCGCCGTCCGGGATCGCGTACCGCACCGTGCCCGAGGTTGCCACCAGCGTCCTAGCGGATGGATCGGCGGCGGGCAAGAGCGCGTTCTGGATTTGAGCGATGGGAGAAGCCATGACAAGGCGCGACTGGCTGGCGGGCTCGGCTGCGGCAGTGGTGGCAACGGGCTGCGCCAGGCCGGTCCACCTGGCGCAGCCGGAAACGACCATCATGCGCGCGCCGGCCTATGACCAGCGTCTCTACGATATTGTGCGCCGCGTGGTCGCCTCGCACTGCGTGGCGGTCCGCGGCCGCTCCGTGGTGATCAAGCCGAACCTGGTCGAGTTCGAGCCGGCAAGCGCCATTAACACGCACCCGCTGCTGGTTCACGCGGCCTGCGAGGCCTTCCGTGCCATGGGCGCTTCCCAAGTGACGATCGCGGAAGGCCCTGGGAATCGCCGCGATACGTTGGATCTGGCCGAAGCCGCCGGCTATTTCCAAACCATCCCTGGGTTTGAGAACTGCTTCGTCGACCTCAACGTGGATGAGGTCACACTGGTTGATTTGCCACAGCGGTTCTCCAAGCTCAAGCGGGTGTACCTGCCCAATACCGTGCTGGGGGCTGCGCTGGTCGTGTCCATGCCCAAAATGAAAACACACCACTGGACCGGCGCCACACTCTCCATGAAGAACCTGTTCGGCGTCGTGCCCGGCGGCGTCTACGGATGGCCGAAGAATGTGCTGCACTGGGCCGGCATCCACGAATCGGTGGCCGATCTGCATAGCGTGTTTCCGCGGCAGTTCACGCTGGTGGACGGCATTGTCGGGATGGAAGGCAACGGCCCGATTCAGGGCGTTCCCAAACCGATGGGCGTGTTGGTGGCGGGTACCGATCCGGTGGCGGTGGATGCCACCTGCTGCCGACTGATGCGCATTGACCCGATGCGAATCGGCTACCTACGGCTGGCGGCCGGCGAACCGGCTGCATTTGCCGAAAGCAATGTGCGCCAAACCGGCGAACCGATCGCGGCGCTGGCCCAGCCGTTTGCGCTCATCCCCCAGTTCCGCAGCCTGCGCCTGCAGAGTGGTGCGTAACGCCCGGCTGCGGGAAACCACGTCGGGAGTTCGACGGAAGGTAATTCGCGATCCATAAGGTGCCCGGCCCGCGATTGCCAGCGTTGCCGGGCACGAGCGCTACCCTATGGCACCCATTGCGGCTCGACGTAGGCCAGGAACATCGTAATCAAGGCGACCAGCGCGGTGAGTAGAAGGCTGTGGCGCAGCGCGAACCGGAATAACTTTCCCTCGTCGGACGACGGCAGACCGGCGCCGGTGGCCGCCACGGCGATGCTCTGCAGGCTGATCATCTTTGCCATCATGCCCCCGTTGGAGTTGGCAGCGGCCATCAGCACGGGGCTTAGGTGAAGGCGTGTAGCGGTCACCACCTGGAGGTTGCCAAACAGGGCGTTGGCAGATGTGTTCGAGCCAGTTAAGAAGCCGCCCAGTCCTCCGAGCACGGCGCTAAAGAAGGGGAACAGCGCGCCGGTAGTCGCAAAGACGAGGCCGAGCGTGGCGGTTTCCCCGGAATAGTTCATGACGTACGCCAGCGCGAGCACCGCGGCGATGGTGACTTCAGCCAGAAAGACTTGCTTGGCCGTCGCCCAGAGAAGCTTGACGAACCTGGCCGGTGACAAGCCCAGCAACGCTGACGACAGCAGCGCCGAGAGTACGCCCGCCGTGCCTGCGGCACTCAACCAGTCGAAGCGGTAGATCGCCTTGTAAGGAGTCGGGGCTGGGACGACCGGGGCGATTTCCGTCACCATTCGGTCGAGGCCCGGCCATGGGAACGTGACCGAGACCTTGTTCAGCTCCGTTTTGAAGACGCCCCACAGCAGGACCATGACCACCAGGATCACGTAAGGGCTCCAGGCCCAGAACACGGCGCCCGGCGCATGGCGTTTGGTGGCTGTCCGGATCGACTGGTCGCCTTCGAGCACGAACTGGTCCTTGGGCTTCCAGAAAAGCAGCAGGACGACGAGCCCCACAAGGGTAACCAGCGCGCTCCCCATACTCGCGAGGTGCGGACCGACATACCAGGCGATCAGGAACTGTACGGCGCCCCAGATTATGCCGCAGACCGTTACCGCCGGCAGCGCGCCATAAAGGCCCTTCCGGCCGCCCATCACAAAGACGAGATACGCGGGCAGCAGCAGGGAGGCGGGCAAGGCTATCAGCCCCACGGCGCCGCTGAGACTGTTGACCGGCAAGTCCGTCACGGCGCTCAAAGTGACAATGGGAATCCCGATGGAACCGAAAGTGACCGGCACGGTGTTGGCCAGCAGACAGACGCTGGCGGCATAGAACGGCGAAAACCCAAGACCGATCAGCATCGTAGCTGCTACCGCCACGGGCGTTCCAAACCCTGCGGCGCTTTCCAGGAAGGCGCCGAAGCAGAAGGCGATCAGCAAGGCCTGCAGCCGGCGGTCCTCGGTGAGGCCACCGAGCGAGTCCTTGATGATTTCGAACTTCCCGGACTCCACTGCGACACGGTACAGCAGGATGGCGCTGAAAATAATCCAGCCGATGGGGAACAAGCCGAAGGTCGCTCCGTAGCCGACCGAACCGGCGACCAGCCCCACTGGCATGCGGTAGACGAACAGCGCCACAACCACCGCGGCGCCAAGCCCGGCGACGGACGCCTTCCAGGCGGGGAGCCGTTGGACACCGAGCAAGTAAAGCATCGCAAAGGCGGGAAGTGCGGCCGCGAGTGCGGACAGCGCGAGATTGCCTGCAAGAGGAGTGTAGTTTTGGGTCCACATGTCCGATCAACCTCTGATACCGTAAGTGGCAATGCGGTGTCAAGCCAAAGTGGCTCAAAGTTCAGAAAAAGGAGGATCGGCTTTCTTCAACCGGCAAATGGGGCGTCGAAGAGTTATACCCAAGGAGCTGGACAGTTTTGCCTTTCGGCACGCATTTCGTGTACAAGGGAGTATCACGCTGCGCTGAATATGTGGCAACAAAACTATACGCCGGTCGCGAACAGCCTGCCGCTCTCGGCGCTGGTCGCAGCCATTCCTATCTTTGCCCTGCTGTTCCTGCTAGGCGTGGTCCGCAAGCCTGCCTGGATGGCCTCGCTGGCCGGGCTGGGCACGGCCGCGCTGGTAGCTGCGGGCGCTTACGGCATGCCTTTGGGAAGGCTCTTCGCCGCCGCCACATACGGCGCGGCGTTCGGCCTTTTGCCCATCGGCTGGGTGGTCTTCACCGCCATCCTGCTTTACCGCGTGACGCTGGAGAGCGGCAAGTTCGATCTGCTCAAGGATTCCATCGGTCACATCACCGAAGACGCGCGTCTGCAAGCGCTCCTGATCGCCTTCGCGTTTGGCGCCTTCATCGAAGGCGCCACGGGATTCGGTACGCCGGTGGCGGTGGCCGCCGCCATGCTGGTCGGCCTCGGGTTCGTGCCGTTCTACGCCGCCGCCATTTGCCTGCTGGCCAATACCGCGGGGGTGGCCTTCGGCGCCATCGGAATTCCGGTCGCTACCCTGGCGGTCACCACCGGCCTGCCGCTCGATCGTCTCAGCGCCGCCGTGGCCCGTATCTGCACGCCCGCCTCGCTGGCTGTCCCGGCCTACTTGATCCTGGTGATGTACGGCTGGAAGGGCCTGCGCGGCGTGCTTCCCGCCGCGGCGGTTTGCGGTATTGCCTACACCGTCGCGCAGTTAGTGGTCTCGAATACCGTCCTGGCGCCACTCACCGGCGTTCTGGCCGGCATAACCGCTCTGGTCTCGCTGGTGGTTCTGCTCCGCGTGTGGAAGCCGCGCGACATCGGGGCAGGCTGGAGGGCCCTCAAGGTCGCCGACCCGGGCCAGACTGGGGGAACCGCGGCGCCGCGCGCCTCGCATACCGCCGGCGAGATGGCGCACGCCTGGGCGCCATACGCGCTGCTGGTGGTCTGCGTGCTCCTGTGGGGCTACAAACCCCTCCAAGCCCAATTCAACCGCGTGAGCATCGTATATAACTGGCCGGGTCTGCACAACACGATCGAGCGCATGCCGCCGGTAGCTCCCAGGCCGTCCCCCTACGCCGCTTCCTACAACTTCGCCTGGCTTTCGGCCTCCGGCACGGCGTGCCTGGTGGCGGCCATTCTGGGCGCCATGGTAGCCGGCTTAAGGCCGCGTCAGTTCGCGCGCGTCCTCGGCCGCACGGCGAGGCAACTGGCGCTGGCGGAACTCACGCTGGCAGCCGTTCTTGCCCTGGCATTTCTGATGAACTACTCGGGCGCCACCGCTACGCTCGGCCTGGCCTTTGCCGCCACCGGTGCTCTGTTCCCGTTCTTCAGCGCGTTGCTCGGCTGGCTGGGCGTCTTCCTCACTGGCAGCGACACTTCTGCCAACGCCCTGTTCGGCAACCTGCAGGTGGTGACCGCCGGCAAGCTGGGGATGAGCCCGGTGCTGATGGCTGCCGCCAATTCAGCTGGCGGTGTGATGGGAAAAATGATCAGCTTGAGCAGCATCGCGGTGGCTGCCGCCGCCACCTCCATGAAGCGCGAAGACGAATCCCTCCTGTTCCGCTTCACCCTGAAGCACAGCGTGCTGCTGGCCTCCGTCATCGGCCTGATTGTGGTGTTCTACGCCTACGTGGTGCCGGGCTGGGTGCCATAGGTGTCAAGATAGAATCCACGACGATGGAGCCCATCCCACAAGTCACGCTGGAACAATTCGAA
Source organism: Bryobacteraceae bacterium (assembly GCA_049511495.1). Classification (GTDB taxonomy): domain Bacteria; phylum Acidobacteriota; class Terriglobia; order Bryobacterales; family Bryobacteraceae; genus Bog-375. The sequence continues at coordinate 44,034 of JBEKXZ010000027.1, read as the reverse complement.
ACGAAGTACCGGCAGCGCCACCTGATTCATGCGGCGGTCGATTGGTGGGCGGCGCGCCAGCCCGAAGACGAGGCCATTGTGAACGCGACGCGCGGGACCACGCTCACGTGGCGGGGTCTCGAGCGCGGGTCCATCGCCATCGCGGCGGAACTCATACGGCTGGGCTTTCGCCACGGCGACTTCCTGGCGGCCTCGCTGCCGCTGCTCAACGAGCATATCCTGCTGGAGCTGGCGTGCTTCCGGCTGGGCGTGATTCACGCGCCGCTCGATCTGCGCCTGCAGCCCGCAGAAGTCATCCGCTGCCTGAACCTGATCCGGCCGCGAGGATATTTCTTCTTGGGAAAGACTCCCGCGGCCGATTTCGCCGCCGTTGGCGAGGCGGTCCGCGCGCACTGCGATTCCATCGAGCACCTGATCCAGTTCTCGCCCGCGAACGAGTGCATCGCCGGGTCGGCGAGCGTTTTCGATCTGCTCGAGCGCGCCCATCCGCAACCGGTGGAATCGCACGTGACGGAGCGCGATGGCGCGCAGGTGATCTTCACCACCGGAAGCACCGGGTCGCCCAAGCCGGCGCTGCTCTCGCACCGAAGCATCACCTGCCAGAATCTCTGCCTCGGCACGGCGTTTCGATTCGGACCGGGACAGCGGGTACTGTGCAATCTTCCGGCGTCGCATGTGGGCGGGCAGGCGGAGGTGCTCCTCACATCGCTATTCATGGGCGCGACCGCGGTGACGCTGGAAGTCTTCGATGCCGTCAAAAGCCTCGATGCCATCGAGCGGCACGGCGTGACGCTGCTCGGCCAAGTCCCGGCTATGTTCAACCTGGAGTGGCGAACGGCGGATTTCGCGCGACGCAATCTCGCCAGCCTGCAGACCGCGGTTTACGGCGGCCAAGCCGTACCACGCGCGTTCCTGGACCGCATGTTGCAAATGGCGCCGCGGATTGCGACCGGCCTCGGGCTGACCGAGTCTTCAGGCTTTTGCACCTATACGCGCCTCAGCTCCGAGGCCGGGGAATTGGAGCAGGGCATCGGATGGGCGATGCCGGCCTATCGCCTGTCGATCCGCGAAGCCATGGATGCCGCGGGCGCGGCCGGCGGCGAAGCGCCCGAGGGACAGATCGGACACATTTGCTTCCAAGGACCGCAGACGTTTCTCGGTTACGTCAACGATCCGGAAGCCACGCAGGCAACGGTGTCGCGAGACGGTTGGCTCTACACGGGAGACCTCGGGAGCGTGGACGAGCGCGGGTTGCGCTTTTCGGGCCGCGCCAAGTGGGTGCTGAAACCCGCCGGCCACCAGGTGTTCCCAGGCGATATCGAAAATCACTTCGCCGCGTTGAGCGACCGGGTGGCGAACGTTGGGGTAGTGGGGCACGAGCACCGCCTGTGGAGCGATGGCATCGTGGCGTTCTTCGAGCGCCAGCCTTCCGCCGACCTGACCGAAGCGGAGTTGCGCAAGCACGCACGGTCGCTGGCGGGATACATGCGTCCGCTGCACTACGTGATTCTGGAACCGGGCACGATGCCGTTGAACCGCAGCGCGAAAGTGGATGTGGTCCGCTTGCAGGAGATGGCGCGGACCGAAGTCGGAAAGCTGCGCGAACGCGGGCGCTGGGATGGGTAAGGACACAACTCCCAATGCCGATCTGCCGGCGCAAGCCGACCTTTGCGGGATCGCTGGCAATACGGCCTGTACTTTTTTGCCGATGTTACACCAGCGGCTCCGATCCTCAACATTTGCCTCCGGCCCGCCGGGATATGATAGAAAAAACCAATTCCACGAGAAGGGACTGGCACCATGGAAGAACTCGACTCTGTTCCACCGGCTGCCGTAGCCGGGAGTTCGCGTCGCGGCTTTTTTCAAGCTGGGGTTCTCGGCCTTGGCTCGGCGATAGCCGGCGCATTGGGGTTGCCGGCGCTGGCGTATTTGCTGACACCGCCGAAATCGAGACAGCAGGACGCATGGATCGAGATCGGCGAGCTGAACAAATTCGCCACGGGCGCTCCGCTCGAAGTGGCGTTTCACCGCAACCGCACCGACGCCTGGAAAGTCGTCAGCGAGAAAGACACCCTCTGGGTGGTGAAGCGCGCCGATGGCGGCGTGACAGCGTTCGGCCCGCAGTGTACTCACCTGGGATGCGCCTATCATTGGGATGAGGGACGGCAGCAGTTCCTGTGCCCCTGCCACTCGTCGCTGTTTCGAATCGATGGCAGCGTGATTTCGGGGCCGGCGCCGCGTCCGCTCGACCGTTACGAAACCAAGCTGGAGAACGGCAAGCTGATGGTGGGGCGCTTGCTAATATCGAGCGAGAGGCAGGCATGAAGCAGCAGGTGGAAAGCCTGGTCGCGTGGCTCGAAGACCGAACCGGTCTGCCGGGCGCCATCGCGCATTTTCTGGACGAGAAGATTCCGGCATCGGGCGGCTGGCACCAGGTGTTCGGCAGCGTGGCGATGTTTCTCTTTCTCACCCAGGCGTTCACGGGCATCCTGCTGGCGTTCAACTACGCGCCCACGCCGGGCGAAGCCTACAATAGCCTGCGATACATCCTGACCGAAGTCACTGGCGGGCGGCTGATTCGCGGGCTGCACCACTGGGGCGCCAGCATGATGATCGTGGTGGTGGTGCTGCATATGGTGCAGGTGTTCGTCTTCGGCGCGTACAAGAAGCCACGCGAGACCACCTGGCTGTTGGGCGTGGCGCTACTGCTGCTCACGCTGACCTACGGGCTTACCGGATACTTGCTGCCGTGGGACAACCGCGCTTACTGGGGCACCGTGGTGGCAACTAAGATCGCGGCCTCGGTTCCGCTCGCCGGGCCGTATATGACGCGGCTGCTGGGCGCGGTGAAGGGCGTCGGCGTGGTCACGTTCGCGCGGTTTTATGCTGTGCACGTGCTGCTGCTACCGCCGGCGACCATGCTGCTCATCCTCGCTCACGTGTATCTGGTGCGCCGCCACGGCGTGACGCCGCAACCGGGTGACGAGGCGCTGCCTCGTAAGCCGTTTTATCCGGTGCAGGTGTTCAAAGACACGGTCGCCATCTTCCTCGCATTCGCCATTCTGTTCACTTTGGCAGTGGTGGCCAAGGTGCCGCTGGAACAACTGGCGGATCCGACGGATACGACCTACATTCCGCGCCCCGAATGGTATTTCCTGTTTCTGTTTCAGACGCTCAAATTCTTCGAAGGCCCGCTCGAAATCGTCGGCAGCACCATTCTGCCCGGTCTCGCGGTGCTGGCGCTTTTCGCGGTGCCGTTCATCGATCGCGGACAGATGGTGAAAGTGACGCGCCGAACGGTGGCAATCGCCTTCGTGGCTCTCGCCGGCATCGGCTGGAGCGGGCTCACTGCGGCGGCCGTGATGTCGACGCCCCGCGAGGCGGTGGCGCAGGTGGATTATTCCGCGCCCACGGATTGGATTCAGCTTTCGCCGGAGGAGATGGCAGGCATCGCTTACTTCCGCGAGGAGAACTGCGCCGGTTGCCATTCCGCCGGATCGTCGTTGGGCCCGGACCTGACGCGAACCGGCGTCCACAAAAACGCGGCTTGGATGATCCGCCACTTCAGGCAGCCCGCGGCAGTCCGTCCTGGCAGCGCCATGCCCCCGGTGGCGCTCGGCGATGTGCAGTTGAATTCGCTGGCCGCGTTTCTGCTCAAGCTGACGCCGGAAAACTCGACCGCGCTCGCCGAAGCTCCTGACTTTGCGGTGCGCGGCGCCGTAGTGTACCAGGATGAACACTGCGCCGCGTGCCACATGGTGAACGGGGTTGGAATGAAACTGGGGCCGCCGCTGAACGGCCTGGCCAAGCGCCAGACGCGAAGTTGGGTGGATGACCACTTCGCCAACCCCCAGAAGCTTTCCCCCGGATCCATCATGCCGCCGTACCAGCTCTCCGGCGAGGACAAGAGGAATCTGACGGCCTATCTGTTCTCACTACCGGAATAACCGGCACGGGGGCGGGCCGCATGCTGGTAGACGTCCACCATAACGTTCTACTGCCAGCCGCCGCCCAGCGCACGGTACAATTGCACGAACGACTGCATCTCCGCCAGCCGGAGCTGCGCCAGCAAGAGCTGTCCCTGGAACAGATTGCGCTCCGAATCGAGCACCTGCAGATAGCTGTCGAGTCCGCCCTTGTAGCGCAGGTTCGACAGGCGCGTGCTTTCCGTGAGCGCCTGGACTAACAGCTCTTCCTGGGTGCGCTGCTCGCGCGTTCGCGAGTAACCCACCAGTGCGTCGGAGACTTCGCGCAGGCCGGTGTAGATCGTCTTTTGATACGCGATTACCATCTCGCGCTTCTGCGCTTCCGAAAAGCGCACGCCGGCGCGAATCTGGCCGGCATTGAAGAGCGGCAGGACGGCCGCAGGTGCGATCTCCTGCTGCCGCTCCGGCGTGTCGAACAACTTCGACAGCGCGATGCTCTGGCCGCCGAGAAAGCCGGTCAGTGTGATCTGCGGGAAGTAGAGTGCCTTGGCCGCCCCGATGCGCGCGTTGGCGGAAATCAGAGTCTGCTCAGCCTGGCGAACGTCCGGGCGCCGTTCCAACAGCGACGACGGCAGTCCCGGCGGAACCTGAGCCGGCGTTTCCAGTTCGGCCAGGCCTTTTCCGCGCGCGATCTCACCGGGAGCCTTGCCCGCCAGCAGGCTGAGTGCGTTCTCGGTCTGCTCGATGTCGCGCCGCGCGCTGGCCATCTGCGCGGTCGCGGTATAGAGGAATTGTTCCGCCTGATGCACGTCGAGGCCGGTGGCCGCGCCGCGGGTGTGGCGCAACTCCACCAGCCGGAGGTTGTCCTGCGCAATGTCGCGCGTCTGGCGTGCGATTTCCAATTCCAGATCGCGCTCGCGCAACAGGAAGTAGTCGTACATGACGTCGCCGATCAGCGACACCACCACGCCGCGCCGGCCCTCTTCAGTGGCCAGGTACTGCGCGCGCCCGGATTCGGAAAGCCGCCGCAGCCGGCCCCAGAAATCCAGTTCCCAGTTGAGCGCCAGGCCCATCTGCCAGTAGCTTCCCTGGTAAGTGGTGTTCGGCGGCAGCGGGAAGAGCGAACTGGCGCCGGGAGTGCGCTCCGCGGTGAAGCCGGCCTGGCCGCTCACGTTGGGGAACTCGTTGGCACGCGTGATGCGGAATTGGGCGCGGGCCTCCAGGACGCGCTCCGAAGCGATCCCCAAATCGAAGTTCTGCTGGAGCGCCGTCTCGACAAGTTGCCGCAGCGCGTCGTCCGCAAACAGATCGGACCACTTCTTGTCGGCCAGCGAGGCGGCATCCGCAGCGGCGCCCCGGTACTGATCCGGGACGGCCACGGCGGGCCGCTGGTAGTTGGGCCCGACGGCGCAACCGGCCAGCAACAGGGCGGGCAGCACGGCCAGTGAGCATCTCGTCATGGCTCTTTCCGCTCTCCGGCCCGCTGGATCACTACGTACAGCACGGGCACGATGAACACCGCCAGCAGCGTGGCCGCGTTCATGCCGCCGAATACCGCCGTCCCCAGCGAGCGCCGCGAAGCCGCTCCCGCGCCCACGGCCAGCGCCAGCGGCACCACGCCCAGAATGAACGCGAAAGAGGTCATCAAGATAGGCCGCAACCGCAGCCGCGCCGCTTCCATGGCCGCGTCGACGATAGACTTGCCCTCCTCGTGGCTCATGCGCGCGAATTCCACGATCAGAATGGCGTTCTTGGCGGCCAGTCCGATCAGCGTCACGATTCCGATCTGGGTGTACATATCGTACGGGTAGTCGCGCATCCAGACGGCCAACAACGCTCCGAAAAGGCCCAGCGGAACGGCCATCAATACCGCCAGCGGGATGGACCAGCTCTCGTACAGGGCCGCCAGGCACAGAAACACCAGCACCGCCGCGAAGCCGAAGATCACCCCTTCGTGTCCCTGCGCCTCCTTTTCCTGATAGGTGGTGCCGGTCCATTCATAGCCGTAGCCGGCGGGCAGCACGCTCGAGGACAACTGCTCCATAGCGCTTGAGGCCTGGCCGCTCGAGTATCCCGGAGCCGGGCCGCCCAGCAATTGGACGGTGCGAAACCGGTTGTAACGGTAGATCACATCCGGTCCGGTGGTGGACTGCACGGTGGCCAGAGTGCCCAGCGGAACCATGTCGCCTCCGCTCGAGCGCACGAAGAAGCGGTTGACGTCGGAAGGCCCGGTGCGGAACTCGGGCTCGGCCTGCATCAGCACCTGCCAGGTGTGCCCGAACGAATTGAAGTCGTTCACGTAAAGGCCGCCGAGAAACGTCTGCAGCGCGTTGTAGGCGTCGCCGACGGGTACGCCGAGCGTTTGCACCTTGGCCAAATCCACGTCCACCTTGTACTGCGGAACGTCGGGCCGGAAGGTGCTCAGGGTGGTTCCCAGCTCGGGGCGTTGGCGGCCTGCCTGCACCACCAGGTCGGCGGTTTGCGCGAGTGCGTGCACGTCGCCGCCCAGACGGTCCTCCAGCATGTACTGGAAACCGCCGGTGGCGCTGAGGCCCAGGATGGGCGGCAGACCGAAGGCGAACGTCAACGCCTCCGGCACCTTGTTGAATTCTTTCTGCATCGCCGCGAGAATCGACTGCAACTGCAGATTCTTCTCCCGCCGCTTGTCCCAGGGCGTCAGACGCGCAATGATGGTGGCGACATTCGAATTGTTGGTGCGCGTCGCAATGTCGAGGCCGCCGAGGGTCAGCGTGCCGGCGACGCCGGGAATCCGGCTGACAATGTTCTCGATCCTGCGCGTGGCCGCGTCGGCGCGCGGCACCGACGAGCTGTCCGGCAGGCGGATGGAAATGAAGACGGCGCCCTGATCCTCATCCGGCAGGAAGCCGTTCGGCATCCGGTGGAAGATTGCGCCAGCCGCGAACCAAAAACAAAAGAGACCGATCAGCGCCAGCGCGGATTTCCGGATCAGCGTGCTCACACCGGCCAGATAGCGGCCGGTGACCCAGCCAAAGCCTCGGTTGAACGCGCCGAAGAAGGCGGCCAGCGGCCCGCGTGCCTGGCGCTTCGGCCGCAGTATCATGGCGCTCAGCGCGGGGCTCAACGACAGCGCGTTGAAGGCCGAGAGCAGCACCGAAGCCGCGATGGTGAGCGCGAACTGCCGGTAAATCTGCCCGCTGATGCCGCCCAGAAACGCGACCGGAATGAAAACAGCGGCGAGGATGAAGGCGATCGCCGTCACCGGCGCCTGCACTTCCTTCATCGCCTGGATGGTGGCCGCAAGCGGCGCCAGGCCTTCGTCGATGTGGCGCTGCACGGCTTCCACCACCACGATCGCATCGTCCACCACGATGCCGATCGACAGGACCAGGCCGAACATGCTGGTGATGTTGATGGAGAAGCCCAACAGCGGGAACAGCGCCAGGGTGCCCACCAGGGCTACCGGAACCGTGAGCAGCGGAATCAGCGAGGCGCGCCAGTTCTGCAGGAAGACGAACACTACCAGAATCACCAGCCCGATGGCTTCGAACAGCGTGGTCATCACGTCCTTGATGGCCGCGTTCACGAACATGGTGGAGTCGTAGGAGATGAGGTAGTCCATGCCCGCGGGGAAGCCGGCCTTGATCTGGTCCAGGAACCGGCGCACACGGGCCGCTGCCTGGACGGCGTTCGCTCCCGGCGACAGGTATACGATCACGTTGCCTGCGGCGCGGCCGTCCACGCGGTTAAAGCCGGTATAGGTTTGCGCGCCGAGCTGCACGTGGCCGATGTCGCCCAGGCGGAGTAGGGAAGCGTCGGGCCGGGCGCGCAGCACGATGTCCTCGAACTGTTGCGGATCCACCAGGCGCCCGGGCGCGTTTACCGAATACTGGAAGTCAGTCCCTGGCGAAGCCGGCGGTTGTCCGAAGGCGCCCGCCGGATTTTGCCGGTTCTGCGCCTGGATGGCCGTGCTGACGTCGGTCGCCGTAATGCCGAGCTTGGCCATTTTATCCGGGTTGACCCAAACGCGCATCGAGTAAACCTGGTTTGTGCCGAGGCGCGATTCGCCCACGCCCTCCAGATTGCCGATCTGGTTCACCAGGTTGATTTGCGCGTAGTTGGTCAGGAACAGCGAATCGTAGCGGTCGTCCCGGGAAACCAGGCTGATCGCCAGCAGGAAGGCGCTCGATACTTTCTTCACGGTCACGCCCTGCTGCTGCACCTCGGGAGGCAGCCGCGGCATGGCGATGCTCACGCGGTTCTGCGTCTGCACGGTGGCGATGTCCGGGTTGGTGCCCAGCTTGAACGTCACCTGGATGTTCAGCGTGCCGTCGTTGGCGCTGGTGGAAAGGTAGTAGAGCATGCCGTCGAGACCGACAAGCTGCTCTTCGATGGGCTCCGCCACGGTTTTCTCGAGGTCCTGCGCGTTGCCGCCGAGAAAGTTCGTGGTGATCTGCACCACCGGCGGCACCACTTCCGGATACGCCGCCACCGGAAGATTGGGAATGGCCACCGCGCCGAGGATCACCATCACGATGGCAATCACCATCGCGAAGACCGGGTGATTGATAAAGAATCGCGCCATGCGTCAGTTCCCCGGCTTCCGATCGTCGTACGGCTGCGGCTCGACGGCCGCGCCGGGCCGCACCTTCAACTGTCCTTCCACGACGATGCGTTCGCCGGGCTTGAGGCCCCGCTCGACGATCCAAAGCTCGCCGGTGCGATTGCCCGTGACGATCGTGCGCATCAGCGCCTTGTTGTCCGGGCCCACCGTGTACACGGTCTGCATACTTTGGATCTGCTGGACCGCCTTCTGTGGGATCACGATGGCGTCTTTGCGTTCGTCCACCTGCACGCGAATGCGGCCAAACTGGCCCGGCAGCAGGGTGTGCCGGAGATTGGGGAAGCTGGCTTGCAGTTCCAGCGTGCCGGTCTTCGGGTCCACCTGGTTGAGCGTGTCGGTGACGCGGCCCTTCGCGGGAAATTCGGAGCCGTCGGCGAGAATCAGCGTCAGTTGTCCGGCCGGCGATCTCTGCCCGCGTCTGGCCCAGGCGAGGTATTCCGATTCGGTCACCTGGAAGCGGACCCAGATGGGATCCAGCGGAACGATGGTGGTGAGCGGCTGCGCCGCCGTGGGCGTCACCAGCCCGCCCACCGGCACCATCGAATCACCGATGCGGCCGCCGATGGGCGCGCGAATCGTGCCGTATTCGAGGTTCAGCTCGGCGGTCTCCAGCGCGCCCTTGTTCGATTCGACCTTGCCCTCGGTGGACGCGATCTGGGTTCGCGTGGAGAGCGCGGTCTGTTCGACGTTGGCCTTGTTCGCCTTCACGGTCTCTTCAGCGGCGCGCAAAGCGGCCACGGCGGCATCGAGATCCTGCTGCGAGGCGGCGTCGGCCGCGACCAACGGCTTCAGGCGTTCGTAGTCCTGCTGCGCCTTCACCAGGTTGGCCTCCGCCGAGGCCAGGTTCGCCTGCGCTTGCAACAGCGAAACCTGCTTGCGGGCAAAATCGAGGTCGGCTTCGCTCTGCTGCAGGTTGCCGCGCGCCTGCTCCACGCTGGCTTCCAACGGCCGCAGATCGAGCACGTACAGAACCTGACCGGCGGCGACCTCCGCGCCCGGCTGGAAGAGCCAGCGGTCAACATAGCCCTCTACGCGGCTGCGCACGTCCACCATGTTGCGCGCGTAAGTTTGCGCGGCGAAATCGGAAAAGATGGCCACCGAGCGTGGCTGGACTTCCATCACGCTGACCAGCGGCGGCGGCGCGCCGGCCGGTCCGCTCCTCTCGCCGTTGGCCCTGCAGCCTTGGAGGAGAACCGCTACGAGAACGAGCGCAACAGCCGCGTAGGGCAGGCCATGGGCCGGCCGCGTCTTTTCTGGCATAAACTTCTATATTCGCCTATTTTGCGGCGTGAAAAGTTAACCCGCCCCGTGGCGCGGGCTGACAGCCTGCTGAGCCGAGAGTCATCTCGGCTTTTCCTCTCTTGAAACTCTTCCCGAAGCGACCCGCTCACTTGTCGCCGGGACCCAAGGCTGCATGAGAAGCGAATCCCCCAAGACGATGCGCGGCCAAGCGCGACAGAAAAAGCCGAGACGACTCCCGGCTCAGCAGCCTTGGAAGGCTGCGCAACAGCCTAGCGCGAGCAGCAGATTTGGCTCGCCACCAGATTTGCTGGCTTGATGGGGATTCCGCTGGCGAAATAGTTCGCTTCGCCCAGGAGCTTATAGACATCGCCGGCGATGCTAGCCGCGAGCGGGCCTATCGCGGGGCGGCCGCCTGTGAGCAACACCACCACCACCAGCTTTCTCCCGCCCATATCGTTGAACGAGCCGAACCAGCCCAGGTGCGTGTGCGTTTCGGTGCAGGTGCCGGTCTTGCCGGCGATGGGGCCGTCTTCTCTGGCCCGGTGCGCCGTGCCAAACTCCACCGCTCCGCGCATTCCCGGTTTGAGCATGGGAATCAGAGCGTCGATATCCAGCCGCCGTTTCACTCGTGGCACGAAGCTGCGCACTTCGGCCTGCGTTTGCGGATACTGCAAGTAATAGAGAGTGCCGCCATTGGAGACCGCCGCCATCAGGGCGGCCAGTTGCAGCGGCGTCTGCCGGACTTCCTCGCCGAAGCTGGTCAGCATTCCCACGCCACCGTTCTTGGGAGGCACCGCAGGGAAGTAACCGGGCTGTTCGCCCGCGATGTTCAGGCCGGCCTTTTCGCCGTAGCCGAACAGGTGCGCGTAGTAGGTCACCTTTTCAAAACCCAGCTTCTGGCCCAGCGTGGCGAAATAATAGTTGTAAGAGTGGGCCAACGCGTAGGTCAAGTCCATCCGCATGCCGCCGAGCCGGTACCGGGCGTTTGGCTGTATGATTTTCTCGCTCAAGCCGGCCAGCGCCACAGCGACCTTGATGGTGGAACACGGCTGGAAGCCCTCGCCCAGCGCGATTCTCTGGTTCACCATGGTGAGAATCCGGCCGGTGGTCGGATCCACGGCCACCACCGAGCCGTTGTACGAACCCAGCGCTTCCACCGCCGCGCGGCGAACCGTCAAGTCTTCCCCATCCACCCGGTCGCCTTCGGTTGAATCCGCGAAGGTCGGCCTATCCCAGGGGCCGCCGGCGATTACCGGCGTGCCCGGGCTTGCGGCTCGATGCGATGCCACTTGCCGCAGGCTGGCCGCATGTGAGGTTGTCACAACATGATGCGCCGGAGTTCGGCGCTTCGGCGGAGCCGTAACAGTAGTGCTAGTGGTGGCGGCCGAGAAACTCAGGCTGGAAATGAAGCACAATAGAAACACCGCTCTCATTACCCGGCGGTAGGGACATGAATGTGGCTGTTTCATAGAAGAACCGCGCGCGAAAGGACGAACACTGAAAGCGCCAGCGCAGAGCAGCGAGTGATCCGGACGGAGCAGCCGGACACCTCGATTGTCCGATGTACGGCGGTGGTTCGTCAAGCATTTTTGCTTGGGTTGCAACATGGGTGAAATGCCCCTAACCCAATCTTCGACGCAGATGCTGCGTTACTTTAGACGCCGCCCGAAACCATCCCGTTATGCTCGACGTATTGCAGGATGAAATCGTGCGCTGCCGGCGCTGCCCGCGCCTGCTCGCGCACTGCGCCCACATCGCGGAAAGCAAACGGCGCGCCTATCGCGACCAAGAGTACTGGGGTAAACCGGTACCCGCATTTGGCGACCCGGCAGCTCGCATTCTTATCCTGGGACTGGCCCCCGCCGCCCACGGCGCCAATCGCACCGGCCGTATGTTCACCGGCGACCGCTCCGGAGACTGGCTCTACCGCGCCCTGTACCAGACTGGTCTCGCCTCCCAGCCTGTCAGCGTTTCCCGCGACGACGGCCAGCAACTGCGCGGCGTCTATGTCACCGCCTCGGCGCGGTGTGCCCCACCCGGCAACAAGCCCACGCCGAAGGAGATTCGAAACTGCCGGCCCTATCTGGAGCGTGAGCTGGAGTTGCTCGAGCACTTGCGGGTGGTCGTGGCGCTGGGCCGGATCGCCTTCGACAACTACCTGGACCTGCTCAAGGCGCGCGGCCGAATTTCCCGCCGCTCCGCTTTCGTGTTCGGCCACAACCGGCAGTTCAACACCGGCGCGGGGCTGCCCATCCTGCTCAGTTCCTACCACCCGAGCCAGCAAAACACCTCCACCGGCAAGCTGACGGAAAGAATGTTGCTGGACGTTTTCCGGAAGGCGAAGGAGTTGGCGGGACTCGGGTGAGTGCATCGGCATTTCCGCGGTAGGGCTGGTGCGGGCAGTCTGAGGTACGCCAACCAGGTGGATCGGTGGCGTGAGAAGATCCGGGCGCGCGCCGCACTATGCAAGGAGAGCCCCCTGCGGCTTTGGACAAGGCGATGGCGATTTTGAGACGTGTAACCGCAATTCTGGTGTGCTTACCAGCGGCGCTGGCGATCCACGGGCAGCAGGGGCAGGTATCCGGCCCCATCGCCGGATACGTCTTCGCCGGCGCGGTCCTGCGGCCCATCGCCGGCGTGCCGGGCGGCGCCACGCTGGGCGATGCGCTCAGCCTGGGGCTGGCGGCAACCGCCGCCGTGGTTTCGCCGCAGCTTGATTCCGCCATCGTCACGGCCAGCGATGGCTCGTTGCACTTGTTTCGACCGAGCGGCAATACTGCCACCGAAGTCTCGTGGAATGGTGTGCCACAAGGGCCCGCGCGGGTCGTGTACAGCCCTTCCGGTACGGCCGCCGCGATTTACGCCTCGGGCCGGGTGCAGGTCGTCAGCGGCTTGCCGAATTCGCCGGCAACGTCATATACAGCCGAGATCGGTCCAGCGCCAGAAACGCTCACGCGTCAGACCATACACGCCGCGCCGCAAGCCATGGCGGTGAGTGACGATGCCGCTTACCTGCTGGTGGCCAGCGAGGGACGGCTTCGCTTGCTGAGCGCGTCCGGCTCGAGCAGTTGGCTGCTCGACGGGGTGCGGGAAGTTAGCGTTGCGTTCGCATCCGGCGGCCACACCGCCGCAGTCTTAAGCGGAGCGGGGCCATGGCTGGATGTGTTCCCGGATGTCTCCGCAGACGCCACGCAGCGCATCGCGGCGCCTGGCCTTGCCGAACCGGTGGGACTGGCATTTTCCGCCGATGGCAAGTCTGTGTTGGCCGCAGCGCACGGCAGCAAGCCGGTTACGATTTTCAATCTCGCCGCCGCGGGCGCCGCGACCACGCTCGATTGCAATTGCGCTCCCACCACAGCGGCGCGTCTGGGCAGCCTCTTCCGCCTGACCGATGCCGGTGCCGGACCGGTCTGGCTGGTAGATACCGGCGTCAGCCCGCCCCGCATCGTGTTCGTGCCCGCGCGCGCGAATCCGTAGGGTCCGGGCATGCCCGGCCCGCCGCTCGCAAGCTAAGAACACGCGCCCGCAAGCGGGCGTTGGCAGGTTAAAACCTGCCCCACCTACCGCGCTGCCGCGTGAACCGCGGCCGCCGATTCCTTCAGCGCTTCGGCCTTATCCGCGACTTCCCAGGTGAAACCCTCCTCCGTGCGGCCAAAGTGGCCAAACGCGGCCGTCTTACGATAAATCGGACGGCGCAGATTGAGGGTTTCGATGATGCCGCGCGGCGTCAGCGAGAAATTCTCGCGCACCAGGTCGGTAAAGCGGTCGTCCGGGATCGCGCCAGTGCCGAACGTATTCACGTTCACCGAGACCGGCTCCGCCACGCCAATGGCGTAGGCAAGCTGCACTTCCACCCGCGTCGCCAGCTTCGAGGCCACCAGGTTCTTGGCGATGTAGCGCGCCATGTAGCAGGCCGAACGGTCCACCTTGGTCGGGTCCTTGCCGGAGAAAGCGCCACCGCCGTGGCGGCCCATCCCGCCGTAGGTGTCGACGATGATCTTGCGGCCCGTCAAGCCCGTGTCGCCGTGCGGCCCGCCCACCACGAAACGCCCGGTCGGGTTGATGTGGTATTTGGTCTGCGAATCCACCATGGCGGAGGGAACCACCGCGTCGATGATGTGCTTCTTCACTTCGCGGCGCAATTCCTCGGTCGAGACGTCCACGCTGTGCTGGGTGGAAATCACCACCGCTTCGATGCGCTTCGGCACGCCGCCCACGTATTCCACGCTCACCTGGCTCTTGCCATCCGGCCGCAGAAAATCCAAAGTGCCCTCGCGCCGCACCTGGGAAAGCCGCTGCACCAGCTTGTGCGCCATCATGATCGGCAGCGGCATCAGCTCGGCCGTTTCGTCGCAAGCGTAGCCGAACATCATTCCCTGGTCGCCCGCGCCGCCTGTGTCCACGCCCATCGAAATGTCGGGCGATTGCGACTGAATCAGGTTGAGCACGCCGCAGGTGTGTGCGTCGAATCCGTAGGTGGCGTCGTTGTAGCCCACGTAATCGATGGTGCTGCGCGCGATGCGCTGCACGTCGACGTAGGTCTTGGTGGTGATCTCGCCCGCCACGATGCAGGTGCCGGTGGTCACCAGGACCTCACACGCCACCCGCCCGGTGGGATCGTCCGCCAGAACGGCGTCCAAAACGGCATCCGAAATCTGGTCGGCGATTTTGTCGGGGTGGCCCTCGGTCACCGATTCCGACGTAAACAGGTATCGTTGATTGTCTGACAAAGGTTGTCCTCCTGCGGTGTGTGTCACTCTAATTTAACATGCGGAGCCGACCTGCCTTAATAGCGGTAGTGCTCCGGTTTATACGGCCCCTCGGGCGCCACGCCCAGATATGCGGCCTGTTTCGGGGTCAGCGTCGTGAGCTTGACGCCGATCTTCTCCAGGTGCAACCGCGCCACTTCTTCATCCAGCTTCTTGGGCAACGTGTAAACGCCGGGTTTGTACGAATTGCGGTTCTTCCACAGGTCGAGTTGCGCCAGCGTCTGGTTGGAAAAGCTGTTGCTCATCACGAAGCTGGGATGCCCGGTGGCGCAGCCCAGGTTCACCAGCCGGCCCTCGGCCAGAAGGAAGATGCTGTTGCCGTTGGGGAAGGTGTACATGTCCACTTGCGGCTTGATGTTGGTGCGCTGCGCACCCGAGCCGTTCAGGCGGTCCACCTGGATTTCATTGTCGAAGTGCCCGATGTTGCACACGATGGCCTGGTCTTTCATTTTGCTCATGTGCTCCAGCGTGATGATGTCGCAGTTGCCGGTGCAGGTGACGTAGATATCGCCGCGGCCCAGCGTGTCCTCGACGGTGGTCACCTCGAAGCCCTCCATGGCGGCCTGCAACGCGTTGATGGGGTCGATCTCGGTCACCACCACGCGCGCGCCCATGCCGCGCAGCGAATGCGCCGAGCCTTTGCCCACGTCGCCGTAGCCGCACACCACGGCCACCTTCCCGGCCACCATCACGTCGGTGGCGCGTTTGATGCCGTCCGCCAGCGATTCGCGGCAGCCGTAGAGATTGTCGAACTTGGACTTGGTCACCGAGTCGTTGACGTTGATCGCCGGCACCAGCAGTTGGCCGGCCTCCTGCATCTTGTAAAGCCGGTGCACGCCGGTGGTGGTCTCCTCGGAAACGCCGCACCATTCCTCGACGATTTCGTGCCAGCGCCGCGCGTTCTCGCCGTGGATTTCTTTCAACAGGTTCTTGATGACTTCTTCTTCGTGGCTTCCCGAGGGAGTGTTCACCCAGCCGCTGCCGTTCTCCAGTTCATAACCTTTGTGGATCAACAGCGTGGCGTCTCCGCCATCGTCCACGATCAACTGCGGCCCCTTGCCCCCGGCGTGGCTGAGCGCCATATAAGTGCACCACCAGTAGTCCTCCAGCGACTCGCCCTTCCACGCAAATACCGGAACGCCGGCGGCGGCGATAGCGGCCGCGGCGTGGTCCTGCGTCGAGAAAATGTTGCAGCTCGCCCAGCGCACCGTGGCACCCAGTTCCACCAGCGTCTCGATCAGCACGGCGGTCTGTATGGTCATGTGCAGCGAGCCGGTGATCCGCGCGCCGGCCAGCGGCTTTTCTTTCGCGTACTTCCGCCGGATGGACATCAGGCCGGGCATCTCCTGCTCGGCGATGGAAATTTCCTTGCGGCCCCATTCGGCCAGCGACACGTCGGCGACTTTGCAGGCAACGTCGTTCTGGTTCAGGATGGCTGTGCTCATTTTCAATAACCTCGTATCAAGAAATCTTGATACATTGATATTAGACGATCTGCCAGTATGCCGTCAATCCTGAAATCGCTGCGCCTGGCCGCCGACCCCGGCCGGCTGCGCCTGCTCCTGCTGCTCGAGCAGGAAGAGCTTTCGGTGGCTGAGTTGCAGACAATCGTGGGCAAGCCGCAAAGCCAGGTCTCCACCCACCTTGCGCAGTTGAAACAGGCCGGCCTGGTGGCCGACCGGCGCACCGGCAAGAACGCGTTCTACCGCCTGGACGCCCCCGCCGGGCTGGTGGGCATCCTGCGCCAGGCCGCCGCCGAGATTCCCGAAGCCGCCCAGGACCGCACTGCCCTCCGCTTGGTGCTGCGCAAGCGGCAGGACAAAATGCGCCGTTACTTCGACGAGCTGGCCGGGAAGTTCGGCCGCCAGTACGTGCCCGGCCGATCCTGGCAGGGAATCGCCGAAGCCCTCCTCAGCCTGATGCCGCCCTTGGTCATCGCCGACCTGGGAGCCGGCGAGGGCACCATCGCGCAGCTCATGGCGCAGCGAGCCCGGCGCGTGATCGCCATCGACAACTCTCCGAAAATGGTCGAATTCGGTGCCACTCTCGCGCGCAAGAACGGCATCGCTAACCTGGAATACCGCCTCGGAGACCTGGAAGACGTGCCCATACGCACTGGCACGGTCGATGTGGCCTTCCTCAGCCAGGCTCTTCATCACGCGGTGCATCCGCAGCGCGCCATCGCTGAAGCATGGCGAATCCTCAAGCCGGGCGGCCGCGCTGCGATCCTCGACCTGAACCATCACCACCATGAAGAAGCCCGCGAAATGTTTGCCGATTTGTGGCTCGGGTTTACCGAACTCGACCTGGAACGCTTCCTCAAACACGCCGGCTTCCGTAACGTGGAAACCGCCATTGTCCATCGGGAGACGGAAGCCCCGTATTTCGAGAGCATCCTGGCTACCGGAGCGAAACCGAAGTGAGACAGGTGGGGCATGTTTTGGCTTGCCTGCCAACCACGAAAAGCCGTGTGCCTGCCATTTCACGCTCCGTACACCGCGATATCGGGCAATTCGGGCATATAATTATCTTGTGCGAGTCAAGACATCCATCGATCGGCGTCTGACGGCTGACGATGGCGAAGACGCGCTGCCTGCGCGGGTCGCGCGAACCCGGCTTGCGCACCAGGTAAAGCTCGCCCCGCTTCATGGCAGTTGCTGGTCCGCCTTCCGAAATCGGCATTGACCCACTTGTGTCGGGTCGGCCAAATCCGCACTGTGGGAGCACGCGGGCGCCTTGGCCGTGTCTCTGGATTGGATGACTCCGACGCGCGTGTATCGGTCCACTGACCTCCATGCCCGTATTTGACGCCATTCTTTTCGATTTTGACGGCGTGCTGGCCGACACCGAGCCGGTTCACTGGGCGTGCTGGGCCGAGGTGTTGCAGCCGTTCGGCATCGCACTCGAATGGGAATACTACCGCGACCATGGCATTGGCATCGACGACAAGGAGATGCTGCGGACGTTGGCCGGGCTAGCCAGTCCGCCGCTCGACTGGCGCACGTTGTTCGCGGAGTATCCCAGGAAGAAAGAGCTGTTCCGCCGGCGCGTGTTCGCCGTTCCGCCGTTCGATCCGGCGCTCGATGCCTTTCTCGAAAACCTGCACCGCACTTACAAACTGGCGGTGGTGACGTCGAGCGCGCGCGGCGAAATCGATCCACTGCTCGTCCGCGGCGGCTTGCGGCGCCACTTCGACGCGCTGGTCGGCGCGGAGGATGTGACCCACTACAAGCCGGATCCCGAACCCTACCGCAGGGCCGCGGAATTGTTGGGTGCGCGCACGCCGCTGGTGGTGGAGGATTCTACGACCGGCACGGCGAGCGGGCGCGCCGCCGGTTTTGCCGTGCTCGCCGTTGCCGCGCCTTCTCAAATGCCCGTGCTGCTGACGCGCCGCCTGGCCGAAAGAGCAGGCTGACGGACGGGACGTGCCCAGTGTACTCTGAAACTAGTGTCTCCCGTTCGCAGAACTCTGAAATCAGCGTCTCCGGGCGCTAAGAAAAAAACTACCGAAACGCTCCGCAGCTCCTGGCCGCTGGTTCTCGAGTTGGTGCGTCCACGCCGCGCCCTGTTCGCTCTCGGCCTGTTGCTGACGCTGATCAACAGCGTCTGCGGCATCGTGCTGCCGGGTTCCACCAAGTTCCTGATCGATAACGTCATCGGCAAACACCAGACGAAGCTACTGATGCCGCTGGTGGGTGGGGTGCTGTTGGCGACGCTGATACAGGGCGTCACATCCTATTCGCTCACCCAGCTGCTTTCCAAAGAGGCGCAGCGCCTGATTGCGGAAATGCGCCGCCGCGTGCAGCGGCACATCGGCCGTTTGCCGGTGGCCTATTACGACGCCAACAAGACCGGCGCGCTGGTTTCCCGCATCATGACCGACGTGGAAGGCGTGCGCAACCTGGTGGGCACCGGTCTGGTGGATTTCGTGGGCGGAATCATGAAAGCGCTGTTTTCACTCGCCGCCCTGGTCTACATCAGCCCGCTGCTCACCGGCCTGGCGCTGCTGTTCATCGGCGCTTTCGGTTTCGGGTTGAGCAAGGCCTTTCGCCGTATCCGGCCGATCTTCCGCGAGCGCGGTAAGATCAACGCGGAGGTCACCGGCCGGCTCACCGAATCGCTGGCCGGCGTGCGCGTGGTGAAGGGCTATCACGCCGAGGCCGAGGAAGCCAGCGTGTTCGCGGCCGGCGTGAAGCGCCTGTTGGACAACGTGCTAAAGAGCCTCACTGCCATTTCGCTGATGAGCCTCTCCGCCACCGTGCTGATGGGCCTGGTGGGAGCCACTGTGATGTTTCTGGGCGCGCGCTCGATTATCGCCGGCACGCTGACCCTCGGCGGCTTCATGAGCTTCACCGCGTTCCTGGCCTTCCTGGTGGCGCCCATGTTCCAGGTGGTGGGCATCGGCACCCAACTCACCGAAGCGCTGGCCGGCCTGGACCGCACGCAGGAGGTGCTGCACGAAAGGCCCGAAGACGAGGAACCGCGCCGCACCACCGCCATAGGGCTCATCCGGGGTTATCTCACGTTCGACCGGGTGACCTTCGCCTACGACCCTGGCAAGCCCGTGCTGCATGACGTAAGCTTCTCCTCCGCGCCCGGCACCGTCACCGCGCTGGTGGGACCGTCGGGCTCCGGGAAATCCACCATCATCAGCCTGATCGCCGCGTTTCACTCGCCATGCGAGGGCTCCATCCAGGTGGACGAAATCGATCTCGGCACGGTGCGTCTGGACGCCTACCGCACGCAACTCGGCGTGGTTCTGCAGGACACGTTTCTGTTCGACGGCTCGATCCGCGAGAATATCGCCTTCGCGCGGCAGGGCGCTTCGGAAGAATCGATCCTGGAGGCCTGCCGCATCGCGCGCGTGGATGAGTTTGCCGAGAAGCTCGAAAAGAAGTATGACACGATCGTGGGCGAGCGCGGCGTCAAGCTTTCCGGCGGGCAACGCCAGCGCGTCTCGATCGCCCGCGCTATTCTCGCCGACCCGCGCATCTTGATTCTGGATGAGGCCACCTCCAGCCTCGATTCCGAATCCGAAGCCGCCATCCAGGAGGGCCTTTCGTACCTGATGAAGGGGCGCACCACATTCGTCATCGCGCACCGCCTTTCCACCATCCGCCGCGCCGATCAGATCCTGGTGCTGGAGGACGGCCGCATTCTGGAGCGCGGCACGCACGAATCGCTCTACGCGTTGGGGCGCCGCTATTACGACCTCTACACGCGGCAGCACGGCATCGACGCCAACCTGTTCCTGGCGCCCGGCGAAGGGGACAAGGTGGAGGAGGCCCAAGACGCTCCGCGGCTGGGCGACGCCGCGCCGCCCTCGGCCGCGTCCTTGCTGCGCGGCGGCATCGCGTAGAGCGCGCGCCACGCGGTTGACGGCTTGCCGTGACGTCCCATATATTCAAAACCGGAGGGCTTTTAGCGGTGTCCGAGACTTTGTCGTTTGTGGCGGCTCACCAGTGAGCGATCGGAACGAACTTCGACTGGAACGATATTCCTTGGGCATGGGTGACCGGTTTGCGCACCAGGCGAAAGCGCAATTGGCGGCTTGTGTGTGCGCCGCTGCCCAGGGAGCTTCGGTGACGCCGGTTTGGAATAAGTCCAACCGCGAACACAAGATTGTAGGCTCGGAACCGGCGAGCACGCGCGCCGCCGCCGATGCGGCCGTGGCGGCTCTGGATTGGAAGCAGCCGTATTTTCTCGATGCCGACCACATCAACCTGGAGACGGTCGACCGGTTCATCGGGCCGTGCGACTTTTTCACGCTGGACGTCGCTCACGCCATCGCGCATCGCCCGAAACCCGGCGCGGTGGGGGCGTTTCTGGCGCGCCATCGGGAACTGGTGGGACGAATCGAGATCGCCGGGTTGGCCGAGCCGCTGGCGATTAGCAAGGAGAAGGCCTTTCGGGCCGCGTCCAAATACCTGCACGCGGTCACTGAAGCCGCGGCCATCTACCGGCACGTCGCACAGCGGGCGCCGGGCAGCTTCATCACCGAAGTTTCGATGGACGAGACCGATGCGCCGCAGACGCCTTCCGAGCTGCTGCTGATTCTGGCCGCCCTGGCCGATGAAGGTATCCCCGTCCAGACCATCGCCCCCAAGTTCACGGGCCGCTTCAACAAGGGGGTGGACTATGTGGGCAACGTCGAGCAGTTCGAGCGGGAGTTTGCGAGCGACGTGGCCGTGGTCGCGCATGCGGTCGAGCGCTACAAACTGCCCAAGGACCTGAAACTCAGCGTGCATTCCGGCAGCGACAAGTTTTCGCTGTATGCGCCCATCCGCCGCGCGCTCGGCGGTACCGGCGCCGGCGTTCATCTCAAGACCGCCGGCACTACCTGGTTGGAGGAGTTGATCGGACTGGCCGAGGCCGGCGCGGAAGGACTGGCGCTGGCCAAAGAGGTTTACGCGGAAGCTTATCAACACCAGCGTGAGCTATGCGAACCCTACGCCTCGGTCATCGACATCGATGCCTCCAAGCTTCCTACGCCCGCGACGGTGAATGGCTGGACGGCGGAGGAGTACGACGGCGCGTTGCGCCACGATCCGCAAAATCCGCTCTTCAATCCCAACCTGCGCCAGTTGCTGCACGTGGGTTACAAAGTCGCGGCCAGGATGGGCGAGCGGTACACCAAGATGCTGGATGCCTGCGAGGGATCCATCGCGCGCAACGTCACAGCCAATCTTTTCGAGCGCCACATCCGCCCGCTGTTTCTAGGCGCGTAGTGAGGCGGGTCCCCGGCCTGCCAACCGCGGTCTATTTGCCCGTCCAGCAGGCCGGCCGCTTGCCCAGGAATGCCGAGATGCCTTCCTGAGCGTAAGCGGCCAGCGCGTTCCTCGCGCAGCGGCTGTTTGCCGGGGAATCCCAGTCAATTTCGGAGTTTATCTTCGCCATGCGCGGGTTGCCTGCGATTCTGCATCCTGATATCCTTTGTGTTCAATCCAATCCCTCAACATTTCACAGGAGAATAACTATGGCAGTAAAAGTCGGCATTAATGGATTCGGCCGTATCGGCCGGAACATCGTCCGCGCGAGCATGCACCGCGGCGATATCGAATTCGTGGCAGTGAACGATCTCACCGATACGAAAACCCTCGCGCACCTATTGAAATACGATTCCGTGCTCGGAACGCTTCCCGAAGAAGTGAAGGTGGAAGGCGAAATCATTTCCGTCGGCGGGAAGCGGATCAAGGTTTTCGCCAGCAAGGACCCGGCCGAGCTCGACTGGGCCTCGGTGGGCGCGCAGATCGTGGTCGAATCCACCGGCCGGTTTACCGACGCCAAGGATGCCTCCAAGCACCTGCGCGGTCCGGTGAAAAAGGTCATCATCTCGGCGCCGGCCAAGAACGAGGACATCACCATCGTGATCGGCGTCAATGACGCAGCCTACGATCCGGCCAAGCACAAGATCATTTCCAATGCCAGTTGCACGACCAATTGTCTGGGGCCGGTGGCGAAGGTGCTGCACGAGAAGTTCGGCATCCTGAAGGGATCGATGACCACGATCCACAGCTACACCAACGACCAGAACGTGCTGGATTTTCCGCACAAGGATCTGCGCCGCGCGCGAGCGGCTGCGTTGAACATGATTCCCACCACCACCGGCGCTGCGAAAGCCATCGGCCTGGTGATGCCGGAGCTGAAGGGCAAGCTGGACGGCTACTCGATGCGCGTTCCCACACCGGACGTTTCGGTGGTGGACCTGGTCGCGCTGCTGGCCAAGAATGCGACCGCCGAGGAAGTCAACGCCGCCTTCCAGCACGCCGCTGCACACGAACTGAAGGGCATCCTGGCCTACACCGACGCCCCCGTGGTTTCGACCGACATGCTGCATAATCCGAACAGCTCCATCGTGGACGGGCAGATGACCAAGGTGCTCGACGGGAACCTGTTGAAGGTGGTGAGCTGGTACGACAACGAGTGGGGTTACTCCTGCCGCGTGGTCGACCTGATTGCATTCCTGACCGCGAAAGGCCTGTAGGAACTGCAGCACGATATCAGCTCGGCACATCCGCCTCTGGTATGCTAAACACCAAGGAGGGCGGGATGCGTCTTGGCAGGCGACTCAAGTGGTTCGCTTGCGGCTTTATCGGCCTGTCGGCGATGTTCGCGTTTCAGCGCCCGTTCCGCCAGTTCGAGGGCGTGGAATATTCGATCGGCCAGGTCCCCTTGCCGGCCGACTACCAGGAAAAAACCGAGTGGGCTTTTGCCCGCCTGATGTATCCCCCTGGCCCGCTCAATGGCTATCGCTATCGCGACCTGGACTGGCACGTCGGCGTCTCCCTCTGGACCCAGGACTTTCCGCGCGCCGACCGGCATTTCTCCCTCGCCGTTCGCCGCCTTACCCGGCTCCACGTCCGCTCCGTCGAGCAGCCGGTGAATCTGGATGAGGGCGACGCCTATGATTGGCCCTGGCTCTATGCCGTGCAGGTGGGCGAGTGGGGCCTCACCGACGCTCAAGGGCAGGAGATGCGAGAGTACCTGCTGCGCGGCGGCTTTTTCATGGCCGACGATTTCCACGGCAACGCCGAATGGGCCGAGTTCGAATCGCGCATCCGCAAAGCACTGCCCGAGTTTCCTATCCGCGAGATTGCCGGCGACGATTCCATTTTTCACACCGTCTACGATCTCGACCAGCGAATCCAGGTGCCCGGGGAAGCCCATCTGCGCGCCGGATACAAATCCAACAACGGCCCGTCCAGCCTCGGCGCCCACTGGCGCGCCATCTATGACGGCCAAGGCCGCATCATTGTAGCAATCTCGTATAACTCCGATATCGGCGACGCTTGGGAGTGGGCCGACGACCCTCACTACCCCGCCAAATTCTCCGATTTCGCCATCCGTCTCGGCGTCAACTACATCGTCTACGCGATGACCCACTAGCGCATGCGAGACGCGGGTGTAGATTTCAGATGGGAGAAGTATGGATAGGCCCCAGCGGACTATTTGCTCTTTTTCTGAGCTACGAGGGCTAATATTGCTGAGGGATCTTTGCTATTCTCGGCGACCGAACCAAAATCGAAATAGGCATTGCAACGTGGACACCTTTTCATTTCATGACCAGCCAATGCACAAGTCGAACAAATGAATGACGTACATTTCTTGCAGAAAAGCATCACACGCATATCCATATCAAGATACACGCCCACATTCATTTGCCTCATTTTGTCCGCTTTTGCCCTTTCAATTTCTGCGATGCGTTGACCGGTCGTTTTGCAGACCTCGTATTTATACAGCGGCGATGCGCTCAGTACTTCAATCGCTTTCCGGGTTTCGCCGCAACGGTCACATCTTAAGCCGACCCATTTGTGTCCAAAGAAACATGACAACCTCATCTTATTTCCTCTTCCGAATTAGCCTCTTGAGTTTCATGCGGACGCTTGGAATCTCGATTTTGGATTTCCAGGCCCGATTCAGTATAAACCGAACCGCTACCGTGGATCTGGGGAGTTGCATTTTTCCCTCTGGGAGCCGTCTTCGCCTTCGTAAGGTGGAGTTCGATGCCCTGCCCGGAAAGGCTGATTCGCTTCTCATCCACCGGGCGGCGGCCCCGTTCGCGAGACGTAGTAACGCCTTCGACGCCGGGCCAGTTCGCGGGAACAACTTGCCACACGCGTGTTTTATCCACGCGTGATCCACAACTTCAGCCCGTAACCTGAACGAAACGCTACAGCAATATCTTGAGGAAAAGCCCGTCTTTTCAGCAAAAACCGATTGACCCTTCTCGCATCCTGGTGCATAGTGATGAAGGTTCCAAGAGGTTTGAGGAACAGCAAGCCTCCGGAAACGTAGCGGACCGGGAACGGTGATCCGCAGCCAGTAATTCTAGTTCACTAGTTTTCGGCTGCGGGGAGCGAACGGAGATCGGGCGGATTCGGAAGGTGGACCGCCGGGTGACCGGGCGAGCCGAACGCTTTGATCCCGAGGGAGGTAAAAGTCCCGAAGGGGAGTGGAAGCTCGCGCGAGCCATTCGGGGAGCCGGGCGCGGAAGCGGCAACGGGCACGAGGCGAGGAAGCGGCCGTGGCGAGTAAGAACTCGCGGGCGGTAGCGGAGCCGAAGGGCCGAACGGGCAGTGGAAGCGTCAGGCAAGCAGGCGAAGGAGCAGGCCGGGAACATTGACCCCGGAATGGAGGCTCTCAAAAGGGGCAGCCGTTGCGGGCGAGCGAAAGGCCGTTACGAGCCAGCGGTTCAGTTTGAGAGAGAGGAAAGGCTGCGGCGAGCCGGGAAGCTATAATCCCGAGGCTGGAGAAAACGGCCATGGGGGAGCGGAACGGCGAATCGTCCGGTGCTCTCAAACGCGGTGTTCAGTGCCGTGCATGACGGCGGTGGGCAGTGCTGGGAATCGGGTCACTTGGAACCATTTTCTTATTCGTCCCGCCAAGCAAGCTCCGGCCCCCGCCCGGGGGCCGGGCTGCAACGATCCCCTGCAGTTCCGATCTCCGCTCCCGCCGCTGCGGGTTACAATGTGCGTGTAACTTGGGCCGGCAAGTTACGGGATGTCGGCCTGCAGCGGGCGAATCCGGAGAAATGGAAAGGGCGTAACACGAGGTTTTGAAGATCCGATCGCGCAAGTTCGACGGCCGTTGCGCGCGCCACAAGCGCTACAATCCCGCCACCGGCGGCCGCCCTGCGGCTGAGGGCGGCTGCCCGCGATGCCACCTGCTGTTTGAAATCTGGGAATCCTCTCTCAAGCTGAACCAACTCATCCGCAAGTTCAATCCCCGGCACGACGACCTCAAGAAGCTCCCACCCCAAGCGCCCGTGCATGATCCCCGCCAGTTGAGCCTGATCGGCGATGGCATCCTCTGAGGTTCCGGCAATACTCCGGCCCGCGCCGGCCTGCAACGATCGCAGCGTGGTCGCGGGAAAGGCTCGTTCAGTACTAGGATAGAAAAGATGCGATCTCAAGTTTCCGAGGACATCCGATGAGTGATTACCGACGCCGTGTCAGCGCCGCATGTTGCATGCTGGCATTTTTGGCTATCCTGCCGCAAGTGAATGCGGCCGCCCCGGCGATTGCGCTTTCCGGCGATCGCCGCCTCAGCTTCAACGATGGCTGGCGGTTCTACAAGGGTGAAGCCGCCGGCGCGGAGAAGCCGGAGTTCGACGATTCCACGTGGCGCCCCGTCCGGCTGCCTCACGATTGGGCGATCGAAGGGCCGTTCGATCCCAAGCTCAACCCGCAGACCGGCGCGCTCCCCATCTTCGGCACCGGCTGGTATCGCAAGTCGTTCGCGCTTCCGGCGAGCGCCAAAGGAAAGTACTTCAGCATCGAGTTCGACGGCGCCATGGCCAACTCGAAAGTGTGGTTGAACGGGCATGAGTTGGGCGGGCGTCCGTATGGCTACATCGGCTTCAGCCTGGACCTCACGCCGTACCTGAATTTCGACGGCGCGGCCAACCTCATCGCGGTGCGGCTCACGCCCGAGGATCACTCGTCGCGCTGGTATCCGGGCGCGGGCATCTACCGCAACGTGTGGCTCGACGTGACCGGCCCTGTGTATGTCGCCCATTGGGGCACCTACGTCACCACGCCCAAAGTGGGTGATGACCAGGCCTCCGTGTCGGTGAGAACCACGCTGCGCAACCGTTCCGGCCAGGAGGTCAAGGCCACGGTGCAGACCTCGGTGCTCGACTCCGCCGGCATCATGGTGAGCCGCAACCTCGTGCACGTGACGATTCCAGCCGAAGGGCCGCAGCCGGCTCCGTTGATCGTCCCGTCCGCGCTCACCGTAAATCACCCGCAGCGCTGGGACATCGACCACCCCAACCTCTACATGCTGGTCACCGAGGTCCTCGAGAACAATCTGGCCGTGGACCGCTATACCACGCCATTCGGCATTCGCACCATCGGTTTCGATAAGGAGAAGGGCTTCTCCCTGAACGGCCGCCACTTGAAACTGCAAGGCGTCTGCGACCATCACGACCTGGGCGCGCTCGGCACGGCCGTCAACCGCCGCGCCATCGAACGCCAGTTGCAAATCCTCAAGGGCGCCGGCGTCAATGCGCTGCGCACCAGCCACAATCCGCCCGCGCCGGAGATTCTGGAATACTGCGACCGGCTCGGGATTCTGGTAATGGACGAGGCCTTCGACATGTGGCGCATCCACAAGTCGCCAAACGACTACAGCAAGTACTTCGCCGACTGGTCGGAGGACGATGCGCGCGACATGGCGCGCCGCGACCGCAATCATCCGAGCGTCATCCTATGGAGCATCGGTAACGAGATTCCCGAGCAGGACCACCCGGAAGTGCCGGGCTGGCGCGAGGCGCGGCGTCTCACCGGCTTCTTCCACGAGGAGGACCCCACGCGGCCCACCACCTCGGCTTTCAGTAGCTGGGACAACGCGATCAAGAACAAGATGGCCGCCGAAGTCGATATCCCCGGTTTCAATTACTCGCCCATGCACTACGAGCAAATCCTCAAGGAGCACCCGGACTGGACCATCGTCGCGACCGAAACGGCCTCCTGCGTCAGCTCGCGGGGTGTCTATCATCTGCCGATCGTAGCTTACGAAAATCCCCGGTCGCTCCAGGTTTCGAGTTATGACACCGTCGCCCCGGAATGGGCCATGTGCCCGGATGTTGAGTTTAGCTATCAGGATAAGTTCCCCCAAGTGCTCGGCGAGTTCGTCTGGACTGGCTTCGACTATATCGGCGAGCCGACGCCATTCTGGGGCTGGCAGGATAAGAATCCGCAGGACTGGCCGTCACGCAGCTCTTACTTCGGCTTCATCGACTTAGCCGGATTCCCCAAGGACCGTTACTATCTCTACCAGAGCCAGTGGACCACCAAGCCCATGGTGCACCTGTTGCCGCATTGGAATTGGGAAGGCAAGGAAGGTCAGGCGATTCCGGTGATGGCGTATTCCAACGCGGAGGAAGTGGAGTTATTCCTCAATGGTAAGTCGCTCGGTAAGAAGGCGCGCTTTTCCGATCCGTGGGAGATGCCTGTGAACAGCAAGGTCAGCCAGACCGGTAAGTTCGTTACTAAATACCGCCGCATCTGGCAGGTGCCTTACGAGCCGGGCACGTTGAAGGCCGTGGCGTATGAGCACGGCAAGCAGGTCGCGGTGGATGAAGTGCGCACCGCCGGCGCGCCAGCCAAGGTGAAGCTTGCCGCGGACCGGGCCATCATCCAAGCCGATGGCGACGACTTATCGTTTGTCACGGTGCGGATCGAGGATCAGCACGGTAACCTGTGTCCCATGGCCGATAACCTGGTGCACTTCGATGTTACCGGCGCCGGCACCATCGCGGCCGTCGATAACGGAAACGCCGCTACCACGGAGCCCTTTCAGGCCGACCACCGCAAAGCGTTCAGCGGCAAGGCGCTGCTGATCGTGCGCTCGAAGCAAGGCGAAACCGGCAGAATCAAGATCCTCGCAACTTCCGAAGGCTTGTCGAAAGACAGCACGGAAGTCATCACGAAGCGGCCGAAGTAGAGAGGAAAGAATGGCTGGCGCTCAATCGACAAATCCCGAGAAGGTATACGCGTTCTTGAAAACGCAGGAATCTCGTGGGTACTGCGACGACTGCATAGAAAAAAGGACCGGCGTTGACCGCCATGAGGTTAACACCATCGCGTCAACGCTCGCGCTCTTCCCGCGGGAGTTCACCAGGTCTCCACAGACCTGCCCGCAGGGATGCAGCAGCCGGGTGAAGCTCGTAACCGCTTCAAAATGGCCCCTTCGGGCGATTCGTCCGCAGGCAGCCAGCGAGCTACAGTGCCTCTACTAGTGCCTCGCGCACCTGCGCCAGCGTTGCATCCACATCCGGTTGGTCGACGCGGATCACGCGTGCCATCGGCGTCGTCGGGCGCCAGCGGTCGAACATGCGCGGGGCGGGGAAGCCGGCAAAAATCGAGATCAGCGGGACGCCTGCGGCTGCGGCGACGTGCTGGCCGGCGGAATCGTAACCGACGTACAGGCGGCTGGCGGCGATGAGCGCCGCGAAGCCTGCGAACGAGCCTTCCCAGAACGTTGCCGTGATGCCTGCGCGGCGGCACGCATCTTCCACGCGCGCGGCTTCTTCGCCGCCAGCGCCTTTGTCAATCGTCAGCGGAAGACCCGTCGCGGCGAGTAACGCCAGCAGCTTTTCTTCGAATGGATCCGGCAGGCGCTTGGCGGGATTCTCGCCGACGCCCAGACTGACAGTGATGCCCGCACGCACCGGAGCCGGCGCAGCGAGCGCAAGGTACGGGCAAGCGCCATCTACCTGCAATGTCTCGCGCGCCCATGCCGCGGCCAACTCGGGCAACGATTGGCCGCCATCGCCGCCGTACGCGCGGCTTTCGAACAAGTGGTAGCGATCGTCGGAACAAACCGGCAGCAGGCCGAGTTGCGTCAGTCGCGAATCGGGATCGAGGACCAGCGCGTCTGCAACGTCGCATAACGCGCGCAACTCGCTCCACACGGCGAGGCGGCTGCGCAAACTCCCGCGCTGGTACTCGACCGGAACGTGTTCGATTCGAGCATCGGCAGCGAACAGCTCGTAGTTCTTTCGCGGGCCCACGAAGACGATGCGGGCACGCGGGAAGCGGCGCTTGGCTACGTCCAGCAGCACGCTGGTGACGGCCACATCGGCGCCCAGCGTAACCCGCGAAAGCACGAAGACGCGCCGCGGTTCTATGCTGACGGCGCGCACCCGCCGCACGCACCGGTAGCGCGCTTCGAGCGCGGCGGCATCGAAATCGCCCGCCGTCTGCGCGATGGCGCTCGCCAGGAGGCGGACATACGTGTCGCATAGCGCCGGTTCGAAGCGGTCGGCCAGGCCTTCCACCAGGATCGAGAACAGCGCCTGGGCGCATGCCTCTTCGAGCAGCGCCGGCGGCAGCGCATCCGGCGGATCGCCTGCCAGGCACCGCGCCAACACCTGCTCCGCGACCTGCTTACACGAAGTACTTGTCAACCAGAATCCCCAGCTTTTGCCGCGTGGCCTGGCTCACCAGCTTGCGGTCGGTGATGATGGCGTGGGCCAGCGCCGCGCCGCACTTGCACGCACGGCCGGCGGGCATGCGCGCCACCGCGGCCGTCACCACCTTGCAAGCGTTTTCCGCGTTCTTCATGAGGTTGGCGATGATTTCGTTCACCGTCACCGCGTCATGGTGCGGATGCCAGCAGTCGTAATCGGTCACCATGGCCACCGTGACGTAGCAGATCTCGGCCTCGCGCGCCAGCTTGGCTTCAGTGAGATTGGTCATGCCGATCACGTCCATGCCCCAGCTTCGATAAACGTTGGACTCGGCCTTGGTGGAAAACGCCGGGCCCTCCATGCAAAGATAGGTGCCACCCGATTTCGCGCAAACGCCCGATTCGGCCGACGCCTGAGCCAGCACGCCAGCCAGCTCCGGGCAGATGGGATCGGCGAAACTGATGTGGGCCACCAGGCCTTCGCCGAAGAAAGTGGAAGCGCGGCCGCGCGTGCGGTCGAAGAACTGATCGGGGAGGATGAAATCGAGTGGGCGGTGCTCTTCCTTGAGCGAGCCGACCGCGCTCAACGAAATGATGCGCTCCACGCCCAGCGATTTCATGGCATAAATGTTGGCGCGAAAATTAATCCCCGAGGGCGAGATGCGATGGCCGCGGCCATGGCGGGCCAAGAAAGCCACTTGCCGTCCGGCGAGCGTTCCCACCACGAAGCTGTCCGACGGCGCGCCGAACGGCGTGTCGATGGCCGCCTCTTGCTGCGCCGCAAAGCCCGGCATCGCGTAGAGCCCGCTGCCGCCGATGATTCCGATTTCTGCTTTCACGTGACGATCTCCTGGGTGATTCGGTTGGCAGGCGATAGCACCTGCCCCACTTGCCACCGATTGCCTCGGCAGGGGGTGGGACAGACGATTTCGCCTGTCAACAGCTTCTAACTGTCAGACGGTCTCTTCCTTTGCCGGATCCCAGCACACCGT
The DNA here is from genome assembly GCA_049511495.1 of Bryobacteraceae bacterium. Lineage (GTDB taxonomy): Bacteria > Acidobacteriota > Terriglobia > Bryobacterales > Bryobacteraceae > Bog-375. Next base: position 13,586 of record JBEKXZ010000027.1, on the reverse strand, counting down.
GCGGCCGCTGCGGTAGCTGTCCACGGCCATCCGGCAGGCGATGGCGACGCGGTAGCCCACCTCGAACGGGCAGTTCACCTCGCGCGCGTTGCCGCGAATGTGATCCACGAAGTTCTGCATGTGCGCCTTCGGATCGGAACGCGTCATGCCCGCCATCTCGGTTCCATCCGGGCGGTTCTTCTTCTCCGGCTGGTAGCGGATGCTCTGCATGGTGTGGGAGATGGCGCCGTCACACCCGAGCACGTCTTCGGTCACGCCCAGCCGCTCATTGCCGAAACTGGAATCCCAGCTATAGAGCAGCTCTTCCGAGTGCTCCATCGAAACGTTCATCGTGTCGGGCACTTCGCGGCCGTCTTTCCAAAGGTACAGGCCGCCGGTCATTGTCACTTTGCGCGGAATGCCGAGGCCCATTGCCTTGTACCAGAAGGCGAGCTGGTGGCACATATTTTCGTAAATGTTGCCGCCGGAGTAATCCCAGAAGAAGCGCCAGTTGATGTACCGGTTGGCGTCGAAGGGACGCTCGGGCGCTTCGCCGAGGAACGATTTCCAGACGATGTTCGCGGCCGTCATGTCGGGGTAGATGGCGCGCGACCACTGCGGCTTGCCGTGCGGCGTGTTGCGGTACATGTGGCCGTGGATGACGGTGATTTTGCCCATCAATTCTGGCCGGAGGAACTGCGCGGCGTCGGCTATCTGGCCGCTTGAAGACCACTGGTGGCCAATTTGCACCGTGCGGCTCGCGCCGGCGCGCTGCCAGGCGGCGCGCATTCGCTTGGCGTGCTCCACGGTGAACGCCATGGTCTTTTCCTGGTAGACGTGCTTGCCGGCGTCGAGCGCGGCGACAAAGTGTTCTGCGTGCAGGTGCTGCGGCGTGGCGATGAGGACGGCGTCCACATCCTTGTCGTCCAGCAGGCGCTGGTAGTCAAGGTAGGTCTTGACGCCGGGAGCGATCTGTTGCACCTCCTCCAGGCGGCGCGTGTACACGTCGGCGGCGCCGATGCATTCGACGTTCGACAGCGCCAGCGCCTGGCGCAGAATTTCCTTGCCGCGGTCGCCGGCGCCGATGATGCCGATGCGGAGTCGCTCGTTCGCGCCCATTACATTGGATGCCGCCAGAGTGCCGGCCAGGCCGGTGGCTACTTTGCCGATGAACACACGCCGGGACTGCATGCCCATTGCCTCCTTCGATTCACGCTTTGCTCTTTGGCAGGGAACACCACGATTATATCCGGGCGCAGAAGTGAACTGCCGGCGGCGGCGCGCGATTCGTTTGACACCGTCGGTCTGTTAGAGTGTTCGGTATGTCCGACCTGATTTATCTGGTTGCCAGTGGCGATCTGCGACCCTCCGCCAACCGTGTGTGCTGGGCCGCGCAGCAGGAAGCCGAAAACGCCCTCATGCGGGCCATCCGCAACGAAGGCCGCCGGGTCGCGCGGGGCCATCCGTTCGATAGGGAAAAACAGCACGGCTTCATCGACAGCCAGAAATATGGCATCGAAGTCTTTCGCCGCATTCCGAAAGATGCGCCACTGGTGGTGTGCGAAGCTGTCTGGCAATACAGTCACCACGTGCTGCCCGGGCTAGTGGGACACCAAGGCCCCATTCTTACCGTGGCGAACTGGAGCGGCCAGTGGCCCGGCCTCGTGGGCATGCTCAACTTGAATGGCTGCCTGACCAAAGCGGGCGTCCCATACTCCACGCTGTGGAGCGGGAATTTCGGCGACGGGTTCTTTCTCGCGGGCCTGCGCCAGTGGCTGCGCGGCGAGCCGGTGCGCCACGACGTCAGCCATGCGCGCCCGCTCGCTTCTTTTCAACTGCCCGCGGGGCCAGAGGCGGCCGGCGTTCAACTGGCCGAGGAACTGCGCCGCGACCGCGCCATCATGGGAATTTTCGACGAAGGCTGCATGGGCATGTACAACGCCATCGTTCCCGACGAAATGCTGATGCCGCTCGGCGTGTTCAAGGAGCGGCTCAGCCAGTCCAGCCTCTACGCCGCCATGTGCGAAGTGAGCGATCAGGAAGCCCGCGGCGTGCGCACCTGGCTGGACCGCAAGGGCATGAAATTTCTGGTGGGCCCGAATCCCGAGACCGACCTCACCGACGATCAGATCCTGGGCCAGTGCAAGATGTACATCGCCGCGCTGCGCATCGCCGACGATTTCGGTTGCGACGTGATCGGCATTCAATACCAGCAAGGGTTGAAGGACCTGGCGCCCGCTTCCGACCTGGCCGAGGGCCTGCTCAACAACGCCGACCGGCCGCCGGTGCGGGCCGCCGGCAACGGGCGCGTGCTTTACGCGAACCGCCCGTTGCCGCATTTCAACGAAGTGGACGAATGCGCCGGCCTGGACGCGCTGGCCACCAACCGCGTCTGGGCCAGGCTCGGCTACGATCCGGAAACCACGCTGCACGATGTGCGCTACGGCGAAGCGTCCGGCGAGGATTTCGTCTGGGTATTCGAGATATCGGGTTCCGTACCGCCCAATCACCTGACCGGCGGCTACGCGGGCGCGGTCAGCGAGCGCCAGCCGCCCATGTACTTCCGCCTGGGCGGCGGCGGCATCAAGGGCGTCAGCAAGCCCGGCGAAATCGTTTGGAGCCGCATTTACGTGGAGGGCGGCGGCCTCCACGCCGACATCGGCCGCGCCAAAGCGATCGCGCTGCCGGCGGCGGAAACCGAGCGCCGCTGGAGAATCACCACCCCGCAATGGCCGGTGATGCATGCCGTGATGTACGGCGTTTCCCGCGACCAGATGATGGCCAAACACAAGGCCAACCACATTCAGGTGGCTTACGCTCCCGATTCGGCCGGCGCCAATCGTGCACTGGCCGCCAAAGCCGCCATGTTTCGCGAGATGGGCATCCAGGTGAACGTCTGCGGCACCGCGCACGGCTTGGCGGAAGCGTAGGCCTTCTCCTGTTAGTCGTGGCGCAGCCTGTCAAGGCTTGCAGAGCCGCGAGTCGTCTCGGCTTTTCCTGGCCGCTATTCTCTCCTGACTGAATCGAGCCGCAACCCGCGCTATGTAGTCGGGATTTTCTTCAGTATGGCCTGCATCTTCGTTGCCATCGCCGCGGATTCCTTAGTCTCGGGAATGGAGTGCAGCGCGGCCAGGGCTTCCTCGAGCATCACCTTTCGGCGCTGCGGCTGGTCTAGCTTGTTGGCGGCGAAGACGTCGGACACATCGAAGAGCGTCTTGGCGGCGGCGTAGAGGAAGGTTGCGCGCGGCGTCTTGACCTCGCCCGCTTTGAACCTCTCGAGCGCTTGAGCGGAATCGGCCTCCGTGCCGTTGGCTTGACACACCGCGCGGATGACGCCACGCTCGACCATCGCCGTTTCGAGCGCCTGGGCCTCAGCGTCCTGCATTATCATGCCGGCGTATGCCTTCCGCAGCCCAGCCGGGTCGGTGGCCGAGCCGGGCGGGAGGTCGAAGGCAAGCTGCACCTCGGCCGACGGGTCCCTGGCGGCGAACGAGTGCACTGCCTGCGTGAAATCCATCGCGGCGTGAGCCGCCATCGAACGCAGGTCCGTCACCTGCTTGTGAAATACCAGTGAATTGGCGCGGTTCAGCCGGCCACCGGACTCGTAGCCGTCGGCCAGTTCGCAATAGCCCTGCGCCATGCCGCCGGCGAGCACTGTCTGCCAGATTCGCGCCCTGGGGGAGAATTCATTGTCGGTTTGCTGCAATTCCGAAAGATCGTCGTTAGCCTTCGCGAGGTCGCCGTTGTGATAGGCTCGTCTGGCTGCATCCCACAAAAAGGCCGGCGTCCCCGGCTCGGGCGCCGTAGGCCCGCTGGAACAAGCGGTCAGAAAAGCGGCAGCCCCAACCGCGGATAGAAGTGCCTGCAATCTCATTCGCGTCTCCGCCATAGCGCCGGACCTTGGCTGCGGGCAAACGTGCGGCGCTGCCTGAAATCCGCTCGTCCGCGTCAGAGCCCGGAATTGGGCTCTGCCCTTCATCCTTAACTCCTGGCGAGGCCGATTTCAAGACCCTCTATGCGGGGATAATGTTGCCTTGGCCGTGTCAAGCGAAAGTTAGCCGGGCGCGGCCTCGCAGGCTGTGGACATTCACCGGTTCGCGCATCAGTGAAATCACGGCAGGTTGCACCCGGTGACGGAAGCCGGCCGTCTTCATGTGCAGGACTTCGCGGTGCGGGCCGGCGCTGAACGCGATGCGGTCCGCGCCGGTCAGGCTGTTGTCCAGGTATACCTGCATCTGGTAAAGGCTTCCAAAGGGCGGCAGCGCGCCCAGTTCGCAATCGGGGAAAAGCTTCCCGAGCTCGTCCCCGGTCGCCATGCGCACTTGGTCCGGCTCCAGGGTGAGCCGGGCTTCCGGCAAGTCCACAATCTGGTTGGCGGGAATCACCGCCATGAGGTACTCGGCCTTCGCTAAAGAGCACAAGTGAGCCGACCTACCAGCCACACGCGCCTCGTTATAGCGCCAGCTTCGCCCCTTGCCGCGCCAGCCGCGTCCGCAGCCGCACCTCGCGGCGCCGCAGCTCGGGCGAGTCTTCGATCTCGAGCGCCGCCTGCGTCATCTCCAGCGCCATGGCGGGATTGCGCTCACGATGCTCGTAATGCTTGGCCAACTCCGCGAGCGCCTGCGCGCGGTATGGATTGCGCGCGGCGGCAAGCTCCCTCATCGCCGCCAACGCGGCATCGCCGTGGCCCAGGCGTCTTTCGAGCGCGGCCATGTCCCACAGTGTGCGGAACAACAAGTGGTCCGGTAACCCAGCTTCCACCGCGCGGCGAAATAAGCCGAGCGCTTCCTCACGCCGGCCGGCCTGTTGCATCCAGCGCGCCAGGCCGATCCAATCCGCGCCGTGCCGCAACATCGCCGTTCCAGGCGACCGGAAGGCGAACGGCACAATCGCCGTCAAGCAGGCGAGCGAGAGAATGTCGATCGCGTTGTGGTGAAAGATGGGCACCAGCTTGAAGGCCTGTGCGGTGCGCAGGTATTCGAAGTAGCAGTAGGGGATCATCTCGCCCGGCAGATCCCCCTGGCGTTCCACGCCCAGAATCTGGTTTTCCAGGTCCACCAGGCGGCAGCTCTCCAGGCGCAGCTTCCAGAGGCGGCGCGCCCCGAAGAGCAGGTCCAGATGCTCCATGCGGCCGAACGGATGCGGGGGTGCGCCCTGTGACCGGCACATACGGAAGCGCGTTTCGAGCAGCGGCTGGTCGAACGCCTTGCCGTTGTAAGTCACCAGCACGTCGAACTGCGCCAGATGCTCGGCCAGGCGCCAGAGCAGCGACGCTTCGTCGCTGTAATCCCGCATGAAGAACTGTCGCAGCCGGAAGCCGGCTGGTTCGATGGCGCCGACGCCGACCAGAAAAGCGCAGGTGCCCGTGCCGCCGGCCAGGCCGGTGGTTTCGGTATCGAGGAACGCCCACCGCGCGGGCGGGCTCTCGGGAATCGCGCCGCCCGAAAGCGAATCGAGCAGGTCCGCGGGCAATTCCGCAAGGTCCGAAATGTCCACGCTGCCGTGGCGGCGATGGCGCTCCCAGAGCTTTTCGGTTTCGAAGTGCTCGCCACGCGGCGTGCGCACCACTTCGCCCGAGATCAACTGCTCGATGGAGCAGCGTTCTGCGGGCCCTGCGCGCGGCGCAGCGTGTGGCGCAGCCGCGTACTTGCGGTCTATGCGCGCCATGCGCCGGCGCAAAACAGCGAGTTGTTGCTGGAGATCCTCCACGCTTCGCCTTTTCTTTGCCCAATATAGCGGTTCAGAGGGCAGCTTTCAAGCGACGTGGCGCACGTTCTTAACGTGCCGTGTCCGCACTCATGCGGACACGTCTCTGCCCGAGGCGAACCAAACGTCTCCCGGAATGCCAATGCGTCGCACGGCCGCCGCGCCGCTCGGTCTATACTGCAAGGTGACCTTGCGCCAATCGCGACTCTTGTGGTGGTTGCTTGCCGCCGCGCTGGTGGCCACGCGGATGTGCCACTCGGGGCTACTGTGGGAAGGCGACGCTTACCCGCTCGCCGGCACGCAGCAAATCCTGCACGGCAAAGCGCTTTACCGCGATATCTGGTTCGATAAGCCGCCCCTGCTGCCGCTCGCGTACCTGTTGTTCGGCGCGCTGCCGGGTTGGCCGCTGCGGCTGGCCGGCGCGTGCTATGGCCTGATGGCCTGCTGGATCGCCTACGCTTTCGGCCGCGAGCTTTGGAGCGAGCGCGAAGGCCGCTGGGCAGCCGCGCTGCTGGGCTTTTCGCTCTGCTTCGATTTCCCCGCAGCGGCGATCCCCGTGGCGTCGGACCTGTTGATGCTGGCGCCGCACCTGGCGGCGGTTTGGCTGGCGCCGCGGCGCCCGTTCTGGAGCGGGGTGCTGGCCGCAGTGGCGTTCTGGATCAACCCCAAAGGGCTGCTGGTTGCGGCGGTATGCGTGCTGTGGAATCCGGCTGGCGTTGTGGCGATGGCCGCCGGCTTCGCTTCCGTGAGCGCCGCGATGTTGGCATGGCTGGCCGGCACGGGCGCGTTGGCGCCGTATTGGGAACAAGTGTGGCATTGGGGAAGGCTGTACGCCGCCAGCCCGTTCGAAGGTGCCCCGCTGCGCAACGGCATAATGCGCACGCTCGGCTGGGCAGGCTTTCACGCTGCGATTGTGACGGCCGCCGCTTGGTGTTGGATCAAACGGGAAGCCGCGGCGCGCTGGGTGGCGTGGCTGGCGATTTCGCTCGCCGGCGTGGCCGCGGGCATGCGGTTTTTCCCGCGCTATTATTTCCTGCTGCTGCCGGTGGTGGTGATGCTGGCCGCACGCGGCTTCGCGCTGCTCAAGGGCCACGCACGGTTCGCGATCTGTTTGCTGCTGCTGATCCCGCTGGTTCGTTTCGCGCCGGCGTATGTGACTGCGGCGCGTGGCGCTGATTGGCGCGACACCGCCATGGATCGCGACAGCCGCGCCGCCGCCGCGCTGGTTCGCGCCATGGCCAAGCCGGGCGACACGCTCTTCGTCTGGGGATACCGTCCGGAAGATTACGTCTACACACGCCTGCCCGCGGCCACCATGTATCTCGATGCGCAACCTCTCACCGGTGTCCCCGCCGACCGGCACTTGACGCAATCCGCGCCGGTCGAAACCGAAGCGCCACGCCAACGGCGTGCGGAGTTGGCGCGCTCCGCGCCCACCTTCATTCTCGATGGACTGGGACTCTACAACCCGCGCCTGGCCATCGGCAACTATCCCGATCTGCGCGCGTGGCTGGGGAATTATCGCGAAGCAGGCCGCACGGGCGGGACGGTAATCTACCGGAGAGAGGCTGGCGCGGGTTCGGCGGGCGCGCCCTAGAACCGGCGGAGCGATAATAGGAGCGATGGCCACGGATACGGTTTGCGCCAAGTGTGGCGGCACGGGCTGGATCATCGTCGAGCGCGCCAACGTCTCCGGCGCCGAGCCGTGCGCCTGCCGCAATGAGGGCCGCGCCAGCCGTCTGGAAGAGCGGGCGCAGATCCCACCACTTTACCGTAATGCCTCGTTCGAGAATTTCAGCGTTCCCGGCCCCGAGAATCCCATCGCGCGCCGTGAATTGACCAACGTTCTGCTGGCAGTGAAAAACTTCGTTCGCGATTTTCCCAATGAGAGCCGGCCGGGCCTGTTGCTAGTGGGAGATCCGGGCACCGGCAAAACGCACCTGGCGGTGGCCGCGCTGCGCAAGATCGTCGAGAAAGGTTTCGAGTGCCTGTTCTGGGATTACCAGACGCTGCTGAACAGCATCCGCGCGGGCTATGATTCGAGCTCCAATTCGTCCAACCGCGAGGCCTACCGCGCCGCCCTCGATACCGACGTGCTGCTGCTCGACGATCTGGGTGCGCAACGCGTTACCGATTGGGTCGAGGACACCGTCACCTCCATCGTGACCCACCGCGCCAACCACCGCAAAGCGCTGATCGCCACCACCAACCTGCCCGAACCGGACGCGGGCAGCTCGTTCATCCAACGATCCGCCCTGGGAACGCCGGAATACCGCAAAACGCTGGCGGACCACATCGGACCGAGAGCGCGCTCCCGCCTGTTTGAAATGTGTACCGTGATCCGCATGCCCGGCGACGATTACCGCCTGCGCAAGGCGCGGACGGTATAATGCGCGCTCGATGGCGCGTGGGCGGCCCGCACGGGGCTTGCGGCTTGCTGCCGTTGCTGCTCCTCTTGGCTGCCTCTGCCACGCCCGCCGGCAATACCCGCCCGGCCGAGTATCTGCAGGCAGTCGAGTTCCCTTACTATCTCTACCCGCGCACGCTCTGGGAGCGCGAACTCGTGTGGCTGAAGAATATCGGGATTCACAGCGTGGAATTCTCGATCCCGTGGAACTGGCACCAGCTCGCGCCGGGCGATTTCGATTTCACCGGCCGCACCAGCCCACGGCGCGACCTCATCGGCTTGATCCGGATCTTGCGGCGGTTGGGCCTCAATGCGTGGGTGCGTCTTTTGCCGCCGGTCGACGGATGGCGGAATCTGGGGACGCCGGAGGGCGCCGATGCCGGCGCGCGGCGAGCGTGGTTGAAGCAACTCGACGACGTTTTGGCCACGCAGACGGCCAGCCACGGCGGTCCGGTGGCTTGGGTGGAAGGTGCCGCGCTCGGTATCGGCGCCGCGGCCCCGCCCGCTGCAATGCACATCTCCGCCGGCGATCCGGCCGCGCTGGCGCTCAGCCGGCAGGGCCTCGCCGCCGGCAAGAGCGTGCTGTGGACCGATGTGGAAGATCGGCTCTACCCGGCCGGCTGGAAAAGCGGCGGCGGCGCGCCGCTGATCGAGGGCGCGGTCGGGTTGAGCGGCGAGGAACGTCCCGCCGCGGCGGCGCTGCGGCGCGAAGCCGCGCTGTTGCGTAACTGGGGCGCCACCATCCCCGCTCTGCAGCCGGTCGCCGCGCCCCAGCCGCCGTCCGCAAGGCTGCCCGCCGGTGTCACCGCCATCGAGCTGGTTTCGCCGGGCGCATCGGCAGTCAGCATTATCAACCGCTCCGGCCAGCCCTTTCGCGGCGAGCTGCGCGTCTTCGAACCAGCTTCCAAGCACACGATCACGATTTCCGCCGCGGTTCCTGCCGGTGAATCGGCGTGGCTGCCAATCAGCGTCTCTCTCGCGCCCGACGGCCTCTGCCGCGAATGCTCCAACTTCTCCGCCGCCGAGCGGCTGGTCTACGCTACCGCCGAACTGCTCTCCATCGAATATGAGAACGGCATCCTGGCCATGGAATTCTCGGCGCCCGAAGCCGGCGAAGCCGTGTTGCAACTGGAGCGCAAGCCGGTCGGCCCGCTGCTGGCCGCCGGTTCGCCAGCGGACTACGACTGGGACGACCGGACGCTGCGCGCGCGCCTGCCGATTCCCCGTTCCGGCGCGCCCGGCCACCGCGTGCGCATCGGCATTGCTATCGAAGTGGCTGAGACGGCGGCTTTCTTCACCGACGCCCGCCGGCTCATCATTGGCCAGCAGAACGCGATTTCGACCAATTATTCCTCGGCTCAGGTTGCCGCCCGCTCCCGCCTGCGGCTGCCGGAAGGCTTCACGGCTAGCCCCAAGGCGAAATCGCCCGACGAAATCGAATACCAGGTCGACGTTCCCGCCGATGCGCTGCACGGCGATTTCGCGACCCTCGCGCTCGAAGCCGACGGCACTTTGATGGGCCGCGCCCGGTTGCAATTGTTCCGCCCGTTTTCCATTCGCTTGATGGAGGCGATCCAACTGCATTTCGGCCAGCACGAGGAATTGACGCCGGATCCGCCCATCGCGCCCATCGACCCCAGGGCTGGCAGCGACTTGGAGATCTCCATTCGCAACAACTGGCCGGGCATCCAAACGTACCGCTTGGAAGCCTATGGCGACGGGTTGGAATTCCTGCCCGCCAAAACCGAGATCAGCATCGGCGCGGTTGCCGAGCGCCGCGTCAGCTTGCGCGTGTTCGCGGCCGAGGGGACGGCCGGCCTGCGCGACTGGCATTTGCGGGTGACCGGCGCCGGCGAGGCCGATCTGCCGATGCGAGTCCTGCTGCTGCCGCGCGGCCACACCACCGCGTGGAGCGCCGATCTGGATGGCGACGGCGCCGCCGAATGGATTCTCGAAACCGATCGCGCCCGCGCCGTGTTTTCAACCGAAGACGGTGGCCGCTGGATGGAGTTCACCGCCAAACAAGACAACGCGAACTTTCTCCCCGCAGCCGGTGTCTTCGCCGCGCACGGCCCCGTTGCGGTACGGGCGCTGGAGGACGGTCTCGAGTTCACCGGCCCAGGCTGGCGCCGCACCGCGCGCCTGGCAGGCGCCACATTGACCGTCGAACAGGACGCCCCGCTCCCCGCTGCCACAGTCGAGCCCGTCAAAATCGGCAACACCACGCTCAGCGTCGAACGTCCCTCCCCCACCCGCGCCGTCTACACCTTGCAGTGACGGCGCTGGGACAGATCCCTCATGAGCGCACTAACCTAAGCTGTGTGAGTCCGGGGCGCCGTTTCGGCTCCAACCTCAGCGCTGCCACAGAATGCGAGCGGCCTCCAGAGGAACGGCAACGCCGCTGTAACTCGGTATCAGGCGTGCCGTGTAATCGGCAGCCGGGCGTGTTGCGGGCACCTGGGCGCGATAAGCGTAGCCCTGGGATGCGTCGGCCGATTGGTTGACACGCTCCATCTCCTGCCGCACAAGAGCGCCGCCGCTTGCGCCTTCGGCATACAGCTCCACCCGCACCGCATTTGGATCGAGACCGTTGAGATACACCTGAACTTCGAACGCGTGCTGTCCGCTGTTGGTCTCGACCTTCATTTCACCGAAACGCAGCGCGGGCCACGCCTTTTCGATGGCGTGCTGCCAATCCACCATCTGCCTGCCCACCGCACCCTTACCGCCGGCGCGCTCACGATACGCTGCCGCAGCCGGGAGATAATGTTGCTCGGTGTATTCGCGCACCGCGCGGCCCGCGGAAAAGCGCGGCGTCAAACTCGCCATGCTCTTTCGCATCCTCGCCACCCAGGCGGTGGGCACGCCCTGCTCGTCGCGCGCATAAAACTCGGGGATAACGTTGTGTTCGAGTAAGTCGTAGAGCGCGCCGGCTTCGGCGGCGTCCCAGGCCGGATCGTCGCCATGTTCCTGGCCGTCCCCCAGCGCCCAGCCGACTTCCGGCGTGTAAGCTTCTGCCCACCAGCCGTCTAACTCGGATAGATTGAGGCCGCCATTGACGAGCACCTTCATGCCGCTGGTTCCGCAAGCTTCCCAGGGCCGCCGCGGCGTGTTGATCCACACGTCCACGCCTTGCACCAGGTTTTCCGTCAGGAGCATGTCGTAATCGCTGAGGAAGATGGCATGGGGACGCACTTCGGGCTGCCGGATGAACTGCACCCATTGCCGGATCATGTCCTGCCCAGCCTGGTCGGCCGGATGCGCCTTGCCGGCGATGATCAGTTGTACCGGGCGCTCGGCATTAGTCAGAATACTTAACAGCCGCAGTGGATCATGCAGCAGTAAGTTGGGTCTCTTGTAAGCGGCAAAGCGGCGCGCAAAGCCTAGCGTGAGGGCGTTAGGATCGAAGAAACCCTTCGCAGCTTCCACTTCCTCGGGCGGCGCGCCGGCCGAGGCCAGGTCCCGCGACAACCGCTCACGAGCGTACTCGACTAGCCCCTTGGTGGAAGCGCCGCGGAATTCCCAGAGCCGGGCGTCGGATACCCCGTGAATGTCCTGCTCCATTGTCTCCGACCCATCCAGCCAGCGGTCTTTTCCACAGGCCTCGTGCCAAAGATCGTCGGCAGCGGCCGAGTCCCAGGTGGGCGCGTGAACTCCGTTGGTCACGTATCCGATCGGGACTTCTTCTTCCGGCCAGCGCGGAAATAGAGGCAGAAAGAGGCGCCGGCTGACTTGTCCATGCAGCCGGCTCACGCCATTCACCGCGCCGCTGCCGCGGATGGCGAGATACGCCATGTTGAAGGGCTCGGATGAGTCCGAGGGGTTCTGGCGGCCCAGCGCCAGCAAATCGGGAAGCGCAATGCCGAGCTTCTGTTCGGCATATTTCCCCAGGTATTGCTCGATGAGGCCGGGAGCGAAACGGTCAAAGCCGGCGGCCACCGCGGTGTGGGTGGTGAAGAGATTGCCGGACCGAGTCGCGGCGAGCGCCGCTTCGAACGGCTGCCCAGTCTCTTCCATGAAGCTGCGTGCGCGCTCCAACACCGCGAAGGCCGCGTGCCCTTCATTCAGATGACACACTTCCGGCTGGAGCCCCAGCGCGCGGAGCAGCCGCCATCCGCCGATCCCGAGCAGCAGTTCCTGCTGGAGGCGCAGCTCCGGCCCGCCGCCATAAAGATCGCTGGTAATTCCCCGTCGAGCCGGATAATTCGCTGCATCGTTGCTATCCAGCAGGTATAGCTTTACCCTTCCGGCCTTGGCCTGCCACGCGCGCAGCCAAACCGAGTATCCGGGCAACGCGATCTCCAGGCGCAGCCACTCGCCATTTGGCTGGCGCACCGGCGTGATCGGCAACTGTCCGGGATCGTTAAACGGGTAAAGCGCCTGTTGCCCGCCGTCTATGTCGATCACTTGGCGAAAATAGCCCTGCTGGTAGAGCAGCCCCACGCCGGCCACCGGCACGCCCAGATTGCTGGCGGCTTTGAGTTGATCGCCGGCCACGTTGCCAAGCCCGCCCGAGTAAATGGGCAAAGCTTCGCTCAACATGAACTCCATGCTGAAATACGCGACCGAGGTCAGCGGGGCGTCCGCATGATTCTTCTGGAACCACGCCGGCGCTTCCACCGCCTGCCGGCCGGCCTCGACCAGACCATCCACTTTTTTCCGGAAAACGGGATCGGCCAGCGCGCGCTCGATCTGGTCGCGCGAGACGGTTTGCAGAACCACCCACGGGTTATGCGTGATCTCCCACAGCTTGGAATCCAGCCGCCGCCACACTTCGTCGGTCGAGTGATTCCACGACCAGTGCATATCCAAGGCGAGTTCCGCCAGGGAATCGAACCCTTCGATTTCGGTGGGCAGGAGATTGTAAGCGCGGTGACTGACTCGTGTGTTTTCGCTCATAGTCGTTTCCGGAATGCTGCATTCATGATGCCAGATTCAGCGCGGGCCTTCGCAGCCAGCTTTTGTGGCATTCCGCACGATTGCTGCGGCATGGCTCTCGTGGCGCGGGCAGTCTTGCCTGCTGTGTCGAGAGTCGTCTCGACATTTCTTAGCCCCGAGAATGTGCCAGCGCGCCCTCAGCCCGAGATGTGATCGCCCAGCGCGCGCTCGACTTCCTGCGGCTCGAGAGTCTCGCCGTTGTTCAAACGCACCAGCAGCGATTCGATGATCTGCTTGGCTTCGTCCTTTTTGTAGTTCTTGATGAAGCCGTCGTAGAAGTGCTCGCCGGCGAGCGCGTGATTGATCTCGCTCTCTTTGTTGTGATCCTGCAGCTCCGTGAAATAGACCACGCGGTACCGCCCCGTGTACTCCGTCTCACGGTAAATCTCGAACATCACCTTGTCCGCCTCGAAGAGCATGAGTTTTGAGATTATCACAGGCGGAGGGGGAGACTGGGGGCGTTTGTTTGTGGGGCAGCTTGGCAAGCTGCGGGCCGATTGGCAATCGGCCCGCGCGGCGGTTGCCAACCGCCGCGCAGGATGCCATCCTGCCCCAC
>JBEKXZ010000026.1:0-71491 GCA_049511495.1 Bryobacteraceae bacterium | reverse complement strand
AATGGAGCTCATCAACCGCCAAGCCTACGGCTTCCGCAACTTCGAAAACTACAGACTCAGAGTGAAGGTGTTATGTTCTTAGAAAGGCTTGGGATCGGGGTCTGCCCCCGTTTTTGGCGTAGAGCCTTAACAACTGGCTCCCCGGCATGGATTCGAACCACGATTCACGGCTCCAAAGGCCGCTGTCCTACCATTAGACGACCGGGGAATTCCGGTGGAATTTGTTCCTAGTGTAGCGTCTTCCGGAGGCGCGCTGCAACGCGTGCGAAAATGCGCACACCCGGTGAGCGCGTGCCTGTGATACAGTGGCGGAAAACTATGCGCAATATCCCCGGGTGGGACCAGTATTACCTGGACATCTGTAAAGTGGTGGCGGCTCGCAGCAAGGATCCAAATACGCAGATCGGTTGCGTTGTGGTCGGGCCGAACCACGAGATCCGCTCCACCGGCTACAACTCGTTTCCGCGCGGAATTCGCGACGACGTGCCGGAGCGCCTCGTCCGTCCCACCAAGTACCTGTGGATCGAGCACGCCGAGCGGAATGCCATCTGCAATGCGGCCCGCGCCGGCACGGCCACCGAGGGCTGCACCATCTACGTCGAAATCATGCCCTGCATGGACTGCGCGCGCGCCGTGGTGCAGGCGGGCATTGTCCAGGTGGTGGTTTCGCGCGAACGCATGACCGAGTATTCGAGCCAGTATTACGACGAACATTTCGGCATGGTGGAAGTGCTGTTCGGCGAAGCCGGCGTGGTTGTCCGGCGGGTTTGACGCGAGGCTTTACGCTGGCGGACGCTCAGCGCTGGCTGTTGGTTCCGTGAGGGCTTTCGGCGGACGTGTTTTCGGTGTCTCGGTCGGCTTCCACTTCTTCGCCGTCGGTCGCAACGTACCGATAGAACCGGCGGGAGCACGCCCGGCAGCGAAACGGAAACCGGCGGAAGTTGGACATAATGTCATCCAGCAAACCCCGCGCACGGGACCGCCTGACGTCATGCCCTCCGCAACTGGGACAGGACCACATGCAAGTTGCTTCCAACGGCTCTTTCAGCCCGCTGTCGCATTGTAGCAACAATCAACGCGAGACCCCCAGCCGGCAACCTCGATGGCGATTGCTTCGGCCGGTTCCAGCCCGCGTATTTCTCGCGCCCGCTTCGCGGTGGTAGCGTCTGCCGGACGGCAGAGCCGTGGCGGGTGCGCCGCAAACATTGATGAAGCCGCCTCCGCTCGCCGGGCGACTCGCCGGGTCCCCGGTGACTAGGAAGTGCCCAGGTACATTACGTGAACGTATGTCCCCAGACGAACATTGTAGGCCAGGTACCAGCCGATGTGGTCGGGATCGTCGTACAGTACGATTTGGTCCGTGGTCCACAGCCAGCCGTCACAAAACGCGATGTCGGCGGCCGCTACGTTGAAATAGAACCCGCCAAACCAAAACCGCTGCGGACCCCCGCCAGCCAGGCGGAAGACGTGCCCATGGCCGATGCCTCCCGGGAAGTGGCCATGCTCCCACGGTTTGTCCAGATGATATGCCGCGTCGCCCTTGCCGGAGTCGTGCCCGACCCATTCGCCGTTCGTGTGAACGTGAGGAGCTTCCGGATGGCCGGGCTTGTCGGCGACCCTATGAGCCGGCGCCGGCGTTGCCTTGCGCGCCGGGGCGGGACCGTGTTTGGGAATGTAGCCTCCACCCACTTCCGGCTTCCCGCCTTTCTTTTCTTGCGCCATGCCAACCACGGAAAGCCACAAAACCACTGAGAGAATTGTCAGCGCTTTTTTCATATCTTTCGATCATAGCCCGAACCCGCGGCGCCGGCGCGGGGTTCTTGCGGGCTAAGCGCTAAACAGTGTACG
This sequence comes from Bryobacteraceae bacterium, assembly GCA_049511495.1. Taxonomy (GTDB): domain Bacteria; phylum Acidobacteriota; class Terriglobia; order Bryobacterales; family Bryobacteraceae; genus Bog-375. The sequence goes on along the minus strand of JBEKXZ010000026.1, from coordinate 69,643 downwards.
TTATCGAACTTCCGCTATTGCGCGGTCCATCCACCATCGATCAGAATGTCCGTTCCGGTGATAAACCCGGCGTGCGGCGAGCACAGGAACAAGGCGAGCCGGCCCACTTCCCGCACTTCCCCCCAACGGCCAACCGGAATTCGTGAGACGAACTGGGCATTCAGGGCCGGGTCCTCCAGCAATGGCGTGTTCATCTCTGTAACGAACGGCTCCGGGCTGATGGCGACCACCGTGATTCCCTCCGCGGCAAGCTCCAGCGCCAGCGCTCTGGTAAACCCCAGCAGGCCGGCTTTGCTGGCGGAATAGGCTGCCCGCCCGGGTAGTGATACGTGGCTCATGGTCGATGTCAGGTTGAGAATGCGCCCGTATCCGCGGCCTTTCATCTGAGGCACAAACGACCGGCACAAAAGAAACGCGCTCGTCAGGTTGGTCGCGATCACCCGGTTCCAATCTTCCAGCGTGAATTCTTCCACCGGGCGGCGCACGTTGGTGCCGGCATTATTCACCAGAATATCCACGCGCTCGAACCGGGCCAGGACGTCGCGCTCCAACTGCCGCACCTGCCGCTCGTCGGTCACGTCGGCGGGGAAAACTTCCACCTCGGTTCCGCCGCCGCGGATCTCGCGTGCCGCTGCGTTGAGCGCCGCCGCGCTGCGAGAAACCAGCGCCAGCCGCGCGCCGGCCGAGCCAAGCGCCAGCGCGATCGCCTTTCCCAGCCCCCTGCTGCCGCCCGTGACCACCGCCGTGCCTCCCTGCAAGAAATCGGTTTCCATAGTGACGCATTGTAACCGGCGCGCAACCCTCATTTGCAAGCCGCTTCGCGGTTCGGTGACAATCGTAGCTGATGAAAATCACGCTCGAACGAACTCCCGCCGAACAGGTTGCCGCCGGCGCGCTGATTGTACCGGTCTTCGAAGGAGAAAAGGAATCGCGCTTCGGCGCCGCGCCATATGTCGAATCCGGCGAAGTGACCGGCAAGGCCGCCGAATTCACGCTGCTGCACAATCCGGCCGGAGCAGCCGCCGCGCGCGTGCTTCTGGCTGGCGCCGGCAAGGCCGAACGCTTCGACTCGGCGGAATTGCGCAAGCTGGTCGGCGCCTCGGTGCGCTTTCTGAAAAAGAAGAAGGTGCTGTCGGCGGCGGTGCTGCTCGAAGGAAACCGCACTGGCGCCGAATTCGCCTCGGCCGCCGTCGAAGGCGCCATCCTTGGCGACTTCGAACCCGATCGCCATAAGACCGGCGACGACAAGACGGCGCTGGCCTCGCTTACCGTGGTGTGTCCGAACGGCACCGCCGATCTCGACGCCGCGGTATTGCGCGGCCAGGTGCTGGCGGAGTCCCAGAACTTCACGCGCGGTCTGGCGAACGAGCCTGCCAATCTCCTCACCCCGCTGAAAATGGCCGCCGCTGCGCGCGAGATGGCCCAGCAGCACGGGATCGAGTGCGAGGTGCTCGAGCGCGGCGAACTCGAGCGCCTCGGCATGGGTGCGCTGCTCGGCGTGGCGCAGGGCAGCGCCGAACCGCCCGCGCTCATCGTGGTCCGCTACCGGCCGGCCAGTGCCGCTTCGCCGGCCCACCTCGGCCTGGTCGGCAAGGGCGTCACCTTCGACACCGGCGGCATCTCCATCAAACCCGCCGAGGGCATGGAGAAGATGAAGTACGATATGTGCGGCGGCGCAGCCACGATCGGCGCCATGCGCGCCATCGCCCAATTGAAACCGCCACTGGCTGTGACGGCCTTCATTCCCTGCGTCGAGAACATGCCCGGCAGCCGCGCACAGCGCCCCGGCGATATCGTGACCGCCATGTCTGGCAAGACCGTCGAGGTTTTGAACACCGATGCCGAGGGACGCCTGATTCTGGCCGACGCCCTGGTGTACGCGCGCCGGCAGGGCTGCACCCATCTGGTGGATGCGGCCACGCTCACCGGAGCCATCGTGGTGGCGCTCGGCCATATCCACGTGGGCCTGTTCTCGAACAACGATGCCATGCGCGACCGCGTCCTGCGCGCCGCGCGTGCCGAAGGCGAACGCATGTGGCCAATGCCGCTCGACGACGATTACAAGGAGGGCCTGAAGAGCCCCTTCGCCGATATCGCCAACATCGGTACGCGCTGGGGCGGCGCCATCACCGCCGCGATTTTCCTCAAGGAATTCGCCGAAGAAACGCCATGGGTACACCTGGATATCGCCGGTACCGCCTATCTGGACGAAGCCCAACCGCACATGCCGAAAGGTCCGACTGGATTGCCTGTTCGCACCCTAGTGAGGTTAGCAGTCGACTGGGCGGACTGAGGCGGCGCCGGCGTGGCTTGACGTTCAGCCAAGCCGGTTTACCCTGTTAACTTTGGTGTGTATCGGCGGCCTGTCAGTCCCATGATAGAGTTGGGCTTTGGAGGTATACGTGAGCCTAAGAGAGTTCCTGGTCAAGCAGTTAATCGACGTCATTCAGTGGACCGAGACCGACGACGATGTGCTGGCCTACCGTTATCCCATGCAGGACATGGAAATCCAGAACGGCGGACAACTCACGGTGCGCGATTCACAGGTGGCGCTCTTCGTCAATGAGGGCCGCATCGCCGACGTCTTCCAGCCCGGCTTGTACACTCTCAATACACGCAACCTGCCGTTGTTGACGGACCTGATGAATTGGGACAAGGGTTTCGAATCGCCGTTCAAATCGGATGTCTATTTCTTTTCCACGCGGCTTCGGATGGACCAGAAGTGGGGCACGGCGACTCCGATCACCATCCGCGACAAGGAATTCGGCGCCGTGCGATTGCGCGGATACGGCATCTATTCTTACCGCATCACAGATCCGAAGTCGTTTTACGGCAACGTGAGCGGCACGCGCGAAGCTTACTATGTCTCCGATCTGGAAGGCCAGCTTCGCAACACGATTGTGGCGAAGATGACGGACATCTTCGCGCCCAGTGAAGTGGCCTTCGTCGACATGGCGGCAAACCAAGGCATGCTGGCCGAGAAGATTTCGGGCGAGTTGAAACCGGTGTTTGCGGGCCTGGGATTGGAGCTGGCTCAGTTCGTGGTGGAGAACGTGTCGCTGCCGGACGAGCTGCAACAGGTGCTGGACCAGCGCATCGGCGCCACCATGGCCGGCGACCTGGGGCGGTACACGCAGTTCCAGACGGCACAGTCGTTGCCGGTAGCTGCCGCCAACCCAGGTGGCGCGGCCGGTGTGGGCGTGGGACTGGGCGCCGGGCTGACCATGGCGCAGACGATGATGGGGGCGATCAAAGCCGCGCCCGCAGCGCCGGCAGCGGCCGCGGAATCGAGATTCTGCATCGAATGCGGGCAACCTATGCCCACACGCGCGAAGTTTTGTCCCAAGTGCGGCAAGTCACAACTATGAACTGTCCGTCGTGCGGCGCGCCGCTCAACCTGGAAGGCGATCACGGAGTTCCCGCCTGCGCCTACTGTAAGAGCATCTACTACCCCGAGAAAGACGACGAAGGAGTGCGAGTGCTTGGTGAGGACGCAGAGGAAGCGTGTCCGATCTGCGCGATCCCGTTGATGCACGCGATCTTCGGGCGCGAGCGAATCCGCTATTGCACGCGATGCCGGGGGATGCTGATTCCGATGGAGACCTTCCTGGTGTTGATTCAGGAACTGAAGGCGGAGGCGCCAGGCCAACGCATTCCGCACCCTCCCGACCCGCGCGAACTGGAGCGGCACATCGACTGCCCCCAGTGCCACCAGCGGATGGATACGCACTATTACTGTGGCCAGGGGAACGTCGTGATCGACGACTGTTCGAGATGCTTTCTGAACTGGTTGGATCACGGGGAACTGATTCGCATTGCACAGGCGCCGGACTACTCGTATGGCGAGGAGATCGACTTGAAGCGCGAAGCCTCCCTGCGAGACCTTTAGGTCCGGGTGGGGCGCGTCGCTAGCCTGCCGTTCCCCGCCTGTAGGCGCGTTCTTCCGCCTCACCCTACCTTCACCGCCAGCATCGATACCGATCCGCCGTCCACTCCCTCGACGGGGAAGCTCGCGGCTTCCCGCGGCTGCCGCGTTGCCAGTACATAAAGCAGCGGCAGGTAATGGTCCGGCGTCGGTATCGAAAGCAGCGCTTCGCGGCCGAATTTCTCGTATCGAATCAGCTCCCTGTTCTCGCCCGAGAGAATCCTGTCGCGTGCCTCTTGTTCGAAGCGGACGGCCCAGTCATACGGCGCCACGTCGTGCCGTCCCCATGCATACGCGTGCAGGTTGTGCACCAGGTTCCCGCTCCCTGCGATGAGCACGCCCTCCTCGCGAAGCGGTGCCAGCCGCTCGCCGATTTCGTAATGAAAGCTCGCCGGCTTGGTTTCGTCGATGCTGAGCTGCACCACCGGGATGTCCGCCTCCGGGTAAGCGTGGCACAGCACGGACCATGTACCGTGATCGAGCCCCCAGCTCTCATCGAGCGTCACCGCCGTCGGCGCCAGCAGTTTCCGCACGCGCTGCGCCAGCTCCGGATCGGCCGGCGCCGGATACAGGACTTGGTAAAGCTCGCGCGGGAAGCCTCCGAAATCGTGAATCGTCTTCGGCGCCGTGGAGACCGTAACACCCGTTTGCGGCACGAACCAATGCGCCGAAATCGCCAGGATCGCCTTCGGCCTGGGGATGGTGCGCCCCAGTTCTGCCCAAGCCTCCGTGTAGCGATTGCGGCTCAGCGCATTCATCGGATTGCCGTGCCCAAAGAAGACTGCCGGAAGGGGATCAGCCATGTTCCATTTTCACCCGTGAGCTGCCGTGGTGGGGCAGCTTGTCACGCTGCGTGCCGATTGGCAATCGGCACACGCGGCGATAATCAATCGCCGCGCAGGATGACCATCCTGCCGCACACAAACACCCGTTGTAACGGATCTACTCGCGTGGCCTGCAGGTCAGGAGTTCAGCCCCAGTTCCGCCGCGGCACGCCCGAGCCTTTTGTCGAGTGTCCGGAATTCGCAATCCGAGAGCAGTGCCGAGGCGAGCAGATGCGCGTCAACCCAGCCCAATCCGCGCCCCCAAAGCCGGCGGTCTTCGATCAGTTGAAGCGCCTCCGCCGTGGACGCCAGTTTGGCCGATTCGAGTTCCTTTAGATCGGACAGGATTTCCGCCCGGTTTTTCAGGTTTCCGCACGCCAGTTCGCCCAATACGAAGGGATGCATGAGAACAAGTCCATCGGCGAGATGGCTCGCCAGCTTTGGCTCGCCGCGCCGGAAGTGCTGAATCCAGACCGAGGTATCGGCGAGCACCATCAGGCGGACCGTCGCCTCGGAATGCGCGCCATCCGCGGGTCCGAGCCGCCCAGCGCGGCCAGCCGCTTGCCGGCTTCACGCGCAATCAGCGCCTCCAGCCCCGCCCTCACCAGCGCCGTCTTTTCACGAATGCCCGTCAGTTCCCGAGCCCGCTCGACCAGTTTCTCATCGATAATCAGCGTGGTTCTCATATGCATTAGTATGTATCATTCATGCATTTGAGGGCAACAACGGGTGCTTCGACAAGGCTAGGATTTGGGCGAGGACAGCGACTCGATACGGGCGAGCAGCTCTTGAAAACTCCCGTAAATGTCTTCCTTGGCATCAAAGAGCGCCTGATTGCCGCCAACGTGCCGCAGTGTCGGGAGCAACGCGGGCATGATGGGGACGATTTTGGCGGGCTCCGTTTCCTGTAGAACCAGAACAAGCCTGAGGAAACAGCTCGCCGCGTCAGACGCGAACGATTCGTCGAACTTGCCCGCCAAGATGTAATCGCGGAAGCCGAGCATATAGTATCGAAATGGAATCGTCGGCATCCAGTGGAGGTCTTCAGATCTCCCGAGTACGTCGCGATCAAATTCCGGGCGCATTTCCGCGTTTGTCCGGCCCGCGAACTGACGGTGAGCGTATTCTTGGTCGAGGTCGGCTCTGTAGTCTCCCCAATCCTCTTCCGTCGGCACGACCATTTGCCATTGGTAACACGACGAGCCTGATAGGGCCACCACCGCCGCCCACTCGCCCTTTTGCCGCACCTCGCGGACATTCCTCAGCGCGGCCTTCACCGCTTCCACCTCGCCCACGTTGAAGCCGCTCGCCACTAGCGTCCCACCCGCCCGCAGCGCTCTGGCAAATTCCGGCGCTAGCGCGATGATCGCCTCCGGGCTGATGTTGGCTACCACCAGGTCGACGGTTGCCGATCGCACGGCGTCGGCCGAGCCGATGAATCCTTCGCCGGCGATGCGTACGGCGTCTGGGTCGATATCGCACGCGATCACGCGCGATGCACCCAGCAGTCGCGCGGCCTCTGCGAGAATGCCGGAGCCGGTGCCCACATCCAGTACGTCGATTCCGGGCGTCACCAGATCTTCGAGCGCCTCCACGCACAGCCGCGTGGTTTCGTGAACGCCGGTGCCGAAGGCGAGCCCAGGGTTCACGCTGATGCGTAAGCGGCCGGGTGGAGTTGGATCGTCGCGCCATTCCGGCACCAAGAAAAAGCGGCGGCCCACTTCCATCGGCTGCAACAGATCGCGGGCCTCCTTGACCCAATCCCGAGGCTCCTCTTCGCGCACGGCCGCGCCGGAATAGCGCGCCAGCAGCGCTGCGCGGTCCGCGCCAGTTTCAAAAAAAGCGCGCACCCGCGTATCGCTCAGCTCGACGATTCCGGCCGAGCCCAGCTCCCACAACTCCGCAATCAGCAGATCTCGACCGTCCGCATTCGAATCGATTTCGAGCGAGAACATTGTTATCGTGGAATATCGGGCCGCGCTTTTCGCGGCGCCAACCCTATCATGAAACTACAAGGTATTTTCCCACCGATCACGACTCCGTTCGATCACGAAGGCAACATTTACTCCGCCAAAATCCAGCACAACGTGGAAAAGTGGAACCGCACCGCGCTCTCCGGCTACGTGGTGATGGGTTCCACCGGCGAAAGCGTGATGCTGACTGAAGCGGAAAAGTACACAGTTTGGGAGTTGGTCGCCAAGCATGCTGCCGCGGAAAAACTGCTCATCGCCGGCACCGGCATGGAAAGCGTGCGCGAGACGGTTTCGCTCACCAACCACGCCGCCGAGATGGGTTACAAAGCCGCCATGGTGCGCACGCCGCATTATTACAAAAACCTGATCCATCGCGGCGATGCGCAGATGCTGTATTACCGCTCGGTCGCCGACCGCAGCAAGATCCCGCTCATCATTTACAACTGGCCGCAAACCACCGGCGTGGACATTCCCGCCGACGCCGTGGCCGCGCTTTCCGAGCATCCCAACATCATCGCCGTCAAGGAAAGCTCCGGCAACCTGGAAAAGGTGATGCAGATGATCCGCGAGGTGAAGCACGGTTTCCAGGTACTGGTGGGTTCGGCGCCCACGCTGTGGCCTTCGCTGCTGATGGGCGCTTGCGGCGCCATTCTGGCTTATGCCAATGCAGCGCCGTATTCGACGATCGCCATCTGGGAAGCCTTCCGCACGCGCGACGAAGCGGCCGGCATCGACTGGCAGAACCGCATCGGCCGCCCCTCGGCGCTGGTGACCACGCGCTACGGAATCCCCGGCTTGAAGTACGCCATGGACCTGAACGGCTATTACGGCGGCCCTCCGCGGCTGCCCCTGGTTCCGCCTAGCCCCGAGGCACAACAGGAGATTGAAGCGGCGTTTCAAGATTTGAAGGGATGAAGTGAGCATGTCCGCGCAAGAAAGCGCGCCGTCCGCAACGCTCTCCGCGGATGCCGCGTCGCAATAGATGTTAAGCTGTCTCAGAGGACTTCTAAAGAGGTTGTTGCCGTGCCGCTGGCCCTTCACGTGCTCAACCTTTGACGCCATGCCGCTCCGCACATTGATACTCCCCGGTTGCCTCTGCGCGCTGGCCGCTGCTGCGACCGCCGAAACGCCCCTCGAAGTGGGCTATCGGCAGATGTACGATCTTCAATTCGCCGACGCGCATCGCACCTTTGCGGACTGGCAGAGCACTCATCCCGACGACCCGCTGGGGCCGGCTTCCGACGCGGCCGCGTACTTGTTCTCCGAATTCGACCGATTGCACATTTTACAGTCGCAGTTCTTCACTCACGATCAGCACTTTTACACCGATCACAAGCTGGCGCCCGACCCTGTGGTCAAGCGCAAATTCGATGCCTCGCTCGATGCCGCCCGCCGGCTAGCGGCGCGCTCGCCGCAGAATCCCAATTGCCAGTTCGCCGCCATTCTGGCCAATGGCCTGCACTCCGACTATATGGCGTTGATCGAGACACGCTACGCCGCGTCGTTTCAGGTGATGAAAGGCAGCCGTGTCATGGCCGAGAGGCTGCTGGCCGCGCATCCGGAGATGTACGACGCATGGATCGCCATCGGGGTCGAGAATTACATGCTGAGCGTCAAACCGCTCCCCTTGCGCTGGTTGCTGCGGCTGGCCGGCGGCGAGACCAACAAGGCGGTGGGAATCGAAAAGCTGACGCTGACTGCCGAAAAGGGCCACTACCTGGCGCCCTTTGCGAAACTGCTGCTGGCGGTGGCGGCGCTGCGCGACCACAATACCTGGCGGGCGCGGACGCTGCTCGAAGGGCTGGTGCGCGAGTACCCGCACAATCCGCTCTACGCCCAGGAATTGGCGCGGCTGCAGCCGGAGGCTGCCGCCGGAGGCATGGGAAGCGCGCTCCGGTAATGCCCTGGTGGGGCATGCTTTAGCTTGCCAACGCCCGCTTGCGGGCGCGTTTTTTTTGAGCCGCGACCGTGAGGGAGCGGACGCGCAACTCCTTATGACGATCTGTCCATCTCAATCCACCGGTGTCTTCGTCATCGGCGGTGGCCCCGCAGGGCTGGCCGCGGCCATCGCTGCGCGCCGCCGTGGCCTTGAAGTCACCGTGGCCGATCGCTCGCAGCCTCCCATCGACAAGGCCTGCGGCGAGGGCATCATGCCGGATGGCGTTGCCGCCGCGAGCGCGCTTGGTATCTCGCTCAAAGCGGCCGGCGCGCGGGCCTTTCGCGGCATCCGTTTCTGTGAGAAGGATCTGGCGGTGGAAGCCCCGTTCCCGCAAGGCGTGGGATTCGGGATGCGCCGCACCGCGCTGCACGAATTGATGGTGGAGCGCGCCGCCCAGGCCGGCGTGCGCATGATGTGGGGCGCATCGGTTGCCGGGCTAGAGCGCGATGGCGTTCGGGTCGGCGGCCAACTCCTGCGTGCGCGTTGGATCGTCGGCGCCGATGGCGGCAATTCGTTGGTACGGCGCTGGGCCGATCTCGACGCATGCGCGCTCGCCAGCCGCCGCTACGGCTCTCGCCGTCATTACCGCATCTCCCCCTGGAGCGACTTCATGGAAATTCACTGGGGCGAAGGCTGCCAGTTTTACGTGACGCCGGCCGGCGACGCCGAAGTCTGCGTGGTGCTGATCTCGCGCGATCATCGTCAGCGGCTGGACCACGTCCTGCCGCGCTTTCCGCTTCTGGCGAAGCGCCTGGCCGCCGCCGGCGCGGCCTCGAGCGACCGCGGCGGAGTTTCGGCCTCGCGCCGCCTCGCGCGCGTCTGGCGCGGCAACGTGGCGCTGGTGGGCGATGCCTCGGGATCGGTGGATGCTATCACCGGGGAAGGTCTGTGCCTGCTGTTTCAGCAGGCGGTGGCGCTCGCCGAGGCGCTCGAGGCGGGCAATCTCTCACGCTACCAGGCGGCCCATCGGCGATTGGGCCGGCGTCCCGAATTGATGGCCGATCTGATGCTGTTGCTGGACCGCCATGGTAGCCTGCGCAGCCGCGTGTTGCAGGCTTTTGCCGCGCGTCCCAGCCTCCTTTCCCGCATGTTGGCCCTGCATGTGGGCGAACTCTCCTTTTTCGATTCCGCCGCCAACGGGCTCGCCCTGGGCTGGCAAATGTTGACGTCATGATCCAACACTTTCGTTCTTTCCTGTTTCTGCCTGCCTGCGCCCTGGTGCTGATTTCGCCGCTCCGCGCGCAGGATCTTTCGCTCGAAATGGACCCCGCGCAGTCCAAGCTGGAGTTCGCGTTGGGCGCCACACTGCACACTGTCCACGGCTCCTTCCAGTTCAAGCGCGGCGCCATTCGATTCGACCCGGCTACTGGCAAGGCCTCCGGTGAGTTACTGGTGGATGCACGCAGCGGCGCCAGCGGCAACGGCACGCGCGACCACAAAATGCACAAGGAGATTCTCGAAAGCCAGCGCTTCCCGGATATCGTGTTTCGCCCCGACCGCGTGGAAGGCAAACTGGCGCCGCAGGGCATCAGCCAGATGCAGGTGCACGGGGTTTTCGCCATTCACGGCGCTGAACACGAGCTGAACGCGCCGGTCGAGGTCCGCGTGTCCGGCGATCAGTATGACATCACCGCTCGCTTTGCCGTTCCGTACCAGAAATGGGGCATGAAGAACCCCAGCTCTTTCTTGCTCCGCGTGGACGACAAGGTCGATATCACCCTGCACACCGTTGCGCATGCGCAGAGCCAGGCGCAGTAGCGCGCCTAGAACGGCTGGATCTCTTCCCGCACCGGATCGAAATCGATGCGGCGTTTTTGCACGTAGGCGATGTTGCCCAGGTGCGAAGCCTGCGCCGACCGGTGCCCGGCCAGTACGTCGCCGTTCGGCAACTGGCGCGACTTCACGCACTCCAGAAAGTTCTCTACGTGGTCCATGTCGATGCTGCCAGCCGCCTGCACCACCACCGGCGCCGCTCCGCGCCCCGCCGCGCGGAACTCGTAATGTTGCCGGTCGATGTACAGCCGTCCCTGGGTGCCGGCGATCTCCACCGCCGCACCGCCAATTCCCGGAGCCAGCGTGGCTTCGAACGTCGCCGTAAATTGCGCCGGGTATTCCAGCAGCACGTTGATCGTGTCCGGCGCCGTGCGCCCGTCCTTGTAGCTGTACACGCCGCCGGCGGCCACCGCCGAAGTCGGCACATCGGAGCCGAGGAACATGTGCACCACGTCGATCCAGTGGGTGAACAGGTCCGTCACCTGCCCACCGCCGAAATCCAGGTACGCGCGCCAGTTCCAATACTGCTGCGGGTCCCAGTCGCGCCATTTCAGCCGGCCCAGGTAGTGTGCCCAATCCAGGTCCTGCGGCTTGGTCTTGAGGTAATCGGGCGCCTTGCGCAGATGGTAGCCGTTGCCGTACCACCAGGTGCGCGCCAGCGTGACCTTACCGATTTTGCCGCTGTCGATGAACTCGCGTTTGGCCTCGATATAGTGCTTGCCGGAGCGCTGCTGCATGCCGACCTGGCAAATGCGGTTGTTGATCCGCGCCGCCTTCACCACCGCCGGCCCTTCCTGGATGGTCAAGCTCAACGGCTTCTCCACGTACACATCCTTGCCCGCATTGAGCGCATCGATTGCGATCGGCACGTGCCAGTGGTCCGGCGTACCGATCAGCGCCACATCGATTTCCTTACTGTCGAGCAGCGCGCGATGGTCGCTGAACGCTCGAGCGTTGGGCGCGCCCTGCTTCGCCTTGTCGATCTGGGCGCCCCAGATATCGCACAGTGCCGTCACCTCCACCGTGCCGGTCTTGACGAAATTGCCCATGTCATAGCGGCCGCGGTCGCCGCAGCCGATCAGGCCGAGCTGCATCCGCTCATTGGCGCCGTAAACGCGCGAGTACGATAACGCCGTCGCCGCCGTCACCCCTCGCAGAAAGCGTCGGCGCGGAAAAGAAGTTTCAGGCATAGGGCAATTATAGTCCGCTGAGCGCAATCAGCAAAAAAACGCGCCCGCAAGCGGGCGTTGGCAGGCTAAAGCGTGCCCACCCTAGTTCTCGGTCGGCATCTTCTCGACGTGGTCGACCACGATCTGGTCCAGCGGCGCCTTGCGCGGTTCCAGCTTGAGGCCGAGCTGCTGCACGCTCTTGAAGACCGAGCCCGACGGGTCCGACGCCGCGTCGGACGGCAGACCCCCCGCGCCGCCGCTCGCCAGCGGAGCTTCCACTCCCGCTATGCCGGCCCTCCGCGCCACGTTCTGAAGGTCCCCCATAGCGAGGTCCAGCGCAACCTGGTAGTTCCCTTTCAGCTCCGTCATGTCCAGCACCGGACGGTCCACAAAAGGCATCAACGTCTCGGCCAACCTGGCCATCGTCATCTTGTCCATCTCCATATGCATGCCGCTCAGCCCATAGCTAATCTTGGCGTTCCCGTCGGGTGTGTGCACGGTGGCCGTTCCCGAGCCGTCGCTATTTCGCTGGACTTTGAACTGAGGAGTCGCGTCCGCGGCTGGCGCGGCCCCGGCGGGGTCGCCCGGAGCGGCATCGGATTTCTCAGCCGCGGCCGGCGGCGGATCAGCCGGCGATTCCTTCATCTTCGGGCCGCCCTTGCCCACTATCAGCGCATACACGGAGCGCTCTTTCGTGTCGCGATGAATCGCCAGCTTGAACCGCTCGGCCAGCAGCGCCTGCAACATCTCCGGCACTTGCTCTTTGGTGGCGCCCTCCGGCATCTTGGCTAGCACGTCGAATCTCTGGCCACCCATGCCGCTCATCCAGTCCGGCCCCGAGACTTGGTAAGACTTGACTTTGTATGCGGTGCAGATCAAGTCGTTCAAGGACACAAACCCAATGTCGACGCGCGCCGCGTCCGTCTTCATGCCGACATGCGCCTTGCCGTTCATGATGTCGGTCACGGCGGGCATGTTGGCCGGTTTGATGGTCGCCACTTCGAATGCCCATCCACCGGCGGGCGGTTTCACGGTCGTGGCCTCCGGTTTCGCATCCGCAGCCGGGCCCGCCTGCGTGGGAATAACCACCGGCGCCACAACCGTTTGGCCGAGCACCGCCGGCGCCAAGGCCAGAAGCGCGGTCGAAACCAGGGCGGCTTTTGTTTCAAGTAGGTTGTGCTTCATAATTGCTCCGTAACTCCAGGCATGTTATAAGACGGCGGCCGTCTCAGCTAATTAATCGCCAGGGCTCTAGGCTCACCAGCCTGACAGTCTGCGCCACAGCTCAATAGCTCAGCAGCCGCTCCATTTCCGCGATCAGGGTTTCGGTCTGCGGCAGAATGGCGTTTTCCAGTTGCGGGTGGTAACCTACCCAGGTGTCGAGGGCGCCGACGCGGCGCACGGGGGCGTCGAGCCGGTCAAAGAGCTCGTCGCCGATGCGCGCCGCCAGCTCCGCGCCATAGCCCCACGACAGGCAATCCTCATGCGCCACGATGACGCGGCTGGTTTTTTCAACCGAGGCGCGAATGGCCGGCCAATCGTAAGGCGCCAGCGTCCGTAAATCGATGATCTCGATGCTTGCCGCAGGCGCGTGCCGCTCGACCTGCGCGGCCGCCACCAGCGTTTTCTGCACCAGCGCGCCATAGGTTACCACGGTGAGGCTGCGCCCCGGCTTCACCAGGCGCGCGCGGCCGAACGGAATCGTGAAATCCGCGCCCGGGTGCGGCGAGCGATTATATGGTTCGCGATACAGCCGCTTGTGCTCTAGAAACAGCACCGGATCGTCGGCGCGCAGCGCGGTGCGCAGCAGGCCAGAAGCATCGATTGCGCACGAGGGCATCACCACGCGCAGCCCGGGAATGTGCGTGAACTCCACCTCGCCGCACTGGCTGTGATACATGGCGCCGCCGTTCAGATAACCGCCGATGGCCACGCGGATCACCGCCGGGCAGGCGAACCCGTTGTGAGAGCGCCAGCGCAGCGTGGCCAGCTCGTCGCGAAGCTGCATCATGGCCGGCCAGATATAGTCGAAGAACTGAATCTCGGCCACCGGTTTCAACCCGCGCGTGGCCATCCCGATGGCGCGGCCCACGATGCCGGCTTCCGCCAGCGGGCTGTTGAACGCGCGCCGCGAGCCGAATTCGCGCTGCAATCCGGCGGTGACTTTGAAAACGCCGCCCTTGCCCTTCACCTCGCTCAGAGCGGCTTCGCGGCTGCAATCGGCCACGTCCTCGCCAAAGACCACGATTGCCGGGTTGCGCCGCATCTCCTCGTGCAGCGTCGCGTTCAGCAAATCCACCATGGTCATGGGCGGGCCGCTAAAATGCGCCTGCGCGCTGAAAGCGTCCGCGGTCGGATCGACCGTGTCGGAATAAAGATGCGTCAGCGCGGTCTCCGGTGCCGGCGCTTCGTCGAGCAGCGCCTGGTGAGTGGCGGCGTGAACCTCCTCGTCGATTTCGTGGGCGATGCGCTGCAGCATGTGCCGGTCGATCACGCCCTCGTCGATCAGGAATTTCGGAAAGCGGAGCACTGGATCGCGCTCCGCTTCGGCGGCGCGCTCGGCCGCGGTTTTGTAAAGGCGCTCGTCGTCGGAAAGCGAGTGCGAGTACAGCCGGATGACGCGCCCGTGCACCAGCGCCGGCCCTTTCCCCTGCCGGCACCATTCCACCGCGGCTTTCATCGTGCGATACGATGCCAGAAAATCCGTGCCGTCCACTTCCTGGTGGAACAATCCTGGAAAGCCCGCGATGAGACGCGAGATGCTGCCGCCCGCGGTCTGGAACTCCACGGGTACGGAGATGGCCCAGCCGTTGTCTTCCACCAGGAACACTACGGGCAGGCTGCCCAGGCAGGCTGCGTTCAGCGCCTCCCAAAACTCGCCTTCGCTGGTGGCGCCCTCACCGCACGCAACCAGTGTGATTTCCTCCGCGCGGCCGTGGTAACGCCCCGCTTCCGCGCAGCCCACCGCCTGCACGAACTGCGTGCCGGTGGGCGACGACGCGCTGACGATGTTCCACCGCGGATGCCCCCAGTGCGACGGCATCTGCCGTCCGCCGGAGGCCGGATCGGCGGCCGCGCCGGTAGCTTGTTGCAGCATCTCAAGCGGCGTTACACCCAGCGTCAGGCACAGCGCGCGGTCGCGGTAGTATGGGTAGATCCAATCCTCGCCGGCGCGCAACGCCAGCCCCGCGGCCACCTGGAGCGCCTCGTGCCCGGCCCCGCTGATCTGGAAGAAAATCCGGCTCTGCCGCTTCAGCGTCACCTCGCGGTCGTCCAGCCGGCGGGCGGTGTGCATCAGACGGAAAGCGCGGATGAGCTGCTCCGGTGCGAGGCCTTCGAATCGCTGGTTGCTCGCGTCTTCGGACGCCGTGGATGCAATCGTAGCCACGCTCGCGTGCTCCCAGACAACAGTGTAGCGCTTGGTGGGGCATGCTTTAGCTTGCCCGTGTGCTTGCCCGCCCGCAGGAACCGCGACTGCCTGCGCGAAGCCTGATATCCTAAACGAGATCGGCCGGCCCGCCGATTACCCGATCATGAACCGCCTCTACTACGGCGACAGTCTCAGCGTTCTGCGTGGCTGCATTGACACCGAGAGCGTGGATCTGATCTACCTCGATCCTCCGTTCAATAGCCAAGCCACCTACAACGTGCTTTTCAAGAGCACGGCCGGTGAGAAGTCCCGAGCGCAAATCGAAGCGTTTGACGACACCTGGCATTGGGGAGAAGAGGCGGAGCTGGCGTTCGACGGTGTAATGTCGGGCGGCAACAGCGCCGTGGCGGAGATGTTGCGCGCCATGCGGTCGTTTCTCAGAGAGAACGACATGATGGCGTATCTGTCCATGATGGCCGTGCGGCTGTTGGAACTTCATCGGGTACTCAAGCCCACCGGCAGCATGTACCTACATTGTGACTCGACGGCGAGCCACTATCTGAAAATCCTGATTGATGCAGTTTTCGGAGCGACCAATTTCCGAAACGAGATTATCTGGAAACGATCTCACGCGCATAGCGACTCCAAGCAAGGCGCACGGCACTATGGACGAGTGACGGACACGCTGCTCTTCTATGCCAAAGGTGCGGAGCCGAAATGGGCTCCGCAGTTCGTGCCCTACGATCAGAAATACGTCGATAGGGACTATCGTCGGGAGGATCCCGATGGGCGCCGATACCGTATCGATAATTTGCAGGGGCCCGGGGGAGCGGAAAAGGGAAATCCCAGTTATGAAGTGATGGGGGTGACCAGATATTGGCGGTACACCAAAGAAAAGATGGAGGACTTGATTCGTCGCGGCAGAGTGGTTCAAACACGCCCGGGTGCGGTTCCCCAGTACAAACGGTACCTGGATGAAATGCCGGGAGTACCCGCACAAAATCTTTGGGACGATATATCAGCCATCAATAACCGATCCAGCGAACGTTTAGGGTACCCGACCCAAAAGCCGCTCGCCCTCCTTGAAAGGCTTATCAACACCAGCTCCGACGAAGGTGATGTGGTTCTGGACCCTTTTTGCGGATGCGGAACTGCGATTCATGGGGCCCAGAAACTGCGTCGCGAGTGGATCGGAATCGACATTACTCATCTCGCAATCTCCCTTATCGAAAAGCGCCTGAAAGATGCCTTTCCTGGCATCAAATATGAAGTTCACGGCACGCCGAAAGACGTTGACGGCGCTCGGGATCTGGCGGCGCGCGATAAGTATCAATTCCAATGGTGGGCCGTGTCGCTGGTGAATGCGGTCCCGTTCGCGGGCAGGAAGAGAGGCGCGGATTCCGGAATCGACGGACTGATCTACTTCAAGCCCGAAGGGAAGGTCACCGAAAAGGCCATCGTCTCCGTGAAGGGCGGCGAGAACGTCAATGTGGCCATGGTGCGCGATCTGGCTCATGTGGTGGACCGCGAAAACGCCAAGATCGGCGTATTCATCACGCTGGCCGATTCCACTGGGCCGATGCGGACGGAGGCAGTGAAGGCCGGTTATTACGAGACCCTATACGGCAGGTACCCCAAGATCCAAATCCTCACCATCCGGGAATTGTTCGAGGGGAAGCAGCCCAACATTCCCTTGGTGGACGCGTCGGCCTTCAAGAAAGCGCCGAAGGAATCCCAAGGCGATCAGGGCCCCTTGCCCTTCTGAGTGACCGGCCCCATGATACTGCCTCTGCTCGGCGCAACAACGCTGGCGGTGTGGATTTACCTGCTCGCTTTTCGCGGCGGATTCTGGCGCATGGAATCCGGGCGGCCGATGGACGCGCCCGTTCCGCCACTGCCAGCCGTAATCGCGGTGATTCCGGCGCGCAACGAAGCCAAAGTGGTGGGCCAGGCGATCCGGTCGCTTGCCAAGCAGAACTACGCGGGCGAGTTTCACATCGTTCTGGTGGATGACTCCAGCTCCGACGGCACGGCCGACACGGCGCGGCGAGCGGCGGGAAACGAATTGCTAACGGTGGTGCGCGCAGCGCCGCTTCCCGATGGATGGACCGGCAAGCTCTGGGCGGTGAGCCAGGGCGTTGCCGAAGCCGAGCGGCGGGCGCCGGAATTCCTGCTCCTGACCGACGCCGATATCACGCATCCGCCGTCCAACCTGAGCGACTTGGTCGCGCGCGCCGAACGCGATGGCTACGACTTGGTATCGTACATGGCGCGGCTGAGCTGCCGGACCACGGCCGAGCGGGCGCTGATGCCGGCCTTCGTCTTCTTCTTTTTTCTGCTGTACCCGCCGGCCTGGATTCGCAATCCGAGGCGGGCCACGGCGGGCGCGGCGGGCGGATGCATGCTGGTGCGGCGCGCGGCGCTCGCGCGCGTGGGCGGTATCGGCGCCATTCGCGGGGAGTGGATCGACGACTGCGCCCTGGCGCGAGCGATCAAACGGAGCGGCGGGAAAGTGTGGCTGGGAGTCTCCGAGCAAACGCGCAGCCTCCGCGGCTACGCGAATTTTGGTGAAGCCGGCCGGATGATTTCCCGCAGCGCCTTCACCCAGCTTCACCACTCGGCGTGGCTGCTGGCGGCAACCGTTGCCGGGCTCTTGCTGACCTACGCGGCTCCGCCCGTGCTGGCGCTGGCGGCCACCGGTAGCGCGCGCTGGCTGGGAGCGGCGGCGTGGCTCGTCATGGCGTTTTGCTACTGGCCGGCGCTCGGTTTCTTCGGCCGTCCGGCGTACGAGGCTCCGTGTCTTCCCCTGGTAGCGCTATTCTACCTGGCCGCCACGCTGCACTCGGCGTGCGAATGGTGGCGCGGCGGAGGTGGGAAGTGGAAAGGACGTTGCCAGCCGGTCAGCCACTCGCGGGCCGCGGCACGTGCAGACCGAACACGTTGATGAAGCGCTGACAGCAACCGTAGCAGCGATAGGTCACATCCGCGACCGCCAGCAGCGTCTCCAGAAGCGTGAGCCGATGGGCCGGGAAAACGGCCGGCGATCCACAGGACGGACAACCGGAACGGCGGGGACAGCCATCTCAGTTCACCGCGCCGCCCCAGTTTCGGGCTGCTCGAGTACCGTGGATTGGAGCGATTCGAGCGCCTCAACAACGCGCTCCACCAGATCGTCGGTCTGGGCGACCGCAGTCCGGGAGGATTCAAGGGTTGCGGCGTGTTGCGCCAGTTGGTTCCCGATTTGCCGGATATCCGCCTCCACCCGATCCCGCGATTCCGACGCCTGCTTGCCGAGGGCGCCGACAATCTGTTCCAATCTGCCGAGCCGGTCCGCCATGGCGGCCAGGCTTTGCTCGAGTTGTGCGAAACGCGCGGCCAGCGACTCGAGATCCGGATCGAGGCGCGATCCAATTGGGTCGCTCACGGATTGAACCTCCTGTTCGGCTCAGGCTGACGGCTTGCACGTGGCCGCCAGCCGCTCGCTGCCACGGCGATCTGGTTCGGCGGGATACTCAGCGTCCGCTGGCAGCGGTGTGCCGGATACCCGTCCATCCCGCCGGTGAGGCTCTGCGACGGCGTTCGAGAGCTCATGCTAGTCAGTGTAACGGAACGGTTGTCAGTCCGCTAGCCTGGCGGGCGTGCGACAGAGGAGTGGCATTTGATGGGGTTGTTCTTCAACGACATCGTTCTGAGCGCAGAATAACGGTCAGAAGAGAGTACCCTGATCCCCACCCGGCAGATCGCCATCGAGTGCCCGGACGCCGTGGCGGCGGAGCGCCAGCTTCGCGCCGCGGACGCGTCTGCTGCTCGACCTGCGCACAGTGCTCTGAGGTGAGGAAGTCAGCCTGCTCCGCGTGCTGGCGGCCATCGGCTGGAAGAAACGTAGCCGGCGCCGGAGTGGCTACGCGCGCTCCTGGTAAGTGCCTTCAGCGGTATTGACGCGGATCTTGTCGCCTTCGGTGATGAAGGGCGGCACTTGCACTACCAGACCGGTTTCGAGCTTCGCCGGCTTGGTGACGTTCGATACCGATGCGCCCTTCAGCCCGGGTTCGGTTTCGACCACGGTCAGGTCCACGGTGGCCGGCAGTTCCACGCTGATAGGCTTGCCTTCGTAAAACTCCACGCTGACCTTCAACTGCGGAATCAGGTACTGGACAGCATCGCCGAGCAAGTCCTTCATCAGGTGCATCTGCTCGTAGCTCTCGGTGTTCATGAAGTAAAAGTACTCGCCGTCGTCGTACAGGTACTCCATCTGTTGCTCTTCCATGACGGCCTTTTCGACGCGGTCTTCGGAAGAGAAGCGGTGTTCGGTCATGGAACCGGAGCGCAAACTGCGCATCCTGACTTGCACGAACCCGCGCAGGTTGCCCGGCGTCCGGTGGTTGACGCTGAAAACGGAGTAAAGCTCGTTGTTGAACTTGATCACTATTCCCGGACGCAATTGTGTTGCAGAAAGCATGAAACTCCTTGAAATGTGGACTTGAAGCTCCAGTATAGCAAGCGGCCTGATGCTGGCAAACGAACAGCCTGGCCCGCGGCGATTCCGGCTGGATATCGAGGAAGATCAGGAGCCCAAGTGGCCGGGCAAGGCCACCAGAATAATCAGGTTCCAGGCCACGAGGCCGCCGTACCAATAGGAAGCCAGCCGGATCAGGCCGAGCCTCCGCGTATGCACGCAGAAGCCGCCCAGGGTGAGCGCGAGAATCTTCGAGAGCGCGATACCAACCGCGGGGCCCGCCTGCATCAGCAGGCGCACGAACGGGCTGGCTTCCGCCGCTCCCAGCCGCAAGCCAAGCAAGCTGGTGATCAAGTCCAGAAGCTGCAAATAGACGAAGACTTGTGCCAAGGCCATCTCAATTACTTCCCCTCCTGCATCGGCAGGTGCTTATTTATAATTGTAGCCACTTGGGGGCAAGAAATCTCGTCGTATTTGTTAAAGTCCGAAGCGGGGAGGGAAGCTTGATTCCAGTGCAGAGCATTGCACGTACGGCGTCTTGGATCTCCCCGGAAGGCGCGCCTGACCATGCTTCGCCTACTGGCTGAGCAGCACTTTCAGCAGCTTGGTTTCGCCGTTGCGGATTTCAAGCGTCGAGGTGTTCTGCACGCCGTCTTTTTCCAGCAGGACGCGGTACGATCCGGGAGGCAGAGGGATCTGCGCGGGGGTGGTCTGCGGGTAACGCTTGCCGTTGATGGTGATGGCCGCGCCGGCCGGTGAGCTGGTGACCCAGAGGGTGCCCTGCGTGGCACGCAGGATCACCATCGGAAGCTCCATGGATCCGGACCCCACGGCCACGTCGCGGTGCTCTGGCTGGTAGCCCGCCATGGCGATGGAAACGGTGTGGCGGCCGGGCGCGGCATTGAGCGAGCAAGGCGTCGAGCAGGTGGCTTCGCGTCTCCCGTCCAGCATCGCGGTGGCGCCGGCGGGACTGGTAATCACGGTCACGTCCGCCAACTCGGGCGCCGCTGCCGGTGCGATACTCCGTGCCGGCACCGCCGCGGGTGGTTGGGCCGCCGCCTTCACGGGCAAGCCCGCGTTTTCGTCGAGTGGCTTGCCGATTTCCCCGGCAGACTTGGTTTCCTCGCGGGCTGGGGGCGCCGGAGCGATCTGCATGGGGCTGGGCTTTCTCTCCGCCGCCTCGGACGGCGCGGGAGATTCGGGCGCCGGACGCGGCGTCGCTGCGGCCTTCGAATCCGCGGCAGTGGTGGGCTGCGGTTTCTCGGACGCCGGCGCGCGCCCGGCTCCCCGGCCGCCAGGCGTCAGCCAGGGCGGAGCTTGCACTGCGATTAGCGCGATCACCGCAGCCGCCATCAGAACCGCCGCCAGGAACGGAAGAAAGCCGAGCCTTGAACGCTCGCCACGCGGACTGCCGCCGGTCTCCTCGCCGCGGCGCGGGCGGCGGGCGGGCGGCAAGGTGACCCCGCCGCGCGGAGTTCCCACCAGCGTAGGCTCATTCAAGGCGCCGCCGCGCGCCAGCGGTTTCCAGACACGGCTCGCCGCGCACGCCTTTTCCAGGCTGCGGACAAACTCCTGGCAGGTGGCGTAGCGGGCGCCAGGACTCTTCGCCAGGCCCCTGCAGAGCGCATCTTCGATGGGTCCGGTCAAGGTCGCGTTCAAAACATGCGGAGGCCTAGGTTCCTCCGCCACGATCTTGTAGACCACTGTGGTCAAGTGCTCGCCCGTGTACGGCTTATCACCAGTCAGCATTTCGTAGGCAATCACCGCCAGCGAGAACTGATCGGACCGGCCGTCCACCGGCTGGCCCTGCACCTGCTCGGGCGACATATAGTGGGGCGTGCCGACAATCGAGCCGGTCATGGTGAGCTGCTCGGAGGTGCTGATTTTGGCGATGCCGAAATCGGTGATCTTGGCCGTGCCATCGGTGGCGATCATGATGTTGGCCGGCTTGATATCGCGGTGTACGATGCCCTTTTGATGGGCATAATCGAGCGCGGCCGCAGTTTGCGCTAGGAGACGGAACATTCGTTCCGGATCGATAGGCCGGGGTGCGGAAAGAATCTGGTCAAGCGTCGGCCCATCCACGTATTCCATGGCGATGAACGCCAGGTCGTCCTGCTGCTCCACGTCGTAGATGGTGACGATGCTGGGATGCGAAAGCATGCCCGCCGAACGGGCTTCGCGGAACAGCCGCTCGCGCAGGCGCTCCTGTTCGCCGGGATTGCGCACGTTAGCGAACTGAATGGTCTTGATCGCCACCGGCCGGCCGATATTGGGATCGATCGCGTGATAGACCACACCCATGGCGCCGCGGCCCAGTTCCCGAACGATCTTGTACCGTCCAATGCGATCCATCTTCAACCAGTTGCAACTCGCCGCTAGTGATAGGATACGGCTTTCCCGGCCGTTCCGTCACCCCACGGAGGACCTAAATGAGAGGGGTTCCCCTTGCATCGTTGAGGCCGCGGAAGATGGAATCATAGTGGCCGCTTTCGGCGGCGAAGCGGAGACGCTTCACATTTTCGACGCAGATCTCGGTCACCGCGGGCTGGGTCTTCAGAATCTCCATTACCTCTCGAATGAACTGGTCCAGCGGCATCGCGCGCGGGTCGGCGGCCCCGTTCAAGAGGCGCGTGGCGACATAGGGCGGGATGAGTTCGAGAACCTCTGTGGTGGACCCCCGGAGCTGATAGCGGAGCGATTGCGTGTAGGAGTGGAGCGCGGCCTTGCTTGCGCAATAAGTGGGCGTTGGCGCCAGAGGAACAAAGGCCAGCCCGGAGGAGACGTTCATGATGGCGGAGTAAGGCTGCTTTCCGAGCAAAGGCAGCAGCGCCGCCGTCAGACGGATGGGTCCGAGCAAATTGGTGATGACGATGGCTTCCGCGTCGGCGAGATCGTCCGGTTGGGCTTGCAGGTTTTCCGCCCGCATGATACCGGCATTGTTGATGAGTACGTTCAGCGCCGGGTAGTGCGCCGCCACCTCAGCCGCGAAAGAGCGGACGTTGGCGGGGTCTCCGATGTCGAGCGTCAGGGATGTCATGCCTGGGTTGGCGGCAGTGGTCGCGTCGAGTAACCGCTGGCGGCGGCCGGCGATGAGGACGTGGTTTCCTAAAGCGTGGAAAGCTTCCGCCAGGCCACGGCCAATGCCGGAGCCGCCACCCGTGATCAGGATTGTGTTGCCGGTAATTCTCATGGCGATGGTTCGTTCCTAATTCTAATTGTCGGAAGCCACGAGCGCGAATCTCATTCCGCATCATATCGCGCGTCGGGACGGCATCCGCCGCGGTTTCGATTGGCCGAATGGCCCTTACCGCTCGAGCGTCAGGATGGCTTTGCCGGCGGCGCCGGTGTAAATCAGCTCGATCGTATGGATCTTCTCGGTCTTGCCGCTGTACTGAAAGAAAACTAGTCCTGCCACGGGAAGAGCGCGGTCGCCTTCCGGAAGCACGGCCTTTTGCACCCGCTGGTTCATCGCGCGCTGCACCTCGATCGGAATCCTGACCGGCGGAGGCGACTCTTTTTCCGCACCCAGCGTCGGCTTTGACGGTTCCTCTTCGTCGCGGCCGACGCTAAGGTTGGGATGCGCCGCCGTCGATTTTGCCGCCTCCGGCGGCGCCCACTCGGGATCTTTAATGTTCCCGAGCACAACTCCGTATGGCTGGCTGGGCAGCGTCTTCTTCCCGTTGATGCGGAGCGCGAAGTCCTCGAAGGAAAGCTGGATCCGCGCACCCGGCGGGCCGAAGAACCCCGTTTCGACCACCACATAATCTTCCGTGGTCAGGTTCCCTTGCAGCGTGGGGACCGCGTGTCCCTGAAACTCGGCCGCAATCGTCACCTTGCCTGCCTGAGCCTGGTCCGGATAATCCGCCGCAGTCGGTCTGGGCGGCATCCCCTTGGTTTCGATTGGCGCATCCTTGGCTGGCGGGAGTTGACTTGGCGGGTTTTGCCCTTGCACACACAGGCAGATGGCAGCAATCGGCAGAGCCACCCTCAATCCAGGAAAAAGTCGCATTCCAGCTAAGAAGCCAGCATAGTCGAGGTTCTCGCCGCCGGCGTTGATGCAGCGGGGCGCCTGAGCCTTACGCTAAGTCTTGGGCGTTTCCGGTGGGTCGCCTTTCAGCGATTCCTTGAAGCCGCGAATACCTTGGGCAAGCCCCTTACCGAGTTCGGGCAGCTTTGACGGTCCGAAAAACAGAAGGCAAATACCCAGGATCAAAAGCAGATGCTGGGGCCGTAACAGATCCTCAATCATGATGGCTCTCCTCTTGCAAGATAGCACAATTCTGCGCTTGCGGGTTGTTGTGCGTTGCGGCCCCGCCCAGCGGCATTGTCGTACGAATTCAGTGGCCTCTCAGGCGTGCCGTTCGTGGTGCTTCGTCTGGTGCGGGCGGAAGAGCAGCACGCCGCCGATGCCCCACACCATCAGGAACAAAAACACGACGCCGGTGATCAGTTCGCTCACCGGGTTAATCAGGGAAGGCGGAGTGGGCGCCAGACCGATCGCCAGCGCCACCGCGATTACCAGGAGGTGCCAGTACCACCGGAAAGTGCCGAAACGATGCAGCAGCCAGCCGGGCACCACTACCGCCGCCGCGAAAGCCAGGACAGCCCACATGCCGGACATGAGTAGCCTCCTGCCGGTATTGTAACCCAAACCGCCGGTTTGGGAATCCCCGTGCCGTACGCTGCGGCGGTGCGCCCTGCCGGTGCGGCTACACCGGGCCGGCGGACTGCCCGGCTTGCGCGCGGTTCATGATCTCGTCGGCCAGTTTGTGCGGGTCGTCCACGCGGACCAGCGTCAACCGGCTGGCTTCGCCGGCGGTCTCGATGGATAGATCGCCGACGTTGAACATGCGCTGCGCCAGGCGTTGCTCCACGCGCACATCCTGGAGTTTGGAAAGCTGAATCGTGCGCGTGGACTTGGCCGCGAGCCCTGTTTCGTAACGCAGCCGGTCTCCCGTCACCACCGTCCGCGTGGCCTGCCGGCGCAGCCAGCGCGCAGCCGGCCAAAGCAGCACCAGGGGCGGAAGAATCATCACCCAGCGATGGGGGTACTGGCTCGCCCACAAGGCCAGATAGGCGATCTCCAGACCAAGAAACACGATGGCGGCCGCGATGGCGCCGACCTTCAAGAACTTAGCGGTGGGACGAATGATGATATCAGGCACGGAAATCATTGTAGCGCGCCCGCGTGCGCACGGGCTGCTCTTCACTGCGCGGCGGTTTACCGTGTCATGGGCGGACGTCATAATCACGAGCTATGCGAACAGATTAGTCGCGACGCCCGAGGGTTGGAAGAAGCAGCACACCGTTGGTTGCTGTCATAGGTGGACGGGCACCGTCGTTAGGTACGATTGGACGAAACACCCGAAGTATGGCGACGAAAAGGCGAAGCCGCGGGATTTGGAAGCTTGTCGCGCGAGAGGAAGGTGCCGGCGCACACGGGTTCCTCTGCATGCCCGCGCATTACGTGGAGTGGCACATGCGCCAACCGCCGGCCTCCCTGTTGTTCGACGATCACGAGCCGGCCGCCGGCATGACTCATTCCCTCATACCGCTACGTCGAGCGTCACCAAACATACAGCTTCCGCTCCCTCACGGTCGCGGCTCCGATTGAGCTTGCTTCGCTGGTGCTGTTACCGGCCCTGCGTGCCTACTAGGCCGCGGGTCCAGACATCGGCTAGCGTGAATGCCATCATGATGAACAGCCAGAGGAAGGCGCCGGCGGCGGCGAGTTGGGTCAGCCTGGTGCTGTGCCGCATGTGCATGAAGAACAGCGCCACCAGCAGCATCTTAATGGCGGCAATGAGCAGCGCGATCACCACGCTAAAGGCGCCTAAGTCGACATAGGCTACCGCCGTGGTGATGCCCGTGAGAGCCAGCAGGATCAGCCAGACGGCCGTATAAGTCTTGACGGAATCGATGTTTTCGCTCATGGCTATCTCATGTGCCGGTCAATCAGATAGAGCAGGGGAAAAAGGAAAACCCAGATGATATCGACAAAGTGCCAGTAGAGGCCGGCGATATCGACCGGGGTCATGTACTCGGCCGTGAAGCGCCCGCGCAGGGCGTGATACAGGAGCCAGGAGAGAATGCCGGCACCCACTACCATGTGCAGCGCATGCAGACCGGTCATGGCGAAATAGAGCGAGAAGAAGAGCTGCGCCGGTCCCTGCTCCGCCGCGCCCGCGAAATGGAAATGCATGCCCGGAACGTGATGCTCGACGAATTTCTCGTTCCACTCGTAAGCCTTTACTCCGAGGAAGACCAGGCCTAGCAGGAGCGTGAGGATCAGAAACCATATGAGGACTTTGCGCCGTCCGAGCTGCGCCGCGCGCACGGCCATCACCATGGTGAAACTGCTGCACAGCAGGACCGCCGTGTTGAGCGCGCCAATCAGCGCATTGAGCGAGGTGGACGCCATTCCGAACACGACCGGATACGTGTTTCGGTACACGGTGTAAGCCAGAAACATGCCGCCGAAGAACATCACTTCGGTTACGAGGAAGACCCACATCCCGAAGGTAGAGGACTCCTTCTGCTGTTCGGCGGTATCGAACTGCTCGCGCAGCGCGAGCGTTTCCACGGGAGTGTGAGCCTGTTCAGCCAACTTCGACCCCCTCTCCCACCACGGTGCTGTAATCGTAAGCCTCGTGCGTGACCACCGGAATTTCGTCGAAATTGTGGACCGGCGGCGGTGACTGCGTGGTCCACTCCAGACCCGTCGCGCCCCAGGGATTTCGTCCCGCCACTTCGCCGTAGCGCAGCGACCAAAGCAGGTAAATCATCGGAAGCAGATAGCCGACCGCCAGCACGGAAGCCCCTGCGGTCGAAAGCACGTGCAGAACCTGGAATTCCGGCGGATAAAAGTGGTAACGTCGCGGCATGCCCATGTAGCCCAGAATGAACTGCGGGAAGAACGTCAGGTTGAATCCCACGAAAATGATTACCGCGGAGAGCCTCGCCCAGGCTTCCGGATACATCCTGCCGGTCATCTTAGGCCACCAGTAATGCAGCCCGCCCATATATGCCATGATGGTGCCTCCTACCATCACGTAATGAAAGTGCGCCACCACGAAATACGTATCGGTCACATGCACGTCGAAGCCCAGGCTGGCGACAAACAACCCGGTGAGGCCGCCGATGGTAAACAGGCCGATGAAACCGAACGCATACAACATGGGCGTGGCGAACGATATGGAGCCTTTGTACAAAGTCGCGGTCCAGTTGAAGACTTTCACCGCGGAAGGGACAGCCACGAAGTAACTGAGCAACGAAAACACCAGGCCCGCGTAAACCGATTGCGTGCTGACAAACAGGTGATGCCCCCAAACCAGAAAGCCGACGACTGCGATGGCCATGCTCGAGAAGGCCACAAAATGGTAGCCAAAGATCGGCTTGCGCGAGTAAACCGAAATCAGCTCGCTGACCACGCCCATGGCCGGCAGCACCATGATGTATACGGCCGGGTGGGAATAGAACCAGAACATGTGCTGGAACAGCACCGGGTCGCCGCCCAGGGCCGGGTCGAAGATCCCGATGTGGAAAGCTCGTTCGCAGAACACCAGCACGAGAGTGACCGCGATCACCGGCGTGCCCAGCACCTGGATCAGGGCGGTGGCATAGTGGGACCACACGAACAGCGGCATGCGGAACCAAGTCATGCCCGGCGCGCGCATGCGATGCACGGTGACGATGAAGTTGAGCCCGGTCAGAATGGAGGAGAAGCCCGACACGAAGATGCCGAGCGCGGTAGCGATCACCCAGGTATTGGAATACGTCGTACTGTACGGCGTGTAAAACGTCCAGCCGGTATCGACGCCGCCGGCCAGCATCGCGAAAATGGCGAACAGGCCACCGATCACCAGCAGGTACCAGCTCAACAGGTTCACTCGCGGAAAGGCCAGGTCGCGCGCGCCAATCATCATGGGCAAGAAAAAGTTGCCCAGCGTCGCCGGGATCGACGGGATGAGGAAAAAGAATATCATCGTGATCCCGTGCATGGTGAACAGCTTGTTATAGGTGTCCGAGGAAACCAGGTCGCCCTGCGGCGTCAGCAGCTCGATGCGGATCAGCGAGGCGAAAATGCCGCCGATGAAAAAGAAGATGGTGACGGTAATGAGATAAAGGATCGCGATGCGCTTGTGATCCTTGGTGAGGAGCCAGCTTTTCAGGCCATAGCCGGCGTTCAGGTAATTCTCTTGGGTTTCGATCGCGGCAGTGTTCATATGGCTAAGGATTGGTGGGTGCCGGCGTGGCGGCGCCCGGGTTCACGTTGATCTCCGCCGGGGTCGTTCCGCCTCCGACCCCCGGCGGCGGCGCCAGCGACTTGATGTATTCGATGAGCTCCAGGACGCCCTCTTCGGTCACCTGGCCCTGGAAGGTGGGCATTAGCGGCTGAAAACCGGCGACGATTTTCGCGTCAGGCCGCAGAATGGACTCGCGCAGGTAGGCTTCGTCCGCCGTGATCGTCCGTCCGTCGGCAAGCTGCACGCTTCTGCCGAAGAGTCCGGCCAGACTGGGGCAGCGGCCGGAGCCGTCCGCCTTGTGACAATTGCCGCAAGCCAGGTCCTGGAACAGCTTCTCGCCGTTTTCCGCCAGCGACCCGAAGGCCCGGCCACCGCTCAGCCACGCCTGGTAATCCTGCGGTTCCATAGCGTAGATCCAGCCGGTCATACCGGAGTGTTTGGTGCCGCAGTATTCGGCGCAGAACAAATGATACTTACCTGGTTTGGTGGCCGTGAACCAGGTGGTGGAGTAGCGGCCCGGCACGACGTCCTGCTTGGTGCGGAACGCGGGCACGAAAAAGCTGTGGATGGCATCCTCGGAAGTCATGACAAGCTTGACGGGCCGTCCAACCGGAATATGCAGCTCGTTGATCTCGCGCTGCCCTTCCATGTGCTGCAGCTTCCACATCCATTGTTTGGCGACCACATAAACCTGCATCGCATTTTCGGGCGGGCGGCTTTCCTTGAAGAATATGTTGGCGCCCCATGCGAACATGATCATGGTGAGTCCGAAAGGGATCACCGACCAAGCGATCTCCAGCGCCAGGCTGGCGTGGATCGGCTTCGGCAACTCGGTGTCCGAGCGCCGCCGGTAGCGGATGGCGAAGTAGAAGATGAGCGCGAAGATCAGTACGATGAAGAACACCGACACTCCGACCAGGTAATACAACAGGTGGTCCACGTCGGGCGCGAAATTCGACGCCGATTCCGGGAAAAGAGGTAGCTTCATACTCTGGCTTGTCCAGCCTGCCTCATTCTCTGCCGCCGCCCGCGCGACTCGCGGCGCAGAGCGATCACGATTGCCAATCCGCCCACCAGGACGAGAGCCGCGCCCGCACCCCGCACCAGGTTCATGGTGATCGCGCCGTACTTGCCGGTGGCCGGATCGTAGTGGAAGCAGAACAGGAGGACCGCATCCACCGGCGTGCCGATTTTTTCGCTCGACGCTTCCACCAGGCCCAGACGGAGATCGCGGGGCGAATATTCCACGCCGTAGAAGTATTTCGACACCCTGCCCGCCGGGGTCAGGATCACGATGGCGCTGGCGTGCGCGTATTGATCGGTCTTTGGATCGTATTGGTAATGGAAGCCGATGGCATCGGTCACTGCGCGGACATTAGCCTCGTCGCCGGTCAGGAAGTGCCAGCCATTGGCGGTGTTGGGCCGGTGATAGCGCCGCAGATAGTTCGCCTTCTTCGCCGCCGCCAATTCAGGCGTGTCTTTCGGGTCGAAGCTGAGGGCGATCACCTCAAAATCCTTGCCGGGATCGAGCGAGACCACTTTCAGCGCGCTCTCCATTCCGCTCAGAATCTCGGTGCACAGCATTGGGCAGCGGTAATAGACCGGCGCCAGAAGCACGGGCTTGCCGGGATGGAAAAACGCGCCAAGCGGGACCTCGCGGCCGGCTTCGTCGCGCACAATGGTCGAGAGCGGAACCTGCGCATCCAGTTCCTGATCGATGCCGACTCCCTGCAACGCGCCCGGAAGAACCGGCTTCAGGTTGGAATCCTGCAAGCTGTAAGAAGGCTGCATAGGTGCGGGCTGGCCGGGTTGCGCGAGCGCAGCGGCGGCTGTGAAGAGGAAGCTGGCGCAGAGCGCCCCCACGGGCCTGCGACGCCGAAGACAGATCGAACGCGTCATTTACTCTTCCCCTTTGGCGCCACCCCATTGGGCGCCGGCTCCGCGGCGGCCGGAACCGGCCCTTGTGGGATCAGGCCGGCCAGCGGACCGCCGGGTTGCTGCATCTTAGGCCCAAGGCCGGATTCGGTCGGGTCGCTGACGTCCGCAGCAGCGGTCTCGGGTTGCTCAGTTTGCCTGGCCGGCAGATGGCCCGCGGCGAGCAGATCGATTGCCTGGTCGATCGGAATCCGCACGATGCCGTGTTCCCGATCCACCCAGCCGTAGCTCGACAGTATCTCGTGTTCGGCTGCGCGCTGCGCCACCAGGTCCTGGGTTTCGGTGACTTCCAACTGCGGCGCCGGCGGCAGCTTGCGGGCATCCAGGGCCAGCGACTGCGTGGCGCGCGGCAGCACGCCCCCGTACTTGCTCTCAAAATAGCGGAACAGCGCGAACACCAGACCCAGCGATGTGATACACGCCAGCAGCAACGCGATGGCGAATTTGCTTAGCGCCCAGACGTCGGCGTCGGTGCGCTCGTGGCGCAGCTCGGGGCGGCTCAGATCGAGCGGCGTGTCTTTTGCGGCGTGCTCGTCGTGTCTATTCTCGGCCATGTTCCAAAGCCTCACTCAGATACGGATCGTGGAGCGGCAGCAGCGGCCGTTTTGCCAATTGGCTGAGGAAGTACGCCATCCAAATGCCGCCTAGCCCCAGCAGAGCACTCAAATCCATCCAGCTCAGGCCAAAGGAGCCCTTCCGGAAATGCGGCACCACCTGCCAGTAAGTGTCGACCACCCGCATCGCCAGAACGAACAGCGCTATGTTTCGCAGCAGGTTGAAATTGCGTTTCAGGTCGCGCGACAGCAGTAAAGCGAAAGGCAGGGCGAAGTGGCCGACGACGATGAGCAGGGCCACGTACTGCCAGCCGCCATGCAGCCGCACCAAGTACCAGGGAATTTCCTCCGGCAGGTTGC
Source organism: Bryobacteraceae bacterium (assembly GCA_049511495.1). Classification (GTDB taxonomy): domain Bacteria; phylum Acidobacteriota; class Terriglobia; order Bryobacterales; family Bryobacteraceae; genus Bog-375. The sequence continues at coordinate 39,116 of JBEKXZ010000026.1, read as the reverse complement.
CGGCCCAGATAATCAGGAATTGCGAGAACGAAAAATACGCCCACAGCATGATCACGGCAAACATCAGCTTGCCCAAGTCGTGCAGGTGGCGCGGCGTGATGACATCGGCCATCGGTTTGCGCGCGGCCAGGAACACGATCACGGTGATGAGGAAGGCCATCGCGGAAAGCGCCTGGCCGCCGATGATCAGGAAACCGTACATGGTCGAGGTCCACTGCGAATTGATCGACAGCACCCAATCGGTGGCCATAAAGGTAACGAGGAAGCACCAGGCGATGAGGCCGGGACCCGACAGCGCGCCCATCTTGCGGCGCGGTGTCTGGCCGCCCTCGCGGTCCTCGATGGCCGACCACCGGTTCAGGTACCAGGTCATAAAGCACCAACTGCCCAGGTAAACCACGGCCCGGATGGTGAAGAACGGCAGATTGAGATACGGCCGCTGGTGGGTCAAGATCTCGTCGGCCATCACCACTTTGGAATGCGCCCACGGATACAGATTGGGGATGCCGATGAAGATGGGGACGAAGAGCAATACCAGCAGCGGCAATGTCCGCGCCGCGGCTTCGGCAGGGCGGCGTATGATGACGCCCCAAGCGCCGCCCGAGAGATATTGCACCATCAACCAGGCCAGGCAGCCGGAGGCGGTGCCCAGCACAAACAGGTAAGACCAAAGCCAGGAATGGTAGAACTGGTTGGGCGATACCACAAACAACCCGGCTACCGTGGCCGCGAGGCCGATGACGCCCAGGACCGCGAAGCGGATGCGCCACTGCCGCATGGTGTCGCGAAGCTCGTCCGTAACTTGAAAATCGGAGGCCTGGGCGATCACTGTCCGCCCTCCTGATCGAGCCGCGCCTTGGCGTCGGCGGGAATGTCATTGATGGAAGCGTTCTGGCTGAGTTGGAGCGCGCGGATATAGGCTACGATGGCCCAGCGGTCGCGAGGCTGAATTTGAGTCGAATAGTCGGGCATGGCGCCGAATCCGTTGGTGATGACGTCGTAGATATAGCCCGCCGGAGCCTGGCGCAGCCGGTCGATGTGATAGGACGGCGGATGACGGAAGCCGCGCCGCACGATGCGGCCGTCGCCCGTGCCCAGAGAGTCGTGGCACGGCGTGCAATATATGTTGAAGCGGTCCTGGCCGCGCTCGATAACATCCTTCGTAACCGGGAAAGGAAACTCCGCGACGAACTTGCCGTCCGGTCCTTTGGCCGTGTAATACCCCGCATCGTCGTCCAAATGGCCGCGCGCCACGGTGCCTTCGATCAGCGGGCGCGCCGAGCGGCCGTCGGCGAAGAAATCGGTTGGCCGCAGCGGAATGTACTTCGGCTGGTCTTGCATGTCTTGCCGGCAGGCGATGGTAGTGGCGGCTGCGAAGAGCACGAGGGCTGCGCGCAACCCTGGCCGTCTGTGGGGCAGCTTGGCAACCTGCGTGCCGATTGCCAATCGGCACGCGCGGCGATTGCCAATCGCCGCGCAGGATGTGATCCTGCCCCACAAACCCTGCCCGGAGGTCTTGCGATTATTGCGCAACTTCGGACACCTCCCGGGGCTCCAGGGTTCCCAGAAACTCTGCCGTCTTGACCCGGTCGAACAGCGGGTCGGCCGACTCGATGCAGAGAAAAAACCGGTTGCGGCTGGCGGCGCTGAATCGCGGCACGTTGAACACCGGATGATAGGGCATGGGCAGCTCGCACAGCGCCAGCATGCCCAGCACCGCAAAAATCGATCCGAACAGGATGGTCAGTTCGAAGGTGATGACGATGAACGCAGGCCAGCTATTGAGCGGCCGCCCGCCGACATTGATCGGGAAATATATGACGGCGATCCAGTATTGCATCAGGAAACCGGTGAGGCCGCCCAGAATCCCGCCGGCCAGCACGATCAGTGGCAGCTTGTTCTTGTGCAGGCGCAGCACGTCGTTCAGTTCCTCGATGGGAAACGGAGTGTAAGCGTCCAGCTTGTGGTACCCCTTGGCGCACGCCGCTCGCGTAGCGCTCACCAATTGCGATGGGCTGTCGAACTCGGCCATTACTCCGTAGATGCCGCGGTCGCTCAACTCTTCGCCTCCTTCTGGACTTTCGCCTGCGGCAGCAGCGAGCGCACTTCAAAGATGGAGATCATCGGCAGCGCGCGCACAAACAGGAAGAACAGGAACATGAATAGGCCGATGGTGCCGGCATAAGTGGCCCAATCCCAGCGCGTCGGCCGGAAGATGCCCCACGAGGAGGGCAGAAAATCCTGCGCCAGGCTGCTGACGATGATCATGAAGCGCTCCAGCCACATACCGGTGAGTACGATCATCGAGGAAACGAACAGCCACACCGGGCTGTTGCGCACGCGCTTGAACCACAGGATCTGCGGCGAAACGATGTTGCACGTCACGAGGAACCAATACTGGAAGGCGTAGGGCCCCGTCATGCGGTGCCAGAACGCGGCAGCTTCGTAAGTGTTCCCGCCATACCAGGCGAGGAACGTCTCCATCATGTAGGAGTAGGCGACGATCCAGCCGGTGGCCAGCATGATCTTGCCGCAGTTGTCCAGGTGCTTGATGGTGATCAGGCCCTGCAAGCCATAGACCGAGCGTAGCGGAATCGCGAGCGCCAGCACCATGGCGAAGCCGGAGTAGATGGCGCCGGCCACGAAATATGGCGGGAAGAAGGTGCTATGCCAGCCGGGGACGATGGCAATGGTGAAGTCGAAGCTGACTACGGTGTGGACGCTAAGCACCAGCGGCGTCGCCAGGCCGGCCAGCAGCAACGAAGCGGTGTCAAAGACGCTCCAATGCCGCGCGGAACCGCGCCAGCCCATCGCCATGATGCCGTAGATGGCGCGGCCGATCGGGTTCTTGGTGCGGTCGCGCAGCGTCCCCAGGTCCGGCATCAGGCCGACGTACCAGAACAACAGCGACACCGTCGCATAAGTCGAAACCGCGAATACGTCCCATACCAGCGGGCTGCGGAACTGCGGCTGAATCGTCATGGTATTGGGATACGGCAGCAGCCAATAGAACAGCCACGGGCGCCCCATATGCAACAGCGGAAACATGCCCGCGCAGGCGACCGCAAACAGCGTCATGGCCTCGGCGAAACGATTGATCGAGTTGCGCCAGCGCTGATTGAGCAGCAGCAGGATGGCCGAAATCAGCGTGCCCGCGTGGCCGATTCCGATCCACCACACAAAATTCGTGATGGCGAAGCCCCACATCACCGGAGTGCGAATGCCCCATATGCCCACGCCCTTCACCATCAGGATGGTCACCGCCAGCAGGAAGAGCATCAGCAGGGAGCCGCCGATGCCGAAGGCCGCGAACCAGAAGAGCGGCGTTTTCCGCGTCAGCACCACGCTCGAAATCTGATCCGTGATGGTGCCGAAGGTGTAGCCCGGGGCGATAATCTCGCCCGGTGCGGCGGTTTCGACTACGATCTGTCGGTCGTCTGCCATCGCTTGTGCCTAATCCTCAATCTCCGGGTTCGGGTTGCGCAGCGCCGCCAGGTAAGTGGTGCGCGGCCGGGTATTCAAGTCGGCCAGCAGGCCGTAATTCCGCTGCTCGGCTTTCATTTTCGATACCCGGCTGTTGGGATCGTTGATATCGCCGAAGATGATCGCCTCGGTGGGGCAGGTAGCCTGGCAGGCGGTCTGGATCTCTCCGTCCTGGATCTTGCGGTTCTGCCTTTCCGCATCGATCTTGGCCGCGTTGATGCGCTGCACGCAGTACGTGCACTTCTCCATCACGCCGCGGCTGCGCACCGTCACGTCCGGGTTGCGCAGCAGCTTGAGGCTGGGCGTTTCGAAATCGGAGAACAGGTAGAAATTGAACCGCCGTACCTTGTACGGGCAGTTGTTCGAGCAATAGCGCGTCCCCACGCAGCGGTTGTACACCATGTCGTTGAGCCCTTCGGCGCTGTGCGTAGTGGCTTGCACGGGGCAAACCAGTTCGCAGGGGGCGTTCTCGCACTGCTGGCAGGGCACCGGCTGGTTGTATATTTCGGGGTCGTTCACCTGTCCGCTGTAATAGGAATCCACGCGCAGCCAGTGCATGGCGCGTCCGCGCCGCACCTGATCTTTGCCTACCACCGCGATGTTGTTTTCCGCCTGGCATGCCACCACGCACGCGCTGCATCCGGTGCAAGCGCTCAGGTCGATGGCCATGCCCCAGGCGTGGCCCGGGTAGCTCCATCCGGGATAGATTGTAAGAGAAGGCGGCGGATCCTCCGCGCCTTCGTGCACCGAACCCGGATTCTTCAGATACTCCTCGAGATTTCCGGCGCGCACGATGTGCCGTTTGGGATCGAGCGCGTGCTCGTTCTGCGTGGTTGCCAGCAGGTAGGAGCCGTCGGTCTTTTTCGCCGCGAGGCCGGTATCGTTCCAAAGCGCTTTGGCGGTGCGTAGGCCGTAAGGATTGAAGCCGGCGCCGGTGCCGGCACGTCCTGCCTTGGTGCGGCCGTAGCCCAAGTGAACCGTGACGGAACCGTCCGCATGCCCCGGCTGCGCCCACACCGGCGCGCGCAACGTGCGGCCCTGGTAGGTGAGTTCCACCATCGGCACGCCGGCGAAACCCACCTCCAGCGATTCTTTCAGCACGCCCAATAGGTGCGCCGTCGCCGGGCTCATGATGGCGGCGTTGTCCCAGGTGATTTTGGTGATCGGCTTGGGCAGCTCCTGCAGCCAGCCCAGGTTGGCGAAGCGCCCATCGTAAATCGCCGGATCGGGCCGGAACACGATTTCCAGCTTGCCTTCCAGCCGGTTCTTTTGCGCCGGCGTAGCCAAAGCCGCGCCGTTAATGACGGGCGTCTTAGTGGGCAGCGCCGAGCCGGCAACCACGCCATCGTGCACCGCGCGCCGCCACCAGGTTTCGAAATCGGCGCCCTGATGCTGCGCCGCCCAGTATCCCTTGACGATTTGATAACCGCCCGTTTCCGGCGCATCGGTGAACATCTGCAACACCTGGTACGCCGCGCGGCCGTCATAGAGCGGCTGAATGAGTGGCTGCTGGATGGTGACCGAACCATCGAAGGCGCGCGCGTCACCCCAGCTTTCCAGGTAATGCGCTTCGGGCAAATGCCACTGGCAGATTTCGGAGGTCTCGTCCTCGTAAAGGCTCAAGTGCGCGCGCACGCGGGCCTTTTGAATCCGATCGGCCAGGCCCAGTTCCACCGGCGCGTTGAAGACCGGGTTTCCGCCCAGAATCAGCAACAGATCCACCACGCCCGAATCCAGATCGCTGACCAGGTCCTCGAGCGATGCCAACTGATCCACCGGGCTGGCTTCTATGGGGCCGGTGTAGAAAACCGTTTTCCCCACGTTGCCGAGTTTCGCGTTCATCGCGTGGGCCAGGGCGTGAACGATAGGCGGTTGGAATTCGCCGGCCACTACCAGGCTGGCGCCCTGGTTGTGCATCAGGTCGTTGACTAGGCCACCCATCCACTTATTGATGTCGCCGTTGTCGCTTTGCTCCGCGCCTTGGGCAACGCCGAGACGAGTGGCCAGCAGCCACGCGAATTCTTCCACGTCGCCGGCGCGCAGCGGCAGCCGGTGGTCCGCTTTGCTGCCGGTGGACGTGGGCATCGGTTCCACCACGTAGAGCCGGTTCATGGTGGTGTTGCCGCCTTCCACACGCCGGCGCGCCGCGAACTGGCGCGCGTAACGCAGGCTGGCCTCGCCGGACGCCAGGAAGTCCGAATCCAGCGAGACGATCACGTTGGCGTTCGCTACGTTGTAATAGGTGTGGATCGGCTGGCCGAATGCCAGCATGGCGCCGGTACGCGCGCTGTGCGGCCCGGCCGGTTCCCACTGGTGCCACTTGGAGGCGGGAAACAGTTTCTTGATGGTCGCGAGCTGGTCCGCCATCGCCGGCGACGTCACGGTTTCGGTGAGGATGCGGATGCCGGCTCCAGCGATGGACCGCTGCTGCTCGATCAAGCCGCGCAGCATCCCCAGAAAATCCGCCCAGGAGCGGATCTCGCCGCCTTCGGTTGCCGTGCGGCTGCGGTCCGGATCGTACAGTTGCAAAACCGATGCCTGGCCGAACGCATCCAGCGCCCCCAGCGTGGCCGGATGCTCCGGGTTACCTTCCACCTTGGTGGGCCTGCCTTCGTGGCTTTCCACCAGAACGCCGTTGGCCACGCCGCCCAGCGTCACTGCGGTGGCGTAGAACAGCGGCTTGCCGGGAATCAGCTCCTCCGGCTGCCGCACGTAGGGCATGATGTGCTCGGTGGGCTGGCGTGTACAGGCCGTCAGCCCGGCCAGAGCCAGCGAGGCGCCCATCATCTTCAGGAAGTTGCGGCGCCCCTCGACGCTGTTTTCGTCCTCGCTCCAGCCAATCGCCTGGCGGGGAAACTCCCGCTGCAATAAATCTTCGAATTCGGGCGTGGCGGCCAGGTCTTCCAGGTTGCGCCAGAACTCGCGCCCGCGCTTCCCTTCCAGACGCGCCCGCGCGCCGGCCAGATCCAGGTGTTTCGGTAAGTCGCTCATCGGTGGCAAGTGGAACAGCTCGTCAACAGGTGCGTAGTTTGTATGTGATTCTCGCTCATCAGCCGGCGTCCGATTTCCTCCTGGTCGCCTGACGGCTGATAGCCCATGGTTGTGATGAACGCCTGTGGCCGCAACACCTTTTCCGGATGGCGGTGGCAGTCCAGGCACCAATCCATCTGCAGCGAGGCCACCGCCCAGGTCAGCGGCATCTTGTCCACCCTGCCGTGGCAGCTCTCGCAGCCCACGCCCTTGTTTACGTGAATGCTGTGGTTGAAGTAGACGAAATCCGGCAGGTCGTGGACCCGCGTCCAGCGGATCGATTGGCCCGTGCGGAAACTGGCGCGCACCGGCTCCAGCATCGGGCTCGTGCTCCAGATCTGGGAGTGGCAATTCATGCAGGTCTTGGTCGGCGGAATGCCGGCGAAACTCGACCGTTCGACCGACGTGTGACAGTACCGGCAGTCCAATCCCAACCCGCCGACGTGATGCGCGTGGCTGAACGGAACCGGCTGCTCACGCGCCATGAAAGCGCGCGTGTTGTAAGCGCTGCGGTTCAATGCGTCGAAAGCCCAGCCCGCAAATATCAGGACGAAGATCGCGCCATAGACCGACGCGCGCGCGATCGCATTCGCGCTCTTAGGAAAGATCTGGGCCATGCCGCGCTACCTTCGCCCCGCTTCCACTGTCACAGTATTGTTAACGCCCATCGGGAAGACAGCACCCCTCGCATCCCTGCTTATTTACAAGCCCTCGGTCCCCAGACTCAACTCTCTTACACAGATGCAGAACTTGTTACGAAGTTCCAAGCGAATCGCGTTACCGCACGGTTTCGTCAGCTCCGCGGATAGAGAAATACCGCATTCTCCTCACGGCTTCCGCCATCGCTGGTGCAAACGGCAAACTGCGCCACGTGCTCCGCCTGAATTGATGATTTATTCCACAACGAAGCGCCCGCATATTCCCCGTCCTTACGCAGCGCGTAGAATTTCAGGTCGATAGCTTCCAGACGCTTCCGATCCTGGTTGAAGTTGCGCGCCACCCGCTCCAACGCGTCCAGCACTGCCTCCTTGGGCGCCATCCCGCGCCGCATGTTTTCGACCACGGTGTGCGCCCCGCAAACTCGGAGGTTCTCTTCCCCGCGCCCGGTCGAACCGGCGCCGCCGACATCCTGATCCAGCCACAAGCCGCCGCCAATAACGGGCGAATCGCCCACCCGGCCGGAAATCTTCCATGCCAGGCCGCTGGTGGTGGTAACCGCCGACATTTCGCCCTTTTCATTGAGTGCGATGCAGTTGATGGTGCCGTGTGGCGGGTGGTATGCGTTCTCGATGGCTTGGAGCAGCAGTTCGTCGCTCGCCCACGGGAACTCCCGCTTGAGTTCCTCCAGGTATGCCGTTTTCTGCTGTTCGGGCGGCGCATCCAGGCCGGGGCCCCAGTTATTGTGGCCGTCGCGATCACGCAGCGACCTCTTCCAAACCAGCCATTGCAGCCGCGATTCCTCGGTCAGCAGGTTCTCTTCCTGAAATCCTTCGGCCTTGGCAAACTTGAGCGCACCGGCACCGACCAGCATCATGTGGTCGGTATCTTCCATCACGCGCTGGGCAACCTTAGAGGGAGTCTTAATTCCCTCGAGCGCACCCACCGAACCCATGCGGCGGCTGGGGCCGTGCACCACGCTCGCGTCCAGTTGCACCACGCCGTCCTCGTTGGGCAACCCCCCGTAGCCCACGCTGGTGTCGCGCGGGTCCAGTTCCACGATATTGACCCCGGCTACCACCGCGTCCAGCGTATCGGCTCCGGCCTTCATCAGTTCCATCGCCTTGGCGCAGCAGTTGACGCCACCGTCGAAGCGGTTAGCGCTTGAGATCACGACCGCCGGCGGACCCGGCTTTGCGGACACCATGCCGACCATCGGCAGCGCCGCGGCGCCCAGCATCACCGATCTGCGACTCCAGTTGACTTTGCTCATCAGCGCGTTTCCTTCTCGGTCAGTGCCCCGCGAACCGCCCCGGCGCGCCCGGCCTTTGAGAAGGATTTACATTATGCCACAGCCCGACCGGGACGGAGTACTCCGGTTTCAGTCCGGTGTCCTTGTCCTGTTAAACTGACAGCCATGAGGTGTCTCGCGGCCGCGTTATTGTTATTGCTCGCCTGTGCCATGGCACTGGCGCAAAAAAGGCACGACGTGGAGGTCGTGGAAGCCAAAGCCCGGCGCGTCGAAGAGGGGCGGCTCTCGATAGACGGCCGGGTCAGCGTCACAAAGCCCGTCAAGGGATTGACCCTGACCTTCGATTTCCTGACCTCCGACGGGGAACTGCTGAGCAGCCAGAAGACCGCCGTAGAGGATGACGAGCTCAAGCGGGGCGAAGAGTCGTCGTTCCACGCCGAGACCGACAATCCCCCCGGCTCGGTTCGTTTCAAAATCCGAGCGTTCGACAGCAGCGGCCGGCAACTGGGCGTCGGCAACGACGGGCCGTTTGTGATCGATTGAACACCGCCTCCGGCGCTTGCGTGGGGTATCCCAGTTTTTGGCCCTTTCACAAGTGGCGTTTATAGCAGTAGTATAGTTAGCAGAGGGGGGGCCATGGGACCGTTGTCACGAGTCGCCATTGCGCCGTATCAGGACGAGCACCTGGCGGTGGATTTTGAACATCGGACCGTTTCGCTGGATTCCCGTCCGGTCGGCCTGACGCGGAAGGAATATGCCTTGCTGGCACTGCTGGTGAGCAATGCCAGCGAAATCGTTCCTCGCCGCGCGCTGTTATGGGAAATCTGGGGTTACGGCGCCGGCATCCGCACACGAACGCTGGACGTTCACGTGCGCCGTGTACGCAAGAAACTTGGTGCGTACGCCGATCAGTATATCGAGACCATCTTCGGCATCGGCTACCGTTTCCAACCGTTCCGCATCGTACGGCCTCGCCAGGATACCGCGCAAGACCCGGTGGCCGGCGTGGCATGAGCCGGGCGCCGGACGCCGCAGGAGGGATTCAAAGCCGATGATGAGACGAGCTGCGTTGCTGGCCGCTTTGGCCGTCTCGAGTCTGGGGGCACAGGATTGGGCGATCGCGAAACTCGCGAAGAGCCCGCGCCATCGGGAATGGGTCACCGTCAAACACGACGGCCGGTCCGTCGAGACCTTCGTCGTCTATCCGGAATCCGCGACCAAGACGCCGGTGGTAGTCATTATCCACGAAATCTTCGGGATGACCGATTGGGTGCAGGATCTGGCGGACCAGGTGGCCGAGGCCGGCTACATCGCGGTGGCGCCCGACCTGCTTTCCGGCATGGCCCCCAACGGCGGACGCACCAAGGACTTTGCGCCCAACACGGTGGGCGAAGCCATCAGCCATCTCAGGCCGGACCAGATCACCGCCGATTTGAACGCCGTCGCCGATTACGGCCTTAAACTGCCGGCGGCCAACGGCAAGCTGTTCGTGGCGGGCTTCTGTTGGGGTGGCGGGCAAACCTTCCTCTTCTCGACCAACCGTCCGGACCTGAGGGGGGCGTTTGTGTTCTACGGTTCGCCCCCCGCCGCCGATGCCATGGCGCGCATCCAGGCGCCGGTTTACGGTTTCTACGCCGGCAACGATGCCCGCATCGATGCCACTATCCCCGCAACGAAGGAGCAGATGGCCGCCGCAAAGAAGCAATACGATCCTGTCGTCTACGATGGCGCCGGCCACGGCTTCATGCGCGCCGGCGAGGATCCGAGCGGCACTGAACCCAACCAGAAAGCGCGCGCCGCCGCCTGGGTAAGGTGGAAGCAGTTGCTGAAGGAAAGGTCGCAGTAGAGGCGCCGTTACGCAAAACACCAATGCGCGAATCGCCTGACCCCCTCGATTGACAGCCCTACCTCCCGCTGGTAGCCTGAGTTTTCATGCCACAGGCGTCGCCGCTGCGCCGTACGGCGCTGAACTCCGTTCATCGTGGGCTGGGCGCCAAAATGGTCGAATTCGGCGGGTGGGAGATGCCCGTTCACTACTCCGGAATCCTCTCGGAGCACATGGCGGTGCGCAAGTCGGTGGGCGTGTTCGACATCGGCCACATGGGCAAGATCGAGATTCGCGGGCCGCAAGCCGCGCAACTGACCGATTTCGTCACCACCAATGCCGTCCACAAATTGCAAACCGGCCAGGCGCACTATACCGGGCTGCTCTATGAGCACGGCGGGTTCGTGGACGATATTCTGGTACACAAAGTGAGCGACCGCGAGTTCTTCCTGTGCGTCAACGCCTCCAACCAGGAGAAGGATTTCGAGCACATCCGCGCGCACAACCGCTTCGACGCCACGGTCGAGCTGACGAGCAGCCGCTACAGCCAGATCGCCATCCAGGGCCCGCAGGCCCGCGCCACGTTGCAAAAACTGACGCCAGTCGATTTGGGCGCCATCAAGTATTATTGGTTTACCGATGGCGAAGTGGCGGGCGTGCCAGCGCGCATCGCCCACACCGGGTACACCGGCGAAGACGGTTTCGAAATCTACATCCCACCGGCCGAATCCGAGCGCATCTGGGCGCGAGTGCTGGAGGCGGGCGCGGAGTTCGGTATCAAACCCTGCGGGCTGGGCGCGCGCAACACGCTGCGCCTGGAAGCCAAGATGGTGCTCTACGGACACGAAATCGACGCCTCCATTTCGCCGCTTGAAGCCGATCTAGCGTGGCTCGTCAAGTTCGACAAGGGCGAGTTCGTGGGGCGCGAGGCATTGCTGCGCCAGAAAGAAGCCGGTCTGCGGCGCAAGCTCACCGGATTTGAAATGACGGGCCGGCCGATTGCCCGCGATGGGTACGAAGTATACGTGAACGGCGTCGCCGCGGGATGGGTCACCAGCGGCTCGCCCGCGCCGGCTTTGAACAAGAACATCGGCCTGTGCTATCTGCCCGTGGAATTGGCCCGGCCTGGGCTAGCTATCCAAGTCATCGTGCGCGGCCAGCCCACCGATGCGATGACCGTCGAAACTCCGTTTTACAAGCGAGCGAAATGACCATGTATCCGGAAAACTTCCGTTATACGAAGGAACACGAGTGGGTCCTGGTGGAAGGCGGCACTGGCACCATCGGGATCACCGATCACGCCCAGCAGGAGCTCGGCGATATCGTTTATGTAGACCTGCCCAAGCCCGGCACGCGCGTGGAGCAGGGCAGGTCGCTGGGGTCAGTGGAATCCGTCAAGGCGGTTTCCGACATTTACTCGCCCGTCAGCGGCGAAGTGAGTGAGATCAACCCGGCGCTGGCCGACGCGCCCGAAAAGCTCAACGAAGATCCGCACGGCGCGGCCTGGCTGGTGAAGATCAAGCTGAGCGCGCCCGGCGAATTGCCGGATCTAATGTCGGCAGCCGATTATCAAAACTACATAGGAGCCGAAAAATAGTTGCGCTACCTGCCGAAATCGGATTCCGAACGCCGCCAGATGCTGGATGCCTGCGGCGTCGAGTCGGCCGAAGACCTGTTTGCCCACTTGCCGGAGGCGGTGCGATTGCGCCGTCCGCTTCGCCTGGCACCGGGGATCTCCGAATACGAGATCGTCGACTATTTCCGCGAGCGAGCCGCGGAAAACGCGAATGGTTATGCATCGTTCCTCGGCGCCGGCGTGTACCGGCATTACCGGCCGGTGCTGGTGGATACCGTTGTTTCGCGCGGCGAGTTTCTGACCTCCTACACGCCCTACCAAGCCGAAATCTCGCAGGGAACGCTCACCACCATCTTTGAATTTCAGACCATGATCTGCCAGCTTACCGGCATGGACGTGGCCAACGCTTCCATGTACGATGGCTCGACCGCGGTTCCGGAAGCGGCCATGATGGCGGCGCGCATCACCGGCAGGCACCGCGCACTGGCCGCGCGGAGCCTGCACCCGGAGTATCGCGAAGTGCTGCGCACCTATGCGCGGCACCAGGGGATGCCGGTCGAAGAGTTTGGCTACGTGAAGGATTCGGGCGCGATCGACCTCGAGGATCTGGAGCGCAAGATGGACGACCAGACTGCCGCGGTGGTCGTTCAGTCACCGAACTTCTTTGGCGTGATCGATGACGTGAAGGCGGCGGCGGATATCGCCCACCGGCGCGGCGCGTTGCTGGTGGTGGCATTCACTGAAGCCGTGTCGCTGGGGATACTGGAACCGCCGGCGGATGCGGATATTGTGGCCGGCGAGCTGCAATCCTTCGCCATTTCGCCGAGCTACGGTGGTCCCTACGCCGGCATCGTCGCCACGCGCGACCAGTTCGTCCGCCAGATGCCGGGCAGGCTGGTGGGCCAGACCGTGGATACGCACGGAAATCGCGCCTTCTGCCTGACGCTTTCCACGCGCGAGCAGCACATCCGCCGCGAGAAAGCGACCTCGAACATCTGCACCAACCAGGCGCTCATCGCCCTGATGGCCACCGTCTTCATGACCGTTTACGGGAAAGTGGGCTTGCGAGAGCTGGCGTTGCAGAATGCGGCCAAGGCGCACTATCTGGCCGGGAAAATGAAGCCCGCATTCAGCGGGAAATTCTTCAATGAGTTCGTGGTGCGGTGCGGGAATCCGGAAGTGGTGAACAAGGCCCTGCTCAAGAAAAAGATCGTCGGTGGTCTGCCCTTGGGCCGCTTTTATCCGGAGTTGGCCGATTCGATGCTGGTCTGCGCCACTGAAATGACGCGCCGCGCGGAAATGGACGAGCTGAGCCAGGTCCTGCGAGCGGCGGCCGCCGCGGAGGTGCTGGCGTGATCCGGAAAGTCCGCAGCCACCTGTCGCAGAACGAAGCTCTGCTGTTCGAGCGCAGCTCGCCCGGCAAGCGCGCCTGGCAGCTTCCTGAGCTGGACGTTCCCGCCGTGGACGCCTCCGTTGCGCTGGGCGCCGGCAACGTGCGCGCCGAAATCGACGGCTTTCCCGAAGTCAGCGAGGTGGAAGCCATCCGCCACTTCACGCGCCTTTCCACCTGGAACTACGCCATCGATCATGGCATGTACCCGCTGGGCTCCTGCACCATGAAATACAACCCGCGCATCAATGAGCTAGTGGCGCGCATCGAGGGCCTGGCGTGGGCGCATCCTTATCAACCTGAAGCGCTGGCGCAGGGCGCCATGGAAGTGATGGCGCGTCTGGAAGCGGCGCTCGCCGAAATCACCGGGATGGACGCGGTGACGCTGCAACCCTCGGCCGGCGCGCAGGGCGAGCTAACCGGCATCCTGCTGATTCGCGCGCTGCTCGAACAGCGCGGCAACCCGCGCCAGAAGATCCTCATTCCCGATTCCGCGCACGGCACCAATCCGGCCACGGCGGCGATTGCCGGGTATGCGGTGGAGAACGTGAAATCGACCGATACCGGCGTGCTGGATCTGGCAATGCTCGCGCGCGCGGTGGACCGGGACGTGGCGGCGCTGATGGTGACCAATCCCAACACGCTCGGCGTCTTCGAAGAGAACATCGGGCAGGCGGCGGAGATCCTGCACTCCAAGGGCGCCATGCTTTACATGGATGGCGCCAACATGAACGCCCTGGTGGGGATCGCGCGGCCCGGCGATTTCGGCGTCGACGTGATGCACCTCAACCTGCACAAGACGTTCTCTACCCCGCACGGCGGTGGAGGCCCCGGCGCCGGTCCGGTGGCGGTCAAGAAGCCGCTGGAGCCTTTCCTGCCCCTGCCGCGCTTGAAGCGTGTGCGCGGCAAGTGGGCATGGGATTTCAAGCGCAAGCGATCGATCGGCCGCGTGCGCGCCTTCTACGGCAACTTCGGCGTGCTGGTGCGCGCGCTGGCTTACATCCTGGCGCATGGCGGCCCCGGCTTGCGCAACGCCACCGTCGATGCGGTGCTTAACGCGGTATATATCCGCAAGCAGCTCGAGCCGTACTTCGATCTGCCGTACCCCGCGCCCAACATGCACGAAGTGGTTTTCAGCGACGAGCGCCAGGCCAAACTCGGCGTCCGCACGGGCGACCTGGCCAAGCGCCTGATCGACTACGGATTCCATCCCTACACCGTCAGCTTTCCTCTCATTGTGCACGGCGCGCTGATGATCGAGCCCACCGAGACCGAAGGCAAGCTGGAGCTCGATCAATTCATCGAAGCCATGATCTCGATCGCCAAAGAGGTCGAGACCGATCCGGAAATGGTGAAACAAGCGCCGCATTCGACGCGCACCAGCCGCGTGGATGAGGTCGCCGCGGCGCGCAAGCCGGTGCTCCGATGGAAGCCGGCGTAAAGAAAGGCGTCGCGCGCGACCTGCTGCTGCTGGCCGCCTTCACGCTGGCGCTGCACGCGCCTTTTTTGCGGCAACCGGTGCAAGGCGACGAAGTCAATTACCTGGATTTCGCGGCCCACGTTCTGCAGCAGCCGCTGACACCGCTCAATTTCCAGTTCGTTTTCCAAGGGCGAGTGGTGGACGCGGCGGGCCATCCGCATCCGCCCTTGAACGCTTACCTGCTCGCTGGCGCATGGCTGCTGCGCGGCCGTTTCTCGGTTTTCTTTTTCCATTGCTTCTATCTGTTGTTTACGTTGGGAATTAGCTTCGCCGCGTATGCGTTGGCGGCACGATTCACGTCGCGTCCGCTGTGGGGCGCGCTGCTGATTGCGGCTTCTCCGATAGTGCAGGTCAACACCAACACGCTTGCCGGGCCGGAAGCGCCCGCGCTGGCATTGCTGCTGATTGGCGCAACGGCGTTCTTCGGGCGCTGGTTCTGGCTCGCTGGAATCGCGCTAGCGCTCGCTGGCTTGACAGAGTTGCAGGCGCTGGCGCTGCCGCCGATTCTGTTGCTCTCTTATCTAATGAAACGCGAACGGCCGCCGCGCGCCGCGTGGTGCGCGCTCGCCGGCCCGTATCTCGCGCTCGGCGGATGGCAGGCGCTCCAATGGGCGCTCACCGGCCGTCTCCCATTCGCCGTGCTGGCCGGCTACGCCAGCAATCCCAATCTGTCGCGGATCGGTGTAAAAGCCTCGAGCGCGTTGGCGCTGCTCGAACACCTGGGCGTCTTGGTCACTCTGGTTCCGCTCGCCTGGCGCCGCCTGTGGGGCCTCGCGCCCGGTCTTCTGGCTGCATTTCTGGTGACGGATTATCCATGGTGGGAGCGCGCGCTGCTGGCGATTTTCGTCGCTCTCGGCGTCAACGCGCTGGTTTGGTTGTGGGAAGCGCGCCGACAACCGGTGCTGGCCGCGTGGTGCCTGCTCTATTTCGCTTTTGCGTGCGTGGCATTCTTCGCCGGCGCGGCGCGCTATCTGCTGCCGCTGGCCGCGCCGATGGTTCTGCTCTTTACGATCCAGTTCCGCGACCGGCCGCGCATGTTGTGGCTGGCGCTGGCGGTGAACCTCATACTCGGTCTAAACATTTCCTTCGCCGCGTACGAATTTGCGCGCGTTTACGCTCATGTCGCGCCCCCACCGACCCGCCCGTTCCTGGTCAACGGCGAGTGGGGCTTTCGCTATTACATGGTGGCGAAGGGTGGGCAACCGCTAGACGATGTGAGCGTGCCCAAACCGGGCGAGTGGATCGTAGCCTCCGACCTTTCGCTTGCCGGCAAGTACGACAGCCTCGCCGAAGAGACAGCCGCACCGCTGCGCACGGTGGATTTGCGGGTCCGCACGCCGCTGCGCCTGGTGGACCGCCATGCGCACACCGGATTCTCTTCCGTGTCGATGGGGCTGCTGCCTTTTTCGTTCTCGAACCAGCCGCTCGACCGCATCACGTACTCGCGCACGTCATCCTATCTGAATGGGCCCGCCGGGACGCCCACCGAATTCTCCGGCCGCCTGGTGTACCTGGCTCCCTCCCGCCGCTTTGCTTTCCGCCTGCCGCTCGGGTCGCAGGGAACACTACACTTTGCGTTGTTCGGCAATGGCAAAGGCCCGGCGACGTTCCGCATCCAGCGTGTCTCAGGCGAACTATTGTTCGACGAGACGGCGCAAGCGGCGGGTGATCTGTGGGAGCCGCACACGCTGCCGGTCGCAGGAATTGGCGAAGGCATGTTTTTCGTCGATGCCCCGCCGGGCATGCGCTTGGGTTGGGGCGAACTGATCCTCGATTCCAATCAGCCCCCGCCAGATCTGCCCGGCGCGAAGCCGCTGGAGTTGCTGTCCTACTTGAACCTCGGAGACATACGCAGCCGGCCGCAACTGGTGCGCGGCTGGTACACAATCGAAGATGGCGCCTGGCGCTGGATGGCGCCGGAAGCGGAGGCAACGCTGCTCCCGCTACCGGACGTCGCGGCTCAATTCGAGCTGCAGCTTTTCTTCCCGCCCGATTTCATGCGCCGCGCCGGGAGCCCGGTCACCGTCTCGGTGATGTTGAATGGCAAGCCGTTCGCTTCCGCCATTTACTTTGAACCCGGCGGCCACACCGTCGCCAAGCGAATCCCGCCGGAGCTACCGACCTCGCCGGCTACCCGAGTGAGCATCCGCGTGAACCCCTATATCCCGCCCAGCGCAACAGATCAGCGCGCGCTAGGGGCCGTGGTGCAAGGGCTGGGATTTGTGGCGGGGCAGTAGGACAGCCGAGGGGTCACTCGGTGGTAGTGAACCGGCCGGATGGCGGGCGTGCCGTTATTTCAGGTCTTCGTGAGCCGGCCGTTTGAGTTAGCATGCCCTTCACTTCGTGACCTGGCCTTCGGCGCCTTCCTTGGTTTGCAGTTTCTCGGTTCCCTCTCGCTGGTAGTGCTTCGGCGCAGGGGGCTGCTGCGCAAGTTGCCGCGCCATCCTGTCAATCGCGGCGCTTATCGCTGACGCAAAATCCTTCAGTCCAGCGTCGTTGGTTTTTTCTCCGATCTTCCCGAGCATCAGACCGATGCTGTCGAGTTGCCCGCGCATATATTCCTGACGCTGCAAGCTCGCGTCCAACTTGCCCTGAAGCGTCGTCTCTTCTTCGTTGTGTTCTTTGTCTGAGTGGTAGGCTCCGATCTGCTGCAAGGCACAGCATATGACCCCGGCTGCGGCCAGTCCCCATACGAGCCAGAGGGCCCGTCGCTTCCTTTGCGGATCTGCCAACGCCAGCGTTGCCAAGTGTCCTCCGCAGCCAGCCAGAGCAAGCGGGAACAACGCGACCCCGAGAAATCCCAAAATGTATGGAAGCATACCGGAATCATATCACTGACCTCCCACGCGCTACCCTGCCTTGGCGGACTACTTCGGGTGGGCGTCCATTCGGCGAGGGGAGCGATGAGACGCCGCCCATGTTGACTGGTGCGGCGGCGTACTGAGATTTTCAGGCACCGCCCGCCCGACAGAAGCCCCTTCCCGCCCGTTGTTTCCTAAACCTGAGGAGCGGCGAACATCACATGGCTAGCGCGGGAGGAAGCGGGGCGAGCCGGAGTCCGGGCACCAATCCGGCGGGCAAGCGCACGGTCTTCTGCGTCAAGTTCCAGCGCGGGCTACGATTCCCTCAGTAGTTCGAAGTAGCGCTCCCGGCTCATGCCGGATGTGCGGAGCAAATTCTTGATGATGAAGACCGGCACGGCCTTGTAGGTGGGAATCACCAGTGGGCGCCGCACGCCGGGTTTGACGTAGATGCGGTGATCGCCTTCCTGCCGGTAAAAGGCGAATCCGTCCCGTTGGAATACGCGAGTGAGGGTCTGGTAAGGAACCGGCCGGATAGCAGGCATGCCGCTACGTCACGGTCATCGTGAGCCGATCGATTGAGACGAACTCCGGGGGGCGCCAGCCATCTCCTTCCGGCTCGTAGCCGGCTTCTTCCAGGATGTCGCTCAGCGTGCCCATTTCGGCGCTCGTCGCAAGGAAGCCGCGAACCGCATCGCGGATGTTACGGCGGGCATCGTCGTCGGTGGCTCCGCAACTCGACAGGTCAAGGGCGGGCACATACGCGACGTACGTATCCCCTTCCTTAAAGATGTGCGTATCAAAGGAGAAATCCCTCATGCGTTATCCGGCGCTTCTCCGTGGCGAAGCCAGCATGCCGTTCGCTTCCAGTGTAGGACGGGACATTCCGGACCGTCAATCGGTTTTCACCTAAGCCCGCCTCCTGCCCGTTGTATCCTAAACCTGAGGAGCGGCGATCACCAACATGGGAAGTGCGGGAGGAAGTGGGGCGAATCAGGGTCCGGGCGCCAATCCGGCGGGCAAGCGGATGGTCTTCTGCGTGAGGTTCCAGCGCGAGATGGAGGGCCTCGACGAGGTGCCGTTCGACAGCCATCCGCTGGGCCGGAGGATTTACCAGCTTTAGCCGGCTGACGGCGGTATCGGGTCCGGCACAAATGTGGCACAGAGAAGCGCGCGCCACGGCAACCGCGAAGTCATTCTATCCCCGATACCGCGTTTGATGCGATGATTTCATTCCCGCGCGCGGCGACCTTCACTCGCGGTTGATCAAACTCGCGACGTAGCCGGCGCCGAAGCCGTTATCGATGTTGACCACCGCCACATTGCTGGAGCAACTGTTCAACATACCGAGAAGCGCGGCCAGACCGTGAAAGCTGGCGCCATAGCCGACGCTGGTGGGCACCGCGATCACCGGGCAGGAGACTAATCCCCCTATCGCGCTGGGCAGCGCTCCTTCCATGCCGGCGCATACCACCACCACCCGTGCGGAAGCGAGGCGTTCGCGGTGGTGCATCAGCCGGTGAATGCCGGCCACGCCGATATCGTTCGTGCATTCCACCTGGTTGCCCATCACCTCGGCGGTGATGCGCGCTTCCTCCGCCACCGGCAGGTCGCTGGTGCCTGCGCACACCACCGCGATCTTGCCTTTTCCACGGATCGACCGGTCGCGCCAAAAACGAATGGTGCCGGCCACCGCCGAGTAGTCGGCGTCGGGAATCTGCGCGCTCACGGCGGCGGCGCATTCACTGTCTGCGCGCGTGATCAGCACGTTGGGAGCGTGTTCCAGAAGCGCACGCGCAATGGCCACCACTTGATCCGGCGTTTTCCCCTTGGCCAGGATCACTTCCGGCATGCCATGGCGCAACGCCCGGTGATGATCCACCTTGGCGAATCCGAGGTCCTCAAACGGCAGGTGGCGCATCCGTTCCAGGGCTTGGTCGACCGCAACTTCTCCGCTTCGCACTTGCTCCAAAAGAGAGCGGAATAGGGTTTGGTCCATGCCTCAGCATACCAGACGACAAAACCGGGCCTTTGCCGGGTTCGGGTGGCTGTAAGGTTGCGCGGATCGACAAACACCCTACTCCTAAGGTACCGTTCTAAACTATTGTTTTGGGCCTTTTTGTCTATTGCCAAAGGCCGCGCATTGTAGCACGCTGAATTGCAGGCATTCTTCAATAGGAAAAATCGGCCAATGAGGGAGTTCGGAGGAAAAACAGATCGACGCGGAACCAGCCGATTCCCTCTGCGCGAAGGCGTACGCTATCGGCTGCTGAATTTCAAGGGTGGTCCTATCAGCGGTTCTGGTAGCACCCTGAATATAGGCAGCGGCGGAATCCTCTTCACCACCGAAGATCTGCTGCCGGTGGGCCGCTCGGTGGAATTGTCGGTGGATTGGCCCGCGCAACTCAATGGAAACTGTCCCTTGAAATTGGTTGCGGTCGGCCGCGTGATTCGTTCCGAGCTCGGACAAGCTGCAGTTCGCATTGAACGCTACGAATTCAAGACCCGCGGGAAGATAGCGCCGGAGATGACCGCGGCGTTGGTCTCATCAGCTTAGGGGCAGTCAGGAAATGGCCAGTCCAATCACGGGCTGGTACAGTTGTGAGGGAACGAGAACCTATTATAGATGCCCTTTATCGCGCATATCGGTAGCCATCCCGCGAGCCTGCGGCCCTAACTCAGCGGACTTCCGGTCCCGGGCTACTTTCAAAAGCCCACTGTCGTCCTTCCTATACAATGGTGATGTCTGCGGCGTGAGGGCGTGGCTGATTTGCCGAGAAGCGTAATAGCCGTGGGACTTGACGCCGTCCGGAAGACGGTCGAGATTCTCGCGGCGGTGGAAATCGGCAAGCTGACGGGCGCAGGGTTGGCATCCGGCACCCAGTGGCGTGGGGACCGCATGCTTTTGTCCATAAAGGACGGTTCTGTCCAATTCGTCGTAGGCAGCACACTCTACAGGCAGGATCAAGCAGAGTTTCTCCTGGCGGAGTTTCCGGTCGGAGGCGCTTTCCCGAGTCGTACTCTCTGGCTGCAGGGACTGTCGCCGTATGAGATGCCTTTCTGTCTAGGGCTGGCCGCGGAACTGCCGCTGGCTTGGCCGGGCATCGTTTCCGCCTGCGCATTTTTGGACCGGTTCAGCCATTTCTACCGGAGCCATCGGACCCGGATCGAACTGGCGGGGCGCGACTTGCGCTACGTTGCAGAGGGACTCCTGGCTCTTCAGCATTGGCCGGCGCTCTTCGCAGAGGTGATGGATTCCATGGGCGAGCTGGCGCGTGGAAGCCTCCCCAGGGGACTGGCCGCCGCCGATCTGGGCGCTTTCTTGGGCAGGCTGCTGGTTGGCACTCAAGACAGGCGCGTTACCTTGGCACGGGTGCCGGAATGCGTGCGAGCCATGTACGACCCACCCACGCCGCTCGCCGAAGACTGCCTGCGGAGTCCCCACTATCGTAAAATGCTGAAGAAACTGGAACGGTTCACGGAATCGGCCGCGCCGCTGATTGAACACCTCCGCGCGGCGCTGTGACCGCTGCCCGAGACCGGAGCAGGCTGCTATTTCCTGCTGATATCGATAACCCTTCACTGCCAGCCCGAGCGCCTCCGCGAGCTTGAACGTTAAGTGTCCATGTGGCTGACCATGAAACCGAGGGGAATACGGGATACTATTCATATGCGGGCGTTGATACCGTTTTCCCTGGTTCTGGCTCTTTGCGTCTCTGCGCCCGGGCAAGGCTATACCATTCGCACTCTCGCCGGAAGCACCGGTGTATTTGGGGGCATTGCCGTCGACGGTGAGGGCAACGCTTATTTCGCGGCGGACGCCGGGAACGCAGTTTTCCGGGTCGATGCCGCAACCGGGCAACTGACGCGGTTCGCGGGTACTGGAAAGGCAGGCTACTCTGGCGACCACGGTCCAGCCGCCCGGGCGCAATTGCACCTGGTGCAGGGCGTGGCCGTGGACGCGACCGGTAACGTCTACATCGCGGATTCGGAGAATAGGCGGATCCGCAAGGTCTCGAACGGGGAGATCACCACTTTTGCTGGAAATGGATGGGACGGTTACTCGGGCGATAATGGCCCGGCCACGAGCGCGCAGTTAGGCTCGCTCGCCGGCGTAGCCGTGGACGCATCCGGCAATGTGTACATCGCGGACAATCTCAACAACGTGATCCGCAAGGTCTCGAACGGCGTGATCACCACGATTGCCGGCAATGGAACAAAACTCCACGGAGCCGTTCCGGTGGACCACTCCGACGATGACGGCCTGGCAACGAGCGCGCAGTTATACGGGCCCGCTGGCGTGGGCGTGGACACGGAGGGCAATGTGTACATCGCTGACTTGCTCAGCGGTCGAATCCGCAAGGTCTCAGATGGCTCGATTTCTACCGTTGCCGAATATAAAATGGGTAACAGTTATTGGGGCGATGACGGCCCGGCCACCAGCGCCGGGCTGTGCGACCCCAGTGCCGTGGCCGTGGACGCCTTGGGCAATGTGTATATCGCGGAAAGCTCTCCATTCAATGCGATCCGCAAGGTCTCGGGCGGCGTGATCCATACGATCGCTGGGAACGGAAAGGCAACGGGTTACTCCGGCGACAATGGCGCCGCCACCAGTGCGCAATTGAATAACCCGGTCGCCCTTGCTGTGGACTCGGCCGGGACGGTGTACATCGCAGACGCAGGTAACCATGTGATCCGTATCCTGGTCGCCGACTCGCCCGATCAGCATCCGAGTCACAAGACGAAGTAGAGTGGCATGGACTCCTTGCCAGGGGATGAGCGGCACCGTTCCTCGCGAGCGATATTTACCATGATCGGCCATTTTCCGACCCCCAAGGGAGTCCCGGTATGCGACGCTGCTTGGCAGGATAGGCGTCGTATCCGGCGGAAGAGTAATTGGGAATCACGGTTTTCCGGGTAGCCACCGAATTCGGCTCTGTCACTTCTAGAGTTTATGGACAACCCCAGTTCAGCGCTCGAACGCTCGCCCGTGTCGCCCGTTGCCCGGGCGCTCGCCGTATTGTACAGTTGTGGATCTGCTGGCCGATGTTCGACTTGGACAAGTTCGAGATCGAGATACCGTGTCCGCGATGTGGGTTCGACGAGCCCGCCACCATCAAGCAGGTCCGACTGGATGATGTCGTAATTTGTCGTAGTTGTAAGAGAAATTTGCCGCGCGTAGTCTGCAATCGCAAAACGATTTTTCTGTTGGAAATCGATCTGTTCCCTCGCGCAGAACCCGCAAGCAAGCGTAAGCTGCCCAACGCGATGGACATCACCGACAACGCGGGAAGGAGACGTGCATTGGAGACTCCGATGAGAAGTGAGTACGACTTTTCCAGTCCCGCAAGAGCCCGTACGCCAATCGACTCAAGCGCCAGATCACCATTCCCCTTCCTCGGCGCCCCTGCTCCGGACGCAAGTGCTCATGAGAACAGATATTAGGTCCCTGGTCGTGTTGGCCGCGCATCTCTGTTTCGGCGGCCTGCTCCTCGCCCAGCATACGTTGGAAAGCGAAACCAATCCCGTGGCCGGAAACCGCACGGCCATCGCAGCCGGCAAACGCCTCTACGACAGCGCGTGCCAGTCGTGCCACGGGGCCGGCGCGCGCGGCGACCGCGGCCCCGCCCTGGCCACCGGCCTTTTCCATCACGGCAACGCCGATGGCCAGCTCTTCCTGAACATCCGCAATGGCATTAGCGGCACGGCCATGCCCGCCTTCTCCCAGTTCACTTCCGACCAGGTCTGGCAACTGGTTTCGTACATCCGCAGCCTCGCCGGCGCCGCTATCGCGAGCGAGCGGGTCAGTGGCAACCCGGCCGCCGGCAGGACGGTCTTCGAGAGCAAGGGACAGTGCCTCTCCTGCCACACGGTCAATGGCCAGGGTCAGCCGGTCGGCCCCGATCTTTCGACCGCGGGGAACAGGTCCGCCCACTCCCTCCAAGCCGCCATCCTCAATCCGAATCAGCCTCCCATAGGAGCAGGCGGTGGACGCGGCGGGCGGGGCCCATTCCGCCGCAGTCCGCCCACCACCCTGACCGTGAGAACCGCGGACGGCCATGAGTACCATGGTGTGCGCAAGAGTGAGGACGTCTTCTCCCTCCAACTGGTCGATACTGCCGGCCAGCTCCACCTGTTCGACAAAGCCAGTCTGGCCGAACTGCGCGTCGAAAACAAGTCGCTCATGCCCGACGACTACGCCCGCCGCCTCACCGCGCCCGAGATCCAGAATCTGGTCGCTTATCTGAAGACGCTCACCGGCCGCGACCTCTCCCGGCCGCTCGCAGTCTCCATTCCCGGCGGCCTCACCTCAGAGCGGATCGCCAACGCTCAGGCCGAGCCCCAGAACTGGCTCTCCTATTGGGGCGACCTCCAGGGCCGCCATTACTCCTCCCTGAGCCAGATCGACACTTCCAACGTGCGCCGGCTCCAGGCCCGCTGGGCGATGCCCATGCCCGGAAACGGCATCGTTGAAGCCGTCCCGCTGGTAGTGGACGGCGTGATGTACACCACCGGCCTGCCCGGACAGGTCTTCGCACTGGATGCCCGCACCGGCCGCCAGATCTGGCGCTACCAGCGCACCCAGAAGGTGGTCAATCCTTACGAAACTAATCAAGTCAACCGCGGCGTGGCCGTGCTCGGGAATCGCCTCTTCTTCGGCACCCTCGACGCCGCCCTGGTCGCGCTGGACCTGCGCACCGGCGCGCCTCTTTGGGAAGTCCAGATCGCCGATACCATGCAGGGCTACAGCATTACCTCCGCCCCCCTAGCGGTCAAGGACAAAATCATCACCGGAGTGTCCGGCGGCGAGTACGGAATCCGCGGCTTTGTCGATGCCTACGACCCCGCTTCCGGCAAGCGTCTCTGGCGCTTCTACACCATCCCGGGCCCCGGCGAGTTCGGCCACGACACGTGGAGCGGCGACAGTTGGAAACAGGGTAGCGGCGCTACCTGGCTCACCGGCACCTTCGACCCCGAGCTGAACACCTTGTTCTGGCCCGTGGGCAATCCCGGGCCCGATATGAATGGCGAAGTCCGCCAAGGCGACAACCTGTTCACCTGCGCCGTCCTGGCTCTCGATCCGGATACCGGCCGGCGCAAGTGGCATTACCAGTTCACTCCCAACGACACCCACGACTGGGATTCCACCGAGGACCTGGTGGTCGTGGACCGCAAGTACCACGGCCAGGATCGGAAGCTCATCCTCCACGCCGACCGCAACGGCGTCTTCTACGTCCTCGACCGCACTGACGGAAAGCTCCTCGCCGCGACTCCCTTCGTCCGCACCAGTTGGGTCGACCATTGGGACCAGAACGGCCGTCCCGTCACCAAACCCGGCTGGCAAGCCACCCCCGAAGGTAGCGTCGTCTTCCCCGATGGCGGCGGTGGAACGAACTTCCAGGCCCCGTCCTACAGCCCCCAAACCGGCTGGATGTATTTCGCCTACCAGGATGGTGGTGGCCGCTTCGCCTCCGGGCCGGCCCCTTACGAACCGGGCCGGATGTTCTGGGGCCGTGGTTCCGGCGGCGGCCCGCCCGCTGCCACCCCGCAGGACTCCCAGGGAGTCGCCGCTCTCGATCCCGAGACCGGCAGGATCCAGTGGCGCTATGAGCTCACCCAGAACTCGCTATCGGCGGGCGTCCTCTCGACCGCCGGCGGTGTCCTCTTCGTCGCCTCGCGCGAGGGCAACTTCATCGCGCTCGACGCCCGAACCGGCAAACCCCTGTGGCATTTCCAGGCTGGCAACGAGATACCATCTTCTCCAATCAGTTACGCCGTCGACGGCAAACAATACGTGGCCATATCCTCCGCCGGTGTCCTCTTCAGCTTCGCACTCCCAGACTAAGATCTGCGGCGCTCAGCAACCTATGGTAGCTGCCACGCGTTTTCTCTTTCCCGATGGGAAAGTTGTCTGGATCATAACCTTGCGGACAGAACATGGACGCTACAGGATCGTATCGGTCCCAACCAACTGGTATCTCCCTTCCGAGATTGCAGCCGAGTAAGAATCCAGTCGGTTATCGCCGCGGAACGCGAAGGCCGTTCAGACTGATCGAGCCGAGCGGAAGAGTGTGAGCCTCAACACCCTGGTAATCACGATGATTGTGGAGGGCCTGGGCAGGCGTAAGCTCGCCCGGTGGGGCCCCGGTTATGGGCCACTGGGCAGACGGTCCTACCGGCCGCTGTCGCCATCGATACCGTCGCGGGCCTCGTGCTGCGCCGTCTTGACATAGGCGAGCAGCGTCCGGTACTCGCGCTGCGCGGTCTTGCGGTATGCGGGAAGGCGCATTCCCGCAGCCGCTGCGCGCTGCTCGAAGGCCTCCTCAGCCAGTTCGATAGCCCGCAGCAGGCGCGGACCGGCCGCCTCGCGCACTGCCGAGTCGCAAACGAAGCCGAAGGCAACCACCGAGGGGAGGGTAAGCGCGTAGTTGTCCGGCAGCCCCACCTGCTCAAACGGGAAACCGGAAGCCCAGTCGGTGTGGTAGCCCACGCACATGTTGCCGGGATTGACCGAAACCTGCAGGTGGGTGACGCAGTTGGTTACGGGTATTCGATAGCGGCCGCGCAGCAGTTCCGTCAACATGGCCGCGGAGCGCACCTGGGCCGGGCTGAGGTGGGCGTCGCTTTGCCCCTCCTCAGTGCGGGCTTCGAACGAGACCCCCAGGAAACTCTCGTTCAGGTTGATGTACCGCCAGTGGTCATCCGCCCATACCGAGTACCCGGCATGGTTGGCCGCGTCCTGCTCGGCCACCACACGAAACACGCGGCCGAACCGGTCAATCAGATAGTGGTAAGCGCATCTGCGCCCGACATATTCCAGCAGCGACTCCCCGATTCGCTTCAAAGCGCGGTTCTGGCGGGCCTCAAAGGGGATTTGCAGGCTTTCGGTGGTATGGAAAACAATGCCGGCAGGCACTGAACGGCGCACCGCGCGGCCACCGGAGGCGCCATTCAGCGGGAATGCCAGGTAAGAGCGGGGGTGGTTGGACACGGCAAACCGGGTGTCGATGTGGAGGCCGTTGCTGAACACCTCTTCGCTTGCGTCCTTCTCCACCATCCACACCTCGGGTAGGGCTGGCGAGCGAACGGACCGCGAGAGTCCGGCCGGCGGTTTCCAAGACTCTGGCGCCGGCACGCGCGCCGCGGCGCGGACCACCAGGAACGCCGCGATCAGCGTCAGCGGGACAATTGCCAACAGCAGGTAGCGGAAGAACGCTCTCGACGGCCCGGGCCGCTCGTCGTACAACCGCGGCCGTGGCGCCACGGCTCTGAGGAAACGGAGCCGGATTACCGGATCGCAGATGCAGCGTGCGACCAGTTCGGTAGACGACTCTTTGATACTCCTACCCATTCGTATTCGAAGTATCGGCAGAATCGGCGAAATCTCTTAGGAATTTCGCAGTTTTGTCGTAGTCTTCCAAGACATCCCACAAAAAAGTCCGTGAGAGGAATCTAATCTCAGAGGTACTACCCTACCAAACGGGGATTAGCGCCACGGTCGAAAACATTAAGAAAGGTCGGCGTGAACCGGAGTTTGCCCATGCTGAAAGGTTGGTTTGATTTCTCGAAGCGGCCGCCACGCAGTTGGGGCATTGCCAAGGCCATGGACATGCTGAACAGCCCCCATCTGGCCGGGATGTCCTCAGAGGCCAAGCGCTGTGCGCTGTTGATGGCATTGGAAGCTGCGGACACTGGAGTGGAGGCTCTCATCCAGGACGCCGTGCTGCAGCAGCGCTTGCTGGACCAGCAGGAGGAGCAGCGGCAGGCCAAGCTGCGGCGGCTCGAAGCGGCCAAACTGGAGCAGAACCGCGCGGTGCAGGCGGATTTGGATCGCCTGACCAGCAAGCACCTGGCGCGCCTCCAGGCTAATCTGGACCTGATTGCCCGGCACCAGGACGAATTCCGCGCCTGGCAGAAGCAGAAACAGCAGGAGGCGCAGCGGATGACGGATGCAGCGGCATTTTGTGTCCCGCACGGACACGTGTCTCACAGCGCCACTCTATCGGTGGTGATGGAACCCGTCCGGGCGCGGGGATAGGCGGCAGCCGTGCTCATCGCCGGACTAGGAGTTGCGCTGTTGCTGGTGGCCGCGTGCTGCCGGCCGAGTCGTAAGATGCACCCCCTGAGGCGCGCGGACCTCCGGCGCGTGAGGCGCTTGTCCGAACAGTTGTTCCGGGAAGATACCTTCCCATTCTAGTAGGTTGACAGGATAGGAGACACTCATGAAGACCCCGCAATCGGATTACACGCAGCCGCTCGGGCTCGATGTTGGGACGAGCCGCATCGTAGTGGCGCGAGATACAGGCAAGCGGTATGAGTATGAGGCGCAGCTCAACGCCTTCTTGACGCTTCCGTATTCCAAGCTGGCGGAGAATCTCCTCCAGCGCGAAGGCATTCTGCACGAAGTGCGGGGAGCGGAAATCGTAGTCACCGGCAACGACGCGGAAAAATTCGCGGAGGTCTTCCACGTCGAGACGCGGCGGCCCATGCGGAAGGGCGTCATCAACCCGGATGAGCCGCACTCCCTCACCGTGCTGCGCCACATCATCACCAAGCTGGTGGGACCGGCGGCGGTCGAGGGGCAGAAGATCTTCTTCAGCGTGCCCGCCGAAATCGAAGGCGAGGAAACCGGCATCGCCTACCACGAAGCTTCGCTTCATGAGCTGCTCAAGGAACTGGGATACGCGCCCACACCCATCGTGGAGGGCCTGGCGGTGGTCTTCGGCGAATTAAGCGAGTGTAATTACAGCGGCATTGGGATTTCCTGCGGCAGCGGCCTGTGCAATGTGTGCCTGGCCGTCCTTTCCGTCCCCGTGATCAGCTTCAGCGTGGCCAAAGCGGGCGATTTCATCGACACGCAGGCGTCGCTGGTAACCGGTGAAATGGCCACCCGGCTGCGCGTGCAGAAAGAACAATCGTTCCAGCTCAACGGCCTCAACGGGGAGCGCGTGCAGAACGCACTGACCGTCTACTACCGCGAGGTGATCCGCAACCTGATCGAAACCCTGCGCCAGCACATCGCCAGCGCGCGGCGCCTGCCCAAGCTGGAGCAATCCGTCCCGCTGGTGCTCTCCGGCGGCACCGCCATGCCGCACGGATTCCTCGAGTCCTTCGTCTTCGCTCTGCGCGCCAATGAATTCCCGGTGCGCCTCTCGGAGGTGCGCCTGTCGGCCGACCCGTTGAATTCCACCGCCCGCGGCGCCCTCATGGCCGCGCTGTGCTAGGACTCGGTCCGTAGCGGCTGTACCAACCGTTCTCTTACGGCAAGCGGTTTTCGATGAGCGTTCAGAGCTGCCCACGGTAAGGGAGCGGTTGCCACCGCGTGCGGGGCGTTACGCCACTTTGACGGTCTTGACGTTGACGAATTCCCGTAGGCCGTGGGCGGCCAGCTCGCGGCCATAGCCAGAGCGCTTGACGCCGCCGAAGGGGAGGCGTGGGTCGGAAGCGACCATGGCGTTGACGAAGACCATGCCGGATTCGATCTCGTCGATGAAGCGCTGCTGCTCAGCGGGGTCGGACGTCCAGGCGCTGGCGCCGAGGCCGAAAGCGGTGTCGTTGGCGAGGCGGATCGCATCGCCGATATCGCGCGAACGGAAAATCGCGGCCACCGGTCCGAACAATTCTTCGCGATAAGCCGGCGCATTTTCGGGCACACCGGCCAACACGGTGGGCGCGTAGAAGTTGCCGGGGCGCCGGATGCGATGGCCGCCGACGAGCAGCCGGGCGCCCATCGCGACCGAACGGCTCACCTGGCTTTCAAGCTCTTCGAGAATGGCGGGCGTGGCCAGCGGACCGATGTCGCTGGCTTCGTCCATGGGGTCGCCGACGCGCAGCGCCGCCATAGCAGCGACAAAGCGGCGCTCGAATTCATCGGCGATGCGTCCGTCCACGATAAAGCGCTTGGCGGCGATGCAGGATTGGCCATTGTTGATCACGCGCGCTTGCACGGCGGTCTTCACGGCGCGGTCGAGATCGGCGCTGGGCATCACCACGAAGGGGTCGCTGCCGCCCAGTTCGAGCACGGTCTTCTTGAGCTGGCGGCCGGCTTGCGCGGCCACCGCGATGCCCGCCGGTTCGCTGCCGGTGAGCGTGGCGGCTCGAACGCGCGGATCGTTGAGAATGCCTTCCACCGCCGAGGCACCAATCAGCAGCGCCTGGAAGACATCCGCGGGAAAGCCGGCGCGGCGGATGATCTCTTCGATGGCCAGCGCGCACTGCGGCACATTGGAAGCGTGCTTGAGCAGGCCGACGTTGCCCGCCATGAGTGCGGGAGCGGCGAAGCGGAACACCTGCCAGAAGGGGAAATTCCAGGGCATCACGGCGAGCACGGCGCCGATCGGTTGATAACGGATAAAGGCGCGGCCGGGACCGGCGTCGACCGGCTCGTCGGCCAGCAGGCGTTCGCCGTGCTCGGCGTAATAGCGGCACGCCAGCGCGCACTTGGCCGCTTCGGCGCGCGCGGCGGCGATGGGCTTGCCCATTTCGAGCGTCATCAGCCGGCCCAGGCGCTCCCGTTCGTTTTCCAGAATTCGGGCGGCGGCGGTGAGCCAACCTGCCCGCGCGGCGAATGAAGTGCGGCGGTAGGAGTGCCAGCCCGCATCGGCGCGGGCGAGCGAGGACTCGATCTCAGCATCGGTGGCGGCTTCGAACGTCCGCATGATTTCTCCGGTGGCGGGGTTGATGGAGGCTATCATCAATCAACATTGTAGTAGCCGCCGTGGCGCACGCATTCCTTGCGTGTGGCGTCGAGATTCTTCGCGACGCCTGGAGTTTCTACATTTTCTCAAGCGGCGGCACGGACGGGCTGGGTATCCGCGATATTGCCCTCGAATCCCTCCAGGAGTTCGGGATGCTCCGCCATCTCCTTGTGCTGCAAGGTGACGAGATCCAGGCAAGACGGCCGCCAGGCCTTCCTCCGCCACTGGGATAGCGGCTCATAGGCGGCGCCGCATTCGGCGCCGAAAGCGATCGTCGTTCCTGGTGGGCGGTGGATCCCCGCTGCGAGTAATCGAATCAAAACAAATCGGGTGGAGAGAGAAACTCCAGGCGCGTGGCTCCGAACGGAGCCGCGCGCGCGTCGAGAGAGTCTCGACACGGCACGCAAGATTGCAGGTATGCGTGCGCCACGGCGGCAATGCGGAGTTCTCGCGGTGGCGAGCTATTTCTGGGTGGGAAGGCCCAGCGTGGTTTTGGACGCCGGCTGGCCGGGCAGATTGAGTTTCAGGTCGCAGCCGCAATCGTCGCCGGCATTGTGCGCGGTTTTCTGGTATTCGACTTCGAAATCGATGATGCTCTTCAACGTCGGCCAGTCGATCGCTTTGTCGATGCGCCGGCCGTTCACAAACAGCGTCGGCGTGGAATTGATGGCCAGGTCGCGCCCTTGCGCTACGGTCTTGTCCACCTCGGCCTCGGTCAGCTTGTTATCCATGCACTGCCCCAGTTTCATGGCGTCGATCTGGCTTTGTCCCTTCGCCCAGTCCATCACCTGATCGCGCAAGTTGTCCGGCGTGATCTGGTCCTGGTGGGCAAAAATCCAGTCGTGATAGGCCCAGAACGCACCCAGATCCTGCCGCTGCACACAACGAGCTGCCATGGCGGCGCCCTTGGCCCAGGGATGAACCGCCTCGAGCGGAAACTCCTTGAAGTAGAGTTTCACTTGCGTAGGGTAAGTCGTGAGCAGGTTGTCGTGCAGCAGCTTGGCTTCTTCCTTGCAGTACGGGCATTCGAAGTCGCTGAACTCGACGATGGCCACCGGGGCTCCCGAGGTGCCTTCGCCCGGCGCGCCCTCCGTCTTCAGTTTGTCGAGCTCCGCCTGGAACGGGTTGCGGCTGATGTCGAACACAACGCCCTGGACGATTTTCTTGCCGTCCTTGGAGATGTGGAAGACAATGTCCTGGCTCTGCAAGCCCACGGACGCGCGCACGGTCACTTCCGAGAAGCCGGGTATTTCGTCGGGCTTGGGGTCGGAAATCTGGACCCCGATCCGCGAGTCCATGACATACATGTGGCGTACGTAGGCTTCCAACGTGGCTTTGTCGAGCGCCGATGGCGTCTGGCCGGAAGCGCCTTTGGTGGCCGTTTGCGTCTGGCCGTATGCGCCCAGGCACACGGCGGCAAGGGAAAGCGAAAGCTTGCGGAGCATGCTTTTCCCATTATAGGGGCGGCCGCCGCGGCTTTGGAGCGCGTAAGGTAATGCGGAGCACGCGAGTCGCGCCATCGGGTACTCTGGGAGGGAGCGCGCGGGTATAAGCAAGCCGACTCAATGCGAATCCTCTACATTCACTCGACGCAAGTGCCGCCTCCGCGCGACAGACATAACGATCGCTTTTTCCTGCTGTCGGAGACGTTGGAAGGCGATGTTTTGCAGCCGGTCTGGTTTCGAACGCCGGAAGAAGTTGAAGCGGAGTTCGGCCCCGGTTCCTTCCCGGTTTATGTATCGGGGCGATTTCGCTATCACTGGTTTCTGGCGATTCTTCCCGATGGGCGGAATCGGCCGCGCCTGGCGCAGTTCCGGTTCTGTATTCGCAAGGGTGTGGAACTGCACCGGCAGCGAGCTTTCGATTGCGTCATCGCTTACTCCCACATGACGACAGGGCTGATGGCGGCCTGGCTGAAGCTGCTGACGGGCGCGAAGCTGATCATCGAGTTGGCGACCAACCCGCAACTGGCCTACCTGACGCAGCGCGCCCGGCCGACGATACGCGACCGCATGATGAAGCTCTATTCCGATGCATGCCTTTATCTGTCGCTGTGGGCGGCCGACCGGGTACATCTTCTCAACGCGGCTCAACTGGCGGCCTATCCGCTGCTTCGCAAAGTCAAGACCTCGGTGTTTCACGAATTCGTTCCGGTATCGACCATCCGGGCTCACACCGACGACGAAGAGCGGTACGTGCTGATGGTGGGCTCGCCCTGGTACCTGAAGGGGGCGGATCGATTGATCGAAGCATTCCAGCGGCTGGCTTCCGATTTTCCGGATGTCAAACTGAAGATCGTTGGCTGGTACCTGAAGACGGAACGCGAGCAGTTGGAGGCGCTGGCGGGTGACTCGAAGCAGATTGAACTGGTGCGGGCCGCCCCGAACCCGATCATTCTCGAAACCATCAGGCGCTGCCTGGTGTTGGTACACCCGTCGCGTTGTGAAGGGGGCCCCAGGACTGTGATTGAGGGATTGGCGGCGGGCGTTCCGGTGATCGGTTCCGACGTAGGCTTGATTCCCGAGCTGATCCATCAGGGAGAGAACGGATTTGTGGTGCCGGGAGGCAACGTCCGGGAATTGGAAGAGCGGCTCCGCGAGTTGCTGGCCGATCCGGAGCTGCGGCGGAGGATGGGGGCGAAGGGTTACGAACTGGCGCACACGCAATTGACCGAGCAGGTTTACGTGGAACGGTTCACCGCGATGGTTGCGGCCGCCGTGCGAGGCGGCCCATGAGCCCGGAAGGGCCGCACTCGGTTCGCAGCCTGGACAAGGCGCTGGCGGGAGGGCTGGCTTGGGCCGCGGGCGCCAAGTCTGCCACGCAGCTTTTCACCTGGACATTTACGGTGATCACGGCGCGCCTTCTTTCGCCGGCCGACTTCGGCCTGGTCAACATGGCCGGTTTCATCAACGTTCTAACAAGCACGCTAGCCGAGTTCGGCTTGGGCCAGGCTGTGTTGCAAATGCCCGAGCTGGAGGCCGGCACCGTGGCGCAATTGAACACGGCCTGCGCGGCGATCTGCACGGGGGCATACGGCCTGCTGGTTTTAGCCGCGCCGCTGGTTGCTGCGTTCTTCAAGTCCGAGCAACTCAGGCTGCTGGTAATCGTCAACAGCCTGGGCCTGGTCATCACGGGAATTCAGTCGGTGCCGTACGGGCTTCTGGAAAAGGACCTCGCCTACCGGCGGCTCTCGGTGTGCGAGGCGGTCACAATTCTGCTACAGGCCGTGGTCACGGTCGGGTGCGCCCTGAGCGGATTCGCTTACTGGTCGCTGGTGGCGGGCGCGCTGGCCGGCAGAATAGCAGGGGCCACGCTGACGTACTACTGGAAGCCGGTTCCGTTCGCACTGCCCCGATGGAGGCAGATCCAGGCGCCGATGCGCCTCGGGGCGCACATCGCGATCAGCAGAATTGCCGCCACGGCGTACGCGATGTCGGACGGAGTGATCGTGGGGCGGCGGCTGGGCGGAGCGGCGCTTGGCGCATATCAGATGGCGATGGCTCTGGCCAATGCGCCGGCCGAGAAGATCGGGCTGCTCGTGATGCGGGTGACTGGGCCACTATTTGCGCGAGTGCAGAAGGACGAGGAACTGGTGCGGCGCTATTTCCGGGTCGTCAGCGAATCGGTATCGCTGAGCGTTTTCCCGGTTCTGGTCGGCCTGGCGCTGGTCGGGCCGGAAGCGACGCGGGTGTTGCTGGGGTCGAAATGGAACGCAGCAGCGGGGCCGATCCGATGGCTGGCGGTTTTCATGTGCGCGCGAACGCTGTCCACGCTGTTCAGCCAGGTGCTCATCTCGCTTCGACACACCCGTTTCAACATGCTCGTTTCGCTGGGCAGCTTTGTGGTGATGCCGGTGGCGTTCCTGGTGGCGTCCCGCTGGGGCACGAATGCAGTGGCCGCCAGTTGGTTGATCTTATCCCCGGTAACGGTCCTTCCGCTTGCGGTGAAGTTACTCCGCGCCATAGGATTGCGGTATCGAGACTACTTAGGCGTGTTAATGCCGGCGCTGGCGGGATGCGCGGTGATGGTGGCCGCGGTTCTGGCGGTCCACACTTGGTTTGGGAACGGTCACATGCCGGCGGTCGCCAGAGTGTCGGTTCAGGTGGCAGCGGGAGGAGCGGCCTATCTAGGATTCTTGTGGATTTTTTATCGCGAGAAGCTGAACCGGTATGTCCATTTTCTTCACGGGCTGCGCCGGGGAGATGCTATGTTGAGTGAATCCGAGCTGTAAGAGTCGCGGATGGTGCGGGGTTCGGGTTCTACCTTTGTACACTTCTAAACTCGTCGGTGAAAACAAAGGGGAAATCGGGCTCACCGCCGGAAAGAGCCGGGCTTGGAGCAGACCTCAGAAGGCTTACGGTCTTTCGGACCAGATCCTCGAAGCGGTTGAGACCAAGTCTCTCTTCGGCAAACCTCCGCGCCCCAATCGACAATCTCCGTATCTCCGCAGGATTGGCGGCTAAACCGCGCAAGCGCCCGGCCCATGCCGAGGCTGGCGCGCCCGCCGGCATCAGGAATCCTGTTTCGCCGTCGCGCACGAGGTCACGTACCCCGCCCACATCGGTGGCGAGGCATGGTAGACCGGTCGCCAGAGCTTCGGCAAGGACTTGGGGCATGTAGTCTTGCCGAGTGGGGAGCAGAAAGACGTCGTGCGACCGATAGACATCGAGCATCTGGTCGTGGTTCCTGCCGCGAAGCCATTCCACGCCTTTCGGAAGCGGTCGCGTGGCGATCGCCGGGTCATTGGAGGCGATTGTCAGCGTCCAATCGCCGGCTAGGTGGTCCGCGTAGAGCTGCAGGAGAAAGTCGCCGCCCTTTCTCACGAAGTCGTTGCCGGCGAAGAGAATCTGTAGCGGGCTCCGGTAATCCCGGGCAGCGGCTTCCCATAACGGGAGGTCCTGCGGCGCAAGTGTAATGAAACACCGGCTGGGTTCGACCCCGTAGTCGCGTTCGAGAGCCCCCATGCAGTCCGAACCCATGGGAAGGAAGAAGCGGAAATCCTTCGCAGCGCGCGCAAACTGCCGATGATGGATCTGATGCGATAACCATCGTCGCCAGCCGTTTCTGCCCTGTTGCCGTTGCTGGGCGTCCACCGTGGCTGGCACTGAGTCCAGCAGGACCGCCGCGGGCAGCCGGTGGGCAAGATGCCGGAAGGCAACGGTAAGTTCCCATCCCTGGACCAGAAGAAGTTCAAACGGCAAATTCATCGCCGGGCACGCCTTCTGACGCGCGAGAAACTCTGCGTGCCAAGGGTTGGTCAAGCGCACCCACCACGGTGCCGGGATTGCGTTGTAGTCTTCCGCGTTGACGTGAACGTACGTCGGTTCGAATTCCGGGAATCGACTCAATACTTCGACGAGCCTGGCTGCCATTGCCCTGTTCCCCAACAGGGTACTGAAGATGCAAAGTGCTTTCGTCTTGGGCACGCGATGTCCTTTCTGCCGGTTGTGCCACGCGATGCCCGTGGCGCGGCATCGGGTTGCTTCGACCTTCGTTCGACCGGAGCTTGAGTGGAGCTGCGCTCACGCGTCCTATTCCGTCACACGCGGGGGCGCAGGTTCAGGCATACGGTCAGCTCTCCGGAGCGGCGAAGAGAATAGTCAAAACCGCGCAGGGCTTCGAAGAAGACCTCTTCGCAATCCGCGCCGTGCAGCTCGATGCATATGTTTCCGATGGCCCGCAGCCAGGACGACGAATGGTTGCCGAACAGGTCCAGCTCGCTCCGCTCGATATCGACCTTCAAGATATCGATCCGTTCTCCGCCGGTCATTTCCAAGAAACTGGGAATGTCGTAGCCCTCGACCAACCCTTCACGGTCCGCGCCGGCAGTTACCTGCGTGGCCCATTCCCGGCCGTCGCCAAAAGTACCGCGCGAGAGTGCCAGCCGGGAACGGGTGGACCAAACCGCGCCATGCACTACGCGCGCGCGCTTCCCATACGGCGCGAGATTCCTGCGGCAGAGCTTGCAGTTGTCCGGGTCCGGCTCGACCGCGATCACGCTGGCGGTTGGAAAGCAACTGAGAAAATATGCGCTGGAATACCCGACGTTGGCGCCGAGATCCAGGATCCAGCGGGGAGAGGAAACGGATCGCAGACAGGCGTACTCGTCCCACGCGAAGATCTGACTAAAGACGTTCATGTCGCTCGATCCGCGCAACCGTGCGACGACCGGATGCTGCGCTTGGCGCGGCTTTATTGTCAGGGTCGGCGGAGCGCGAATTCCAAGCGCTGCTTTCGCCTCGGAGGCAACCCAGGCGGATGTCCCCTGCCACCCCACCGAGCGTATCCAGCGAGGGATGCTCCTGGCCCTGCCTAGAGCAACCGGCTTCTTCGAGGTTTGCTCAGAAGGGGTAGGCACAAAGTCAAAGTGGCTCTGTGGCGGTCAAATTATTAAGATTTTTGTTGGCAAACGCTACCACCTCTACAAATGGGGTGCGCAACTGCCCGGTGGCTCGTGATGGTCCTGGGAGTCATCGCGTGGCGGACCGGTCCCGGGGCGTGCACCTTAAAGAGAACTGTCAGGGTTCGCATGCAATTGAAGTCCGATTGTTCCACGAGGGCGATGGCACGATCGGCGATGCCGGCGAACGCGCGCCTCGATTCCAAGCGTGGGTTCAGCCGGCTAACCGGAGCCGATCGATGACATTCGGGACGAACCGGCCGAACCGCTCCAGGCTTAGGAATTCCTCAGCGAATCGCCCCGCAGGACCGGGCGCTTCAGGTCCGCGATGCGCCTGGGCGTGCGCAGACCATCACGAACTGGATAGCAAACAGCGAGGGCCACGCCTTGGTCATGCCCCGAAGCAATGCCGCCGGAAGAATCCGCCGGACAGGCGGCCTGAAGTCCCACGCCCGAACGGTGAGTCCGCACTGCTCCACCATTTCGCGGGCTGTCTGCCGTGTGTAAAAGTGAAGGTGAGTCCTGTCCAAAATCCCCCAGTCTGCGTAACGAAAAAGCCCGAGGAGCACTTTCAGTCTGACGGTGAGGAATACGAAGTTCGGAATCGAAATTACCGCGATGCCGCTCGGGCCCAAATAGCGCAGCAAATGAGCGAGCGCCCGCTCCGGATTCTTCAAGTGCTCCAGCACGTCGCCGAAAACCAGGACGTCGAAATAGGATTGTGGATAAGGCAGCGAAGGCAGGTCATCCAGGTCCGCCTCTTGCAGGCTGTCGCAGCGCTCCCGTGCCAAAGCGGCCATGGCTTTGTCGATCTCAACCCCAGCCACCCAGCATTGATTATGCTCCCGCAACCAAGCGGCGCGGAGGCCGGTTGAGCAGCCCAGGTCCAACACCTTGGATCCGGCGGGGATAAACTGCTGGACCAGGGGGTTGCAGATGTCATCGTATCGCAGCGGCCCCGCGTCTCCGTCTGGCACTGCGGACGTAAATGAAGCTGGCAGCATTGCTGGATTTGAAGCCGGGACCGCCCGCCGTCAAGTCGGCTGACAGTCGCCTAACAATGAACTCCGACCGTATCACAGTGGCAAGCGCACGATCAACCGAGGCGGTTTCCGCCTCGCCGGCCCGATGCCGAAACGCCGCTTCAATGTGCGGTGTTCGCCGGCGCGCTCTGAGCATGCCGGTTTCTCGAATGCTCCACCAGGTACCGACCCAACCGTGCCGGCGCGAGGTTCTCATCAAAATAGGCGCCGGAGTTTTCGGCGACGCCCGCGATCAACCCCTTCTTGGATAACCAGCCCTCGATACGTCCAACCACCCGGCTAGTGAACTCCTTCGGCGTGATGTTTTGTTCGGGTGGCACATCCAGGCTGAGGTAATGCACATTCTCGAGTAACGGTATGTGCCACTGCGTTCTCGCCCTGTAATCCAGCACGGGGCAACGTCCCATCGCCATGATGTCGGTCATCCGCCATGGGATGCAATCCTTAGTGCCATGGCGCACAATATTCAACCTGGAACGCGCGGCCAGACTCCACAGCTTCTTCAGGGGCATCGGGCGAGTTGTCCAAGCGACGCCAGCCTTCTCCAACCGCGCAACCTCAGCCCCATAGTCGGCCGAAATTATATAGGCGACCAATTTCTTGCGGCATGGGAGCTGGACCAGGGCTTCGAAGAGAGCGAGATTATGATCGATCCTTCCCCACACACGAAAAAAACCGAAGAGATCCCATTCGGCCTCGCAGTTTCGGTAACCTCGAAGTTCCTCCCGTCTTGGAAACACCAGCGGATTCACATTTGCCAGAGGAACAACCTTCGGGTGGTACTGGCGGTCGGGCCAGTAATTGGTCTTGAAATATAGATCGCTCCACTCCAGCAGATCCGGCGCCTCGATAGCACCGGAGTCCTCAGCGTCGATGCATATTCTGGTCTCCGCACCGGAAACGTGGTAGATGTACTTGCCCACGGAGTGCTCGACCAGAGCACCTGCTCCCAGCAGGCCGGCAAGGCCGTCGAGCACCGGCGTTCTAAATCGAGGCGGCAAGATACTGTCGTAGCGCTCCGACTCACGCACGCGCCCGAGGAATCGCAGGACGCCGGCAAAGTTCGCTCCATTCTTCCGATAAGGAATGTTCTCCTGCGCACAGTAAGCCCAAATGCTCTCCCGATAATAGGATTGATACAAATCCTGGTAACGGGAATACGGTTCCAACGTCGTCTCGAAGTACTCCA
Source organism: Bryobacteraceae bacterium (assembly GCA_049511495.1). Classification (GTDB taxonomy): domain Bacteria; phylum Acidobacteriota; class Terriglobia; order Bryobacterales; family Bryobacteraceae; genus Bog-375. The sequence continues at coordinate 292 of JBEKXZ010000026.1, read as the reverse complement.
TGGCAGTCGAACCAAGTATACGTCAAACAGATCGGCTTCTTCGTCACTGAAATCTGCAAGATAAGCCTCTCCTCAGCATTTTCTCATCCAAGAATGAGCCTGGAGGAGGGAGCGAAGCGGCCGGTCTCCAGGGCTCCTTTCTGAAATCGAAATAATAATCGCCGGGGCGGTGGAAATGTGGGAATCGCAGAGCGATTTCCAAGGGCTGTGGGCGCGGAGGGAAACCTGCTTTTGGTTTTCCTCCGCGTCCATGGCCCGGCATTTCCACGGCCCTCCGTCGTTTACGCACTCC
>JBEKXZ010000025.1:0-73570 GCA_049511495.1 Bryobacteraceae bacterium | reverse complement strand
TTGCCGATCATCCACTGCGAAGTAGCCATCTGAAAATCGCGGGCGCTGACATCGTTGAGGATGGTGTAGCCGAAGACGTAGTCGCGCCAGCGATCTTCCGCGACGTGGCGCCCGCGGCGGCCGATCAACACGGCGAACTCGGCCTCATAATCCGGCTTGGTCGAGTTCTTCGGCAGCACGATGGGCTGGCCGGGACCGATCACCGCGGTCGGAAACTTGGCGAACATGGTGGGCACTTCCGGGATGGCGAGCTTGGATTCCGCGGCGTGGTCGCGGTAGTTGAGCCCGATGCAGATCAGCTTGGGCGGACGTGGAATGGGCGCCGCGAAAGTGAGGCCGGCCGGGTCCAGGCCGTGGCTCGAAGCAGGGCCGGCGATCCAGCGCCGCACTCGGGTCTGAGCTTCGGCGCCGCCCTCAATCACCTCGAGCACGCTGGCGAAGCCTGCGCCTTGAATCGGAATCGCCCGGCCGTCGAGAAGGACCCCGGGCTCCGTGTCGCCGTCCCGTTGAATCGTTACGAAACGCAATGATCTATTCTCCGCTGGAATTGTAGCATTGCGCGAGCGTTCGGTCTGCTATGATTGAGACAACCGACGATCTTGAGCCCGGCCGGGGTTTTCCGTCCAGCGCACCCAAGAGAATCGAATTCATGATCGAGGGGCACTGGGGACCATGAGCTTTCTGTGGATGTTGGCGATCACTCTGGTGATCCTGCAAGTTTCTGTTTTCTGCACGACCATATACCTGCACCGGTCGAAAACTCATCGCGGGTTGGAACTGCACCCGGTGGTGGGCCTGCTGATGCACCTGGAGCTGAGCCTGTTCACCGGCATGGTCCCGCGCGAGTGGGCCGCGGTGCACCGCAAGCATCATCATTTTTCCGACGTGGAAGGCGATCCGCACAGCCCGTACATTTACGGAATGTGGACGGTGCTGTTCGGCAACTATTTTCTGTACCGCAAGGTGACCAAGGACGCGGCGGTGGTGCGCAAGTACACGCCGGACTGGAAGGAAGATGCGATCGACAAGCTGCCTTTCATGCATTATGCGGCGCTCGGCGGCATCGCCATTTTCATGCTGATGTTCGGCGTGTGGTGGGGCCTGGCGGCGTGGGTTACGCATGCCGTGCTGTACGTGCTGTTGAATTCTTCCGTCAACAGCGTCTGCCACTGGGTGGGCTACCGCAATTTCGACAACAAAGCCACTAACCTCAAGTCCATCGCCATGCTGACGGCGGGCGAAGGCCTGCACAACAACCACCACGAGTTTCCGACCTCGGCGCGGTTCGCGTGGCGCGGGCATGAGATCGACCCGGCGTGGCCGGTGATTCGCGCGCTGGAAACGCTGCACCTGGCGCGGGTGAAACCGCTGCCGGCGGAAAGAGTAGCGGCGTAGGCGGAAGAACCGCGCGGGGGGCGGTCTGCAGGCCGGCTTCGATCCACCCGAGCGCGCCCGCCCTCCGCGGCTCTTACAATACGGCTTCAGCCAATTCCGCTCGTCCCCGGCGCAGCCCGAGCAAAAAGTGGATATACCGGTTCAGGTTCTCGCGATAGAAGATCCATAGGAATCCGAGATAGGCGGTTCCTCCCAGGGCCACCTCAATCGACAGACCGGCGGCGGCGGGCATGCGATGGTAGCCAAGCCAGGCGTGGGCCGCCAGAACCGCAGCCATCATCACCACGCAACCGGCCAGCGCCGGCATCAGCACGGCTAAATAGTCTCGATAGCGCAATCCGATGACGCGGAGTAACTTTACCGCGAATGGAAGAACCGTCACCGGGGACAAGATCAACCAACTGGCGGCCACGGCGGTGGTGCCCCAGCGGGATGCCACGAGGAACGCCACGGGCATCACCACGAAGCTGGCCAGCGAGATGACCATATTGAAACGGGTGTATCGAAGAGACGTGAGCACCTGGCCGAACAGCGCGGACAAGGTTCGCGCGCACATGAAAACGGCCAGCCATCGGATGGGACCCACGGCCGCGCTCCATTTCGGCCCCAGTAACGCCCGCACCGCTTCCGGCGCGACCACCGCCATGCCGAGCAGCAACGGGAAAATGCTCAGCGAGATCGACTCGGTGATGATCCGCGTATAGCGCTTCACCAGTTCCTCGTCCTTCTGTACCCGCGCAAATAACGGCCCGGTCACCCGCATCACCACCAGTCCGACCTTGTCGGCCGGCGCATTGGCCAGTGACATCGCCATTTGATATGCGCCGAGCGACGCTGCGCCCAGCATTCGCCCGACGATCACTGCGTCGGATAGCGCGTACGCCCCCGCCGCGGCTCTGCTGATCGCAACGTGCGCTCCGAGGCGCATCGGCGCCCGGATCTGTTTCCACCGCGGCAGCGCGAACGGAACCGGCTTCCAGTAGTACGACAGCGCCGCTCCCGCCGTTCTGCCGGCCATCGCGCCCACTACCAGCGACCAGTATGCAAATCCGCTCAGCGCGCATCCCACGGTGACCACGGCTTGCAGCAGAGTTGCGATCGACTCGCACACCGACAACCGCCGGTAGTCAAGATCCTTTTCCAAAAGCCCGTTTGGCACAGACTGAAAACCCGTGATGACCAGGCCGAGACTGTTGACGATTACCAGCAGCCTGAGCTGGTCGGACTTGAAGAAGGCCGCAATCAGCGGCGCAGCCAAAACCAACATGCCGTATGCCGCAACGCAGATCGCCACGCAAGCCGTGTTCAATTGCGCCACCGTGCCAGCCTCCAGCTCGGGCATCTGCAACACCGCCTGACCCAAGCCGAACTCGGCCAGCATACTCGTCAGAACGTTGAACAAACCGGCCATGCCGACCAGGCCGAAGTCGGCTGGTGAAAGCTTGTGCGCCACGATCAGGGTCGATGCCCAGATAAGAACCTGCGTCGAGGACTTGGCGCCCGCTGCCCAGGCCAGCCCTCCCGCCACCGTCCTGTCCAGGCTGCGAACCGAGCGGGGCTCTCCCGGGATCATGGGGCGCCCCGCACGGCGGCCGCAACCATGGCGGTGAACTTTTCCACGTAGACCCGCTCGGTCAATTGCGTGTGCGCGAATTGGTAGCCATTGGCGCCCATTCGCCGCCGAAGCTCGGGATCGGCCAGCAACTCGCGCAGCCGTTCCTCCAGCTCCGGGACGTTGCCTCCAGGCACCACAAATCCGTTTTCCCCCTGATGGATCAAATCGGGGATCCCACCTATATCGGAACCGATTACCGGAACGCCCGCCGCCAACCCCTCAATCACAACCCTGGGCAGCCCTTCACAACGCGACGGGTGCACCAACACCAAGCAGCGGCTGATGATCTGCAACGCGACTGGAGGTGTCGTCGCCCGCACCAGTTCAATCTGCTTCGAGTCGCCGGCCAGCGCCTCCAACTGCTCGCGTTCCGTCTTCAGGTACCAGCCGACTATCTTGAGCTTGACATCCGGAAAATCGGGAGCCAGCCGCTGGAATGCTTCGATCAATCGGTCCGCCCCCTTCAGGTACCAGAAGGATCCCACCATCACGACGTACCGCTCCTGGTCTTCAGCGTGCGCCTCAATGGTAGACACCGGAACGAATTCGTGAAACACCGAGGCCCTGACTTTGCGCAGCAGCGGATAGGCCGCGAGTTGAGCCGTGTAGAGAAGATGAACCCGGTCGGCCGCCCAGAGCGACAGATGGAGGCATACGTCGGAATAGAGCTTCATCAGGCGGTCGCGCACGGTCGGCTGGGCCCGGTCGGTCAGGTAGACAAGCTGCGGCGTGGTCACAAGTTCGACGACCAGCTTGGCGCCAGTGAGTAACTTCACTACGCTCGCCATCAGCCCTGTCGTCATGTGGGAATAGGCGACAACGCAGTCAAAGGGTCGCTCCCGGTGGAGTTCAACGCCCTTCCGAACATAGAACCAGAACTGCGCCAGGCGCGACCGGCGGGGCCCGCTGGGTAGCCCCGCCAGAAACCAGTGATAGCGAAACCGGCCTGACACATAAACCGGGAAGGAACCGGGGCCTAACTCCGCTTCCACTTCTTCCGGCGTGCGGAACCAGATCGGCTGCAACACGTCGCCTTCCAGCGATTCCGACAGCAAATAGAAACGATCCGCATGCTTGTCGAGCAGAGGCGGCACTTGGGTCGAGTGAATGTAGAGGATTCGCACGCTCCTTCTCAGAGTAGCCGATCTTTGCGGATTGCGCGTTGGTCGGCGCGGCGATGGAATCCAAAAGCGCACCATCCTGTCTCGCTAGGTTCGTTTGACTGGGCGGCAGCGCACCACGGCTGTTGTGAACTCGCGAGTGAAGCGAAGACACAGGTGTTCTGGACGCCCGCACGGAGAGCTCTTTGCCGTGCCGTTTGGAGAACGTCCTCGCGGATGTCAATGCCGATCACGCGCCCGGCGCCCCTAACGGTCATCTCCACGGCATCGACTCCTTCGGCACAGCCAAAGTCGACGATCACCTTCCCGGCAATCCTCGAGAAGAATTCATCCCCCATCAGGACCGCGAGTCGCGAGCTGCCTGCGCAAGCGCACACGCCACGGTAGTCCGGAACATCATGAGCGATCCACTTCAGGATCCGGCATTGTATGTTGGTGAGAGTGGAAGCCTCCTCGGTCCCCGTGTTGGACTGCAGGGGTTAGATGCTTCGACTTGCTGCGGTCCCTTCGACAGAATAGCGCCATTCTTGAGTCTCCCTTTGCCCGAAAAGGCTTTCGCGGGGGGCGGCTCAGCCGAGAAAGAGGTCCTAAGCCCTGTCTCTGGCAAAAGCCTTGGGATTGCGCAAACACGAGATAATCCTGAAACTCTGTTTGTTTCCGGTGCGGAATGATCCTGAAACCGGCTGTCTGGCATGCTGCGGGCGGATGCAGATTCGAATGGAGTATGTGGGATCGCGGACGTGGTGGCCTTCCTTGGAAGTGTACGAACTGACGGTTGCGGTTCACCTGGGCTGCGTCACGGACTTGGTGGCGGCGGCCCAAGCCGGCCCTTCCGGAACCGCTTCGTTCAGGCTGCGAACCGGGTGCGGCTCTTTCGCGATCATGGGCCGCCTTATTACAGTGGCCGCAACCATCGCGGCGAACCTCCCGGCGTAGACCTGCTCGGTCAGTTGCGTGTGCGCGAATTGGTAGCCATTAGCGCCCATTCGCCGCCGCAGCTCCGGACGGACGAGCAACTCGCGGAGCCGTTCTTCCAACTCCGGGACGTTGCCTCCCGGCACCACAAATCCGTTTTCCCCCTGATGGATCAGCTCGGGGATGAAGCCTACGTCGGAACCGACTACCGGAACGCCCGCCGCCAATCCCTCAATCACCGTCCTGGGGCCTCCTTCACAACGCGACGGGTGCACCAACACCAGGCAGCGGCTGATGATTTCGAGGACCGTCGGATACGTCGTCGCCCGCACCAGTTCGATCTGCTTCGAGTCTCCGGCCAGCGCTTCCAACTGCTCGCGTTCCGTCTTCAGGTACCAGCCGACTATCTTGAGCTTGACATCCGGAAAATCGGGAGCCAGCCGGTGGAATGCTCCAATCAACCGGTCCGCCCCCTTCAGGTACCAGGGCGAGCCCACCATCACGACGTACCGCTCCTGGTCGTCCGTGTGCGCCCGAACGGCCGACACCGGAACGAATTCGTGGAACACCGAGGCCTTGACTCTGCGGAGCAGCGGGTAAGCCGCCAGTTGAGTCGGATGGAGAAGGTGAACCCGGTCGGCCGCCCACATCGACAGATAGAGGCACACGTCGGAATAGAGCTTCATCAGGTGGTCGCGCACGGTCGGCCGGGCGCGCTGGGTCAGGTAGGCCAGTTGCGGGTTGGTCGCCAGCTCGATGATCAGCTTCGTGCCAGTCAGCAGCTTCACGCAGGCCGCCAATAGCCCCGTCGTCATGTGGGAGTAGGCGATTATGCAATCAAAGGCTCGCTGCCGGTGAATTTCCACGCCCTTGCGAATGCAGAACCAGAACTGTGCCAGGCGCGACCGCCTCCGCCCATCGGGAAGAAACGCCAGAAACCAGTGATAGCGAAACCGTCCCGTCACATAAACCGGGTAGGAACCTGGGCCGAACTCCGCTTCCACTTCTTCCGGCGTTCGAAACCAGACCGGCTGCAAAACATCGCCTTCCAGCGTTTCCGAAAGCAGGAAAAAACGGTCTGTGCGCGTGTCCAGCGGCGGCGGCACTTGCGTCGCGTGAATGTAAAGGACTCGTATTCTGCCGGTCGCTCCTATCGCTTCTTTGGGGGACGACTCGCCCATGAAGCCGGCCCAAGTAAGGCGCGTCAGGAACTCCAAAGCCGCTTGCCAGGCCATCAGAACAGGGCGCATCGCAAAAACCGTTAGTGTCCAAGCGCGGGGCTCATTCTCAGTTTGGTTTTTGCCGGACACGGCTGGCTCGGGCGTCTCGCCCCCAAGCAAGAGACCTCAAGCCCTTTGTTTACGGCAAAGACCTGAGCGATTCACCCCAAAATCGCCAGTCGCACACCCTTCGAATGCACGCTGGCTGGCTAAAGGCGGCTAAAGGTCGCCTGGGTCCGTGCCGATAGAAGAGGGGAAGGGAGTGTGAATCGGTGACGTTTCTGCTTTTCCTGGCTTCCCTGGCCGTGATGGAGTACCTCGTCCGCAAGCCGCGCAAGAAACCGGATGACAACCCGAAAGCTGCCGGCGGCAAAGGCGTTAACACGCAGAGCCCGCTGCCGGTTGCGACCTCGATGCCCGGGCTGCTGGCGCTCGGACAAGCGCTGGAGGCGCAAGGACGAGGTGAAGTTCCCGGTGTCGAACAGGTTCCGCAGGTACACGGTCCGCCGACGGATGGAGTATGATACTTCCATGCCCGATCGGAACACCGTGAAGGTGCGGTACCTGCCGGATGGCGGCTTCCTGGAAGGACAGGAAGCTGGCTGGGAGAATACCTTGCTTCGCGTGGATCTGCCGGGACCAAAAGATGGCTTTAATCGAGGTGTGCTGGCCGAAATTGAATGTGGTTCCATGTTGTACCTGGGCGAGGTACAGCAGTGCTCCGAGTCCGGTGTCACGGCCAGAGTGGAACACTCACTGGACCGCCACAAGCTGGCTTCCATTCAGAATACTTGGGGGTAACTTCTCTTAGAAGGCTCCGTCATGGGTGAACTGCTGTGGATGGCCGCCAAGGCGTTCTTGATCGCCATCGTCCTAACACCGATCGTCCGCGACATTTTTCGTTCGTACAACATGGTGGACCGGCCGGGGAAGCGCAAGATCCACGCCTATCCCATACCACGGGTGGGAGGAATTGCGATCGCCACCGCCTACGGTGTTGCCTTGCTCACGGCGCCTGCCGCCCAGGCTATGGCTGGTCCCTCGGTCTGGAAGCTGCTTCCGGGAGCCACCCTGGTTTTTCTGACCGGGCTAGTGGACGACTTTTTTTCTCTGAAGCCGGTGTTTAAAGTCGTCGGCGTGGTAGTGGCGGCGTCCCTGGTGTACTTCAGTGGCCTGCACATCGGCGACCTAGCGGGTCAACCGGTGGCGGTGTGGCTGGACTATCCGCTCACGGTTTTCTGGCTGCTGCTGACCGCCAACGCGCTGAATCTGATCGACGGGCTGGATGGGCTTTGCGCAGGGATGGGCCTGGTGGCCACTCTCACGCTGTTCGCGGCCGCGATGTTACGGCATAACCTCCCGCTGGCGCACGCCACTTTTCCGCTAGTCGGCGCGTTGCTGGGATTTCTGATTTACAACATCAATCCCGCCACCGTCTTCCTTGGCGATTCGGGAGCCTTGCTGATCGGCTTCCTGCTGGGCTGCTACGGCATGATCTGGACCCAGAAGGCCTCGACGGTGCTGAGTATGCTGGTGCCGCTGCTGGCGCTATCGATCCCGCTGCTCGACGTTTCGCTCTCGGTTTTGCGGCGTCTTTTGCGTAATCAGCCGATTTTCACGGCCGATCGGCGGCACATCCACCATCGTTTGCTGGACCGGGGTTTCTCGGCGCGGCAGGCGGTGTGGGCGCTGTTCCTGTTCGCCGCGCTGGCCGCCGCGCTGGCCCTGCTGACCATTTCTCCCTGGGGCGGAAAATCGCAGATTGTGGTGATTGTTTTGTTTTGTGCGGCCGCCGGGATCGGCATACACCAACTGCGCTACTGGGAGTTCGACATAGCCGGCCAATTCCTGTTTGGGGGCGGGCTCAAACGCGCTCTAGACGGGCGGTTGCGCCTGGAGCGTCTCACCTGGGAACTGGAGCGGGCCAGCGACGAAAAAAGCTGGTGGGCCATCCTCGTCGAGGGCGCGCGCGGCTTGGGCGTGTCGGAAATCCGCTGGATCGGGCTTGACGGCGAGCGCATGGAAACCCTGACGCCCCTGGCGGCGCCGGCGTGGACCTTCCGCGTAGCGCTGACGAATGTCGAGTCCATCGAGGTCAGCGGCGCTGCCCGCGACGCCTCGTCCTCATTCGATCTTATGGGATTCGCGGAAAACGCACGGCGGACATTTTTAGCTCGCCGCGCCGCGGCACAATCCGAGATCGCGATGACCGCCAAATCATGAAGGCATCGCTTCACCGGGGAAACGAATACGCCGCCGCGCTCTCGGATCTGTTCGCCTGCATGGCCGGTTTTGGCGTCGCCACCTGGGCGGCCCGGGCGTGGTTGGGTGAGGCGGCGTTCGCACCGTGGGGGTTTCAATGGGCTTTTTCGACCGTCATCGCCTGGCTGGCCATTGTCTTCCCGGAGAGTTCGTCCCACGGCGGGGTGTCGCGATGGATCGACGGGTTCTTCATCGCAACCGGGTCTAACCTGCTGGTGCAATACGGACTGACTTATTTGTTTGGAAGTCCGGCCGCTCCCTGGTTCCTCATCGTCCTGGGCAGTGCGCTGAGTCTGGCCGCGGCCGGCCTGCTGCGAGAGGCCCTTCTCGTTGCAACGGGCGGCCGGCGCGGTGGGATCCTGCTGGTTGGTTTCGATTCTTCCACCGCATCATTGGCGGCCGCGCTCGAGGGAGACTCCGTGGGTGTGCTCGAAAACGGGCCGCCGCCCGTCTCTGAGGGACTGCTTTTCTTAGGCCCGCCGGACCGGTTGGATGAAGTCTGCGCGACCAAACATCCGCGGGCGGTTGTGATGAGCGGCATGCCAGCCGGAATCTCGTTGGCGCATCTGCTCCGGTTGCATTACGCGGGGATCGAAGTGGAGGGGGCTCCGTTTCTGTGCGAAGGCGTCTTGCGGCGCGTGGCTTGGCAGCATCTCTCGCCGTCCGACCTGCTCTTTTCGGTAACCCCCGTCACCAGCCGCGCCATGCTTGCCTTCCAGGCGATCTACAAGAACCTGGTTGGTCTGGGACTGCTGATCGTTTTCGCTCCGGTGTTGATCCTGGTTTCGCTGCTGATCATGATTTCCACTGGCGAGGCGGCCATGGAGCAGATCGAATGTTCGGGACTTCAGCGCATTCCTTTCCAGATGTTTCGCTTTCGAACTACCCGGTTGAGCGGCGCGCCTTGTTGGATCGGGAATCTGATTGGGCGCCTCCATCTGGCCAACCTGCCGCAGTTGATCAACGTGTTCCGCGGCGAAATGACACTGTTCGGACCGCGGCCGGTGCGCCGCGCTTTTGTGGAACGGCTGCTCCATCTCATGCCGGCATACGTGTATCGCTTCACGGTGAAGCCGGGCATTTTCGGCTGGTCCCAGACCCACTTTGCGGAAACTGGCGGCGTGCCGGAAGAGGCGCTTAGTCTGGAGTACGATTTTTATTACATCCGGCAGGAAAGCCCGTCCCTCGATCTGGACATTCTGTTTCGAACGCTATTCCGGCGCTCCAAGGCCGCGCGAAAGAAGGCAGCGGTAACGGACACGGCGAGTGGCTCGTAATGCTGGCTGGCGTGCTGCTGACGGTGGCGAGCGCGGTGGTCTTCTATTTCTTGATCGGCTACCCGATCTTGTTGGCGATTTCGCGGCGTGCGGCGCCGCCCGTGCGCAAAGATCTGGCGTTTCAGCCCACCCTCTCGGTTTTGTTGGCGGTCCATAACGGCGCGGAATTCCTGCAACCGAAGCTGGAGTCTCTGCTCGCGCTGGATTATCCGGCGCAACTCCGCGAGATTCTGGTGATCTCGGACGGTTCCACCGATTCGACCGAGACCATCGCCAGCTCGTTTGCGAACCGAGGCGTGCGGTTACTGAGCGTTCCCCGCGGCGGAAAAGCCGCGGCGCTGAACGCCGGTTTGGCGCAGGCGTCGGGGGATATTCTGTTCTTCACCGATGTCCGGCAGACGCTGGATCGGCACGCGCTTTCCCACTTGGCGGCGAACTTCGCCGATCCAACCGTCGGGGCGGTTACCGGGGAACTGCGTCTGCTCAATCCCGCGCGAGCCGGGGAACAGGCCGACATGGAGTTGTACTGGCGTTTCGAGCTCTGGACGCGCAGCCACCATTCGCGGATCGATTCCATCTTCAGCACCACCGGCTGCATCTACGCGCTCCGCCGCAGCCTGGCCTCACCGTTGCCGCCGGATACGATTTCCGACGACGGCACCTTCTCGTTGCGGGCTTTCTTTCGCGGCTACCGGGTGATTTTCGATCCGGAGGCCCTCGCCTTCGACTATCCGGCGGCCGAGGGCGGCGAGTTTCGCCGCCGGTTGCGCACGCTGGCCGGTCTCTGGCAACTCTTCGTGCGCCTGCCGCAGTTGTTCTCGAGCGCCAACCGGATGCGCTTTCACTTTCTTTCCTACAAATTCGGCCGCCTGGTGCTGCCCTGGGCAATCCTGCTGATCTTGGGCTCGACGCTCGCGCTGACCGATTCCCGCTGGCGGAACTTCCTGCTCGTCGACGAGCTGACGCTGGTGGCCCTGGCGGTGCTGGACCGGTTCGTGCCGCGCGCTTTTTTCTTGAAACGGGTCTCCTCGCCGGCTCGAACTTTTGTGGCGATGAACGCCGCGGCACTGCTGGCCGTGCTGGTGTTTTTCGTTCCGCCGGGAACACTCTGGCGGCCGACCCGCATCGAAGCGCGCCGGTAATCGCGGCTATACTCGATCTTTGAGCAAGATTCTTTTTGTTTTCGGGACGCGGCCGGAGGCCATCAAGCTCTGCCCGCTGATTCAACGGTTGCGCTCGCAGCCGGACGACTTCCAGGTAAGGGTCGCGGTGACGGCGCAGCACCGCGACATGTTGGACTCTGGTTTGGAGGCCTTCGGAGTCCGCCCGGATTTCGATCTCGACCTGATGCAGCCGGGCCAGACGCTGTGCGGCATCACGGCGCGGATCCTGGCCGGCATCGAAACGGTGCTCGATGCCGAGCGGCCGCGCCTGGTGGTGGTGCAGGGCGACACGAATACTACCTTCGCCGCCGCGTTGGGCGCGTTTTATCGCAATGTGCCGGTCGCGCACGTCGAAGCCGGCCTGCGCACCCTCGACATGCGGCAGCCGTTCCCGGAGGAAATGAACCGCGTCCTCACGTCGCGCATCGCGGAGTTTCATTTCGCCCCCACGCGCGCCGCCGAAGCCGCCCTTTTGCGGGAAGGCGTGGCGCCCGAAAAGATTTTCGTCACGGGCAATACCGGAATCGACGCGGTGCTCTGGGTGCGCGATGCGCTGGAACGGGGCGAACTCGTGGCGCCCGCCTGGCCCTGGCTCGATCCCGCCAGGCGGCTGGTGCTGGTTACCTGCCATCGCCGCGAAAACTTCGGGCCGGGCTTCGACCGGGCCATGCGGGCGCTCGCGCTGGTGGCGGAGCGGCCCGACGTGCAGCTCGTTTATCCGGTGCATCGCAATCCCAACGTGCTCGGCCCCGCACACAGCCAGCTCTCCGGACACGCCAATATCGTCCTGCTCGATCCGTTGCCGTACGTGCCTTTCGTGGACCTCATGCGCCGGTGCTGGATGATCATCACGGATTCGGGCGGCATTCAGGAGGAAGCGCCGTCTCTCGGCAAGCCGGTCCTAGTGCTGCGCGAGAAAACCGAGCGGCCGGAAGCGGTGGAAGCCGGAACGGTGAAGCTGGTGGGAACCGACGAGCGGCGGATCGTCGCCGAGGCAACGCGGCTACTGGACGACCAGCGGGAATACACACGCATGACCCGCGTCCACAACCCGTATGGCGATGGCCACGCCTGCGAGCGGATCGCCCAGGTGCTGGCGAAGGCTCTGCGATTGCCACCTTCCAGCGGCTAGGTCTTCGACCGGCGGATTCGGTTCTATCGAAAGAACCGCTCCCGATGGTCGCGGCTCCGTTCGGAGGCGCGACCATCAGGTGGCGTGCTTCCGGCCGGCGGCCGACTGCGGTGCACCTGCGGATTGTTCCGCGCTGTTTTGAACCGGCTGCGACAGTCCCCGTCTGTTCCGTTTGTTTCCCGCGGAAATGATATAGACTTCGAAATGAGCTCTGTTCCGGAGGCCCGTATGCAGATTCGCCGCTTCCGCCGATCAGTTTCGAAAGCGTTCCCCGCCCATCGCCCGCTTGCGGCTTGGCTTTATGGCTTGCTGCTGACGCTGCTGTTGGGGCTGCCGTCTCGGGCGGTTCCACAAGCCACGCCGGATCAGGCCGTGATTCACGCGGGGACGCACGTCGTCCTGGTGAATGTGGTCGTGAAGGACAAGAGCGGAAAGCCGGTTGACGACCTGAGCCGCGCCGATTTCGAGCTGCGCGACAACGGCCAGGAGCAGAAGATCGGGCTGCTTGCGTTGGAGGAATCGAGCAGAGCGGCAACGGCGGTTTCCAGTGCGCCGGCTGCGTTGACGTTCACCAACAGGCCGGGAGCGAATATCTCGGCCGTGACCGTATTTCTGTTCGATGAATTGAATACTCAACTTTCCGACCAGGAGCTGGCCAAGAAAGACTTCCTCCGATACTTGCGTGGGTTGCCGGCGGCCAGCCGGGTCGCCGTTTTCGTGCTGGGCGACTCGCTGTCGCTGCTGCACGATTTTTCGCAGGATATGGCTTCGATGCTGGAAGCTGTCGCGAAGCACTCGAATCGCGTGAATCCGGAAGTGGAGGCCTCCACGGCGCCGCCTGCCTCGGCCCATTCGCTCACGGGCGATCAGGCCACCACCGCACTGTGGGATAGCTTCATGAAGTCTTCCAACCAGCCCTATGTCGATTACGCCGAGACGGTGCGCGCGACTCGCACGGCGGCGGCTCTCAAAACCATCGCCGGACATTTGCAGGGCATTGCAGGCCGGAAGACGCTGGTTTGGATTTCGGGCGGGTTCCCGATTCAACTGGGCTTGCGCAACAAGGTGGACAGCATTCCCCAAGGCAATCCCAACGCGCGGACGTCCTCCAGTCGCTCGACCGGACAGGGCCAGCTCGGCGGCGGAACCGGAAGCGGGGCAGGCTCGGGCGGCACCAGCGGCGCGAACCCGGGTGCCAACTCTCAATCGGCTTCATCGGCTGCGAATGCGTCGCTGCCTTCGGAGTTGCCGGGTACGGGCCTGTCGTTTGAGAGCGATGTTGCGCGCGCCATTCGGGCCTTGAATGAAGCCGACGTGGCAGTTTATCCGGTGGACGCGCGGGGCGTCACCGTGGCAGCGCCGTTCCAGGCGGACCGGAGTTCGAGCGGGAAGCGGAATAAGCCGCCCAAGGCCGCCCTCGCGCCCGATTTCAACTACGAAACGCTGGAAACCCTGGCCGGTGAGACCGGCGGCCTGGCGTTCCACCACATCAACGATCTGAGCACGGCGATTCAGGAGGCGGCCAGCGACGCGCGGGCGAGTTACTCGCTGGCGTTCTCGCTTCCGGCCGCCAATCTCGATGGCACCTATCATCGGCTGGAAGTAACCGTGAAGCGGCCAGGCGTGAAGTTGCGGTACCGGCCCGGCTATGTGGCGGCGCGGGACACGGTCGCGGCTCCTTCGCTCGCGGAGGCGATCGCGAATCCGGTGTCGCTGGCCGGTATCGGCTTCAGCGTGCATCTCGAACCGGTGGAGGGGGGCTACAAGGCGGCTGTGACCATCGACCCGCGCAACATCACGCTCGAACCCAAGGATGGGAAGTGGACCGGCTCGCTGCAGTTTCTGGTGGTGGTGGGGAAGGTCGAGCAGCTTACGACGATTCCGTTGAGTTTCAACGAAAGTGCGCTTCGCCAGATTCAGGACCAGGGTCTCGTTCTGGGTGCGCGAGTGAAGACGCCGCCGGGGACAACCGGGTTCAGCCTGGGTTTCCGGGACGTTCCGTCCGGGATGGTGGGAACCTTGCACGTGCCGTTGTAGGCGAGTGCGCCGGAGCGCGAAAACTCGCTGCCCGAGCGGCAACAACTACTCCACGCGGACGGCCTAGGTCTGACCGCACCGTCTCTTCGCCTGCGCGCCGGGAGCGGCTGCTAGCTCCGGCTCTGCGATTGCCACCGTTCGCCGGCTAGGCGTGCTCTACGTATAGCCCCATGCGTTCTTTCACCAGTTGGACGGTTTGGTTGGCGATGGGGGCTACGCGCGCGGCGCCCTGGCGCAGGACGCTGGCCAGGTAGCCTGGCTCGTTGACGATCTCGCGATAGCGTTGCTGGAAGGGTTCCAAGTGCGCGATGGTCATGGCGGCCACCTGCTTTTTCAAATCGCCGTAACGCATGCCGGTGAAGCGCGCCTTCATGCCTTCGTCGGTGTCGCCGGAAAAGGCCTGGTAAATCGCCAGCAGGTTGAGCACGCCGGGGCCGGCGCTGTTGAAATCCACGGCCGGGTTGGAATCGGTGGTGGCGCGCATGATGGTCTTGCGGATGGTGTCCGGCGGATCGAGCAACGCCACGGCGTGGTTCTGGCCGGCGGCCGATTTGCTCATCTTCTGGGTGGGATCGTCGAGGCCCATAATGCGCGCTCCGACCGCCGGCAGGCTGGTGCCGGGCACCACGAAGGTTTCGCCATAGAGCGAATTGAAACGCTGCGCGATATCGCGAGTCAGCTCCAGGTGCTGAGCCTGGTCTTCGCCCACCGGCACGATGCCGGCCTGGTAGAGCAAAATGTCGGCGGCCATCAGCACCGGATATTGCAGCAGGCCGGAGCCCACCGATTCCTGTTTGCCCGCCTTGGCTTTAAACTGCGTCATGCGCTCCAGCCAGCCGACCGGCGTGACGCAGGTGAGCATCCAGGCGAGCTCGGCGTGCGCGGGTACCGCCGATTGCACCATAATGGAAGAAGTGGTGGGGTCGATACCGGCAGCGAGGTAGAGCGCGGCTGTTTCTTCGATTTTGCGGCGCAGCGCGGCAGGATCCTGGTAAAGCGTCACTGCGTGCAAGTCGACGATGCAGAAGATGCACTCATAGTCGTTCTGGATGCGCACCCAATTCTTGAGCGCGCCCAGGTAGTTGCCGATGTGCAGGTTCCCGGTTGGCTGCATGCCGGAGAAGACTCGTGTTTTCATGGTAAGAGGTACGGGAGTAAATCCTATCGTAAGCAATTTCGAAGTGCGGGTGGAAAAACTGGTGTACGGCGGCGACGGGCTGGGGCGTCTGGATGGGCGCGTGGTGTTCGCGCCGTTCGTGCTGCCGGGCGAGCGCATCCGCGCCACGGCGCGCAGCGAGAAGCCGGGGTTGGTGCAGGCGCGCACGCTGGAAGTGCTGGAAGCCGCGCCGGAGCGGGTGGCCGCCGGCTGCGCGGTTTTCGGCCGGTGCGGCGGATGCCACTATCAGCACGCGCCGTACGAATACCAGTTGCAGGCCAAGCGAGCCATCCTGGTGGAGGAGCTGCGGCGGATCGGGAAGATCGAGCCGCCGGCCGAGATCGCGGTGGTGACGGGCCCCGCGTGGGGATATCGCAACCGCGCGCAGTTGCACGTCGAGGAGCGCAAGATCGGCTATCGCGAACCGCGCTCGCACAGCCTGTGCCCAATCGACGAATGCCCCATTTCGTCGCCCAAGATCAACCAGGCCATTTCGAGCCTGAACCAGATGGCGCAGGAGTCGCGCTGGCCGCTGTTTGTGGAAACGATCGAGGTGTTCAGCGACGAAGAACGCGTGCAGATCAACGTCATCGACACCAAGCGGCCGGTGGCGCGCCGCTTCTTCGAATGGTGCGGCGAGCGCATTCCGGGGATGGTGGAGGGCGCGCTCGATTACGGCGGCCGTTTCCGCGTCAGCAGCAATTCCTTTTTCCAGGTGAACCGGTTTCTGGCCGACCGGTTGGTGGAAGCGGCGCTCGATGGCGCCGAGGGCGAAACCGCGCTCGACCTCTACGCCGGGGTGGGGCTGTTTTCGCTGGCGCTGGCGCGGCGCTTTCGGCGGGTGAACGCGGTCGAAGCCGGCGGCGGCGCGGTCCGCGATCTGCGGTTCAACGCCGAGCGTGCGGGGCTGCCCGGCATCAAGGCCCAACATGCCGCGGCGGAAGCGGTGCTCGAAAAACTGGAGCGCGCGCCCGACTTTGTGCTGGCCGACCCTCCCCGCGCCGGTCTCGGCAAAGCCATGACCGAACGGCTGGCCGCGCTCAAGCCGCGCCGCCTGGCGATCGTGGCGTGCGATCCCGCCACGCTGGCGCGCGATCTGTCCGCGCTGACCGCTTCCGGATACCGCATCGCCGTCATGACGCTAGTGGATCTGTTCCCGCAGACCTTCCATCTGGAAACCGTGGTGCGGCTGGAGGTGGGGTAGGGGGATGCTGCCGGACCCCGTCTCCGGTCCATCGCTACGGGCGCCCGCCGATGACAAGCCGCTCACCGCCGAAGAGGAGCATGCGCTCGACCGCGCGGGCGCTTGGCTCGAACAAAGAGCCGGCCGCAGCCGCTGGCTAGCCTGCGCGGCGGAGTTCGTCTCGAATCACACGCCTTAGAGTGGTCTCCAGGGATTCCTGCCTCTGGCTCATGAAGCTGCGCAAAGCTTCGTTGATGAGGGTCTGGTAGTTACCGCCGCCCGCTTCGTCAACCTGCTGGCGAAACCACTCCACAATGTCCTTGTCCAGCCGGACCGTGACCCGGATCTTCCCCGGAGGGACTCTTAAGACCGGCCCGCGCTTGCCCTTGCTGAAGTCATATTCCTTAGTCATAGGCCATCCTCGTATTGCCGGCTCTCGCTCCGTGTCGCCGGCCGCGCCGATATCAATCGAATCTGTCCGCCCCGCCACGTGTAAACCACCACAAGAATGCGCGCCAACGAATCCATGCCGATCGGTGACGGCACTGGAAGACGCGAGTGCGATATCTGTTCGCGACGAAAGAGAGGACGAGGAGCGTCGGCGAAACGAACGCCGTGTTTGCGAAGGTTCGCTCTGGCCTTGGCCGGATCCCATTCGACCGCCATATCTGTGTACTAGTGTACACCGCCATGAGTTCGCACGAGGAAATGTCGAGAGGAGTCTAATCTCGACACAGCTTGACAGCCCGCGCCACGACGGGAGTAAGCGCTATTATGCTCACGCCTTCCGCAAAGCCAGCACCGCGTTCAACCCGCCGAAGGCGAAGGAATTCGAAATCGCCCACTCGACCTGCTGCTGGCGGGCATGGTTGGGGATCACGTCCAGGTCGCATTCGGGGTCGGGGATGTTGTAGTTGGCGGTGGGCGGCAGCACGCCGTCACGCAGCGCGAGGACAGTGGCCAGACATTCCAGGGCCGCGGCGGCGCCCAGCGCATGACCGTGCATCGATTTGGTCGAACTGACCGCCAGCTTGCCGGCGTGCGCTCCGAACACGGCCTTCAGCGCAACGGTTTCGGTGGCATCGTTGGCCAGCGTGCCGGTGCCGTGGGCGTTGACGTAGCCGATCGCCTCCAGCGCCACGCCGGCGTCGCGCATGGCCGCGCGCATGGCCTTGGCGGCGCCATCGGCGGAGGGCTGCGTGATGTGGCAGGCGTCGGACGACATGCCGAAGCCGGCGATCTCGGCGTGAACCGTGGCCCCACGCGCGACTGCGGCCTCGAGCGGCTCCAGCACCAGCATCCCAGCGCCTTCGCCCAGCACCATGCCGCGCCGGTCCTTGGAAAACGGGCGGCAGGTTTCAGGCGACACCACGCGCATGGCCTCCCAGGCTTTGAGAATGCCGAAGCTGAACGGCGCTTCGCTGCCGCCGGCCAGCGCCAGGTCCGTCATGCCGCTGCGCACCATCCAGAACGCCTGGCCGATGGCGTGGGCCGCCGACGAGCACGCCGTCGAGATGGTGTAGCTAGGGCCGGTGATGCCGAACTCCATCGAGATGTGGCTGGCCCCCGCGTTGGCCATGATCTTGGGGATGGTCAGCGGATGCACGCGGTTCAGGCCCATCTTGTAGATATCGTGAAAACCGACATCCTCCGTGCTCTGCCCGCCCACGCAGGAGCCGGTGACGACGGCTGCGGTCTCGCGCAGCTCCGGCGTCCATTCGACGCCCGCACTGGCGACGGCTTCGCGCGCGGCAATCACGGCGAACTGCGCGAAGCGGTCGATGAAATCGGCGCGCCGGTCGTCGAAATAGCCCTGGTGGCTGTAGCCGCGCACTTCGGCTCCGTTGCGAAAGCGCAGTTGCGATGCGTCGGTGGATTCAATCGGCGCTATGCCGGAACGGCCCTGACGCAGCGATTCGGCCACTTCGGCGGTGGTCCGGCCGAGTGCGCAGATGGCGCCCAGCCCGGTGATGGCGACGCGGCGCATCGCTTACTGGCCGGCCTGCGTTTCCGCCGCCGCCTTGGCCGCCAGCAATTTCTCCACCCCCACGCACATGTCGCGCACGCCGCGCACGCTGCGCACTTCGTCGTCGGGAATGTTGATGTCGAATTCGTTCTCGAGCGCGAACAGAATCTCCACCGCGTCCATCGAATCGATTCCCAATTGCTGAAAATCGCTGTCGATGGTGACCGTCTCCAGGGGAATCCGTTTGGAGGTGGCGATCGATTTGCGAACCCGCTCTATCAAGTCGTCGGACATAGAAGTTGGCTTACCGTTTCCAATTTATAGCCCCGCTCCAGCAACAGCGGAAGCAAGCCGCGCACGGCCTCGATGGTGGCGCCGATGTCCGGCCGCGTGCGGAGTCCGCGGCCATCGTGCAGGCACAGGATCGCCCCGTGGGACACGCGTCGCGCCATTCGTTCGACGATGGCCTCCGCCCTCAGATTCCAATCATAGCCCATTACAGTCCACATGACGCCGTGCAGGCCAAGCCGCCGCTGCGCGCGCCCGATGCCGAACCAGCGGACGCCATAAGGCGCGCGAAACCAAACGGGCCGCGCCCCGGTGTGCTCCAGGATAACCTGTTGCGCGCGCGCCATGTCGGCTTCGATGAAACGCCCCGAGCGGAAGCAGCACAGCGGGTGGGCGTAACCGTGGTTGCCGGTCTCGTGCCCGGCTTCCGCCACCGCGCGCGCTAAGCCAGGCAGCCGCGCCACGTTCGCGCCGCACGGGAAGAACGTGGCCGGCGCGCCGTGAGCCCCGAGAATCTCCAGAATGCGCGGCGTGTCCTCGCTGGGCCCGTCATCGAAGGTCAGAGCGACCGACCGCCGCTCGCGCGGCCCGCGCCACACCGAGGGACCGAACACCGCCGAGGCCCGTCCTCGCACGGCCCACGCCATCGCGGCCACGCCGCACGCCACGGAGCCGCCGGCAATCGGGAGCGCGGAAATCATAACCTCTTATTGTAGGGTGGCGCAGGCCGTCGAGCTTGCCGAGCCGGGGTTCACCTCGGTTTTCTTCGTCGGAATCCGGCGGCTCCGGCGCTCATTCAATGCGGATCACTGGACGCGAGTGAAAGTGAGCGTCCGGTGGACATGAGGACCCGATTCGCGCAGTTCGATCTTGCCGCCCTTGATCTGGCCCTTGTAGAGGAAGTCGGCTCCGTTGCGCACCACATAAAACCAAAAGAAGCCGCCGTCCACGCCGCTACGTGTGATCGCCATACCGTCCATCGTGCCTGAGAGGGAGTTTTGGTTCACGTGAATGGATAGTTTTTTCGGAGCGGTCTTAGCGGAACCCTCCGCGCTCCACTGGCCGTCTACAACCGCGCCGAGCGCTGCCAGGCTCAAAATCGCGGACACCAACAATGAGGTTAAAACCCTCTTCATGTTTTTATCCCCCTATGCGCGGCGCATTCCACCTGCGGAATAACAAATAGAGTCCCAAAGCGCCGATTCCTAGCAGCATCAGCCAGACGGTCCCAGGCACCGGGGTCGTGACCAAAATGGGAGCGGGAGGCGTGCCGATCGTCTGCGTTCCGGTTGGCAACGCGGGGCCAGCGTAGACCAGCATGTCGATTTGTGGGTTACTCATGGGGTCGCCCGAGTTATCGGTCAACCAAAAGGTGATCGTGTAGGTGGCGCCCACGGTCAAACCGTTGAACTGCTGATACAGGCCGTCATAGCCTTGAACCGACCCGTCGCACCAGAAGTACGAGCCGGTGTGAGGTCCGCTACTCGCGCAATCTCCAGTGTTACCGCTCGCCACAACGCCGATGGCCGTTGTGTCGACGGGTTGAATCCAGCGGCCCCAGCCCACCGGGAAGTTGGTTCCAACGTTCGCCGCAGTGTCGGATTCAAAACCTGGGTCCTGGAGCAAGTTGGTCGAGGAGCCCTGCTGGGTGACTGACGCGTCGTCGAACGAGAAGTACGCTGGAACTTCCCTGAACGCGAAAGAAACGTACTCGCTGGTGGCACTCGCCACAAAGCTCGTGGTGAACTGCGTGTAGGCGCTTGCCGAAAATGCCGCTGGATGCGCCGTCGCCAAATCGAAGATGGCGCCTGCGGGCGGGTTCTGAGCGTTGGCTTGACCTGGAATCGCAACCGCTACCACGACCACCAGCGCGGTCGTTATAACGGCCTGGAACCTCATAGTCCTCCTCACTGGCCGACCGTCCATTTTAGCTTTCGGCCGGGTTACGGTCCGGAATATCTATTTTCAGATCCGCAGCGATCATTCTACACCAAACATCTCCGCTGGCTGGGCCGTTTTCTCAATTTCTTCGCCCGAGCGACCCCGTTCGGCCTTTGGCTTGGGAGGGGCCCGATCGGTCGTGCTTTGTCCGTGGGTCGCAGGAAAAGCGGGGGCCAATCTCGGCTCGGCCGGCGCGACGGCTAAACTCCGCGACCCGGAACGTCCACAGGTGTTATACTTTTGGCGCGGCGTAACACTCGCAACTCATCCGGTTTGGGGCGCTGGCTTTTCGCGCTCCCTGCCGGAAGCGTCGGTTCACCCTAAGGGGGTGTCATGGGGCTCGATCTCATTTTTGTTCGTGCATTTTTCGTTCTGATTCTCTCCCTGACCGCTTTTCTGCTCCATCCAGCTCAGGTATCGCCGTGGGTTTCCACTTTGGGCGGCCTGCTGCTGGGCGGCGGCATCATTTATTTCGAAATCCGTCTGGAAAAAGTCAGCCTCACTCGCCTGATTGGGGCTGCCGTCGGCTCGGTGCTGGGGATTGCAGGCGCGTTCCTGATGTCCCTGGTGGTCGAGAAGGCCTTGCCCGGCCAGCCGTTCCTGCCGGTTTGCCTGCTGTTGTGGATGACCTACGTGGGGCTGGTGGTGGGCGCCAAGAAGGGCGACATGCTCAACTTGGCGGCGCTGGGCGGCGTCTTCGGCGGCGAAAAAAACTCGCAGAAGTCCTTCAAGATTCTCGACACCAGCGTGATCATCGACGGCCGCATCGCCGACATTGCCGAAACCGGCTTCCTCGACGGTGTGGTGGTGATTCCGCAGTTCGTGTTGCGGGAACTGCAACTGGTGGCGGATTCGGCCGATTCGATGAAGCGCAACCGCGGGCGCCGCGGCCTGGATATCCTGCAGCGTATCCAGAAGATGACCCACCTGGCGGTGCAGATCGTGGAAGAAGACTTTCCGCACGTGCGCGAAGTGGATATGAAGTTGATCGAGCTGGCCAAAATCTACGATTGCAAGGTGGTCACCAACGATTTCAACCTCAATAAAGTGGCCCAACTGCATGGCGTGGAAGTGCTCAACATCAACGAGCTGGCCAATTCCCTGAAACCGATCGTGCTGCCCGGCGAGAGCATGCGCGTCTTCATTCTCAAAGAGGGCAAGGAATACAATCAGGGCGTGGCTTACCTCGACGACGGCACCATGGTGGTGGTGGACAATGCCAAGCGGCTGATCTCGAAGACCATCGATATCACCGTAACCAGCGTGCTCCAGACCACCGCCGGCAAGATGATCTTCGGCAAGTACGACGAACGGCAGCACGGCGCTGTCGCCGCCAGCCACGAGCGAACCGTGCGCAAGGGCGAGCCGCAGCCGGTCGCCGGCGTCGCGGCCGAGAAAACCACGATAGAATCGTAGAACACATGAGAGTCGCCGTCATATTGCCCGCCGCAGGGCTTGGCACGCGCATGGGCAAGGGTGCGGCCGAAAAAACCGGCACCAGCCGCAAGCAGTTCATGCTGCTTGAAGGCTCGCCCATCCTGCTGCACACGGTGCGCAAATTCGCTGCCTCCGACCGCGTCAACGAGCTGGTGGTGGCGGTGCGCGCGGAAGACATGGAATGGGTCGGCGCCATGCTGGCCGGCGAGTTTCACGGCCGCAAGGTTCGCGTGGTGGAGGGCGGCAACAGCCGCCAGCAATCGGTTGAAAACGCGCTGCGCTCGCTGGGGCCGGAGACCGACCTGGTTGCCGTGCACGACGCGGTGCGGCCGTTCATCGATCTCGATATCATCCACCGCGCTTTTGACGAAGCGGCCGAAAGCGGCGCCGCCATCGTCGGCCTTCCGGTGGTGGACACTGTCAAGCAGGTCAATCGCGGCACCGGCAAGACGCGCGTCCGCACCACCCTGCCGCGCGACAAACTGGTACTGGCGCAGACGCCGCAGGTTTTCCGCTATGAGCTGCTGGTGCGCGCTTACGAAGCGGCGCGCCGCGACGGATTCATCGGCACCGATGAATCCAGCCTGGTGGAGCGGCTGGACTTGGAAGTGACGGTGGTGCTGGGCAGCGACCGCAACATCAAAATCACGCGGCCCGCCGACATGGAACTGGCTCGCCTCTTCCTCCACGAAGACGCCGCCAAGGAAGCGCTCGGTTGAGCGAGATCCGCACCGGTCTGGGCTGGGATGTGCACAGGCTGGCCGCCGGCCGCGCCCTGATCCTGGGCGGCGTAACGGTTCCGAGCGAGATGGGTCTGGACGGCCACTCCGACGCCGACGTGCTGGCCCACGCCATCACCGACGCCATTTTGGGCGCCGCCACGCTGGGCGATATCGGCATGCACTTCCCGGATTCCGATCCGCGTTGGAAAGGCGCCGACAGCCTGGTCTTCCTGCGCCACGCGCGGCAAATGGCGGACGCCGCCGGTTTCCGCATCGTCCACGTCGATTCGACGGTGATTCTGGAGCGCCCCAAGCTGAAGGACTACCGCGACCAAATTCGCGAGCGGCTGGCCACCACGCTCGGCCTCACGCTCGACCGCGTCTCGCTGAAGTTCAAGACCGCCGAGAAGGTGGGCCCGGTCGGGGAAGGCCGTTCCGCCGAGGCGCAAGCAGTCGTCACCTTAGAGCGGTGACTGGCGCGGCCGGCCGCATCAGAAGTTGGGAGAAATCAGTTGGCAGGCGAAAGCGCCGGCCCCACACGTGCGAATCCTCCGACAGCAAAGTGGGACAGACGCTTTCGTCTGTCAACCCGCAGCTTCACACGACCGCAACTCCAATGCGGGTTGAGAGCGCTCGCCGTGAGAGAGCGGTTTGCCGGCGAATTATTTCCTTACGGGCTAGCTGGCCAGCAGGCACATCCGGCGAGCGGCGCGGCGGGCCTTCAGGCGCTCATTGGCCTTCTTCTGCTTTTCCGCCGATACCACCGTCTGGCATGCGTCACAGCGTTTCCGTATGCGCGACCGCGTCACGAATTCCGCGCCGCAGCGGCGGCACTGCTTCTTCATGGTCTCCTCGAGCGGGAGAATGCCCGGTTTCTTGGGCAGCAGATGAGAATAATGGAAATCGCAATGATTCATTGCCGGAACCTCGCAATCTTGATTGAAGAGGGGAACCCAGCGCCAGACACGCTGGTGGCGCGCATTGTGGCCCGGAAGGGTAGCGCCGCAACGCAGGCGAAATAGGTGTCGGATCGCATGTTCCCGTAAATGGGTGATACCGCGCTAACAGGAGTGCAACTGGGGGAAAAGCCCACACCTGTGATGAAACGGAAACTCCTCGGGCGAATCGTGAGGGTGTGTGCAATGTGTTGAGCGGCAGGTACTTGAAACGACAGGCCAGCTTGTCTGGGACCACCCTCGCCGACTGCCTCCCACCCGCGTTTGTCATCGGTCTCATATATTCTGCACGCCACCGGCCAGTTCACGCCGCCGGCGCCGCTTCGGGACGGTACAACTCTTCCGCCTTCAGCAGCTCCCAACGCAAATGATTAATGTAAAAAACCAGCACCGATTCGGGTGCCGTAGTCCGAAACTTCTCGTAAACGCGCCCTTCCCACCCTTCAGTGAAGTGTGGTTTCGGGTCCATATCTTTCGCAAAGAATCCGTTCTCATGCGGCACTCCGAGGAAATCGAGCACGGCGATGATCAGGTCCAGGTGCGAAACCAGCACCGCCTGTGCCAGGTCCGCGCCAAACGCCGCATCGCCTTCCATGATCCGCGCCCACAGGCGCGGCGCCGCTTTGCGCAGCGTCTCCGTGTTCAACTTGTGCAGGCGCGCCCGTACTTTGAAGCCTTCGTAAATCTGGTAGGTCCTCAGCTTGCCGATTGAGATGCCGCGCAGCAGTTGAGCGAAGCCCTCCTCACCCAACCCGCGGTAGAGGTCCGAAATCTCCATGAATTGTAAGGCTATCATGAACGGCCCGCTCGCGGAGGAGGGGGTCCGATAATCTCGTGATTATCTACTACCCCCGTTTGCGGGCGTTGGTTGTGGTTCGGTACTAAGTGTAACGTCGCCGAACAACTCGTGAACTCTTTTCATGCGTCGAACCTGGCGCGCGTCGCGCCAGAGTTGTTCGGAATGGTAAACAAGGTAAAAGGGTTCTGATAACTGGTTGGGACTGTATAATCGATGTTCTCGCCCGCATGCTTCCATAGGGCAACAAATAAGCTGTTGATTATTCGTTTGGAACCGCCGGAAGGGTGAACGTCGCGCCGCAGGAGTGAGTCCCTGAGTCGATTTTCCCCTCCCAGCGGTGGCACGAAGCCCGGGGCGTACAACCGTCAGACACTGAGAGCCACACTCGGCCCTTACCTGCGCTATACTAAAAAGGTATCGACGAACCAAGGGAGTGGGCGAAAGCCCACTTTTTTGTTGGCAATCGACGATTTTAAGGGAAATGCGGGACGACGTGGCATCCAAGATCGAGGCAATCGCTGAGCGCGTGGCGGCTTCCGAGGGGCTGGAAGTCGTCGAGGTCGCGGTGAAAGGCGGCGGCGCGAGCCGTCTCGTCCGCATTTCGATCGACAAGCCCGAAGGCGTTACCCACGGCGATTGCGAGCTGGTTTCGCAGCAGGTGGGCACGATTCTGGATGTCGAGGATGTTGTGCCGGGCGGCCGCTACACGCTGGAGGTCAGCTCTCCCGGAGTTGAGCGCAAGCTCGCCAAACCAGGTGATTTTGTGCGCTTCCGGGGCAAGAAGATCAAAGTGGTGTTGCGCCAGCCGGTGGAGGGACGCCGCAACTGGGAAGGCACGCTGGCCGGTTTCGAGGACGGCCGCGTGACGCTGGAGACCGGCGGCCAGGCGCCGCTGCGGGTTGCGCTGGACGAGATCCGGAAGGCCAGCCTGAAGTTCGAGTGGTAAGCCCGCCAGGAGACCAAGAACCAGCAAGAATTTCTATTGCAAGAGCGAGGGCACTTTGGAAACCATCTTTCAATCCATCGAAATTCTCAGCAAGGAAAAAGGCATCGATCCGCAGATCGTCTTCGACGCAGTGAAGGACGCCATGCTGATCGCCGCCCGCAAGCACTACCGCACCAACGAAGACTACGTGGCGGAGATGGATCCGAAGACCGGTGCCATCCACCTTTTCGCGGTGAAGAAAGCGGTCGAGGTGGTGGAAGACCCCGTCCACGAAATCACGCTGGCGGAGGCGCGGCGCATCCAGCCGGATGCCGAAATCGGTTCCGAAATCCACATCACGAAGAACACCGACTCGCTGGGCCGTATCTCCGCCCAGACGGCCAAGCAGGTGATCCTCCAGAAGGTGCGCGAGGCCGAGCGCGAGACCGTCTATAACGAGTACTCCGGGCGCGCCGGCGAGTTGGTCAACTGTACGGTCAAGCGGGTGGAAGGCCCCGAGTACGTGCTCGATCTCGGCAAGACCGAAGCCAAACTGGCCAAGAAAGAGCAGTCGCGCCTGGAAAGTTACTCGGTGGGCGACCGCGTGCGCTGCGTGATCCGGCTGGTCGATAAGGCCAGCAAAGGCCCGGGCGTGCTGGTGTCGCGCGCCGCCCCCGAGCTGGTGATGCGGCTGTTCGAGCAGGAAGTCCCGGAAATCTACGATGGCACGGTGTCCATCAAGGGCTGCGCGCGCGAAGCCGGCGAGCGCACCAAAATCGCCGTGCAGAGCCGCGACCGCGACGTGGATAGCGTCGGAGCGTGCGTCGGCATGAAGGGCATGCGCGTGCAGTCCATCATCCGCGAGCTGCGCGGAGAGAAGATCGACATCATCGAATACTCCGAAGACCCGGTGGTCTTCGCCACCCATGCGCTGAGTCCCGCCAAGGTGAGCAAGATCAGCATCGTCGATCCGGTCGAGAAGCAGATGGAAGTGATCGTCGACGACTCCCAGCTTTCGCTCGCGATCGGCAAGAAGGGGCAGAACGTGCGGCTGGCCGCCAAGCTGCTAGGCTGGAAGATCGACATCAAGAGCGAAGAAGAAAAGCGGCAGGAAGTGGAGACGCAGATGGCCGCGATGGTGGCACCGGGCGCACCGGTCTCCGTGCTGATCGATTACGGGCTGGCGGAAAAGACGGTCGAGAAGCTGCTCGAGGCCGGCATCGGCACCATCGAGAAGCTGGGCGGCATGACGCCGGAACAGCTCGAAGAAATTCAGGGTGTCGGTCCGCGCGGCGTGGAGAAGATTTTCGAATGCGTCAACGCCTATTACGCCCAGTTCGAGCAGGCGGCGGACGCGGCCGTAAGCCAGTCGGCGGAGGAGGAAACCGGCGCTGTGGCAGCAGAAGCGGAGCCGGCCGGCACCACAGAAACGGTTGCGCCAACCGAAGCGGAGACAGGCGGCGAAGTAGAAGCGGCTGAGCCAGGCAAGGCGGAGCAGGCTAACGCCGAGCCGGAGACCGCGGCGCTGGAAGCGGCGGAATCGGAACAGTTTGATACGATAGAGGACGCGGGTTCCCCTACTCACAATCAGCCAGGAGCGGGCCCTGAAGCCGGCCCCGGCGATGCCGGGGAGGGCACCCCGGAGAATCAACGTGTTTGAGGTGTGTCTTAAGCGGTAAGCGACGGCAAGTTTTTTCTATGAAGAAGATTCGAATCAACGAGCTGGCACGGGAGCTCGAAGTCAAGGCGCACGAGATCCTGGACCGGCTGCCCGAACTGGGCGTTGCCGAAAAGAAGACGCACTCCAGCTCCATCGATGAAGACGTGGCGATCAAGCTGCGCCGCCTGTTGGGCCATGAGGGTTCCGGCCAGGAACCCGCGGCGGAGGCTCCGGCGGCGCAAGCGGAGGAAGCCGCGCCCGAACCAGTGCTAAAGCGTCCCGATATGGCCGCGCCGGAGGCTGTCGCGGGGATGGAAGAAGCGCGGACAGAAGCGCCAACGCCAGCCGGTGAAATACGCCCTGTCCCCGGCGGCGTACCGATTCGCCCGCCGCTGGCTACCGGAAGGCCGATCCATCCGCCCATTGCGGTACCGGGCCAGCCGCCGCCCGCGGCGCCCAAACCGGCGGTGTCATCGCCACCGGTTGCGGTAATCGCCCCTGGAAGATCGCCGGCGCTGCCGGTGAAGCCGATACCGGGCGCCGCGAACGCGCCCCGGCCTGGCCAGATTCTGTCCGGCCCGCGCGCGCCGATGCCGGTAACGGCACCAGAAACGGTGCGTCCGATGCCAGCCGGCCCGCGGCCGTCCTTGCCGCAAGTCCCGCGCCCGCAGGCTCCGGCCGAAGCTCGGAGCGGCGCGGCTCCGGGCGCCCCGGCGCGGCCCTTGGCGGGGCAGCCGACGGCTCGCCCGGTGGTGCCGCCGCGTCCCGACCTGGCGGCGAAATTAAGCGCGCCTCGTCCGGCCATGCCCGCGCTGCCGGCAGCGCCGCGTCTGGGTGTGCCGCGCAGCCAGGGTGCTCCCACGCCCGGTCAACCGATTTACCGCGGGCCGATCCGCCCCGGCCAACCCATGGTGGCCCGGCCGGGGCCGCGCACGAGCGCGCTGGGGGGTCGCCCGGGCCCGCGTCCACAACATCCGACCACGCCGCGCGGGCCGCTGGGTCCCGGCCTGGCTCCGCCCCCGGTGGACCAGCCGCGTGGCCGGTTCGACAAGCGCCCCGCCCGCCAGCAGCGCGAGCGCATCGAGGAAGAAAAAGTCCTGCGGCCCGCCACGCGCCGCCAGACGGCCTCCGGGCCGCCGCCGATCAGCCGGGAAATTACAATTTCCGAGGGCCTTACGCTCAAGGAACTCTCCGAGAAACTCGATATCAAGGCGGCCACCATCATCGGGAAGTTGTTGGAACGCGGCATTTACGCCACCATCAACCAGACGCTGGATGTCAAGCTGGCTACCGAAATAGCGCGCGATTTCGGCGCCTCCACCGCCACCGTGAGCTATGAAGAAGAAGCCATGCAGGCGGTTGAGGAGGCGGAAGAAACCAAGGACCTGGTCAGGCGCGCGCCGGTGGTGACCATCATGGGCCACGTCGATCACGGCAAAACGTCGCTGCTCGATGCCATCCGCGAAGCCAACGTGGCCGCGCGCGAGGCCGGCGGCATCACCCAGCATATCGGCGCCTATCAGGTGGAGATGAACGGCCGCAAGATCGTCTTCATCGATACGCCGGGCCACGAGGCCTTCACCCGCATGCGCGCCCGCGGCGCCAAGGTCACCGACATTGTCGTCCTGGTGGTGGCGGCCGACGACGGCGTGATGCCGCAGACGCTCGAAGCGATCGATCACGCCAGGGCGGCGAGCGTGCCGATCATCGTCGCCATCAACAAGGTCGACAAGCCAGACGCTCAGCCGGAGCGCATCAAGCAGCAGCTTGCCGACCGCGGCTTGCTGGCCGAGGATTGGGGCGGCGATACGGTGATGGTATCAGTGTCCGCCAAGACCCACGAGAAGCTCGATCTGCTACTCGAGATGATTCTGCTGGTGGCCGACATGCTGGACCTCAAGGCCAATCCGCGGCGCCCCGCCATGGGCACCGTGCTGGAGGCCCAGCTCGATCGCGGCCGCGGGCCGGTGGCCACCGTGCTGGTGCGCAATGGCACGCTCAGCGTGGGCGACTTCTTCATTTGCGGCGCCGTGTTCGGCAAGGTCCGCGCCATGATCAGCGACCGCGGCACGCAAATCCGCAAAGCCGAACCCGCCACGCCGGTGGAAGTGCTGGGGCTCGGCTCGCTACCCGAAGTGGGCGACGACTTCCAGGTCGTGACCGACACCGCCAAGGCGCAGCAAATCGTCAAGTTCCGCGACCTCAAGGACCGCGAGGCGGCGATGGCCAAGTCCGCCCGCCTTACTCTCGATCAACTGCACAAGCAGATGGAAGCCGGCGAAATCAGGGAGCTGCCGATCATCCTCAAGGCCGACGTGGGCGGCTCCGCCGAAGTGCTGACGGAGGCGCTGCAGAAGCTCTCCAACGAGAAGGTGAAGGTGCGCGTGATCCGCTCCGGGGTGGGCGCGGTCAACGAAAGCGACGTGCTGCTGGCATCGGCGTCGAACGCCGTCATCATCGGCTTCAACGTGCGGCCGGAACGCGCCGCTTCCACTCTGGCCGAGCAGGAGAAGGTGGACATTCGACTGCACACCATCATTTACAACCTCACCGACGAGATCAAAGCGGCCATGAGCGGTTTGCTGGAGCCGGTCTTCCGCGAGGTCTACAAGGGCAAGGCGGAGGTGCGCGAAACCTTCCGCATCTCCAAGGTCGGCAACGTGGCCGGCTGCCTGGTGCAGGATGGCGCCATTCCGAGCCGCTCGGAAGTGCGCCTGCTGCGCGACAACGTAGTGGTTTATACCGGCAAAATCGCGTCGCTGCGGCGTTTCAAGGACGACGTAAGCGAGGTCAAAAGCGGACAGGAATGCGGCATCACGCTCGAGAACTTCCCCGACGTCAAGCAGGGGGACGTGATCGAGGCGTTCGTCACCGAGCGCGTCGCCACCGAGGTCTTTGCCTGATGCCATGGCTGCTGTCGGCGTGCTGACTCTGGAATTACGGCTGGAACACTCCCATTCCCTCAAGGACAAGCGTCACGTGGTGGAAGGCCTGAAAGCCCGCCTGCGCGGCAAGTTCAACGTCGCGGTGGCGGAAGTCGATTATCAGGACCTGTGGCAGCGCGCCGCGGTGGCCGCCGTCACGGTTTCGAGCGACCATGCCAATGCCGAAAAAGTGCTGCGCTCGGTGGAAGACGAAGCCGCCTTACTTCTTGGCGGGGGGCTGGCCGGCGCGACCCTGGAGTGGCTGGCATGAGAGAGTTCGCCAGTGGGGCAGGTTGGCAACCTGCGCACCGATTGGCAATCGGTGCAGCCGGGCGCCAGCCGGGCCGCTCGGAGCTGCCTTGGAACGCGGAGAGAACTTGCCGGACGGGCCCGCCGCCAAGCCTGAAGAACACTCCCGTGCACGCGGTGGCGCCGATTGACAATCGGCGCGCAGGTTGCCAACCTGCCCCACAAAACGCGAGCGACGCGAGGCGCCATGGATGAACGCCGCACACTTCGCGTTTCCGAAGCGCTCCGCGAGGAACTCAGCGAGATCATCGGCTTTGAAACCGACGACCCGCGGCTGCTGGCGGTGGATGTGACCGAGGTCCATGTCAGCCAGGACGGCCGCCATGCCAACGTCCGCGTGGGGTTGCGCGGCAACGAGGGGGAGCAGGACGCGTCGCTGGCCGCCCTCGATCACGCCAGCGGCTTCCTCCGCCATGAGCTGGCCAGCCGCCTGACCCTGCGCCACGTTCCCGAACTGCATTTTATGCGTGACAAGAACCAGGATGTGGAAAGCCGCATCGATTTTCTTCTACAACGAGCGAAAAAATCTCGTGTCCGGACCGAAAATTAGCCCTAAAGTCAAACAAACTGTGGTAGTTTTGTTTCTGTTGGCGGGAGCGGTCCCGCTCGCCGGGGCGGACCAGCCGGAACTGCTGCGCCTCGAAAAAACGGCCGACGCGATGGGTTCGGCCTATACGGTCGAGATGTATGGCTACGACCGTGTGAAGATGGAAGCGGCCGCCGATGCGGCCCTCGACGAAGCGCACCGGCTGGACGAGCTGCTTTCCAACTATCAGCCCGGGAGCGAATGGAGCCAGGTCAACCAGCACGCGGCCGAAAGGCCGATGAAGATTTCGCAGGAGTTGTTTCAGTTGCTATCCGCGTGCCTCGAGTACAGCCGGCAAAGTGAAGGAGCGTTCGACATTACGGTGGGCCCGCTGATGAAAGTCTGGGGCTTTTACAAAGGCACCGGACATTTGCCGCATCGTCCGGAAGTCGCGGCGGCGATGGCCCGCGTGGGCTACCGGCACGTGCACCTGGACGCCCAGGCGGGCACGGTCTGGTTCGACCGGCCAGGCGTGGAACTCGATCCGGGCGGCATCGGCAAAGGCTACGCCGTCGACCGGATGGTGGACATATTGAAGCGGTATGGAGTGACCGTCGCGCTGGTGGCCGGCTCGGCCAGCAGCATTTACGGAATGGGTGCGCCGCCCGGGCACCCGGAGGGCTGGGTGGTGGATATTCGCGACCCGTGGCAGCATTCGAAGACGGTGACGGAGGTTTTCCTCAAAGATATGTCGCTGTCCACTTCGGGCAGTTACGAAAAGTTTTTCCGGGCCGAAGGGCGCATCTATGCCCACATCATGGACCCGCGCACGGGTTACCCGGCGCAGGGCACCGTGTCGGTATCGGTGATGGCGCCGCGCACCATCGACAGCGAGGCGTGGGCCAAGCCCTACTTTGTGAATGGCCGCCGGTGGGCGGAGCAGCACAAGCCAAAAGATTTTCGCGTTTATTTTTGCCAAGACAGGACGGATCAACCATGCGCGTGGCTCCCATGACCAGCCGTTTTTTGGACGCCTGCCGCCGCCGGCCGACCGATGTGCGGCCGGTCTGGTTTATGCGGCAGGCCGGCCGCTACATGAAACAATACCGGCAGATCCGCGAAAGGCACGGCATCCTGGAAATCTGCAAACGGCCGGACCTGGCTTCGACCGTCACGCTGCAGCCAGTCGAGATTCTGGACGTGGACGCCGCCATCATCTTCGCCGACCTGTTGCTGCCCATCGAGCCGATGGGTCTGAAGCTGCGCTATGAAAAGGGCGAAGGCCCCATTATCGATAATCCGGTGCGCACCTCCGACGACGTGGATTCGCTCTCCACGGCCTATACCGACGATCTCGGCTACGTAGGCGAGGCCATTCAGAGCACCGTGCGGGCGCTGGCTGGCCGCGTGCCGGTAATCGGCTTCGTGGGCGCTCCCTTCACCATGGCCAGTTACATGATCGAGGGCGGCGCCTCGCGCAATTTCATCCGCACCAAAAAGCTGATGTACAGCGACGAGACGCTGTGGCGGCGGCTGATGGGCAAGATCGTCGACGTGCTGGCGCCCTTCGCGCACCTGCAAGTGGCGGCGGGCGCGCGCGTGATCCAGGTGTTCGATAGCTGGGTGGGGGCGCTGGGCTCGGACGACTACGTGCGTTTCGCCGCGCCATACTCGCGCGCCTTGATCGAGCGCATCCGCTCGACCGGCGCTCCGGTGATCCACTTCGGCACCGGCGCTTCCGGGTTTTTCAAGGAACTGCACGCCGCCGGCGGCGACGTGATGGGCGTCGATTGGCGCATGAACATCGACCAGGCGTGGACGGACATCAGCTACCGCTCGGCCATTCAGGGCAACCTGGATCCGGTGGCCCTCTTTGCGCCGCTGCACGAACTGCGCATCAAAGTCCATGAGCTGCTGAAGCGCACCGGCACCCGGCCCGGCCACATTTTCAACCTGGGCCATGGCATTTTGCCGGAAACCCCGGTCGAGAACGTTCAGGCGGTAGTGCAACTGGTCCGCGAATTCCGTCCATGAAGCAGGGCGTCCTGCTGGTGGCGCACGGCGCGCCCGAACGGGTCGAGGACGTGGAAGAGTACCTTGGCTACGTGCGCGGCGGCAGACCCGGTTCGCCCGAGGTGCTGGCCGAAGTGCGCAGCCGCTACATCGCCATCGGCGGCGGATCTCCGCTGCTGCGCTGGACGCGCGCCCAGGCGGCAGCTCTCGAGCGGCTGCTCGGCCTGCCGGTCTTTTTCGGCATGCGCAACTGGCGCCCTTTCCTGCGCGAAGCCATGGACCGGGTGCGCGAAGCCGGCATCGATAAGCTGGCCGCCGTTTGTCTGGCCCCGCAGTTTTCCGATCTGAGCGTCGGCCTTTACATACGCCGCACGCGCGAAGCGGCCACCGAGGCCGGCCTGACGGCGGAAATCGTCTGGGCTAAAAGCTACCACGCCGAGCCGCTGCTGATCGAGTCCTACGCCGAACGCCTGCGCCCGCTGCTGCCGGCGGAGCGCATGCTCTTCACCGCCCACTCGCTGCCGCAACAGGCGCTGGCGGCGGACGACCCGTATGAGGCCGAGTGCCGCGCCACCGCCGCTGGGGTTGCCTCGAGCGCCGGCATCGCGCAATGGGATTTCGCTTTCCAAAGCCAGGGGCTGAGCGGCGGCCAGTGGCTCGGCCCCACGGTGGAATCCTGTCTGGACCGCTATGCCGCGGCCGGTGTCCGCGAAGTTGTGCTTTGCCCGGTGGGCTTTGTCGCCGACCATGTCGAAGTGCTGTTCGATATCGACATTCTCTTCCGCGAGTACGCAGCCGCGAGGGGCATCGAGTTGCGCCGCCCCGAATCGTTGAACGATTCGGCTACTTTTACCGCAGCCCTGGCCGAGGTGGCGAAGCAATGTTTGTGAAGCCAGGTAGGACAGACGATCGGTTTTTGTCGTCTGTCGCGGTTCCCGGTTCAGTGGAGCATGACAGACCACGAAAGGCGATGGTCTGTCCTACTTTTTCGCATGCCTGACACCGTCATCATCGGCGGCGGCATTTCCGGCCTGGCCACCGCGTATTACCTCGCCAAAGGCGGCGCCACGGCGACCATCGTCGAACCCCGCCCGCGCCTGGGCGGCGTGATCGAAACGGTGCAGGTGCAAGGGTGCACCATCGAGGCTGGCCCGGACAGTTTCCTCTCCGCCAAACCCGCGGCGCTCGAACTCATCGCCGAACTCGGACTGGCGGACCAAGTGATCGGCTCCAACGACCACCTGCGCGTCACTTTCGTGCGCCGCGACGGTCGCCTGACGCCGCTGCCGGACGGCTTGATGATGATGGTGCCGACCAAGATCCTGCCGCTGCTCGGAACCGGCCTGGTCGGCTGGCGCACCAAGCTGCGCATGGCGACGGAGCTGCTGCGCGCGCCCAAGCCCAGGGCCGGCGATCAATCGGTGGCCGAGTTCATCGAAGAGCACTACGGCGCCGAAGCCGTCGATTACCTTGCCGAGCCGCTGCTCAGCGGTGTTTACGGCGGCAGTCCCGCCGCCTTGAGCGTGACCAGCGTGTTGCCGCGCTTCGTCGAGTTGGCTAACCGTTATGGCAGCTTGACGCGCGGCGTGCTGGCGGAACGCGCCCGTGCCGCCAAACCGGGATCGCACCGCCAGCCCGCGGCCCCGCTGTTCCGCACGCTCAAAGGCGGCCTAGGGCAGATGGTCGACTCGATCGCAGCGGCGATTGGCGGCAAAATCGAAATCCGCCGCGCGCGCGCGCAATCGATTGAGCGTTCGGGCACCGGCTTCCGCGTGCGCCTGGACGGCGATTGGCTGGACGCCCGGTGCGTGGTGGTCGCCTGCGAAGCCCACGCCGGCGCGCCGCTGGTGGGCACGGTGGATGCGCGCATCAGCGAACTGCTGGCCACCATCCCCTACAGCTCATCGATGACGGTGGCGCTAGGATTCAGCGCCGCCGATCTCGATCGAGCGCCCATCGGTTTCGGTTTCCTGGTGCCCAAGAAAGAGCGCCGCCGACTGATCGCCTGCACCTGGGTGGGAACCAAGTTCTCGCATCGCGTGCCCGCGGGAATGGTCGTGGCGCGCTGCTTCCTCGGCGGCATGGAAGATGCGGGCGTGCTCGACGAACCGGACGAGCAGGTGCTGGCCGCAGTTTCGGCCGAGCTGGCGGAAATCGCCCAAGTGCGCGCCGTGCCGCGCTTCAGCCGCATCTTCCGCTGGCCTCGCTCTATGGCGCAATACACGGTGGGCCATCCGCAACGCCTGGCCGAGGTCGAAGCGCGCGCCGCCCAACTGCCCGGCTTCTATCTGGCCGGCAACGCCTACCAAGGCATTGGCATTCCCGATTGCATCCGCATGGGCCGCGCGGCGGCGGAGGAGATATTGGGAAGGGGGGAATGAAACCCGGACAGCAGGTCAATTCAGTTTTGCAGTCCAAAGATGGCTATTAGCGTGTGGGGCAGGATGCCATCCTGCGCGTGGCTGCCAACCACCGCGCGGTCCGATTGGCAATCGGACCGCAGCTTGCCAAGCTGCCCCACTTCTCCTTACAGGCTGAGTTCCCAGGCCTGCCGCGGCTCCGGCTCTCCGAAATGCGCGGGCGGTAGCGACCCCACCATTTGGAAGCCGGCCTTGGCGTAGATGTGCTGCGCGGCATCGAGTTCCGCGTGCGTCCACAGCGTCATTTTGCGGTATCCGTTCGCGCGCGCAAAGGCGATGCATTCCTCCACCAGGCGCTTGGCGATGCCCAGGCCGCGGGCTGCCGGTTCCACCAATAGCAGCCGAAGCTGCGCGGTGTCGGCGGAAGCTTTCATCAGCAGAACCGAGCCTACCCGCGCGCCGTCTTTTTCGGCGATCCAACACCGCTCGCAGCTCGAATCGAATTCGCGCAGGAACTTCGCGCCAATCTCAGCCACCACCGCTTCGAACAGAGGTCCCCATCCATATTCCTGCGCGTAGAGCGCGCCGTGGCGGTGAATGATCCACCCGATGTCGCCCGGCTGGTGTGTGCGCAACGTGTAAGGAGCCGGCGGCGTTGCCTCCGGTGACAGCAGCGTCTCGATGGTGCGCATGGCCTCGATCAGCCGCGGCCGGTCTTCGCGCCGCAGCGGGTCGAGCATGGCGGCCGATTGTCCGGCGGAGCGCCCGTCGAGCGGTGCGAACGCCTTGCGCCCCTTGGCCGTCAGCGACAGGTGAGCCTGCCGCCGGTCGTACAAAGAAGGTGTGCGGCTCACCAGCCCGCGCTTTTCGAAGCGCGCCAGGATGCGGCTGAGGTAGCCCTCGTCAAAATCGAGGCTGCGCGCCAGCTCGACCGCCGTCGCGTCCTTGCGCTGCGCCAGTTCGTACAGCACGCGCGCCTCAGTCAGCGAATACGGGCTGCCCAGATAGCTCTTGCGAAGCAGACCGATTTGCCGCGTGTAAAACCGGTTGAAGCGGCGCACCGCGGCGATCTGCGCGGGGTCGGCCGATGGCATCGAAACACCTCGAAGCCATTCTGCGCCTGTTACTTGACCCTGTCAAGCAATGATGCGTAGCCCCTGCGACGCAATCCTGCCCTGGAACCCAAGCGAGCTATTCTTGGTACAGCATGACACCCGTGGCTCTGACCATCGCCGGTTCCGATCCCACCGGCGGCGCCGGCCTGCAAGCCGACCTCAAGACGTTTCACCAGTTCGGCGTCTATGGCGAAGCCGTGGCTACCCTCATCACGGTACAGAACAGTGTGCGCGTCTCGCGCGTCGAGGTGCTGGCCGCCGGCCTGGTGCGCCGGCAGATTGAGGCTGTCCTCGAGGACATCCCGCCCGCCGCCGCCAAGAGCGGCGCGCTCGGCTCAGCCGCGATTGTGCGCGCCTTGGCCCAAGCCGCGCGGCACTTCGAATTCCCGCTCGTCGTCGATCCGGTCATCTTCAGCACCCAGGGGCCGCCGTTGCTCCCGCCGAAAGCAGTCCGTTGGCTTGCCCAAGAGTTGCTCCCTTTGGCGGCTCTCGTCATTCCCAATATTCCCGAGGCCACGGCCCTCACCGGCATCGCCATCCACGGCGCAGAAGATGCCCGCTGCGCCGTCCTGCGCCTCCACGAATTGGGCGCGCGCGCCGTGCTCCTCAAGGGAGGCCACTTGCCGGGCGATCCCGTCGATCTGCTGTTCGACGGCTCCGCCTGGTACGACTACCCCGCGCCACGCATCGCGACGCCGCACACCCACGGCACCGGCTGCGCGTATTCCGCCGCCATCACCGCTTGCCTGGCGCTCGGCGTTGCGCTCCCCGAAGCCGTCGCGCGCGCCAAGCGATGGCTCACCGAGGCCATTCGCACCAATCCCGGATTGGGCCACGGCGCGGGGCCGATCAATCATCACGCTGCTATTCTGTAAATAAGCATGACTAAGGTGCAGATCCGCTTCCGCCTCCGCCAGCCGCTCAGCGATAACCTGTTCCGGACCATTGCCAAAGCGCACACCCTCTATGGCATTCAACGTGTGCAATTGTCGCCCGCCATGGACAGCCTCACCGTGGAATACGATGCCAGCCGACTGCGCCCCGCCGAGGTCGAATCCGCTCTGTCCGGCGCCGGCATCGCCGTCGAGCAGGTGTGACGCGGAGGTTACGTCATACTGGCGGGAAAGAGATGCTCGACAAGCTTCGGCGCTGGCTAGCGCCTCTCTGACGCGGCCAGAGGGTGCCAGCCAGTTGTGTTGCGGGCCGCAATCGCATTATCCTATGTTCGCCATGACGCGGAACGATTTTCTGAAACTCTCCGCCGCCGCCGCGCTTTCGACCGCGGCCACGGCCCAAAACCAGCATCCCGATCGGGACCTGGGTTTCACCGATACACCCATGCTTCCGGGCATGCCCTGGCACGTGCACGATCCGGCGCGCCCGCACCCCAAACTGGTGGTTCCCGCGAGCGTGCCCGGCGCTCCGCCTTCCGACGCCATCGTGCTGTTCGATGGCACGGACCTTTCCCACTGGGTGCAGCGGGGCCGGGGCGCCAACGCCGGGAAGATGGTCGAGCCCGTGTGGAAGCTCGGGGCCGGCTACTTCGAAGTGGTGGGCAACTCGGGCGATCTGCTGACGCGCGAGAAGTTCGGCGACTGCCAGTTGCACGTGGAGTGGGCATCGCCCGCGCCGCCGCACGGCAACAGCCAGGGCCGTGGCAACAGCGGCGTGATATTGATGAGCCGCTATGAGATTCAGGTATTGGACGCGTGGGAGAACCCGACCTACGCGGATGGGCAGACGGCCGCGATTTACGGCCAGTGGCCGCCGCTAGTCAACCCGGCCCGCAAGCCGGGTGAGTGGAACACCTACGACATCATCTTCGAAGCGCCGCACTTCACCGGCGACCAGGTGACCAAGCCGGCGTTTGTGACGGTGTTCTACAACGGCGTCGTGGTGCACAACCACAAAGAGATCATGGGCCCCATGGTCTACCGGCAAGTTGCCCACTACACGCCCCACGCAAGCGAAGAGCCGCTGCTGCTGCAGGATCACCACGACCCTGTGCGCTACCGCAATATCTGGATCCGCCGGCTGGGAGGGTACGACCGAGCCGAGTAGCGACAGGAGACCCGGCGCGGCCGTGCCAAACAGCGTGCGAACCCGCCAGCCGGGTTGCGTCTGAAATCTGCGCTGCTGCCGCACGCGCCGTGGCATTTTCGCGGATTTGCTAGACTTACGATAAATGAAGAAGGCGACCTGGAGAGCCATAACCGAGATAGGCTTCATAGTCTTCCTGTTCTATTCCAACCTTTTAATGGGCGAGTTTGCCCGTTCGGGAAGAGGACGGGAAATGGGTGTTGCTTGGGCTATCGCAGACATTTGGACGCCTGCCAATTTTGCGATTGCCATTATGGCCGCTTTCATCGGCTACGTTGTTTTTGAGTATTTTCGCACCCGGCCCTAAAGAGCCATTCCCGCCCCGGCTACCCGGTTGTACAATCGGAGCAGGGAGACTCGCGTATGAGGATACTCTGCGGGTTGGGAATTGCCGCGCTGGTTTCCGGTGGCCTCGCGGCACAGCACCATGGCGGTTCATCGCCTGCCCACACGGGGGCGGCATCCAGTGGCGCGCGGTGGAGCGGGATTCATTCCGGTTCCCACTTCCGGAGCGCGGCAACGGTGTTGGTTCCCTACGCCTATCCGGTCGATTACGGCTACAGTGCGCCGCCAGCGGACCAATCGTACACCGATTCGTACGAAGCGCCGCCTGCCGAGGCCGGCTACAATGATTCGTCCGGCCCGCAGTACGCCAACACCGCCGAGCCGCCGCCGCACAGCCTGATCCTCAACTTCGAGGATTCCGGCGAGACCGCGACGCCTGAGCCTGCGCACTACTACATCGCCCTCAAGGACCATCACGTCTACCTGGCCTTGGCTTACTGGGTGGAGGGAGATACGCTGCATTACTTCCTGCCCGGCAACACACACAACCAGGTCTCGCTGTCGCTGGTAGACTACGACCTGACGCAGCGCCTCAATCGGGAATCCGGCACGGAAGTGCGGTTGCCGGGGAAGTAAGCCTGGTGGGGCATGCCTTTAGCTTGCCCAGAAATCATCAAGTCGTAACGCTGGCGGTCTTTGCCGCTGGTGTTTTTTCATTGATCCGGGCAAGCTGAAGCGTGCCCCACCGATCTCATTCCCACTCGATGGTGGCCGGCGGCTTGTGGGTCAGGTCGTAAAATACGCCCGCGATCTCCGGTATCGCCATCAGCTCTTTGCACATTTGATCGAGCAGCTCGGGCGGCATCGAGACCGAACGCGCGGTCATGCCGTCTACCGAGTCCACCGGTCGCAGCACCACCGAGTCCAGCGCCTCGCCGGTGCCCAGGGGAATCAGGATCACCGGGAACTGCCACACCGTGCCGTC
The DNA here is from genome assembly GCA_049511495.1 of Bryobacteraceae bacterium. Taxonomy (GTDB): domain Bacteria; phylum Acidobacteriota; class Terriglobia; order Bryobacterales; family Bryobacteraceae; genus Bog-375. Next base: position 33,783 of record JBEKXZ010000025.1, on the reverse strand, counting down.
AAAGCCGCTCGAGTGCGAGATTCGCCGCACGATGGCGTCGGCGCGGCGCAATCGATCGATCCGCTCCGGCGTGAGGGAACTGGCGCGCACCCGCATTTCCGTCAGCGGAACGCGCGTGGCCACGGCAGCGATGACGCGATTGACTTGGCTCAGCCGGTTGATCAGCGCGGTGGCGCGCTCGTGGTCGAGCTCGGCGTGTCCGTCAATCGCGGCGATCGCATCAATCGCCAGCACCGGCGCGTAGCTGCGCGAATCGCCTTGCACACCGACGGAATGGAGCGGGATGACGAACCCATCCGCGGTGGCACTTACCGCCGCGTCCGATTCGGCGCACAGGCAGCGAATCGCCAGACCGGGACCGGGAAACGGATGCCGTTCGAGCAGCTCGGCGGGCAGGCCCAGCTCACGGCCCACCTCCCGCACCTCGTCCTTGTAGAACGATTTGAGCGGCTCCACGATGCGCCCGCTTTCGATCAGCTTCTGAATGCCGGCCACGCGGTTGTGATGGGTTTTGATGACCGCTGCCTTGGCCGTGCCGCCGGATTCGATGGTGTCCGGGTAGATGGTGCCTTGCCCCAGAATCCAGTTCTCCTCGGAGATGTGGCGCGCCTCGATAATGCGTTCCTGAACGCGCACAAACTCTTCGCCGATAATGTGCCGCTTGCGCTCCGGATCGGTGACTCCGGCGAGCGCACTCAGAAACTGTTCGCCCGCCTGCTCCACGGTGACGCCCAGGCGGCTGACGAAACTGGTTTCGCCTTCGCGCATCAGGCCGGTATCCACATAGACGCCGCGCACGCGGTCGCGCCCAAGCGCGCGCGTGCACAGGGTGTACGCCACGCTCGAATCCACGCCGCCGCTGACGAAGAAGAAGACGCTGCGGCCGCCTACGGTGTCGCGAATCTCCTGTTCCAGCATGGGCACGCGCCCGCGCGGCTCCCAATCCGGAACGCATCCGCAAACGGCGAAGACGAAATTGCGGAGATACTCGCGGCCGCGCAGCGTGTGCACCACTTCGGGATGGAATTGCAGGCCGTAGAGCTTGCGCTCCGCAGCGGCGATCGCGGCCACCGCGCACGTATCGGTGCGGCCGGTCACCGTAAACCCGGCCGGCACGGCCGTCACCACGTCGCGATGACTCATCCAGATCTGCTGCCGCCCGGCCAGTCCGGCGAAGAGTGGGTCTGCGACTTCGTCGAGTTCGAGCGTGGCCAGGCCATACTCGCCCTTTTCGCCGCGGGTGACCGTACCTCCCAGCAGATGCGCCATCAATTGCTGGCCGTAACAGATGCCGAGTACGGCCTGCCCGGCGGAGAAAATCGCCGGATCGACGGTGGGGCTGTCCGGATCGTATACGCTGGCCGGTCCACCCGAGATAATGATCCCCTTGGCTCCGAACAGGTCGCCCGCCCGAGTCTCGCTGGGTCGCACTTCGGCATACACGCCGAGGTCGCGCACTTTGCGAGCCTCCAGGTGACAATATTGCCCGCCGGCGTCCAGCACGATGATTTGTGGATTGGGATTCAAGTACCGATAGTAGCAAGAGCGAAGCTGGCCGGGAGGCTGAGTGGAGCTGCGAAATCGCTCAGTTCCGCTCTCGCGAGCGGCCGGAAGCCTTGCGCGACAGTTTATCGCTGCCCGGCCGGTGCGGGCGCCGGCCGGCGGCTCTCCACCACCACGCGGCCCTTTTCCAAAAGCGCGGATGCTTGCGCCAGCGCGTCCACGGCTTGCGCCGCTTCCGGATCGGTCATGGCAAAGACACGGTCGCTTTCGTCCACGTCAAACGCCCAGATGTACATCTCTCGCGCCAGGTAGCGCTTGATCCAATCGTGGTCGCGGGTAAACTCGGCCTCGGTGAACTGGTAGCCGTGGTCCAGCAGGTAGTTGTGCAGTTGCTCGATCAGGTCGTTGTCCGGCATCCAGCCCTGCGACAGCTTGGCCGGATGCGCGGCGAAGTACGCGCGCGTGAAGCTGAACAGCCCCGTGCGGTCGAGCGCAAACTCCAGCCGGTCGCTGCGCGGCGAATCGTACTTTTCGTCCGGCGCGATGCCGTTGCCGCCGTACACCGCGCGGCCTCCATCGGTGGTGCGCCGGTCGCTGGTGTCGGGGGTCGCCCGGCCTTCGTTGAAGTAATAATCGTAGAGGCTCTCATGCGAATAATCGCGCTGAATAAGCCGGCCGCTCGGAGTGTAGAAATGGGCTGTGGTCAGCGCCAGTGCGGTGCGGTCTCTCAATTGAAAGATGGTTTGCACAAGGCCTTTGCCAAAGGTGTTCTCGCCTAGAATCCAGGCCCGGTCGTGGTCCTGCAGCGCGCCGGAGACGATTTCCGCGGCCGAAGCGGAGTTGTGGTTCACCAGCACCACAATCGGATACCGCCGGCCCTGGCTCGATCGCTCTGCCGTATAAACCCGTTCCCGGGAAGCTCGCCCGCGCTGCGAGACGACGCTCTGCCCCTTCTCCAGAAAGTGGCCGGCCACTTCCACCGCCTGGCTCAGCAAACCGCCGGGATTGTCGCGCAAGTCCAGAATCAAGCCCTCGATGCGGTCCTCGCCCAAACGTTTCAGGTTCTGCTCCACCTCGCGCGCGGTGTAGTCGCCGAAGCTCAGAATATGCATGTAGGCGATGCCAGGCCGCAGCCAGAAAGCGTCGTGCACGGTCTTGCGCGTGATGTCCTCGCGCGTCAGCGTGAAGCTGAGGCGCTCGTTGATTCCGTTGGCTTCCTCGCGCTCGACCGTCACCGTCACCTGCGTGTTGCGCGGGCCCTTCAATCGGTCCACCACTTCGCTGGTGTTCATGCCTCCGACGGACTGGCCGTTGACCGCGACGATGGCATCGCCGGGCCGTATACCCGCCCGGTAAGCAGGCGAGCCGGGAAATGGCGCGCTCACCGCCGTCTGGTCGCCGCGCTGCCCGACGCTCATGCCCACGCCGCTGTAATGCTCCGTCTGCTCCTCGCGTAGCGCCTCATAATCCTTCGGATCGAAAAAAGTGGAATGCGGATCGAGCGTGCGCAGCATCCCCGGAATCATGCCCTGGTAGATAGCCTGATCCGGATCCGGCACCGTGGCGAAGTTCTCTTCCACCAGCTCGTAGACCCGCGCGACCCGGCCCACGCTCTGGCTGCCGCTGAACTCAGCCGCGGCCGCTGCCATCGGCGGGGCGCAGGGACCGCCCGCCAGGCAACAGGCCAGGAGCAAAGCCGCCGGCACAAGCTGTGTTCGCCGCTCAATCTTCATATGGAATCCGTCCCCCCGCAAACCCAATATAGTCCACCTGTACGATTAGACGCACCAGGTGAGGTTTCGGCTGCGGGAATTCGCGCCAGAACGGCGCTGTGGGGTGTGCCAACAAGACAAAAAAAGAGGGGAGCCGAAGCTCCCCTCTCTCAAAAAAAACAACAGGTTGAACTAGTTGTTCAGCGCCTCAGGTGCAGTGAACAGGGCGCCGGTGGTGGAACGCTGTGCGCCGCCGCCGCTGTTGATCACCAGGGCCAGATAGCTTGCCATGATGTTGCGCACGCCGACATCAGTGACGACAGCGTAGCCATGAGCATACTGGAAGTTGCAGAGGGCGATCATGTAACCGGACCAACTGCCGGTGATGCTCTGCGACGCCTGCGTGAGAGCGGTAGTGCCCGAAATGATGGGTACACTGCTGCCGACTCCGCCCGCACCCAAAGTGGTGGGATTGGGGTTAGTAGCAGCGACAGTGGCTCCGGGAGGGCCTCCGTACCAATACATCGTACAAGTGCCCGCCTGGTTGACTGTGTTAAACGGATCCATCGTGGTATTCGCAATCGAAATACCCGTATCGAATCCGGTCACCGTCGTCACGTACGGGAACAACAACGCCGTGTTGCAAAGGTTGATGTTCAGGAAGTTGCTCGGCGAGGACGTGGCAGAAATCGCGAACCGCGGGATCGTCAGGCTGTTCGAAGCTAGCCCGGCGGCGGTGGCCGAGAACGGCGCAGTCGGCGTCGGAGAATAGCTCAGAGTCGCGCTGATCCCCGATGTTTGCGGGATGTTATTCGGGAACGTGATGTACACGCCGAAGTCGTAGTTTTCGATCGCGTTCGGAAGCGCCTGAACCACTTCCCATACCGCCTGCGAGCCTCCGGTAGAAGAGACCGGCAGCAGCCACTCGGAACCGAGAGTGGCGGTCACGATCGTTTGCGGATCAATCCCTGTCTCCGTGTTGACCAGGTAGGCGTACTCGGGTGAGCCGGTAGTAGCGAAGTTGTCGCCAGTTGACGAAGGAGCACCAGCGGTGCCGTCAGTTCCGATCAGGTTGACTGTCGACACGTAGACACTCACGCCGGTCGGGATATTGCTGAAGACCGCCTTGAGGCGCGTGCCATAGTCCGCCAAGCCAGCGATGAAGGTGTTGCCGCCGACAGTATCTTCCAGCGGGCCGGGAGTCGCGCTGCCACTGAAGTCGCTGATGAAGCCGGACTCCGAGTTGTAGATCGCGCCCGGTATGTTCTGGATCGCCGCCGCGCTGGTCGTTGCCGGATAGCCGGCTCCGCCACCGTTGACGCGCGTCTTGAATGCAGTACCGAACAGCTCGCTAAACCGCAGAGTCGCGACCTGTATGTTGGTTTGTGGTTCGCACTGGAACTCATTGACGGTCGAGACGGCGGCGGTGTTCGCGCCGTTGCGGAACGAACCAGCGAAGCTCTGCTGGATGTAGCCCACCGTCACGGTCGGATTGGTGACCGAGACCTGGACGTTGTTGACGGAGATCTGGGCCAGCACACTCTGGAAGCCGGATCCGCCGCCGGTGATGCCGTTGGCATTAACGCGCAGGTTCGTGATGCGAAGGATGCGGTCAATGCCGGTGGTCACGGGCGCCAGGATCGGCACACCAAAGAACGTCACTTGGCTGCCACTCGTAACACCCTGATACACGTTCGGAGCGGGGGTGGTCGAGGTTGGCCCGTTCACGATATCCACGCCGGTATTGGTGCCGATGGTGACGGTTCCAACCCATGCCTGACACCCAGTCAGCGGGGTGGGGCAAAGGTTTTGATTCTCATTCGGGCCAACGCCCGTCAGGCCGCTGCCGGCAGCGCCCGGTTCGTCGATCAGCAACAAAGCTTCTGAACCGTTGCCGATCAGCCGGCTGGTGATGGTTCCCTGCAGGTTAACCACGACGTTGGCTAACGGAACCGGCTGCCCAGCGGCCGGAGCGGTGCCTCCGGTGCAGGTCAACGTGATGTCGCCAACCAGCTCCGTGTAACCTTCAGTTCGTATTTGTGGGGGTACGGCAGTGCCGGCTTGGCATGTAAGGGCCGTGCCTAGGCCGGTGACGCCGCCCTGCGCGCTGGCTACCCCTGTGAATGTGAACACCAGGGCTAGCACGGACAGCGCAAGAATCCATTTGCGAAAATCTGCCATTTCCTTCTCCTTGTAAATTTACAAAATGTTGAATCGGTCGAAGTGCTCTTCCAACCTGAGCCTCTTGACTCCAGCTTCCAAACCGTTCACGCAACCTGGGAACTTCTCCGTGTCGGGCGGAGATTCTTGTTTCCGGAGGCCACCAAGCTGACCGCCGGGCCTTTGTTGAACCCTTGCCAAGTGGTACGTCTTTTGTTTTCGACGAATTATGTACTCACCGGGCACGAACGAAAAATTGCACACGAACACCGGACGCGGTAAATCTTATTAGTAACTGATTGCCTGGCCAGTGTCAAGAGAAATTCTTTCCCTTCAACACCAAACGGGCCGCTCGCGCGATTCGATTGCGTTTCGTACAAGTTTCGCCTGATTTAACCATGTAAGGCCCCCCTCCGTCAAGGGTTTCACACCGAATCGTCTCAATTTTTGTCGAGCGAAACGCGATTTTTCGCGTCAACGGCCCAAAAACCGGATTTTCGGAGGGGAAACCACTTCAATGTGTTCCATAGTACACATCCGAGCCGCTGTTTTCGTCCTGTAGAATACATCGGCGGAAGTCCGCCCGCCCTCCAGTGCCCGTGGCTACGAGGACCCGTGCGCCGCCGCCGCCGGCTGGAAGCTCAATTCGCCGGTTTCGCTGGCGGCATCCACCAGGATCGACTGGCCGTCCAGGACCTTGCCTCCCACCAGCAGGCGGCCCAGCGGGGTTTCGATTTTCTTCTGAATGGCCCGCTTCAGGGGACGCGCTCCATAGGCCGGATCGTAGCCCGTCCGCACCAGGTTCGAGCGCGCCCGATCGGTCAGCTCGAGCTTGATCTGCCGGTCCGCCAGCCGGGCGCGCACGCGGCCCAGTTGGATATCGACGATCTGCTTCAGATGCTCTTCGGCCAGCGAGTGAAACACGATGGTCTCGTCCACGCGGTTCAGGAACTCGGGGCGGAAGTGGGCGCGCATTTCCTCCAGCACGGCTTCCTTCATACGCTCGTAGCCGGCGCCCGAAAAACCGCCGCGATAGTCGAGAATGCGCTGGCTGCCGACGTTCGAGGTCATGATGACGATGGTGTTCTTGAAATCGACGGTCCGGCCCTGGCCGTCCGTCAGGCGCCCGTCGTCCAGGATTTGCAGCATCAGGTTGAACACGTCGTGGTGCGCCTTTTCGATTTCGTCGAACAGCACCACCGCGAAGGGCCGCCGGCGCACCGCTTCAGTCAACTGCCCGCCCTCTTCGTAGCCGACGTATCCGGGCGGCGCGCCCACCAGCCGCGCCACGGTGTGCTTTTCCTGGTACTCCGACATGTCGATACGGATCATGGCGCGCTCATCGTCGAAAAGGTATTCGGCCAGAGCGCGGGCCAACTCGGTTTTGCCGACGCCGGTGGGTCCCAGAAAAATGAAGCTGCCGATCGGGCGCGCCGGGTCCTTCAGGCCGGAGCGCGCGCGGATCACCGCCTCCGCCACCGCGGTGACGGCTTCATCCTGGCCGATCACCCGCCGGTGCAGTTCATCTTCGAGATGCAGCAGCTTTTCCATTTCGCCGGCCAGCAGCCTGGTCACCGGCACTCCGGTCCAGCGGCTCACCACTTCCGCGATGTCTTCCTCATCCACCTCTTCTTTAATCAGCCGGGACTGCGCCTGCGGCTCGGCGAATTTGCCGGACTCTTCGTTCAACTGCCGCTCGAGGCCGGCCAGCGTGCCGTATTTCAATTCGGCCGCCCGGTTGAGATCGTATTGCCGCTCCGCCTGTTCGATTTCGAGCTTGGTTTGCTCCACCCGCCCGCGCAGCTGGCGCAAGCGCTCGACTGCGCCCTTCTCTCTCTGCCAGCGCGCAGCCAGGGCATCGGATTCGGCTTTCAGGTCGGCCAGCTCTTTTTCCAGCCGCCCCAGCCGCTCGCGAGACGCCTTGTCGGTTTCCTTGCGCAGCGCTTCGCGCTCGATTTCGAGCTGCATAATGCGGCGCCGCGTTTCGTCGAGCTCGGCCGGCATGGAATCGATCTCGGTGCGCAGGCGCGCGGCGGCCTCATCCACCAGGTCGATCGCCTTGTCCGGCAGAAAGCGGCCGGTGATGTAACGGTTGGAAAGCACGGCGGCGGCCACCAGCGCGGCGTCCTTGATGCGCACGCCGTGGTGCACCTCGTAGCGCTCCTTGAGGCCGCGCAGGATGGAGATAGTGTCCTCCACCGTTGGCTGGTCCACCATTACCGGCTGGAAGCGGCGTTCCAGCGCGGCGTCTTTTTCGATATTCTTGCGATATTCGTCGAGCGTGGTGGCGCCGATGCAGTGCAGCTCGCCGCGCGCCAGCATCGGCTTGAGCAGGTTGCCGGCGTCCATCGAGCCTTCCGTCTTACCCGCCCCGACCACCGTGTGCAGTTCGTCGATGAACAGCACCACCTCGCCGGCCGCATCCAGCACTTCCTTCAGCACCGCCTTCAGCCGCTCCTCGAATTCACCGCGATACTTGGCGCCGGCGATCAGCGCGCCCATGTCGAGCGCCACGATGCGCTTGCCCTTCAGTCCCTCCGGCACGTCACCGCGGACGATGCGCAGCGCCAGCCCTTCCACGATGGCGGTCTTGCCCACCCCCGGCTCGCCGATCAGCACCGGGTTGTTCTTGGTGCGCCGCGATAGCACCTGGATCACGCGCCGGATTTCTTCGTCGCGGCCGATCACCGGATCCAGCTTCCCCTGCGAGGCCAGGCGGGTCAGATCGCGGCCGTAACGTTCCAGCGCTTCGTAAGTAGCCTCCGGATTCGGCGAAGTCACCCGCTGGCTGCCACGCACTTCGCGCAGCGCCTGCATCACCCGCTCGCGCGTGAGGCCGAGCTCCTTCAACAGGCGGCCGGCGGCGCCACGGTCGTCGAGCGCCGCCAGCACCACGTGCTCCACCGAAATATATTCGTCCTTCAACTGCCGGGCTTCCTCTTCGGCGCGCGCGAGCAGTTTGTTGAGGCGCGGCGTGACGTAGACGTGGCCGGGAGCGCCCGCCGCCCCGGACACCTTGGGCAGCCGGTCAAGCTCCGCTTCCAGCCGTTGCCCGAGCGTTTCTGGGTTCACGTCGGCCTTTTGCAGAATCGACGCCGCCAGGCCGCCCGGCTGCTCCAGCAGCGCCGCCAGCAGGTGCTCCACGTCGATCTGCTGGTGGCCGTATCGCCCGGCCATGCTCTCCGCCGCCCGGATGGCCTCTTGCAGCTTTTCGGTAAAGCGGTTGATGTCCATAACTTAATCATGAAACATATTGCCTTGTGACGCTGGCCCCAGCCTGCGCTTGGCGCGGCCTGTGCGGAAGGTTGGGCGGATAATAACACTTGTTACCAGCTCCAATCCGGTATATACCTTGATTAGTTCAGAGGGGCCATTGCTGTGGCTCCGCTGAGCGCTTGGTTTACACATGCCCGAACCTCATGGGTCAGGGTTGCCGAACCCCGACGCGGCCCAAACCGGGTCTGATGACCCTCGACTGGCGCTGACTGCCTCTCTCTTACGCCGGCTCCTGCAAACCGTGGCGGTGACCGGTTTCTTGTATTTCGCGGTTGGCGAGCTGTTCCTGTTCGCCAACAAACGGGGTTCGTTGGTCCTGGGCATAGCCGCTGTAATCCTGCTCCTGTTGATTCCGGAGTGGCTGCGCCGGAAAGGCCGGGTGCGGGCCGCGGCGTGGGCCCTGGTGCTGGCCGGAACCCTGCTGGCAGCCGTCTATGTTTTCCTCTCCGGAGGCATTCGCAGACCGGGTTTCCTCTTTCAAATCGTGTTGATTCAGGAGGCGACGTTGCTGCTCGGGCGCCGCGGCGCACTGGCGTCCTCGCTTCCCAGTCTGGCTCTGGACTTGGCTTATTTGGTGGCCGCGGCTTCAGGCCACCGCCCGCCCACCGTTTTTCCCATACCGCCGGCAGTGGCGTGGTGCATTGTTTTCGGAGCTTGTGTTTCCGCCGCGGCGCCGCTCGACTATTTTCTGGCCCACCTCGGCGGTGCGCTCGACGATGCGCGCCGGGAACTGGCCCGGCGCCGGGAAGCTGAAGACGCACTGACCGAACGGGAAACCGCCTACCGCACGCTCTTCGAGCAGAGCCCGTTCTCCGTCGCTCTGACTGACGAGGACGGCAAATACATCGACGTTAATGAGAGCTTCTGCACACATGCCGGGCTTCCCCGCTCCGAAGTCATCGGCAAGACCGCCATCCAACTCGGCCAAGTGGACCAGCAACAGCACGACATACTTCGCCAGGCGATCCGGCAAGGCGGCGGGTCCATCCAGCAGCACGAGGCCACATTTCGGACGAGCGACGGCAGCCTGGCTCACGTCCTGATTTCGGCCAGGGCGATCGAGATGCGCGGGCAGCGGTACGTGCTGGCCACGGTCAATTACATCACCCAGCGCGTGCAGGCCGAAGCGGCGTTGCGGGAAAGCGAGGCCCGCTACCGGCGCATTGTGGACACCACCAACGAAGGCATCTGGTCGATAGACGAACAGGCGGTCACCAACTTCGTCAACCGGCGGATGGCCGAGATGCTCGGCTACGCGCCGGAGGAAATGATCGGCCGGAGCCTGCTCTCATTTGTGTTTCCGGAAGATATCCCGATCTTCGAACAGCGCTTGGCTGCGTTGCGGCGCGGCGAGGGCGCCATCACCGAAAAACGCTTTCGCCACCGCGGGGGGACCGCGGTGCTGGCGCTGATCTCGAGTACCCCCATCCTCGATGAAGCGGGACGGTTCAAGGGCGCGTTCGGGATGCTGATTGACATCACCGCGCAAAAGCGTGACCAGGCCGAGCGCGAAGAACTCCGCCAGCAGTTGGAACAATCGCAGAAACTGGAATCCCTCGGCCGCCTGGCCGGCGGCGTCGCCCACGACTTCAACAACTTGTTGACCGTCATCAACGGCTACAGCGACGTGCTCATCAAGGACCTTCCGGAAGACAATCCGCAGCGGCAGGTTATTGAGGAAATCCGCGGGGCGGGCGAGCGCGCGGCCGCACTCACCAAGCAGTTGCTCACCTTCGGCCGGCGCCAGATCGGCCGCCCACGCCCGCTCGAACTCAATGCCCTGATCTCCGGCGCGAAGCGTATGCTGCAGCGGCTCATCGGCGAGGATATCCTGCTCGAGACCTACCTCGACCCGGCGCTCGATCTGGTCATGGCCGATCCCGGCCAGATGAACCAGGTGCTGCTCAACTTGTCGGTCAACGCGCGCGATGCCATGCCGGACGGCGGCAGGCTCGTCCTCGCCACCGCCAACGCTCGCTTCGACCGCGAGAACGCCCCTCCGGGCTGTCAGCCCGGCTCCTACGTGAGGTTGACCGTGGCCGATGCGGGCGCCGGCATGGACGACGAAACCATGCGGCATCTCTTCGAGCCGTTCTTCACCACCAAGCCCAGCGGCCACGGAACCGGGCTCGGACTCGCTTCGGTTTACGGTATCGTCAAACAAAGCGGCGGCTCCATTCGCGTGCACAGCAAGCCGGGTAAGGGATGCCGCTTCGAAATTCATCTGCCGTGTGCCGAGGGGCCTGCGGAGCCGGTTTCCCCGTCGGCCGTCGAGTTACCCCAATCACACAGGGACCTCACCGTACTCGTGGTGGAAGACCAGGATGCCGTGCGCCGCCTCGCCTCCCACGCTCTCCGTGCCTGCGGGTACCACGTCCTGGAAGCCGCCAGCGGTTTTGAGGCGCTGCGTCTCGCCGAAGCGGTCGAGGGCGGTTGCCAGTTGGTGGTGACCGACGTGGTCATGCCGGGCATGTCCGGCAAGGCCTTGGCTGAGGAGTTGCGCGCGAGCTGGCCCGAGATCAAGGTGCTATACATGTCCGGCTATCCCAACGAGGTGATTCTCCGGCACGGGGTGATGAACGGCGCCGTCAACTACCTGGAAAAGCCGTTCACCCCCTCCGAACTGGCGGCAAAGGTCCGCGAAGTGATGGGATAATGCCGTGGCGCCCGCATTCCTGCGGCGCACGAGTAGACGCATAAGTGCGTGCCGTGTCGCGGTTCTGCAACAACGCCAACAGGCGCAGCAACGATCAAGCCGTTTCGCGCCAACGGTGGGCTCATCAGAATTAATAAACGTTAATGGAAGGCTGGAGTTACTGTTATGATATATACTTTAGCGGGTAGCTTGATGTATACTCCAGTGAACCCAGGGGGCAAAATGGGGACCTGGCTCAAGATCCAAGTTGATAACGCTCTGCCGGCTGGTGATCCACGGCGACAGCGAACATAACGGAGGGTAGCTAAGGATGCAGCAAACGAAAACTCAGGGTAGGATGGCGCGAAGGAGGCTGATGGCTTTCAATCTCCTCACATTCTTCGCGATTGGTCCGGTTTTCGGGCAGAGCGTGCGGACCCAGATTCCGTACGAGTTTGCCCTCGGTTCAAAGGTGCTGCCGGCGGGGGCGTACACGTTCTCGGTGACCGGCTTCGGGCTCGAAGTGCGATCGGCCGCCGGCGAGGCGTTTCACGCGCCCATCCTCACTCGGCTCGGTGGGCCGGCCGAATTCCTTCGGGACGGCTCGCTCGTATTCGACGAAGCGGGTGGCCACCGCATCCTCGCCGAAGTGTGGATACCCGGAACCGATGGCATACTCGTGCACAACACGCCGAAAGACCACCATCACGATCTCTTGATGTTCCCCGGCACGAACCAAAGCGCCAATGTCTCGGGAAGCGTGGCTTTCGATCGGACGTGCCGCAAATGTCATGGCCCGGACGGCAAGGGCGAAGAGCAAGCGGACAAGTTCTTCAACACCAAAATTCCACGGCTCAACTCAACGTCCGTGCAGAGCAAGTCGGACGCGGAGTTGAGACAGATCATCACGCAGGGCAGCCGCGCGATGGCTCCTGTCGAGGTCGATGAATCCGGGTTTCGGCATCGTCTGCCGGCCCAATCCGTGGATGCCGTGATCGCTTACGTGCGTACTCTGAAACAGTAGCAAGTCCCTCAGCGGCAAGGCGGGACGCTTTCTTCGGCCGGGGCGGTGTGGTGGGCCGACCCTCCGCGAGCCCCCAATGCCCGGCGGACAGTGATCTCGTGGGAGTGCTGCGCCTCCGAAAGCGGCGTCGGCGCGCAAATCCCGGTTTTATTGCGCCCACTGTACTACCCTGGAATATGATCCCTGACCGCCCTCTGTTCACCGCCGGCTCCACGGCGCTGGACCCGTGGTGGTTCCGCTGGCGCCCCACCATTCACTATTTGATGCAGACGGAGGCACACGTCTACGCGCTGGCGATTTCGGCCAGCGTCCTGCTGGCGTTTTTCCCGTTTCTGATCGTCATGCTTTCTCTGTTCCGCGACGTTCTGCATTGGCCGGCCGCCATCGACGCGATCTACCTCGCTATTCGCGACGGCTTCCCGGGCAAGTCGGGCGACGTGGTGGTGCAGAACCTGCAATCCTGGATGGTGCCGCGCCTTCCGGTCACTTCCCTCTTTCTTCTGCTGATCACCTCGAACGGCATTTTTGAGCCGCTTGAAGTGGCGCTGAACCGCGCCTGGGGTGTTGCCAGGAACCGCAGTTACTGGAAAAACCAGCTCGTCAGTCTCGGCATGGTTTTCGTTTGCGGCGCGCTCGTGCTGCTGTCGCTCGTCTTCACCGCCTACAACCGCGCGTGGGTCGCGGCCTGGACCGGCAAGGGCGAGTTGACCACCTGGCTGACTTTGCTGCTATTCAAGGTCGCCGCGGTGCCGGTTTCCATCCTCATGCTCTTTCTGATTTATTGGCTCCTGCCCAATCGCAAGGTCGATCCCGCGCAGGTGGCGCCGGTCGCCATTTGGGTGGGCCTGGCTCTGGAGTTGCTCAAGTACCTGAACATCCTCATCCGCCCCGCGCTGATGGAGAAACTGTACCGCGAATATCACATGTTTCAATATTCCGTGACCATCGTGCTGGGCAGCTTCGTCGCATCCCTGGTCGTACTGGCCGGCGCCGAATTCGCCGCGCGCCGCGGCCACAATGCCTGCGCTGTGGGAGAGCGGTAGGCGCCGGGCCCGTTGCAAGCTCCAAACTTGCGTCAAATCACCCAGCCCAACTGATGGTTTAGGGGCAAGCCGCACTCCTGATTGCGAGGTCTCGGGTCGCTTTGTCCTAATTAATCCAAAGAAGCGTATTCCGAGTCCACATTCCCATAGGCCGCTAAAGTACTCTATCGGCTTGACATAGCTTTAACGGAACCAGCCGCTACCCGATCTCGGGAATTTTCGTGGCGGCTCGAACCAATTCGAAGACGGGCGGGGATTGGGGTTTCCAGGACATTTACGCCAATTATTACACCTAGTACATATTTGGTTATACGCGTGCGGAGAAATGCCTCACCACGTAGTGGTGGAGCGTAGGACAAGAGTGAGGTGTGTTTCTCGACCGACCGGGGAAGGACACGCCTTTGGCCTTCTCAACTATCTAAATTGGGAGACGATATGAGCAATCTCAAAAGACTTCGACGACCATTAGCGATCATTTTCGGCCTGATGCTTGCCGCCCTGATGCTTTGGGGCCAGGCGGAGACGGGCCAGATTGTCGGTACCGTGCGCGACGCTTCCGGCGCAACGGTTCCGGGAGCCAAGGTTACCGTGAGGAGCGTCACCACCGGCACGCAGCGCTCGGAAAACACGGACGTGAACGGCAGCTTCACCTTTGCCAGCCTGCTCCCCCAGGTCTACGCGGTGACCATCGAGGCCAAGGGCTTCGTGACGTTCACCGAGCGCGCCGAGGTGACCGTGGGCGCCAAGGTCGGTTTGGATATTAATCTCGAAATCAGTGGCATCGCCACCACCGTGGAGGTCGCCGGAGCCGGCGAAGCCGTTGCGGTCAATACCGAAACCCAGACCCTCAGCCAGGTGCTCAATACCACGAGCCTGTCGGAGCTTCCCACCATTACGCGCAACCCGTATGACTTGGTTGTGACCTCCGGCACGGTCAGCGAGGACGATCCTTCCGGCCGCGGCGTGGGCGTGGCCATCAACGGCCAGCGCTCCGCCGGCACCAACGTGCTGCTCGACGGCGTCGCCAACAACGACGAATTCATCGCTTCGGTCGGCCAGACGGTGCCGCTCGATTCCGTGCAGGAGCTCGGCATCATTACCAATAATTTCACCGCCGAGTACGGCCGCGCCGACGCCGGCATTATCAACGTGACCACCAAGTCCGGCACCAATTCGTTCCATGGCAGCGTCTACGAGTTTAACCGCGTCGACGCGCTGGCTGCGAACAGTTTTAACAACAATGCTTATGACCTGCCGAAATCGGCCTTCACGCGCAACCAGTTCGGCTACTCGGTCGGCGGGCCGGTCAAGAAAAACAAGCTGTTCTTCTTCGAGAACACCGAGTGGACACGCGTGCGCAGCTTTACCAATATGCAGGTCCTGGTGCCCGATCCGGCTCTGCTCGCAGCCGCCGCCCCCGCCACCCAGGCGGCCTTTTCCACCTACGGCAAGCTGGCTTCCGGCACGCAAGTCCTGGCCCAGTATAATCGCAACGATCTTACCAGCCTCGGCACGGACCCGTGCGGCGGCGCGTCCCCGGGCGGCCCATGCGAGTCGTACAGTTCCACCGCCCCGATGTGGGACCTGGTGAATTACAGCGTTCCGAGTGGCCCCACCGGCCCGGCCGGTTCGGACCAGAACACTTACAACCTGGTCGGCCGCGTGGACTATAACTTGAGCGACAAGACCACCATTTACGGCCGCTACGCCCTCTACAGAGAAGTGGACGCCGCCGGAGTCGTCTCCAACAGCCCGTATGCCGGTTATGACACCGGCCAGACGACTACCGATAACAGCGTCATGGTGTCCGGCACCCACATTTTTTCACCGCTCTTCGTTTCCCAATCGAAAATCGATTTCAACCGCCTCAACACCTTTCAACCGCTGGGGCCGACCGGCGTCTCTCCCATCTACTACATGTCGAGCGCCGAGGTTGCTTCCACCATCGGGCCTTACGATGTGGCCCTGCCGGGCAACCTGCCCTACTCACCCGCCAACGGAATTCCCGGCGGCGGCCCGGAGAATTACGGCGAGGTTTACCAGGATTTCAGCTACACCAAGGGTAAACACCAGTTCCGTTTCGGCGGATCGTTCACCTATTACCGCGATAACGAAACTTTCGCCGCTTACGAAGAGGGCGAGCAGATCCTGGGTAACAACGTCGGAGTGGCCATGGACAACCTGCTGGCGGGCCAGGAATATGAGTTTCAGGCTTCCGCCTACCCACAGGGAAAATACCCTTGCGTCAACGGCGTTCAGACCCCTTCCTGCACGGTGAACCTGCCCCTCGGCCCGCCCAATTTTTCGCGCAACGACCTTTTCCATGAGGGCGCACTCTACGCGCAGGACTCCTGGAGGGTTCTGCCGCGCCTCACTCTCAACCTCGGGTTGCGCTGGGAGTATTACGGAGTCCAGCACGACTCGAACCCCAATCTCGACTCCAACTTTTATATCCCCAACAACGCTTCGAGCCCGCAAGAGGCGATCGCGCAGGGCACCGTTCAGATTGCCGACCAGAGCCCGATCGGAGGGATATGGGCGCCCAGCAAGAAGAACTTCGCTCCCCGTCTCGGCTTCGCCTGGGATGTTTTTGGCGACGGCAAGACCGCTCTGCGCGGCGGATATGCGATCGGCTATGAACGCAATTTCGGCAATGTGACTTATAACGTTGCGTTCAACCCGCCGAATATGGAGGTCATCGACCTCATCTCGGGGAGCAATGTGCCGAACATTCCGATCTCAACCCAAAACCTCGGGCCGATGAGCGGCAGCGGCGGCAGCGTCGCGCTTCCGGCCGCGGAGATACGCTATATCCAGGGCAATATCGCGCAGGCTTACGCCCATCTGATGAGCGCTTCCATCGAGCACCAGGTCGGCCAAAGCCAGCACATCGAAATCGATTACTCCGGCTCCATCGGCGTGCACCAATATGATATCGGCGCCATGAACTTCCCCGGCACGGGCAACTACTACCTGGGCATCCCTTGCACTGCCGGCGATACTCTAACCGGTGGGCCGAACCCCTGCGATGCGGTGTTGAATACGCAGTATGCCGGCATCAACCGCCGCGGCTCGGGCGGTTCTTCGAGCTATAACGCGATGAATATCCGCTACGACATTCAGAATATCGCGCACAGCGGCCTGACGCTGCGCGTGAATTACACCTGGAGCCATTCGCTCGACGATCTCAGCGACACGTTCAGCGCTTCCTACAACCAGTTCGACCTCGGATACACGGATCCCTGGAACCCCAGTATCGATTACGGCAACTCCTACTTCGACAACCGGCACCGCATCGCCATCAGCGCCATTTGGGACGTTCCCTTCGCGCGCAGCTTGCATGGGCCCGTCAAGCGCGTTCTGGACGGCTGGGAGCTGGCGCCAGTCTTCACCGCCCGCACCGGCGCTCCGTACAGCATCTTCGACTTCACCAACGACAATTACGTTGCCACGCGCGTAGCTGGCGCCGAAGTGCTTCCTGTCAACGGCAACCTTCCCGCTCGCCCATCGGAGGGGACCAACTCGTACGGCATCTTCAACTTCACCCCGAACATGGTCGACGAGACCTATCTCAACCCCATCACCGGCGACGCGGACTTCGGTCCCTGGCCGTCCGATTTCACCGGCCGCAACTATTTCCATGCTCCCGGCGCATGGAATCTGGATCTGGGCATGTACAAGAACACCAGGCTCACCGAGAAGGCCACTTTGCAGCTCCGCCTGGAAGCGTACAACTCGGTCAATCACGCCAACTTTTACATCAACACCGGATCGACGTACATCATCGATGGCGGCGGATTGATCACCGGCAGTTACGGGTATCAGAACGGCAGCCCGACAACCAACGCCAACCGCAACGTGCAACTCGCTGCCAAGATCATTTTCTAGCCGGCCAGCATTTAGTCTCGTATTGCAGGGGAGCCTTCGGGCTCCCCTTTTTTGTGCGCCGGGTGCGCCTTCGCTACGCACGTTGGTACCAAAGCACGCGGTCCCCGTCATTGGGATCTTCCGAGTAAGCCAGGCTGGTTCCCCCCACGGGCCTGAGAGGCACGCCCTCCACTTCCGGAAGTGCGTTGTTGCTCAGCAACAGCCCGCCCTTGCGCAGCATCCCGGCGATATTCTGCAGCGCTAAAGCTTGTTCGAACGGCTCGTAATACACCAGCACATTCGTAGCGATCACGAGGTCGAGCTTGCGATCGTCGGGAAGCGGCAGATGTTGCACCACGACATCCAGGTCCGCCGACCCCAGAAGCCTGACAACATCTGGACGGATGCGCACCGCACGCGTGCGCGCCTCGACGCCCTGCGGAAGGCTGAGGGCCTGCGCACTCGTTCCAATCTCGGAGCCGAACCTCCGCCAATAGTCCGTGGTATCCGGCAGCCAGCGCGTGTCTCGATCCAGGGGAACCTGCACGGTGTACGCCGATCCCTTGCGAGCTTGCGCCACCGCCAGCCGCACGTGATTGAGCACGCGCGCACTGAGGTCGACGATCTCAACCGCCGGCCCCGGCGTTTCCGCCACGCGCAGCCTGCGCAAGGAATCGACCAGCGCGAACGGTTGCAGAGTCTGGACCGGATAGAAGTCGTAGCCGCTGTGCTTATCCGTGAAGTCCAGGCCCGGTCCGATCACGGCCGCGCGCCGCACCTGCCCCAGCAGGCCCGCCGATTTGATCTCGGCCAGGCTCCGCTCAATCGCGTAGTTCGGCCGGAACGAGGTATCGAGAGACAAGCCCCGGTTGCGATAGAGGCTCGACATGGCCACGAAAAAACTGGCACCGCCGCCTTCCTGTTTGGCGGCCTCGATGGCGCGGTTGTACTCGCGCTGCTCCCGCCGCACCCGCAGAATGTTCTCCAGCAGAACGGCCGCGATCCGCTTGTCCGCCGCCGGACCCGAGGGATCGGCGCCGCTTTCTTTTAACCACGCGGCGACAAACTGCAGGCGCTCGTTGCGGCCGGGACGCACGACCGCCCGGGCGAAGTCCTGGACACGCGCCAGGATGAGCCGGGCGTCGGCTGCAGAGTCGACTGCGGCAGTTTCCGTCTGCTTGGCAGTCAGCCGCGGCCGCGCGGTGAAGGAAGTCCCAAACAGGACGAGGTTCACGATGGAATCGGCATCGCCGCGCTTGAGCCGGGAACGAATCTGCTGGTCGCGAGCCGTCTCCCACTGCAACCACGACGCAGAGCCGGGCGGTGCGTCCAATCCGGTCGGAAGCTCGCCAACGAAGTCTTCGATGATCGGACGCGCCTCGGCCAGCGACAAATACACCGGCCGTTCCGCATTCTGCGCCTGGAGGGGCAGGCAGCCCAGAGCCAGCGTGAACAGGTCTCTGCGCGTTACTGCGATATTGCCGATTCCCGAATTACGATGTCGCTCGCGGTTCGGCTCGAGAACCCTGCGACATGCTTCGCCTGCGAGGCCGGCGATGCCGGTTTTGCAAACAAGTCCTGCGAGAGACATTCTCTTTGAAGCCTCACCTCCTAAGCTAACAAGCTTGAAGGGCGGGCATTCCCCACTCGACTGAGAATTCGCCGGACCGCGGGCCACTAATCTTTGCTCGGCATGAAACACAATTGGTGTGCCTGGTTCGTGTTGGCGTGGGCAGAGGCCCTGCCAGCGGCCGATGTTCCGGCCTACACCATCCAAACCGTGGCCGGGAGCTCGTACATGGGCGATGGCGGCCCGGCCACGGCGGCGCAGATCGGCTCCATTCAGGGCGTGGCCGTGGATGGCAAGGGCAATCTGTACCTGTCCGATACCGACAACAGCCGCGTCCGCAAAGTGGACACGGCCGGGATCATCACCACCATTGCCGGCAACGGCACGGCCGGCTTCAGCGGCGATGGCGGCCCGGCCAGCGGGGCGCAGCTCAACCTTCCTTACGGCCTGGCGCTGGATGCCGCCGGAGACCTGTATATCGCCGACCTGGGCAACAACCGCGTGCGCAGGGTCGGCCCCGATGGCGTCATTGTCACCATCGCCGGCACGGGAGTGGAGGGCTACTCGGGCGACAACGTTCAGGCCATTGGGGCCCAGCTCTACGCGCCGCGCAACGTGGCCCTCGATGCAGCCAACAATCTCTATATTTCCGAGTTCGAAGGCCACCGCGTGCGCAAGGTGACACCCGCCGGCGTGATCTCGACCGTGGCGGGAACGGGTATAGCCGGCTATAGCGGCGATACCGGCCCCGCCATTCTTGCCCAGCTCAACTTTCCGGCCGGGCTGGCGGTAGACCGCACCGGCGCCCTGTATATCGCCGACTCCGGCAACAGCCGCGTGCGCAAGATCCTGCCGGGCGGCGTCATTTGCACGTATCTGGTCAGCACCCCTACCGCGATGCCGGTTGCGAACCCGATCGAGCTGTCTACGCCGACCGGCGTTGCAGTGGACCAATCGCTTACCCTTTACGTATCCGATGCGAGCGGGCGTGTTTACTCCTACACCGCCGCCGGAGTTTGGGCGCCATTCGCCGGCACGGGCGCGTTTGGATACGCGGGCGATGGCGGCCCGGCGGCCTCGGCCGAGCTTATGGAGGCGTCGCACGACGTGGCCGCCGACCTGACGGGAGACGTCTTCATCGCCGACGGCATGCGTGTGCGCGAAGTATCCGCCGCAACCGGCGATATCGCAACCGTCGCCGGCGACGGCTACCTGCATGCCGTGGGCGACGGCACCCCCGCCACCAGCGCGATTCTTCACCAGCCATCGGCCGTCGAGTTCGATACGTCGGGCAATCTCTTCATCGCCGACACAGGGACCGAGCGGGTGCGGATCGTGCTCGCAACCGGCATTATCCAGACCCTGGCCGGGGACGGAACGGCGGGCTATAACGGCGACGGTATGGCGGCCACCGCGGCGGAACTCTGGGAACCGACGGGCTTGGCCATCGATCCGTCGGGCAACCTGTTCGTGGCCGATACCTATTGTTCGCTGGTGCGCGAGATTTCGGCCGGCGTGATCTCCACGTTCGCGGGAACAAGCGATCCGTGCCCGGACGATCCACAAGAGAGCTCGGCGCCGGCCCAACAGAACCCGGCGCCGGTCAAAACGTTCCTGAGCGCCCCGCACGGCGTCTGCACCGGGAAGGACGGCTCGGTCTACATCGTCGATACGGACAATAACCGCGTGCTGGTGGTGCCGCCGAAAGGCGTGGCGGCGACCTACGCCGGCAACGGCAGCCAGGGCTACGCGGGCGATGGCGAACTCGCGCGCTTCGGTCAGCTCAACCTGCCCAGCGCCTGCGCGCTGGACGGCGCAGGCGATATGTTCATCGCCGACACCGCCAACCATCGCATCCGCGAGGTGACGGCAGCCGGCGTGATAGAGACCGTGGCAGGCACCGGCGCGGCGGGCTATTCAGGCGATGGCGGCGAAGCCACCGCCGCCACGCTCTACGCGCCCGCCGGCGTGGCGGTGGACGGCAACGGAAACATCTTCATCGCCGATACCGGAAATCACGCGATCCGGCTGGTGACGACGGATGGACTCATCCACACGATCGCCGGACAAGGCGCGGCCGGTTTCTCGGGGGACGGCGGCGAAGGTCTCGCCGCTTTCCTCAATTCGCCTTCGGGCATGCTGCTCGATGGCGCGGGCGACCTGTACTTTGCCGACACCGGCAACAACCGCGTGCGGCGCCTGACGCCGGCGACCGCCGTCGTCATGTCGGGACCGGCTCCGGCGAGCGTGCCATTGGCGCTGGTCAACGCCGCCAGCCAAAGCCAGGGAGCGGTGGCGCCCGGTGAGATCGTCACTATCTACGGCGCTGGCATAGGCCCCGCATCAGCCGTCACCGGATCGTTCGATGCTTCCGGCCTGCTCGGTAACCTGCTGGCGGGCGCGGAGGTGAGCTTTGACGGTGTGCCGGCGCCGCTGTTCTACGCCCAAGCCTCGCAGATCAACGCGCAGGTGCCCTACACCATCGCCGCCGAGAGCGCCACCCAGGTGGTGGTCTCTTATCAGGGCGCGCCGGTGGGCACGCTGAGTCTGCCGGTGGTGGCCGCGGCGCCGGCGCTGTTTGCAGGGGCTCTCAATCAGGATGGCAGCCTCAACTCATCCTCCGCGCCCGCCGCCCGCGGCACGGTGGTGACTTTCTTCGGCACCGGAGAAGGTCTTACCAACGGCGCCAACATCGCCGGCCAGGCGGCCGCGGCGCCGTATCCGATTCCCACTCTCCCGGTGACGCTGACCGTGGCCGGAATCGCCGCGCAGCTTCTCTACGCGGGCGAGGCGCCGAATTTCGCCGGCTTGCTGCAAGTCGACGCCGTCATCCCCGGCGGCTTCGTCCCTTCCGGGCCGGTGCCCGTGCAGTTGGCGGTGGGAGTGGCGGTTTCGCCTCCGATTACGGTGTGGCTGCAGTAGGCCGGTGGCTGGGCGCCGGCGCGAGCGGAAACCCAACGCAGCCAGCCACGCTACCATCGGCGTCAGTGTTCCCGATTCCGTCGGCGCGCAGGCGCCATTATCCCAGGAGCTACCTCCGAGTGGCGCGTGATACGTCCGAAGCACCGCTAAACGCTGGGCGAC
Organism: Bryobacteraceae bacterium; assembly: GCA_049511495.1. Taxonomy (GTDB): domain Bacteria; phylum Acidobacteriota; class Terriglobia; order Bryobacterales; family Bryobacteraceae; genus Bog-375. Next base: position 11,909 of record JBEKXZ010000025.1, on the reverse strand, counting down.
CAGGGAGGATCGATCTGCCTAATCGGAAGTAGTTTCGGAGACGTGGCTCGGCGGCGTAACCTCCCTTCCACCGGCACCAGGGGCCAGCGGATTCGCTCGAGATGTAAAAAATTCACGAAGCAGACGCAAGCAGAGGCGGTTGGGTATATAATCCCAGCAACAGAGGGCTGAAATGGGAATCCGTGCTAAAACAAGTCTCCTCTCCACTCTTCTTCTCTCGGCTTTCCTGTTGCCCGGCGCCAACGCCGCGCCGGCCATCACTGGAGTCGTGAACAACTATAGCTACACTCAGCCGGGTTTTCCGAACTCGGGCGTCTCGCCCAGCACCCTGATCATTATTACGGGCACGGGTCTCGCGAACCCCACGGCGGGCCCGGTGACGCTGCAGTCGAGCGCCTCGCCTGGATTGCCAACGACACTGAACGGCGCTGCGGTACAGGTGTCTGTAGGAGCCGTCACGGTTACGCCCGGCCTGTACTACGCGCTGCCGACTGCGCTTGCCGCCGTGCTTCCGGCGAGCACGCCGACCGGTTCCGCGAGTGTGAGCGTCAGCGTGAACGGAGGCGCTCCCAGCCCTGCGTTTCAGTTTCAGGTGGTGCCAACCGCCCCGGGACTGGATACCTACTACGGAACCAGCGGCGGCATGGTGACGGCGACCGATAACGTAACCGGAGCGCTGATCACCTTCACCAATTCGGCCGCTCCCTTGGAGACGATCGTGTTGTGGGGGTCGGGTCTGGGGGCCGATACAGCCGATAGCGACACGGTCTTTACGTCTTCGCCCCACCCAGTGAATCAGAGCTCGACGGAAGTTTACATTGGCGGCGTGGCAGCCACCGTGCTTTACGCGGGGTCGTCAGGATATCCAGGTTTGAATCAGATTGACGTGACGATACCGGCTAATGTCCCCGTGGGATGTAGGGTTTCCATTGTTGCCGTGGTGGCGGGCGTGGATTCGAACTTCGCGCTGATGCCGATAAACCCTGGCGGCGGGGTGTGCAGTGATCCCATCTACGGCTACGACGGGAACCAGCTCACCGCGTCATTGACTTCGACGGTAACTAGCGGTATCGCGCAGATCCAGCAATTGCTCAACTCGCCCTTGGCGGGGGTAACGTTTGTCAGCGACGTCGACGGCAATGCGTACACCGCGCTCGGCCCCCTTTCCCTGGAAGGATGCACGGTAATGCAGGGTTCCGGGCCAACGCAGTACGGCGGCACCCTCACTTATCTAAGTGCGGGGACCGTCAGTCTACAAGGGCCAGGGGGTACTTACGCTTTGACCAGCACGACCGGCACCACCCCGGACAGCGCCGTTCTGCCCACAGGGGCAATCCCTGCGAGCGGAGGGACCTTCGTCTTCACGGCTACCGGCAGCGCTCAAGTGGGCCCGTTCACCGTGACCATAAATATGTCCCCTCTGATGACGTGGACTAATTCGAGCGATGCGAAAACGGTGAGTCGCGCGCAAGGGTTGCAGATCAATTGGAGCGGGGGCCAGCCCTCATCCTACATCCAGATCATCGGACAGTCAGTGGTGACTGGGCCGCCAATAATATCCGCTCAGTTCCAATGTTTCGTTCCGCAGAGCGCGGGGACCTTCACGGTTCCACCGTATGTGTTGAGCGCTTTGCCCGCGGGCTCAGGAAACGTGGATGTGGAGAATTTTACAGGCAACGTGCCCTTCATGGTGACCGGCGTCGACGAACCCTATTTTCAGGCAGGCAACAGCATCTCGGTCACGAGCAAGTATCAGTAGAGTTCGGGCGCAACCGAATTGTTGCAATACGGAGGTCATCGCCGATACCCGGAGCGCAAAGCGCTCCGAAACGAGCCCTTTGCCGTAATTGACTTTGGATTAGGCGTTGCAGCTGGTAGCCTGTGTTTTATGCTTCGCCGCCGGACCTTCCTCCGTGTTTCCCTATTCATCGCTTTCGGCGCGGGCCTAGCTCCCGCAGCTGACGATTTTGTCCTGGCAAGGAATCGGGTTGGCAACGTGATCATCGGGATGCCAGAAAGTGCAATCTACATGGTTTATCCACGCCAAATTACCAAGAACGTTGATCTTCAGCTGGAGGGTAATCCCACACCCGCCGTGCGGGTATTCCTCACGAAGGACCGACAACGTCCTTCGCTGGTCATCCGTCTTGACGGCCCGGTGCCTGGAGTCTACGGCATCGAGGTTATGGATTCTAGGTTCAAGACGGCGAAGGGTATAGGGGTGGGTTCGTCGTTGGGCCAACTGCGGAAGACGGAAAAGCAGCTCTCATTCGTAAGTGGCGAGGGGGTTATTGGCGCAGTGGCGCGAGATCTCGGCATGACTTTCAACCTGGCGGTAGATAGCGCGACAGAAAGTAGTCTCTTCGACAGGAACCGTCAGGACCGAGGAACGGATTATCTGTCAAAGATCCCCGCCGAGACCAAGATCTATTCTGTCTGGGTTTACGGAAACCCAATGCCCAACGAGCCGCACCGTTGAAGCAGCTTGCCTACCGTTGTTCCCACAATCGCGCTGTGTTTATGTGTTCTGCTTTCCGCGATTCTTGCGCATCGAGTCTCCGCGCATCTCGATGCGGTGGGCGTTGTGCACAGGCCGGTCCAAAATGCCGTCGGCCAGCGTAGGGTCGCCGACCTGCTCGTGCCAGCGCGAGACCGGCAGTTGTGAAGTCAGGATCGTGGAGCGCACCTGGTAACGGTCCCCGCAGATCTCCCAAAAGTCGCGCCGTTCTGGTTCCGATAGGGGGGCCATCGCCCAGTCGTCGATCACAAGGACATCGATGCGGCTGAGTCGGGCCAACATTGTGCGCAGGCTACCATCGGCGCGTGCCATCGCGAGATCCCGGAATAGCGTTTGGGGAGTTTCGGGGACAAGTTTCGAAAGTTTCGGGAAAGTTTCGGGAAAGTTTCGGGGAAAGTTTCGGGGACAGAAAGTTTCGGGGACGAAAGTTTCGGGGACAGGCTACGAAATTCCGAAATAGCAATTTCGGGGTTTCACTACGAAACCCAGAAGTTCCCCGAAATTCCCCAGTGTCCTGTTTCGCAACTGCGATAACGCATTATCGTCGCGACTCGCGGGCGAAGCATGCCTCGCCCCTACAGCGCCCAACCCCCGGCCGTAGGGGCCGGGCGTGCCCGGCCCGCCGCAAAGCACCCAGCCGGCCGCCGGAAATACGTCACCGCATTTACGGGCGGGTGTACTTGGGTGCCACGGCCGCCTAACCCGCCTTGAACGCCGCGGTCAGCTTTTCCCAGGTGGTTTCGAGAGCCTCGGGAACCACGCGGGTCTCGGCGGCGGTGGTAATGAAGCTGGTGTCGCCGGTCCAGCGGGGCAGCACGTGCATGTGCGCGTGCGCGGCAATGCCGGCGCCGGCGCTCTGGCCCAGGTTCATGCCGAGGTTCCATCCATCGGGCCGATAGACGGCGCGCAGGTGCTTCACCGCGTCGCGCGCCAGCGCCATCATCTCGAACAATGCCGGCTCAGGCAGACCTTCGATGCTGGCAATGTGCGCGAACGGCACCACCATGACATGGCCGCTGGTGTAAGGGAAACGGTTGAGGATGACGAAATTGTGGGCGGCGCGGTGGACCACCAGCGCCTCGCGGTCAGCCGCGGCGGCGGCCCGGCAGAGGACGCACACGCCTGGCTCCGCCGGCGCCTGCGTGATGTAGTGGTAGCGCCAGGGAGTCCACAGATAGTCCATGGGGTGCGCGCCGCGCCGGCCTACGGGTTCTGCACCTGTTGCGGCGCGGGCCCCGCGCCTTCGACGGGCGCGACCGGAGTTGCGGAGAGGTTGACCACATCCTTCAACTCCTTGCTGGGCTTGAAATAGGGGATTTTCTTGGCCGGCACTTCGACGCGCGCGCCAGTCTTCGGATTGCGGCCGATGCGGGGCTGCCGCTGGCGAGTGCGAAAGCTGCCGAAGCCGCGAATCTCAATCTTGTCGCCGGTGCGCAAGGAGCGCACAATGCTGTCGAAAATGGCCTCCACGATGACCTCGGACTCCTTGCGCGTCATTTCCACCACGCGGGAGACCTCTTCAATCAGATCCGCTTTCGTCATCCCATTCTCCAGAGTCTCAATCGCTTACGAAACCGCAGTATCGCGTGATTCCAGTCAATTTGCAAGTCTACTTAGGTTCTGTTTATTTCGGTTCAGGTTCCTTGAGACTCATCGCCTCCTCGATGGTGGTGGTGGCAGCCGCGGCGTGCCGCTGGTAGTCCACCAACCGGGTTTTCTCTTCGTCGACCGCCGCAGCCCGCAAGCTGAGACCAATCTTCTTTTCCGCCTCGCTCATCTTGACGATCTTGAAATCGGACTTCTGGCCCACCGCCAGCGGCGGCTCGGCGGCACGCTTGCCAGCGTAACCCGGCACCTCGGAAAAGTGGCACAATCCTTCCACTCCTTCAGCCAGTTCGATGAAAGCGCCGAAGCTGGCCAAGCGGCACACCTTTCCGTGGACCGTATCGCCCACCTGGTGGGTCTGGAAGAAGCTGTCCCAGGCATCCGGCTGCAGTTGCTTGACGCCGAGGGAGAGGCGGTGCGCCCCGGAATCGATGGCCAGGATGACAGCCTGCACGGTTTGCCCCTTCTTCAACACCTCGGAAGGATGCTTGACGCGCTTGGTCCAGGAGAGATCGGAGACGTGAACCAGGCCGTCGATGCCCTCCTCGATTTCGATGAAAGCGCCGAAATCGGTCATGTTGCGCACGCGTCCCTCCACCACGGAGCCTACGCTGTAGCGGGTGTCGATGGTGGTCCACGGGTTGGGCTCGAGCTGCTTGAGACCGAGCGAAATGCGCCTCTCCTTGGGATGCACTTCGAGCACCACGGCTTCCACCTGGTCGCTGGGCTTGACCACCTTCGACGGATGTTTCATGCGCCGCGACCAGGTCATCTCGCTGATGTGGATCAGGCCCTCGATGCCGGGTTCGAGCTCGACAAACGCGCCGTAGTCGGTGACGTTGACGACGCGGCCCAGCACGCGGCCGTTAACCGGATAGCGCTCGGCCACGGACTCCCAAGGGTCGGGCTCCAATTGCTTCATGCCCAGGGATACCCGCTCCTTAGCGCGATCGAACTTGAGCACCTTGACCGCGATCTCGTCGCCGACATGCAGCACTTCCGAAGGGTGAGCGATGCGCCCCCAGGAAATATCGGTCACGTGGAGCAGGCCGTCAATGCCGCCCAGGTCGACGAAGGCGCCGTATTCGGCCAGATTCTTGACCACGCCGGTGACCACCGATCCTTCTTGGATATGGTCAAGAGTGGCGCTCTTCCGCTCGTGGATTTCTTCTTCCACGGCGAGCTTGCGCGAGACTACTACATTGCCACGGCGCCGATTCAGCTTGACGATTTTGACCGGCACATCCTGGCCGGCCAAAGCGTCCAGGTTGCGCACCGGACGCGGATCGGCCTGCGATCCCGGCATGAAGGCCTTGACGCCCACGTCGACCGCCAGGCCGCCTTTGACCCGGCCCAGCACGCGGCCGGAGATGACGAGTTGCTCCCGGTAGGCCTTTTCCAAGTTGTCCCAAACGCGCAGCCGCGCGGCGCGCGAATGGGAGAGCAGGACGTATCCCTCAATCTGCTCGCCATGGTCGATCATCACGTCCACTTGGTCGCCGGGCCGCACGGTGATTTCGCCGCCGGGACCCTGAAATTGCTCGATCGGAACAATGCCTTCGGATTTGTAACCGAAATCGACGATGACGTCTTTGGCGGTCAGGCTGAGAACGGTTCCCTGCAATACTTCGTCGGCCCCGGGTGGCGCGAAATGGCTGTAGTCGCCCAGCAATTCTTCGTAGCTGTCCGGCATTGCCTGGTCCGGTTGCGCGTCATTCTGCTCGTCAGCCATTAGTACTCCGCCCGTGTCTGATTCGCTGGTAGTTGGCGGGGATGACGCTGCTGCGCCGAGCTCAAAGCACGCGGCAGCGACTGCGCTACGCTTTCCCCCGAAGCACGATCGACCGAGACCATGGGCCAGCTACCGCAACCGTTGAAAGATCAGTATGTTAGCAAATATACGCCGGTTAAGATGGGGTTGTCAATGTGGGCGGGACTAGGTCTATGGCGGGGGGGAGCCGGACGAGCCGTTGGGTTGCAGGAGTCCCAGCATGCGATTTGAATATTCGGCGAAAGCCGCCGTGCCCTTGCCCGTGAGACTGCACACCGTCAGCGGCACCTTACCCTTGAACTTCTTCTCGATCGCGACATACCCGGCCTCCTCCAATTTCGCCAGGTGCCCCGATAAGTTCCCTTGCGTGAAGCCGCCCTCCCGCTGCAAGTAGAGAAAGTCGGCTTCGCCCACGCCGCCGAGGATCAGCATGATCGCCAGGCGGGCCGGTTCGTGGATCACGCGATCCAGTTGCGAGATTTCCTGAATTCGCGGGGTCATGCCCGCACACCTTCCGGAGCCCGCGGATGCGGGTTCGCGCGCAGGTAGTGGACCAGCGTGCATGCGCCATTCGTCACCAGCCACCCGCCGGCCAGCAAGACTGGGAGCGGCGGCTGCAGGAGCGTTGGGACGTCCAGCCACAGCAACGCCGGTCCGGTGAGCGCCAGAATCAATGCGGACCACCATCGGAAGGGACGCTCCGAGTTCCGGTTCAACGCATACAGCGTAACCGCAAGCGCGGGCATCGCCAATGGCACGCACCATCGCTTCCAAGGGTTCATGCCGTCAAGAAAGAACCACCAGCAGAGAATCACCGTGACCGTCCGCAATTGGAAACGGGTCACGTTTTCATCCGGCGGAGGTGAGGGCTTCAAGGACAAGGTGATCAAGACGTCGGGTCTGGCGGATTCCTCCGGCGGTCGCACATAGCCAGTGCGCGGATAGGTCACGCGCGACTTCAAGAAATCGAGGATCGCGCGGCTTTTCCATAGGAAGAGGAGAAAGCCGGCCGCCAAGATAAACAATTCGAACCGAGTCGAAGACGTGGGGACATGAGCGCGCAGCCAAAGCCCCATCGCCCCGAAAATGAGCAGCGTCATCCCCACCAGGATCTCTGGGAGGCCATCGACAAACCAATACGAGGCAGCCCGCTGCCCCGGGGAAGCCATCGGCGTTGTGGAATTGTCCTTCATTAAGACTAGTTTGTATTATAAACTAGTCCTTGTCAAGGAGAAAATGGCATATGGGGGTTGTTCGGCGGGGAAACTCAGATCGTGGCTTGAGTCATCCACCAGCGCGACCAGGGGTCGCGCGCGGACGGGCCCAGAGGGGACCCCGTCCGCCCCACCTTTGCTTACTGCAAAGCCGCAATCCGGAGCATGACGCTTTTCACTTTGGCGGCGTAGCCGGGATTGGGATTGTAAATCGCGAGCAACTGGTTGAGGCTTTTGTCCCGGTACAACTTCGAGTACCCGAGCTGATAAGCCACACCCCAGATCGCGGCGGTTGCGCTGGAGAATCGGCTGCGTCCATTGTCCCAGCCAAATATGTTGTTGCGCGGCGCAGCCTTGCCGCCGGTCGATTCGACGAAAGAAATGCTCGGCAGCAAACGCCAATCCAAACGGTAATCGTCCGCGGCGTCCAAGAACACTTGCGCATACTCGCGGGCCGGGCAACCGGTTTTTTCGAAAAACCCGCGGACGGCATCCAGGCGCGCGTCCTGGTGGACTGCGGAACCTTGGCTGAACTGCAAGGGCGAAACGGTTGCCGGCGCGCACGCCACGCCCGCAAACACTACCAGACCACTGGATAACAGCCTAAACATCTTGGAACTCCTTATGCTGAAACGACTTATGCCGGCAGCTCGTAATTGGTACGAGGGTATGTCCGGCGTGGGGTTCGGGATGGGGACGAGAGTTGCTGTCCCCCAAGGCATGGTGTTAAGGGACTGACATAAGGTGCGATTATACCACTATCGGCCTCCGATTCCAGTGCTGGTTCACCCAATCGGCACAGGTTTTCATAAGTCATTTCAGGAGAAATAGATAGCGGCTCAAGACCAGCGCGTCCCGAGGGGGATGAACCGCCCAGGCGCCGGAAGGCTACACTCAAAGAATCATGTCCGAGACTGATCGCTTGTTCCTGGAATGCTCGATCCGCAGACTCAGGGAGCTGGCCCCTGGCATAGAGACGTGCCTGGGCAAGCTCACGCCGGAGCAGGTGTGGGCGCGCGGCGGGGAGAACGAAAATGCCATCGGCAACCTGGTGCTGCACCTGTGCGGCAACATGCGTCAGTGGATCGTTGCCGGCGTCGGCGGGCGAACGGACACGCGCGACCGCGATGCGGAATTCGCGGCGCGAGGCGGCATCTCCATGCCCGAACTCAGCGCCCGCCTGCGCGAAACCGTGGAGGAGGCAACCGCCGTGATCGCCGCGCTCGCGCCCGAGCGGCTGGCCGCGCAGTTGGTGATTCAGGGCTACCGGGTATCGGGGCTGGAGGCCGTCTACCACGTGGTGGATCACTTCTCGATGCACGCGGGGCAGATTCTGTTTGCTACTAAAATGCTGACCGGAGCGGATCTTGGATTCTACCGCCATCTGAGCGGCGCCAGAGCGCGGTAGGACAGACGATCGGCTTTGGTCGTCTGTCAAGGGGTTGTGCGATTGCACGGCGCGACAGGCCACCAAAACCGATGGCCTGTCCTACCGGTGCGCCCGGCGTCAGAAACTCAAAAGCCCGCCCAATTCGACCGCCGGCACGCGCAGCCCGACGTAAAAGGAGCCGAACAGCGCGTACAGCGCGCTCACCTGGTCGAAGCGCATCTCGTAAATCAGCCGCTTGAATACCAGTGGATCTTCAGCGAACAGGTCGACGCCCCATTCCCAGTCGTCGAACCCGATGGAGCCGCTGATGATCTGCCGCACTTCACCCGCGTAGCGCCGGCCGGCCAGGCCGTGCTCGGCCATCATGCGCTGGCGGTCCGCCATGGACTCGCGATACCAGTTGACGGATTCGCCGCGCCGGCGGTCCATGGGGTAGAAGCACAGGTATTTGGATTCGGGAATCCGCGGCCACAGCCGTGGCGCCATGGCGGCCCGCTGCCGCGCCAGCACTTCCTCGATACCCGCTTTCCATCCTTCCGAATTCGGCTCCAGCCCCGCCGCCGCCAGGCCGGCGTACACTTTCGCGGAGGATTCGTAGAGGCCGAGCTCGACCACGGACAGATAGGAAGTGGCCGGCTCCAGGTAGTCGCCCAACCGCAGGCGGGCCAGCTCGATCTCCACGTGGTTGAGCTCCTCGAAGCTGCGGCGAAAGTGCAGCACCAGCAGATCGCCTTTGTGCCCGAGGAGCGAATAAAACGCGCTTTGGCGCCCATCGGCGTGGATTTCCATGCGGCTCAACACGGCGGCGGCTTCGGAGAGAATCTCCGTGCGGGCTTGCGCGGACAGGGCGCGCCACGCCGCGCGCCGGAAGCGCATCATCTGGTGGAGCACGCTCGCCCCTTCGAGCGTCAGCGGCAAAGCGGGCGCCGCCGCGGCAGCAACCGTTTCAGGAGTCATGCCCTTCATTATGGGCTAAAACCGGTGCGCCATCACAGTGAGCGGGCTCACGCTAAGTGGCCGCGGCGCCCCGCTGTGCCGGACCGCGCACACTGGTGTTCCCGCGAGTTCCCGCCGATAGATGGGGTTGGACGTTGGTAAACGGATTGCAGTTCTGCACCATGAGAAGGGCGGTTGATGCCGCTGTTCAAGATAACGGGACAGGGCTTATCGGCGATTGCGGTATCGGTCGCCCTCCTCGCCAGGCGCGGCCAGTCGCCCGAGAGGCCGCCGGTGCAGGCAACCGCTGCCCGGCCGGGAACGTCTATAATGCATACGGAATGCCTGCCGGACAAAGCCCCGACCCCATCCCGACGCTTCCTCCCGACCAATCGAGCGCGCGCCCAGCGCGCTTCGGCATTGGCGGCGCGCTGGTCCGGTTGCGCGACCTGGCGTTTTCCGTTCTCATCGCGGTGGTGTTGATCATTTTCATCTACCAGCCTGTCAAAGTGGAAGGAACCAGCATGGAGCCGGCGCTGACCGACCAGGAGCGCATCTTCGTGAACAAGTTTACCTACCGCTTCGGACTGAGCGGAATCGGCCGCGGCGACACCGTGGTCTTCCACTACGACGAGAACAGATCCTACATCAAGCGAGTGATCGGCCTGCCCGGGGACCGCGTGCGCATCGACGCCGGCAAGGTCTTCGTCAACGGCCGCCCGCTCGAAGAGGACTACGTTCCCCAGCAGTATCGCGACACGACTTCGTGGCCGCCGGGCGCCGGCGCAAGAGACGAAGTGGTGCCGCCGGACATGTATTTCGTTTTGGGAGATCACCGCTCGCAATCGAGCGACAGCCGCTCCTGGGGCTACGTGCAGCGCACGAGCATTTACGGCAAAGCCGTGTTCATTTACTGGCCCCCGGACAAAATTGGACGATTGCGCTAGGGCTGCGCCGCCTCCCGTGCCACGCTAATCCCGAATTTACAGAGGGGCACTTGCCGTGCGAGGCGGATGCCCGGTATACTTACATTTTCGCTGAGTGGCGCATGACGGCGAGAGACGAGTTCGATCCATTAGCCCCGCAGCGCGAGGCTGCTTTTTTCTACGGCCTATTCCTGCGCGGGCACGACGTGGAAACGCTGCGCCAGGATATCGACGTGCCCCGCTCGACGATCGAAAAGTGGATGCAGGCCAAAGACTTCGAGATCCCGTTTCGGGAGAGCCTGCGCCGCGTCTACGGCTACCGCAAGCAGGTTCTGGCCATCTTCGACGGTCTCGTGCTGAACGAGCAGGACCGGCCCCGGCTGCAATAGCGGCTGATGGGCCGGCCCCGCGGCCCCCACCGTGGCCACGTGCTAAGGTGAGAACTCAGGGAATGAATATCCTTTTCATCGGGGATGTTTTTGCCTCTCCGGGGAGGCGGATCGTGGCGGATCATCTCGACGACATCATCCAGACCAACTCGATCGATCTGGCCATCGCCAACGCGGAAAACGCGGCAGGAGGATTCGGTATCACGCCGGCCATCGCGGAGGAACTTCTCGGCATGGGGCTGGACGTGCTCACCAGCGGCAACCACATTTGGGATAAGCGCGAGATTTTCGACTATCTGCCGCGCCAGCCGCGTCTGTTACGCCCCGGCAACTACCCAGAAGGGCCGGGTTGCGGTATGGTAACACTACGGGCGCGCAATGGCGTTGAGTGCGCCGTATTAAATCTGCAAGGGCGCACGCACATGCCGGCCACGGATTGCCCATTTCGCAAGGCGAGCCAGATGCTGACGGATCTGGATCCGGCGATTCGTGTGCGCTTCCTGGATTTCCATGCGGAAGTGACCAGCGAGAAGATGGCCATGGGCTGGTATCTGGACGGCAAGGTTTCGGCGGTGATCGGCAGCCACACCCACATCCCCACTGCCGATACGCGCATTCTGCCGGGCGGCACGGCTTACCAGACCGATTGCGGCATGACGGGGCCGTATGGGTCGGTGATTGGGGTGGAGACGGGGCTCGTCATCCAGCGTTTCCTGACCGCGCACCCTGTGCGCCTGGAAGCGGCGCGCCATGGCGTGGAGTTGCACGCTGTCATCGTGGACGTGGACGAGGCCAGCGGCAGAGCGCGCGGCGCGCGGCGCCACGCCATCGGCGGAGATTGAGCGAATGGATCCCTCCAGCCCCGTAGCGGATCTCACCGCGTTTTTCATCCAGGTGATCGGCGCGCTGCTGTTCGGCATCGTCTTCCTGTTCTTGTGGCGCCAGTCGCGCGCCATTTACTTCGGGCTGTGGGCGGCGGCCTGGGGGCTGCGCGGGGTTGCCACGATATGCGGCTTCGAGCTGCTGGCCCACGGCGGGACGATCTGGCTGGCGCCCTACGCCACCTTCGATTTTGCTTTCGCGATCGTGCTGATTGCCGCGGCGCGCGCCGGCTTCGGCTCCGGCTTGCAGGAATGGCGCGTGATGCTGCGCTTGATCCC
>JBEKXZ010000024.1:0-74086 GCA_049511495.1 Bryobacteraceae bacterium | reverse complement strand
TCCACGATCCCCCCGCTGCCACGAACCGGACAACTCACGTGCTAATTGGACCGGACAATTCACATGCTAGCGACACACCGCCAATCAGGCCTTGCGCTGTGAGGCGAGCCGGCGTAGAATCACCAGAGACGCAGGCAGTGTCATGCAGGCCCGCGAAACGGGAAGGAGCGAGATGGGAAAAATCAACCTGGGCCGGGTGATTCTTGGCGGACTCGTCGCGGGGGTGATCATCAACGTGGTCGATGGTGTTTTGAACGGCGTGATTCTCCAATCGCAGTGGAGTGAAGCGGCCAAGGCGATTGGGCGGCCCGCCGCAATGTCGATAAAGCAGATCGTGGCGTTCAACATATGGGGATTCGCCGCCGGGATTCTCGCGGTTTGGCTGTATGCTGCGATGCGCCCGCGATTCGGAGCCGGTCCCAGGACGGCGATGACGGCGGGCGCGGCCCTGTGGCTGTTGGCCTACGCCATGTCAGACGCGATGATGGCCTTCCTGCACGTATTTCCGCTCGGCCTGCTGTTGATTGGCACTGCTGTCGGCCTGGTGGAAGTGCTGATAGCGACAACGGCGGGCGCGTATTTCTATAGGGAGGCGTGAGGAGATCCCGGACTGCGTCTCCGCATCCGCAAATCGCCCAAGCAGTCGGAGCCTCCGACCTGGTCTCGAAAGGACAGCTGCCGCTAACACCACATCACGCTCGCGTGGAACCGACGTCGCCCGCGACTTCCTGTGCACGGAAGGTCCCGTGGCTAGTTGCTCGCGAGCGTCTGCGCGAATACGTCGGTGTCCACATTTCCGCCGGATAGGATTACCGCCGCTCGCCGGCCCTGCATTCGCTCCCGTTCCTGGAGCAGCGCCGCAAGCGCCGCCGCGCCGGCACCTTCGGCGACGTTGTGGGTATCGGAGAACAGGTGCCGCATGGAACTCCGGATCTCGTCTTCCTTCACTGTGACGATGCGACTGACACCGCCGAGAATGATTTCGATTGCCGCCGGGTCCGGCACACGGCAAGCCATGCCGTCGGCAATAGTCTGCCCGACATCGGCAGTGATCGGGCGGCCGGCGGCGAATGACTGGGCATAAGCACTGGCCCGAGCGGCCACCACGCCGACGACTTCGGTTCGCAACCCCAGCGCATTGCGCGCGGCTACGACACCGCTAATCCCGGAACCCATGCCAATCGGGACGTAAACATCATCCAGGTCCGCAACGGCGTCGAACAATTCGAGAGCATAGCTCGCCACGCCGGCAATCAGCATGCTGTCAAAGGAGCGGACCAGGTGCAGTTTCTCAGCCTCCGCCAGTTTGGCCGAATGCTCGTAGGCTTCCTGAAAGTCTTCGCCGTATTCGATCAGTTCCGCGCCCAGCGCACGCATCGCGGCGTTTTTTTCGCGACTGTTGCCGCACGGAACCACGATGACCGAGCGCAATCCCATGCGGCTCGCCGCGAACGCCACACTCTGGCCGTGGTTTCCACGAGTCGCCGCGATCACCCCGGTCACGTTGGGTTCGCGCCGGCGGAGCGAGTCCATGTAGACCAGACCGCCGCGCACCTTGAACGCTCCCACGGGAGAGTGGTTCTCGTGCTTCACCCAGGTTTCCGCTCCGACGCGGGCGCAGAGCAATGGCCACCGGATCTGTGGGGTCGGTGGCATGACGCGATGGACAAGTTCCGCCGCGGCCTGGAGCGAAGCGAGGGAAGGCAGCGTCATAGGAGTATGCTTCTGACGACTCTAAACAATGCCCACACCGAAGCCACGGTGGGATACAGGTCAGACGACTGGCCTCACAGTTCTTTACTTCGCCCGCGTCGCCACGAACTCTTCGGTCGCCACGTCGCCCACTTGGCGCGTGAACTTGATCTCCTCGCCAGAGACCTTGCCCTTGTATGTGATGCGCAGCGGCTGGCCCTGGAAGTCCAGATTCTCCACGAAGGAGATTTCGTCGCCCTTCACCGTCCCTTCGGTGATCGCGGTATCGCCGAATTGCGACTTCGCCCGGCCGGTCAGCTTGTCGCCGTCCACCTTGAAGTCGTACGTGTAGTTCTGGATGCCGATCTGCGTATCAATCGCAGCGGTCCATTTGCCTGTAACGTCGGCCAACGCCGGAACTAGCAGAAGGACCGCCAACGCGGCCCCACGCAGCAGTCTGCGACCTCTCATCGTCAACCTCCTGTGTTCGATGATTTCAGTCAAATACTGTACCGCGTCGCGGGTCCCGGTGGTGAGGGCGTGGCCGTATGTGCACCGGTGTGTCTAATGGAACTCTATTATTGACGCCCTGAGGCAGCACCAGTACACTAGCTTATTATTTGCACTTGGAGGGAGAGCAGGTGAGTCAGCTAATGATGCGTACCTTTACCTGCCTAACAGGGCTTCTTTCCGTCTGTGTCAATTTGCCGGCGCAGTCCGATGGCGCCGATGCGCTGCACATTGGCTCAGTCACTGTCTCGGGATCAATTCGCGAGCGCTACGAAAATTGGGATTTCTTCCAGGCGAAAGGCGAAAACTCGTATGGATACTCCGGCTCGCTCTTGCGTCTGATGCTGAGCCAGAACGAACAGAGCTATGACTGGGGCTTTGAACTGGCCGCACCGATCTTGCTGGGGATACCGAATCAGGCGGTCCAACCCGCGCCGCTGGGTCAGCTCGGCTTGGGCGCAAGCTATTACGCGGCGAATCACAATGATCAAAACGCCGCCAGTGTTTTCATGAAGCAGGCCTTTCTACACCTGAAAGGTGTGCATTCGAACGTCCGGTTCGGCCGCTTTGAATTCACCGACGGCGGTGAAGTCACGCCCACGGACGAAACACTCGCTATCGTCAAACGGGATGGCATCTCCCAGCGGCTGATTGGTACTTTCGGGTTCTCCGACGTGCAGCGCAGCTTCGATGGCGCTCAGTATAACTACACCAACGGCTCCTGGAACTTGACAGCCTTCAGCGCCGTGCCCGACCGGGGCGTCTTCCAGGTAGATGGCTGGGGATGGGTCAAGACCCCGGTGACCTACGCGGCACTTACCAAGCAAGCCAGTTTCGGCCCCAGTAACGCCGAGTGGCGCGTCTTCGGCATCTATTACAACGACGACCGCGGCGTGATCAAAACGGACAACCGTTCCGCGGCCGTCCGCGCCAACGACCGGGGAGGGATCGATATTGGCACCTTTGGCGGCCACTATATCCAGGCGATTTCCACCGTCGCCGGGACATTCGACCTGCTGGGCTGGGGTGCCTTGCAGACCGGGCGTTGGGGTTTGCTCACGCAACGGTCGGGAGCGGGCGCCGTGGAGGGTGGCTTCCAGCCTGCGATTGTCAAAGCCGTGCGGCCCTGGCTGCGCTGCGGCTACTTCTATTCGAGCGGCGACAACAATCCTAACGACAACATTCACGGCACCTTCTTCGCCATCCTGCCCACGCCGCGCGTGTACGCCCGCTTTCCGTTCTTCAACGAGATGAACAACCGCGATTTGTTTGGCGAACTGATGTTGCGCCCTGTCAAAGCACTCACCTTCCGTTCCGACGTGCATGGGTTGTGGCTGGCCAACAGCCATGATCTCTGGTATTCCGGCGGCGGCGCTTTTCAGCCGTGGACCTTCGGCTTCAACGGCCGCCCGTCAAACGGCTTCACGGGTCTGGCTACGCTTTACGACATCAGCGCGGATTACCAATGCATGCGCGCGCTCTCGCTCGGGCTGTACTTCGGCTACGCGCGCGGCGGCGCGGTAGTGGAGCATATCTTCCCCGGAGACAGCAACGCAACGCTCAGCTTTGTGGAAGTGAATTACCGATTCTGATGGCGGGCACTGCTCAGCAGCAAAGTGACTCTATGCTTGGGGGTGCGACTGATCGCTCTGGAAAACCTCTCCGATCCGACTTCGAAAGAGAACAGTTCCTTGACAGGACCGGCCGGAACGTGCGACGTTCGCCTGGACTTATTTCCGATAAGGGCACGGCCGGCTCCCGCGTTCCGTCGGGCAGGCGATCCCGAAAGCCCCCGCCCGCGACCGGCCCTGGCAGCCCCCACCGATCTTCGTCGCCATCCAAGAACAACTCGAGCTGCGGCTCGAATCGGTCGAGGGCCCGGTCGAAGTCCTGTCATCGATCACGTGGAAAGACCGTCCCGGGACTGATCGCGACTCGGCTCTCCAGGAACAGGCGGGCTCAAGCTGGAAGGCAGCAAGGCACCGGTCGGGCGCTCGCTTGGCGCTTGCGATACCTGCCGATAAGGGCAGGTAGTGGGTAGAAACAGTCTTGGTGCTCGCGCTTGGCTGAAGCTGCGTTGGCGATCGCCTTCCGAGTGCGCTAATCTGCCTTTATGGCGGGCGATCTTTTGGCTGCCGCGAGGGAGCAGGCTGAGCGGTCCACGCCGTCCGTGCGCGCCGCGGCCCTGCTGCGAATCGCTCGCGTGCAGACGGCGTTCGACCGCGAGCTTCTATGCCTTCGCCATTGGGCCGCGGGAGGTGGCAAAATCGAAGGTGGAGCGCAAGGTGTACGATTGCGCCGGCGCCGAGGAAACCTCGACGCCGAAGTTCTTCCAGTTTCTTCGGGCGCAGGACGTTTGTCACACCGACGTGTACGCGGACCGATGTTTGTGGCATTGGAGCCTGGCGATTTCCGGCTGAAGCCCGATTCGCCGGCACGGGAGATGGGGATCAAACAGATTGACCTGAAAGGTGTCGGACTTACCAGGGGCTTTCCGAAGCGGCTGCTCGATTGACTCTGCCTGGGCCCAAGCGGTAGGTCGCCGGCACGGAGATGCAAGCAATGGACAGAAGACAATTCATCAAGAACTCGACAGTGGCGCTAGGTTCCCTGGCTTCTGTTGAAGGCGACGGGCGTGCTCTAACGGACGAGCACGAACAGCCCGCGGCCGGAACTGACGAAGGGCCGCCGAAAATCGGCCGGCCTGTACGCGCGGTGAGCATAGGCTTCAAACCGGGACTCACCCTGGAAGAGATCGCCGGTCTGGTCGACCGCGAAGGGGAGCGCGGCGCCGACATCATCGCTCTGCCGGAAACCTGCCGCGGGCAGAATGACCAAAGCCCGGAAGCCTTGGACGGGGCCACGGTCTCGACCCTGGCCCGGATGGCCGCCAAACACCGGACCTACATCGTATGTCCCATCGATCGGAAGGATGGCGACCGGCGCCTCAATTCGGCGGTCCTGCTCGACCGGCGCGGGCAGGTCGCCTGCATCTATGACAAGATATATCCTTTCTTCGAGGAGTTCGCCCAACGCCCCGGCGTCCATCCCGGTGAGGCTGTCACCGTTTTCCCGGCTGACTTCGGCCGCGTTGGTTTCGCCATCTGCTTCGACGTGAATTGGGCGCCGCTGTGGCAGCGCCTGTCGGACTTTCGGGCGGAACTGGTAATCTGGCCGAGCGCTTACTCCGCCGGCAGATCCCTTCAGTCGCGCGCGATCGATTTTAACTACTATGTCATGAGCGCGACGTGGACGCCCGATTGTTTAGTCTACGACGTCGACGGCGAACAGCTCCTCTATGAGCACAACAACATGTCCAACGGGACGAACGTCAGCCGTTTTACATTTGACCTGGACCGCTGCCTCTTTCACCAGGACATTAACTTGCCAACCAAGCTGGCGGACCTGCTCAGGGACCACGGAGAAGATGTGGAACGCGAAAAGTGGCTTCCCATGGAAGGGTGGTTTGTATTAAGAGCGAAACGTCCTGGAGTAAGCGCCCGCGCGTTGGCGCGGCGCTACGGACTCGAGGAGCGGAGACCTTACCTGGGCCGGAGCCGTTGCGAGATCGATAAGTTGCGAGGGTGGCAATTCTCCTGAGCTTACAACTTAGGGCTGCGCCGCCAGCGCCCGGAACGAAACGCACGCGCCGGCCAAAGATGATTACTTACTCACCTGCGGGGACAGAATGAAATTAGAAGGGAAGGTTTGTCTGATCACGGGAGGGAGTAGCGGCATAGGCGCAGCTACAGTCCGCGATTTCGCTTTTCGAGGGGCGGACATCGCGATATGCGGCCTCCCGGCTGACGACGCGCTCGCCCAGCAAGTAAAGCGGGAAGTAGAAGCCGTGAAGCGCAAGGCTCTGACCATCGCGGCCGATGTCGCCGATCCCGTCCAGGCGGCGTACTGTGTGCAGCGGACGATCGACTTTTTCGGCCGGCTGGACGTCCTCGTGCACTGCGCAGGCGGCCCGGCTCCCGGCGGCTTGCTCGAAGTGGATGCCCAGAGTTGGCAGCGGGCCTTCGACATCCACGTTCACGCCGTGTACCATCTAGCCAGGGCCGCTGTTCCGCACATGGCCAGGAGCGGCGGGGGCGCGATCCTGTTGATCTCCTCGGCCGCCGGCGCCCGTGGCTGTGCGGGCGCGATTGCCTATGGCGTCGCCAAGGGAGCCATACCGCAATTCACCCGTGCCCTGGCGCGCGAGCTTGCCGACTTCAATATCCGAGTCAATTGCGTCTCACCCGGCATCATCCGCACGCGCTTTCAGGATTACCTCACGCCGGAACAGGTCCAGCATAATACCCGGGATCGCATACCGCTTCATCGCGAAGGCCGGCCCGAGGAAGTAGCCGCTGCCCTAGCCGCTTTAGTCGAGAATGATTTCATCACGGGTATTGAAGTCCCTGTGGATGGCGGAATGACGATGCGTATGGTTTGAGATTTGCAGGCCCGTGCAGATGTGGAGACAAAATGAATCGCCGGCACTTCCTGTTGAGCGGTATTCCAGCGGCAGCGGCCCTGCGCCGGGCGCGCGCCGCTGATCGCGTCAACCATTATCTCCCCAAGAGCGATACTCACTACCGCAAGGTGCAATCGTATGTTGAAGACGTTCCGGTCCCTGAGTATCGCTGGGCCTCCGGCACCGCGTACGACCGATTTCGCGACATTAAGTATGGCGTGCGCCTGCACTGGGGACCTTACTCCATTCTCGGCGAGCCGGGCGAGTCCTGGCCGTTCCTCAAGTTGTCCTTTGCGGACCGGCAACACTATCAGTCGCTGTACAAAACGTGGAATCCCCGCGGCTTCAACGCCGACGAGTGGATGGATCTGTTCGCCGCCTGCGGCATGAAGATGTTTGCCTTTACCACCAAGCATCACGACGGGTTTTCCATGTTCGACACGCACACTCATGTCCGGCAGCGCACCAACTGGGCAGCCCCCGGAGGGCCAAGAATCGAGCCGTGCGATCTCGCTTACAGCATGATGGAAACGCCGTTCCACCGCGATGTGGTCAAAGAACTCTGCGATGCCGCCCGCAAGCGGGATATCCGCATCGACCTCTACTTCTCGCATCCCGACTGGTATGACGCCGATTTCCGGCCCTATGCCTACCATCCTCTACAGGTATCTTCATCCGACGTGTTGACCACAGACTATCGCGACGTGAAGAGGCGGCTGGGCAATGAAGAGGTAATTGTTCCGGATCCGAGCCCCGATGAAGTTAGCCGCATGATGGCGCGGCATCGCGCCCAACTTACCGAGCTACTGACGCGGTACGGAAACATCGACATGCTCTGCCTCGACCAGTGGCTAGGCCCGAAGGTATGGCCGATGCTTCGCGAGACCATTCTCCACTTGCGAAAACTACAGCCTGACGTAATGTTTCGCGCCCGTGGGATTGGTAATTACGGCGACTACTATACTCCCGAGGGGTTTGTACCGGGCGCCAGGGAGAACACGGATACTCCGTGGTTCGTCATTTACCCGCTCGGATCGTCATTTTCCTATGAGCGCGTTTCCGCGAATTACAAAGGAGCCGCTTGGGTGGTGCGCAATCTGATAGATACGGTAGCCAAGGGCGGCAACTTCATGGTGGGGATTGGCCCCGACAGCGACGGCCGATTCCATCCCACTGCGATCAGCCAGCTTAGGGAGGTCGGAGAATGGCTGGCGGTGAATGCGGGCGGGATCTATTCCACCCGCCCGCGCGAAGCCGACCTGTGGTCCGAGGGCGCTGATATCCGGTTCACGCAAGCCAAGGACAAAAGAACAATCTACGCATTCGCATTGAGATGGCCTGGCGAAAGACTTCCGCTCCGTTCCATCCGCCCGTCCGAAGGCTCGGTTATTCAGATGCTGGGAGCCGATGTTCCCCTGAAGTGGACGCGGCAAGACGCCGGCGTGGAGGTACAGATTCCGCCCGGATTGCAGGATGAATCCCGGCGGCCATGCCGGTTTGCATGGGGCTTCCAGATCCGGACGGAGGCCGTTTGAGTCCAAAGGCGCTGGCAGGTCCCCGGGGGCCTCGATCATGCCGGGAACAACAAGCGCCGGCCTCGGAGCGGACGATGCCGCCGCGGCCGTAGGCAGTGGGCCGATGCCAGCATCCAGGCGCCGGTTGTGGGGCGTTAATATTCAATATCGGTCTTCAGTCCGCCATTCACCACAGCGCCGCAGCAAACTGAATTGATCTGCCTGGATCTGCACCTTTTGTCCCGTTATGCAGCCGCCACTCTCTCACGCACGTTGAACTCGAGTTTCCAGCGGCGGTTATCGCGGGCCACGCACCAGAGCTGCAACAGGCCGGTTTCCGTGATCGCGGTCTCGAAGGAGACCGGCACCACTTCGGAGGAAGCCTCACCAGCGCCGAACGTCACTTCCATCGGAGAGAGTTCCTCAATCTCGCCGCTGAAGTCTTCGATGAGATCGCCGGGCCGGTCGTTCTTGCGAGCAGCGGAAGTGAAGAACCGGAACTCAGCGGGCTCGCCGACCACCAGGCCGAACTCGCGGCCGGGGATGCGCACCTCGGTGCCTTCCTCCATGCCAAACGGCACCACCGTGAGCGCCTTGAGGGGCGCCGGAAATCCGGGAGCCGCGGGCATCGCTGATTGAATGCCCACGTAATACGTGCGTGGCACGCCGCCGCGGATGCGCACTCCGCGCCCGTGCCGCGCCAGACCATGATAGGCGGCGCCACGCGCCACCGCATGCATGAGGTCTTCGCCGCTGAGCAGCTTCACCGGCTCCAGACCCTCCTCGGCAAGCCAGGAATTGAGAGTGGCCAACAGGCGCTCCCGCACCATGCCGGCCTTGAGGATGCCGCCGTTGAACAACAGGTGCGTGGGGCAGGCGAGGCCGCTCGGCCCCCGGCGCACGGCTCCCTGTTCCGAGGTGGCCGCCTGCTGGCGCAGGAAGTGCGCCAGGTGCCGGGTGATAGCCGGGTCGGCGGCGTACGGCAGACCGATTTCCTGCAAACCGGCGCGCCGCTGTCGTTCCGGCATGTCGCTGCTCGCGACCGGCGGCAGGAATCCCTCGCTCAGAACGCGATCGATATCCTCTCGGTGCAGCGTGGCTTTGATGGTGCCTCCCACCACGCCGCTGCCTTTGCCGAGAATCGTTACCGGCTGCTCGCGGAGCCTGGAGCCGGGTTCCAGCAGCTTTTCTTTCGCGATGCGGCAGTTGCTCCATAGAGTCTGCAACTGGCGGTTATCGATGCGCGTGCCCTTCTCTGCCAGACGCTGTGAAACCACGCCTGCCAGCGCCAAGTCGATGTTGTCGCCACCGAGCAGAATGTGCTCACCCACGGCGACGCGATGGAGCGCGAGTTCGCCCTCGCGCTCGGTGATCGCGATCAAGGTGAAGTCCGTGGTGCCGCCGCCGATGTCCACCACCAGAATCAGGTCGCCCACCTGCACGCGCTCGCGCCAGTCGGCGTGGCGTTCGATCCAGGCATAAAAGGCGGCCTGCGGCTCCTCGAGCAGCGTGAGATTGCGGTAGCCGGCCTGTTGGGCGGCTTCCAGCGTCAGTTCCCGCGCCACCGCATCGAACGAAGCCGGCACCGTTACCAACACCTGCTGCTCGGCGAACGGAGCTTCCGGAAGCGCCGAGTCCCAAGCCTGGCGCAAGTGCTCCAGGTAGCGGCGGCTGGCCTCGACGGGCGAGATCTTATCGACGCCTGCCGGAGCGCGAAACGGCACCAGCGGCGCTGTGCGGTCCACACCCGAATGCGATAGCCAGCTCTTGGCTGAAGACACCAGCCGCCCGGCATTCTCAGCGCCCCGTTTCTGCGCCAACTGCCCCACCACGAAACTGCGGTTCGGGTCCCAGGGCAGCGCCAAAGATCCAGCCGGGAAGTCGGAGCTGCCAGACAGATAGAGAAACGACGGCAGCAGGTCCTCCTCGCGCACTTCGCCTGGATTGGTAAGCTGCGGAATCGCCATCACCTGCACCTTGGCCTGGGCGAAGGCATCTGCGTCCGCCGGGATCGCCGCGAACGCGAGCGCCGAGTTGGTGGTGCCGAGATCGATTCCGATGATGTACGTGGATTTCAATGGGATTTACTCGATTTTAGTTTCCGCGGCAGCGAGGACATCTGTGTCCCGCATGGCACCGCGCGGCCAGATTACCTTTCGTAGTGCGCAACCGCTTGGGCCGCTGCAGCAGGTTGAAGGGACAACGAACCGCAAGCGAAATACAGCTCACAGATGTGGCTCCAGGATTTAGGATAGCGTGTCGGCGGCGCCCCGCGGCGGCGATGCGGCGGTGTGTGTCCGGAAACCCACTGTCCAAAACAGCCGCCGCCGGCCACCTTGTCACAGCGCAACTCATGCGCCGGAGCCAGGTTCAGTTGGCGTAGTGCACGTCGACGGTTACCGGCGCGGTCAACGTGACCGGAACGACGGCATACAGCGAATCGCGAACGCGCTCGGACAGGACGGGCTGCGGCTGGCCCTTGATCGTAACGCTTGCAATGGACTTGGCGCCGGCCGGCAGTAGGATGCGCAGGCGCGCCGTGGCCGCGTTGCCGGTAGCGGTGACTGAAATCGTGCGGCGGGCGGCATCGTGGTGGAAGCGATAGCTCACGTATCCCTGGCTCGCGGCATAGCGGGCCGTGGCGGCGGCATCGTCGACGCCGGCTGCTGTCCAGCGGGGAGAGATCTCCACCGCGCGATAGGCGGCGTCCGTATCGCGGACGCCGGCGAGCCCCTCCATGAGAGCGTACATGACGAGTGCGGCGGACCAATTGTCGGGACCGCCGTAACTCACCGCAGGCGGTTCGTGATAAGGCATGCGCGAGGCGAGAGTCAGCGCAATCAAGGCGTAACTGGCGCCCTCCTCGGAGGCGGTGAACACCAGCCGGGCGATCGGCTTGGCGGGCTCCGGGTTGGCGACGGCGGCCCAGAAGACGCCGCAATCGGCGCACAGGCGGTTGGGGCCGCGCCAGGCGACGCCTGCGTCGTCGCCTCTCAAATGGGGCCACCAGGTGTTGGCCAGTTCCTTCCCATTCATGAGATAGAGCGAGCGGGCGGAGCCGTCTTCGTATTCGAAGCGTAAGGCGACAGCAACCCCGGACGCTCCGGCGCCGTCCTCCACGTGCACCAGGTGGAGCGCAGGCGCGGTGGCATGGATGGGGATCTCGACTCGAGGCGAACCGAGCCGGGCGGAGACCACCACCACGGCGCGGCGTCCATTCGAGGCAGGATCGATGATCTGGAACGGCGCGCCGCCGAAGTGCTGCGCCCCGGTGGGCAGATTGCGCATGTCGTTGCCGTCGGTATTGCCAAACCAGACGGGCACGCCGGGCGCGCCCTGGCCGGTGAGGTCCATATTGGCGGCCCGGGTGAGATCGACGGGCGTGAAATTGGGCGGGGGCGGAGGGGGCGTGCTGGCGCCGGTGTAGGCGAAGTAGAGCTTATTGTCGTGGGCCCGGCCGAGCGCGGCGACGCGGATCAGGATGTCGGCGCCGTACGATTCAAACCCGCGTTCGAGCGCGCCGCGGGCCAATTCCCCGGCGACATGGAGTTGAACGCCTGCGTTCATGTACTGCCAGCGGCCGTTGTCGGCGTCGAAACCGCGGTCGTAGGGCGGGTAGACCGAGTACCATTCGCCAGGCGAACCAGCCGGAAGCTGGTCGCGCAGATGCTCGTACGATGCGATGATGGCGGCGGCCTGGGCATCGGTGACGCCCCGGTTGAGCGAGTAAGCGTTGGACAGGGCAAGTTGTTCGCTCTCCGGCACGCCGTAATCGCGCACCACGGTGGGGTCTTCTTCAATGTGATGTGTGTAGAAATGGCCGTTCCAGGCCAGCGCGTCCAGGCGCGCCCGGATCTGATGGGCGCGCTCGGAATATTTGCCGGCCTCGGCGGCGCGCCCGGCCCGGTTCAGCATCGCGACGAGCTGGTCGCAGGCGTGGGCGTAGGCGGTGTTATCACCGAAAAAGATAGTGAACTTCGTGCGCGCCGGGTCGATCATCTGGCCGATGCCAAAGCGGAAAGGAACGAGGTATTTGTCGCGCGGCTGAAAGTCCCAACTGTCGATGGTGTAAGCGCGCTTGAGGAGTTGGAAGCGCGTGGAAAAACGTGCCGGGTCGGTCACGCTATAGTCCAACGCCCGTTCGGCTGCGTCGAGGTGGGCAGCCATCCAGGCACCGTCGCCCGAACCTTTCCAGGCGAGGTAAAGCGCATCGACGAAGTTCGACTCATTGTGGTTCTCCACGGGCTGGCGCACGAACAAGCGGCCGGAATCGACTTTCGCATAGCCATAAGGGCCGTAGGCGGACATGAAATAACCGCGCTGGGACTCTTCGTAGCCAACGAAGCTCCAGATCATGCCATCGGCGCGTTGCGCGGCGGCGAGCAGATCGACGAGCTCGCCGGCGTAGGGGCTGAAATACTGCATGCCCTTCGTGGTGTGGCTGTGGTCGAGGATCCAGGGCACGAAGTAGTGATACCGTTTGCCGCGCCAGTCGACTTGGCCCACCCCGGTACCTTCGGCGCCGAACATCGTGCCGCGTGCCATCTCGAAGAGATTCGAGAAACGGCCATCCCGGTCCGCGATGGCGCTCTCCGCGGCGAGGGTGAACTCAAGCGTAGCGGCGACATGGCCTGCGGCGTCGAGCGCTTCGAATGTTTGACGGCCGAGCGCGCCGCCGGCGAGGAAGGTGATCTCGGCCGCGGCTGGCGCCTGCCAGTAGATGTGGCCCGCGCCGTCGCGGGCCTGGACGCGGGCGGCGTCAATGGCGGTGACGGTGATGGGGTCGAGCGGGTGTACAACCGTACGCGAGGTGACGGCCAGCCGCGGGGCGGCGGCGAGCGCGGCCGAACTCAGCATCCAAAGCGCACAGAGGGCAGAGTGCGTGGGCCGGATTGAGAGGACAGAAGACATAGTGGGTAGAGTGCGTACCGCCGGTGGAAAGGCGGCGATACAAGCATACTCCTGAGGACGGAGCTTGCGCAGCGCGCTTCCCAGCCTTGCCTTGGCCGGCACCGCCCAAGCAGCTCCAAAAGAGGCGGTTGGATGTATAATCGACACCGGGCCAGGACGGCAAAATGGCAATCCTGCTAAGTTAATTTGTTCGGCGTTACGGCCCGTCTGGGCTTCCGTGACGTTTCGGCGGGCGCTATGCCCAGCCGGGATGGCAAGAGGAGCAACATCATGATACTTTCGATTCGAACCGGCGGCGCCGTGGTTTGCGCCCTGGCAATCTCCGCGGCGTATGCGCAAACCAGACCGGCGGATCCGTCCGCTCCCCATCTGGAGAAGCGCGGCTTGGCCACTCAGTTGATCGTCGACGGGAAACCCTTCCTCGTTCTGGGCGCGGAACCGCCCACCAGCGGGCCATCCAACCTGGTGTATCTGCGGTACATGTTGTCGGTGCTGGCCGACACGCACCAGAACACCGCGGCGATTGCCGTGGGCTGGTCCTGGATCGAACCCGAGAAAGGCAAGTACGACTTCCGGATCCCGGATGCGATGATCGAGGACGCCCGGCAGATCGGCCAGCGCATCGTCCTGGTGTGGTTCGGAAGCTGGAAAAACGGCGTCTCCAGCTTCGCGCCCACCTGGGTGAAGGCCGACCAGGATCGCTTCCCGCGCGTACAAGTCGGGGACGGCAGAACCGCCGAAGCCCTCTCCACCTTGAGCGAGAACAATTGGGAAGCGGATGCCCGCGCGTTTGCGGCCCTGATGCGCCATATCCGCGAAGTGGATCGGTCGCACCGCGTGATCCTGGTTCAAGTGGAAAATGAAATCGGCATCTTCGGCGATTCGCGGGACCGGTCTCCACTGGCAAACAAAGCATTTGCGGCGCCCGTCCCGGCCGAGCTCATGGATTACCTTCAGCAGCACAAAGATGAGCTGCATCCGGATCTGCGCCAAGTCTGGGAAGCGGCTGGCTTCAAGACCTCAGGGACGTGGGAAGAGGTATTCGGCAAGGGTCCGCAGGGGGACGAGATCTTCATGGCCTGGAACTTTGCGCGCTATATCAATCGCGTCGTGGAGGCCGGCAAGAAGGAACACCCGATCCCCATGTTCGTGAATCAGTGGGGAACCGAAGGCTGGGGGAGGGGTCCGCGTGGCGAGGCGTTCGACCACGTGCACGACATATGGAAAGCGGGCGCCCCGCAGGTGGACATGTTCTGCCCCGACGCGTACATGGGGCGTCAGGGCGCCGCGAATCACATCGTCGAGCTGACCACTCGGTACACCCGCTCCGGCAAGCCGTTCTTCACCGTCGAAGCGTCGGACGGCGAAATGGGCGCCGCACATGCCTTTTATGCCATCGGTCAGCAACGCGCGATCGGTTATTCGGGGATGGGCAACGACGGCTTGCTGGACTGGTTCACAAAAACGGGCATCAATTTGCCGGCCGCGGTGACTCCGCCGGGCATGGATTCGCCAACACGGCTGATTGGGTTTGGCGGGCCCGGCGCTACCAAGCCACTCCCGCCGGTACCTCCCGAATACGAAGCCAAGGCGCTGTCGCAGGCGTTCTTGACCCTTTCCCAAATCGCTCCTCAGATCCTGGAGCACCAGAGCAGCGGCACGATTGCGGGAGTCGCGTTGGACAAGCAGAGACCGGACGAACAGGTGAAGCTGGGGAACTACATCTTGAACGTGGGGTTGCCACACGGTCGCGGCGCGCAGAGTGCCGTTCCCGACCTTATCGGCTACGGTTTATTCATGGCGGTTGGCCCGGACGAGTACCTGCTGGCGGGCAATAATCTGATGATCACTTTCACGCCGAACACGCCGGGGCCGCCGATTGCCGGTCTGGCTGAGCAGGAAGCGGGCCGGTTCGACAGCAACGGCAAGTGGGTGGCGACGCATTTCCTCGGGGGCGACGATTCCGTGATGTCATCCGATCCCCCGCCGAACCAGTCCGGCAGCGTCGTACGGCTTGCGTTCGGTGAACACGCAATCCAGCGCGTGAAGTTGTACCGGTACCGATAAGCCTGGCGCTCGTTACGGTCCCCGGCGAGGGCGCATCGAAACCGCCGCCGGCACGCGCGGCAACGTGCATCTTCGCGTCTGGTTTGCGTGCTTTCTCTCGCGCGCGCGAAGAGGCGTACACTTCGTTGGCAAGAAAGGCGCAGCACAATGAAAAAGGCTACTCGACGGGAATTGCTTCAGAGGGCGGGAATGGCGCTTGCGGCGTTGCCCGCCCGTGCGCAAAGGCAAAGCGCCGGCGCGGCTCCGGAAGCCAACGCGTTGACGCTCTGGTTTCGCAGCCCGGCCAAGGTCTGGACGGAAGCGCTGCCCGTTGGCAACGGAAACCTGGGCGCCATGGTGTTCGGCGGCGTGGAGCACGAACGGATCCAACTCAACGAGCACAGCGTATGGTCGGGCCACCACGTCGAGAACGACAATCCGCAGGTTCTCGATCAGATCAAGCAGATCCGCCAAGTGCTGTTCGAAGGCAAGTTTGGCGAAGCCAATTCGATGGGACGCGGAGGCCGCGGGGCGCCGGGCGCAGCCGTGGCCGGGGCGCCTCCCGCCACTTCTCCCGCCGGAGCCGCGGCGGCTGGGGCGCCGCCGGCCGGCGCAGCCGCCAGCGCTCCGCGCCGGCAAGGCCCGCGCACCTCATATGAGACCCTGGCCGATCTGGCGCTCGATTTCCGCCACCGAGGCGCGTCCCCGGAAGCCTACCGCCGCCAACTGGACCTGGATACCGGCATCGCGCGCGTGGAGTACCGCGCCGGCGGCGTGAAGTTCACGCGCGAAGTATTCGTGTCGCATCCCGACCAGGCGATCGTGGTTCGAATTTCCGGCGACAAGCCCGGCAGCGTGGCCTTCGATGCGCAACTCCAGCGCGAAGCCGACGCCAAAGCCGAATTCGCCGCCCCGAACGGCGTTGTGCTGCGTGGCGAGGCCGTCAACGGCGGCGTGATATTCGAATGCCGCCTGGAAGCGCGCGCCGAAGGCGGCCTGGTAAGGGCCACGCCCGAAGGGTTGAGCGTGGAAGGCGCCAATGCGGTCACGCTGCTGCTGACCGCTGGCACGAACTACAAGCTCCACTACCCGGATTTCAAAGGCGACGATCCGGCCGAGGGTTGCCGGCGGCGTCTGGCGGCGGTGGCGGCAAAACCGTACGCCCGAATCCGGGAAGCCCATATCGCCGATCACCGGCGCCTTTTCCGGCGCGTGGAATTGGACCTCGGCGGGCCGGACCGCTCCCCGGTTCCGACCGACGAGCGCCTCGCGGCCGTGAAGCAGGGCGAGGACGATCCGCAACTGCTGGGCATCTACTTCCAATATGGCCGCTACATGCTGATCGGCAGCTCCCGCCCCGGCACGCTCCCGGCCAACCTGCAAGGTATTTGGGCCGAAGGCCTCATGCCGCCTTGGACGGCCGATTACCACGTCAATATCAATATCCAGATGAACTACTGGCCCGCCGAGCCCTGCAATCTTTCCGAGTGCCACGAACCGCTGTTCGACTTCATCGACATGCTGCGCGGCCCGGGGCGGCGCACGGCGGAGATCGCCTACGGCTGTAAAGGGTTCGTAGTGCATTACACGACGAACCCGTGGGGGCAAACGGCCCTCCAGAGCCCCAGCGGCATTGGCTTGTGGCAGGGCGCTTCGGGCTGGCTGGCGCAGCATGCATGGGAGCATTACGCCTTCACCGGCGACCGCAAATTCCTGCGCGAGCGCGCTTGGCCGGTGCTGAAGGAGGCGGCGGAGTTCTACCTCGACTACATGTCCGAGGATCCCCGCACGGGAAAGCTGGTGGCCGGCCCCGCATCGTCGCCCGAGAACCGTTTCACGGCGCCCGATGGCTCGCAGTGCCAGGTGGATATTGCGCCGGCGATGAGCCAGGAAATCGTTTACGACGTGCTGACGAACGTGATGAAGGCCGCGGAGATTCTGGGAATCGAACGGGAGTTCGCGCAGCGCGCATCCGATGCGCGAGCCCGCCTGCTCCCGCTCAAGATCGGCAAGTACGGGCAGATCCAGGAGTGGTCCCAGGATTTCGATGAGCCCGAGCCCGGCCATCGCCACATGTCGCAGCTCTTCGGATTGCATCCCGGCAAGCAGATCACCGTGCGCGGTACGCCCGAACTGGCCGAAGGGGCGCGGAAGACGCTCGAGCGGCGCCTTGCCAACGGGGGCGGGCACACCGGCTGGAGCCGCGCCTGGATTATCAATTTCTGGGCGCGCCTGGGAGATGGAGAACAGGCGCACGACCACGTCATGCTCCTGTTGCGCAAGTCGACACTGTCCAACCTGTTCGATACGCACCCGCCGTTCCAGATCGACGGCAACTTCGGCGGCTGCGCCGGAATCGCCGAAATGCTGCTACAGAGCCACGATGGCGAGATCGCGCTTTTGCCCGCGTTGCCGAAAGCCTGGGCGGCCGGCCGTTACAAAGGCCTGCGCGCGCGAGGCGGCCTGGAGGTGATGATCGCATGGCGCGGCGGCAAGCCCGTCTCCGCGACTCTGAAGGCTTCGGTGGATGGCAGCCACAAGATCCGGCCGCCGAAAGGGTCGCGAATCATAGAGGTGCGCTCGGCCGCCGGCCGCGTGGCCGCAACGCACGCGCCGGACGGTGCAATTCAACTGCCCGTCAAAGCCGGCCAGTCATACGGCGTTACGTTTGCGTAGAGGCGATGCGGGGCGCGCTCGCGGGGCGCTGAACGTTGGCCGACGCATTCCCCGCGGCTGCCTTGCGCAGGGAGCAGTTGGACAGTGAGGCGTGGGAGAAATCGCTTGCAATGACGCGCTTCCGCACTCCCTACTACGGTCGCGCCATAGGGAGCGCCCCCGCCGCCGCTGCGCTCAGGCGGTGAGCGGCGTCCGGATCCGCGTAGGCCGCCACGATCTCGCCGAAATACAACCGGTGGAAGTCTCCTTGGGCATAGGCATCGTCCAGGATCGCCTGGACCAGAGCGCCGGGAACCACATCGTTCTTGTGCAGAACCCGGCACTCGTAATGCACCGCACATTCCTGGATGATGGGAGGCCGCACTTGCCTGCTCGCCGCCGGCGTCAACCGGGCCTCCCGGAACTTGTCGTGGTCCCGGCCGGAAAGCGTGCCGCAGAGGTTCACCCCGGCCGCCAGCTCCCGGGGAGGCACGTTGACGGTGAACTCGCCGACCTCTTCCAAGCGGCTGTAGGTGTGGCGCGAGGGCCTGACCAGAACCAGGAACACCGGCCGTCCCCAGATCGCGCCGAGGGTGCCCCATCCGATGGTCATCACGTTCGGTTTGCCGTCCGCGCCTGAGGTCACCAGCAGGAGTCCATCCTCGCGCATCCGTTGGATCGTCTCCGTGAAATAGTCGGTGTAGCGGATTGTCCCTTTCGCCATGGTCTGTTCCCGTTCCCAGATTATACCCGGAACTTTTCGGACTTGCTCAGGTCCAGAGAATGCGGCCATGTGAGAATTCTGAGCCAGGCGTCTGCCGAGGACGGCTCCCGAAGCGAAAACTGCAACTCGGAGGATCAAAGAGCGGGCGGCGAGGTGTACAGTTACATTTAGGAGCCGGGCGTCCCAGAATTCCGGCCAACTAAAGGGAGATACGCATGTCGAACGCAAAAGCAGGCATCAACCGGCGAAGCATGTTCGGAACGGTGGCCGGCACGGCCGCTCTGGGGTCGATGTTCGTCGATCGGCCCGCCGGTGCCCAGCCGCTCCAGTCAGGCGGCGTAAACAGGAATTCGGCGCCCAGCCAGTTGCGCATCACCGACATGCGGGCGATCCGGATCGCCGCCAACTTCGATTATCCGATTATCCGGATCGACACCAACCAGGGCGTTTACGGCCTCGGCGAACTCCGCGATGCGGGCAACGAAGGCATGGCCCTGGTTCTCAAGCCCCATATCATGGGCCGGAACCCCCTGAACATCGAGCCCATTTTGGACAGCGTGCGCAATTTTGCCAACCAGCGCCGTTTCGGCGGCGGCTACAGCGCGCTGGATATGGCCTTGCACGATATCTCGGGCAAGGTATTTGGCGTGCCTGCCTGGCGGCTGATCGGCTCCCAGTACCGCGATCGCGTTCGCTGCTATTGCGACACGACGGAAACCGACGATCCCAAAACGCACGCCGCCCGGATATTGGCCCGCAAGAAGATGGGGTTCACTTTCTTCAAAATGGACCTGAGGCCCTGGATGATCCGAAAGACGCCCGGCGCAGTGAATACCCGCGGCCTGGCCACTGCCAAAGGACTTCAGATATACGGCGAGCATCTCCAGGCTGTACGCGACGCCATCGGCTGGGACCAGCCTCTGGTGGCTCACCACTTCGGCCCCCTTGATGTGAAAGACTCCATCCGCCACGCTCGCTCTTTCGAACAGTATGAGCTCGCCTGGGCGCAGGATCTGCTTCAGGTGGGAACCCTCGGTACCGGGGACGCTCCCAGGAACTGGCGCGCCTACAAGGAGATTAAGGAAGCGACCGTCACGCCCATCAGCGCCGGCGGAAGCCTTTTTGGCCTGGAGGAGGGGTTCCGGGCCTTCATCGAGAACAACGCCGTGGATATCATCGGGCCCGACCCACTGGGGGTGGGAGGCATGCGCGAGACCAAGCGGATTTCGGACCTTGCCTCCATGTACGGCATCCCCACCGCGATCCACTTTGGCGGCTCTCCGGTGGGCTGCATGGCATCTGTGCACGTTATTTCCACGCTTAAAGATTTCGTGGTGATGGAGAACCACGCCGCCGATATCCCGTGGTGGGGAGACCTGGTAACGGGGCCAGCCAAGCCCATCATCCAGAACGGCTACATCACGGTGCCGGATGGCCCGGGCCTGGGCGTGGAACTGAACGAGGAAGCGTGCCAGGCGCACATTCGGGTTCCCCCCGGGTACTTCGAGCCCACGCCGCAGTTCGATCGGTACATCCTCGACGAATTCAGAACCGGCGGTCCCTATCCGCACCTTGACGGGGATGGCAAGCTTGTCAACACTCCCCAAACGCCGTGATATTGTTGTCCCAGCGGTGTGTCGCCTGCGGGCAGGTCACAGTTGCTGTCGCGTTGTCGCGCCGTCCCTACTCGACCTCGGAACGCCGCTGCGGATATTGCGGCCTTCGGACTCTGCGTACCCTCGCTCAGCGGTACCGGTAAAGGGTCACGCGCTGGATGCCACGGTCGGGGTCGCCAGCGAGGCGTTTGCGCAAATCCAGGTAATCTCCCTGGCCTGCGTCGTCGCCAGCCAGCCGGCGCCCGGGAACCCAGTGGCCGTTCACAAAAGTGCCTTCTTCCACGGTGGCCAGTCCGGCGAGCGGAGGGCCCGGTGTGTTTGGAGAAAAAGTGACGCTCACGTCGTTGCCCGCGACATAATACTCGTCAGGCCCCGTCGCAATGAAAACTGCCGCCGAAAGAAGCGGTGTTCCCGGCGGTGGTGGTTCAACGCGCGGCGCCAGAAACGCGACCTCCAGCGTGTAATTCCCCACATGGATTTTCTGCGGCGGGTCGCTCGGGCCCAGCAGAACGGCAGACATGGTCCCTTTGCCCTGGTGTTCCGCAATCAGGGGCGCCAACTGCGTGATCAGATCGTAGCCGCTGATCTGATCGTTGTCCGGAGTCAGTGACCTGTCGAATCCCATCGGCGAGTAACCGATCGCA
The DNA here is from genome assembly GCA_049511495.1 of Bryobacteraceae bacterium. GTDB lineage: Bacteria > Acidobacteriota > Terriglobia > Bryobacterales > Bryobacteraceae > Bog-375. The sequence goes on along the minus strand of JBEKXZ010000024.1, from coordinate 53,312 downwards.
TCATAGCGTCCGAACGCGTCGAGCGCTCTGGCTGCCGTGATCCTCTGCCCACCGTCGGTCGTCTCGGGTATGAACAGCGGGTTCCCGGAGCGGGTGTACTTTGCGCACCACGCCTCGAAGTCGGGGCTGTAAATGTCGGGCGCGAACAGGTCGATTCGCGGCGCCCCGGCTCTCCACACGTCTAACGCGTCGGGCATGGGACCGCCGCTCTGTCCGCCCCGGCGCAGCGGCGCAGGTTCCTTCCCAAATCCGAACTGCGGGCAGTTCACGTACATCGGCAGCGGGTATTCGGCTTTGCCCGCCTCGGCCACCCGGCCGATGTAGCGCGCCAGGTGCCAGGACATGAAGATTTCCTCCGTCGGCCTGCCCTGACCGAATACCTCTTCCCAGGTCCCGGAGGTCTTGAAACCAGCCGCCTCCCACACCTGGCGAAGCTCCGGACTCAGCGCATCCTTGTGCTTTTCAAGGTAGTCCATCAACTCCTTCGGCACCGGCCCTTCGAAAGCCTTATTGGCCAGGGGCGAGCGGTCGCGGGTGTCGCCCTGCATTCCCACTTCGTTCTCCACCTGCATCATGATGACCGTGTGCTGCTGGCCATCCACGGCCTTGATGTGCCGCATCAGGGCCGCAAAGGCGCGGGCGTCGGCGTCCCGGTTCGCATCGCTGAGGGGGCTGAGCAGTTCGATGCTCCTGCTCCCCACGATCTGGGTGCGCGGCCGCGCCGGTCCTGCCGAGATCAAGGGCGAGGGACCCCCTACCATCTGGGCGCGCGGGAACCGCTCGAAGTCTTTCTTCACCCAGTCGGGCGCGAAGCTGGACAGGCCGTTCTTCCAGCTTCCGAACCATAGAAGCACGAGATGCAGGTTGCGCGTCCGTACATCCCGGATCACGCCGTCCAGCACACTAAAGTCGAACTTCCCTTCCTCTGGTTCGATCTTGGCCCAGGAAACGGCCGCCACGACGGTGTTGAGTTTTGCTTGAGTGAGAATCCTCGGCCATACCACCTTCTTCCAGTACGCGAGGTTGCTGGCGCTATTGACGCTCAATTGTGAGCCCAGCACCAGGAACGGCTTGCCGTCGACGATCAGTTGAGTGGCTGTCCCCTGCTTCCGCAGGTGAGGGATTTCCGAAGCAGACGTGGTTGAAACCGATGTGCTTTGGCCCTGACTCGCAACGAGAGCGAGAGAGCACATGAAAGTGGCAAAGATAACTTGGAGTTTCATGATTATTTCCTTTGGGGCCTTTCGGGCAGGATTAGTGTAGCACCAACGGCCTGTTTCAGAAGGCGGGTTGACCTCCACCTCTAATCCCGTTCAAGGCCCAGTCGCACTCGCCGCGATTTGCCAGTTACCTTGCGCATGAGTAGCCAAGTTACTCGTAGCGCAGCGCTTCGGTGGGGTTCAGGTGCGCGGCGCGGTTGGCGGGCAGGATGCCGAAGACCAGGCCCACCACGCAGGAAACACCGAACGCCATCGCGATGGCCACCGGCGAGACCGGGATCCGGATATCGGCGAAGAGGCGGATGCTCAATGGAATCGCCACTCCGGCCAGGATGCCGATCAGCCCGCCGGAAAGGCTGACCATCATGGCTTCGACCAGAAACTGAAGCAGGATTTCGCGTGCCGAAGCGCCCACCGCGAGGCGCAGGCCGATTTCGCGCGTGCGCTCCGTCACGGTCACCAGCATGATGTTCATGATGCCGATCCCGGAGATGACCAGCGTGATGGCCGAGACCAGCACCAGCACCAGCGACAGAATCAGCGAGATGTTCTTGGCGGCGTCCAGAATGGCGGTCAGGGTTTGCACGCGGTAAGGCGCGCCGGGGCGGTGGCGGCTTTCCAGGATCTGCTGCACCCGCGCCGCCACGCGGTCTACCTGCTCGGGCGTGCGCACCTGCACGTACATGGGGTCGATGCGTTCCACCGGCGTGAAGTAGCGCAGCACGGTCACCGGCATCAGGATGGTGTCGCGCTCGATTTCGGACTGGCCAAACGTTTCCACGCGCTCGTGAAAGGTTCCGATCACGGTGAATTCCAGGCCGTACAAGCGAATCCTCCGATTCAAAGCCGCGGTGCGCGCGCCATACATACGCTGCGCGAGCGGATCGCTGAGCAGGGCGACTTTCTCGCGTAGCGACAGGTCGCTCGCATCCAGCGGGCGTCCCGAGCTGATGGCAATGTTGCGCACCGTAGCATAGGAATCGTCGGTGCCGATGATTTTCACTTCGCGCACCTTGCCGCCGATCAGCAGGGGATCGATATCGGACATCACGGCGGTGGCGGCTGTGATGTCGCTGGCCAGATTCTGGCGGACCGCATCGATGTCGGCAAGCTTGACGTAATCGGCGTCGGCGGTGATGACGGTCGGCCCGCTGCTCACATAGTAGGCGTAGATGATGTTGGAGCCCACGCCCTCGATCTGCTGCAGAATGTAATCGCGGCTGGTGAGCGAAATCGTTACCACCAGGATTACGGAGGCGGTGCCGATCACCATCCCCAACCCGGTGAGCAGCGACCGGATCGGGTTGGCGCGCAGCGCCTGCACGCTGAAACGGAGGGATTCGCCGAGAAGCATGCGGGCTTAGCTGCCCGCCTGGCGCAGCAACCGCAGGGCCTCGGACCGCGGCGGATCCTCGGGCGTCAGCCGCGCGCTTAAATAGCGCTGCAGAATTTCGCGCGCCTCCCGCTTGCGGCCGGTCCTGATGTAGATATCGGCTTCGGCGATCATCAGACTGGGGCTGCCCGGCGCGATTTTCTCGGCCCGTGCCAGGTTTTGATCGGCTTCCTGCACGCGGCCTTGCTTTACCAGAAAGCGCGCCAGCTCAATTAACTTGCCGATCTGCTGCGGCGCGGCTTCGACGGCCGACCGCAAGTGGGCCTCGGCGGCGGAATATTCGTTGCGCTTCTCGGCCAGCTTGGCCTTCGCCAGGTAACCCTCCGCCGGGCTGAGCTGGGCGATTTGATCGGCCGTGCGCTGCGCCTTATCTTCCCCGCCGCCCAGGAAGCCCGGCGCTTCCAGGTAATAATCGAACAGATCGGCGAGAGCCTCGATGTTGCGCGGATCAAGCTCGGCGGCCCGCTCCAAATACTGGCGCGCTTTTGTCGCGTAGCCGGGCGCGGTGAACAGGCTGGCGCTTTCGGCGCGCCGCCCGTAAGCGCGGCCCAGCCAGAGCGCGTACTCGGCGTCGCCGGGTTCGGCGGCCACAGCCTTCTCCATGGCCTCGGTCGAGCGCTTGTAGTCGCCCTGCATGTAATAATCGCGGCCCATCAGCCCGTAAACCGCGGCGTCCTTTGCGGGGATGGCTTCGAGGATCCGCAGCGACTGGTCGAAGTAGGTGAGGTTGTACAAGTTGCGCGCCCGCTCTAGCTCCGGAGATCCGGCCGCCAGCAGGCCGGCCGTTCCGAGGATGAGGACACAGCCCTTCATTTCGCTTCCATCTGCATGATTCTGCTGTTCCTTTTGTCACTATTATAGATGAGCGGAGGGGCTTCGGGGTTCCCAACGAAATAGTTCCAAAAAGTTTTGGCCGCCCGTTACAGCACCGCTCGCGATAGAATCGGGCAAGAATGGTCGCCGGAGAACTCCAGCGATACCTGCGCCTTCTGGGTATTCGCACGCCCATTGCCGGAGCCGCGGATTTGGACGAAGCGGCGCTGCACGAAATCGTTCGCCGCCACTTGTGCCGCGTGCCTTTTGAGAACGTGTCCAAACTGCTGCTGCTGGGACGGGAGGGCGCCGGCCGCGTCACCACGCTCGCCGAATTTCTGGATGGCATCGAACATCGCGACCTGGGCGGGACCTGTCACACCAACAATCCATTTCTCGCCTCCCTGCTCAAGGCGCTGGGCTACCAGGCGGATCTGCTCGGCGCGGACATGAGCAAACCCAACGTGCACACGTCGATTCGTGTGCGTTTGTCCGGCGTCGATTACCACGTGGACGTGGGCTACGGAGCGCCCTTCCGCCGCGCGATCCGCTTGGACCGGCTGCCCTGGGAATTCGAGCAGGGCTGCTACCGTTTCGTTTTCGACCACGCGTCCGCGCCCGAGGCTTACCAGGCCAGCGTGTACTCCGGCAAGCAGCGCCTGCACGGTTACGTGGTGCATCCGCCCGCACGCGAGGCCGGCTTTTTCGATGGCGAGGTGATCGAATCCTATCGCCCCGGCATGACCTTCACCAGCATGTTGCGCATCATCCGCTTCTTCGACGACTACGCAGCCGATCTCGAGGACGCCAAGTTGAGCATCCACCGCGGCGGCGAAACGACATCGAAGCTGTTGCGCGACATGGCGGAGTTGCGCGCCGCCGTGGCCAGCGATCTGGCCATGCCCCGCTGCCCCATTGAAGAAGCCGTCGCCGTGCTGGAGCAGCGCACGGGGAAGAGCGTATTCGAGAAGAAGGGGACGGCGGGCGCGGGTTGAGGCTTTCTGTCACCGGCCGCTGGGGTTTCTGCGTCTTCTCAAGTCTGCACCACGATCATAGGTATTGAGATTGTGGGCGGGCAAGCGAGGCGGCGGCTCATGCCCGGTTCCACCAGGTCGGCAGATCGGCTATGGAATCGAATACCGCATCGGGCCGGATTGCTCCTTCCAGATCCGACGCGTGGAACTTGCCGGTTTTCACGAGTGCGCCTTTGAGCCCTGCCGCTTGCGCGCCACCGACATCCGCGTCGATGTCGTCGCCGATCATGAGTACTTCCCCGCCCTGCAGTCCAAGTCTCTCGGCGCCGGCAAGAAAGAATCGGGCGGCCGGCTTGCCGAACACCAGCGCCTCGCGTCCGGCCGCGTGTTCCAGCGCGGCCACAAACGGCGCCACATCCAGCGACATGCCGTCCGAGGCCAGCCAGTAGCGAGTCATGCCCAGAGCGATGAGTTCTGCCTCCGCGTTGTTATGCAACAAGCGGAAGGCACGGTTCAGGGTTCGGTAGTCCCACTGAGAGCCAAGGTCGCCCACCACCACATAGGCGGCGCCATGCTCGGCGTCGTCCGGCAGGCACGGCAAACCGGCAAACTCCCGGCGCGCCGGCTGGCGTACAAATAGCGCGATCTGTCCCTTACGAGCGGTTCGCAACCATTCCGCCGCCGCGGCAGCGGGTGTGAGAATTTCCTTTTCCGCTGTCCGAATACCTAGCCCCAAGAGTTTCTCGCTCAGCGCTGCGCGAGACTTTGACGTTGTATTGGTCAAAAAGAGATGCGGAATACCATGCGTCTGGACCCACTCAATCGTCTCCACCGCGCCGGGGATGGGGCGTTCGTCGTTATAGAGTACGCCGTCCATGTCAAAAAGAACGCCGCGCACGGCGTGGCTTGGACGGATTTCCATCGCTCCCGGCATGTTGCAATTCTAACCGTCCGCAGGATGAGCGATATGCGGCCCACCAAGATGGCCCCATCCGGAACCCGCACCCTAGACGGCAGCAAGTGCCCTGTACTTTCTTAGAATTCCCAATCACTTTTCAGTTCCTACCGGCCGCAATCTGTGGCACGATGTCAATAATAGCGTCCGCTGCCGCGCGCTGAGTGTATTGTTTCGCACTCGGGCGGCATGACGGTCGGGGGGGGACAATGAGAATCCGTTTGGTCGGCTGCCTCGTGGCACTCGCCATTGCGGCCGCGCCATTGAGCGGCCAGGGAATCATCAGCACCATCGCCGGGAGTCCAAGCTGCACCGGCGCTGGCGAGGGCGGCCCGGCAATCAGCACCTGTATGAGTGGTGGGCTTGGGCTGATTGCCATAGACAAACAAGGCAACCTGTACTTTTGGATGGGCCCTTCGATCCAAGAGGTGAATACGGCCGGAATCATCAATACGGTGGCCGGCGGGAAGTTCGGATATAGCGGAGACGGCGGGCCGGCCACCAGCGCCGCGCTTGGTGGCCTCCAGCCGTACAATGGGGTGGCAGTCGACCCCGCGGGCAATCTGTATATCAGCGACGATACCAACCATGCGATTCGTATGGTCAACGCCGCGACCGGCATCATTACGACGATTGCCGGCAACGGCTCCCCTGGCTTTGCTGGCGATGGCGGCCCCGCGAGCAAGGCTCTGCTCTATTTCCCCGCCGGCATTTGCTTCGACAGCGCGGGCAATCTCTATATTGCGGACGAGTTCAATTATCGCATCCGGAAAATCAACACCGCCGGAATCATCAGCACAGTGGCTGGGAACGGAAACGCCCTCGGCGGCGCCGCGGTCGATGGCGTGCAGGCGACTGCCACGGCAATCGAGAACCCTCACGCCGTTACCGTTGACGGCGCCGGCAATCTTTATATCGCGGAAAGCAACCGGATCCGCAAGGTAGATACCAGCGGTATCATCAGCACTTACGCCGGCGTAACCGCCGGCACTTACGGATTCTCCGGCGACGGCGGCCCCGCCACCGCGGCCGAGCTCGCCGGCCCGCTTGGCATGGCTGTCGATTCGTACGGCAACCTCTTTTTGGCCGACAACCAGAACCAACGGCTCCGCGAGGTGAACGCGGCTGGCATCATCAGCACTGTCGCTGGGTTCCTAGGCCCTGTTTCCACTCCCATCCTCGACGGCATCCCGGCCTCGACCGCCTATATATCGAACCCGTGGGGCGTGGTGCTGGACGCCGCCGGCAACTTGTATTTCACGACGGGCGCCAACTCCGTGCGAAAAATAACGTCGGGAGCGTCAATGGCCGCCAGTCCAACCACTTTATCGTTTTCATACACAACCGGCGCGGCGACCCCCGCCGGCCAATCCGTCAGTGTGACGAGCTTGGGCTCCACACTGAGCTTCACCGCCGCGGCGTCCACCGTCTCGGGCGGTAATTGGCTCTCCGTCAGCCCGTCCAGTGGCACCACGCCGGCCACGCTCAGCGTCTCGATCAACCCGGCCGGTGTATCAAGTGGGATCTACCAGGGCGGGATCACGGTGACTCCGAGCGGCTCCGGCAATCAGCCTCTGTCGTTCGCCGTGACGCTTACCGTTACCGGTGCCAACGCGCCTGTGATCAATAGCGGCGGCATTGTCAACGCGCTCGGGTATCAGAACCAGTTGGCGCCCGGCGTCGTATTCGTGATCCTCGGCAGCGGCCTGGGCCCCGCATCCATTGTGATCGCTTCGGCGCCCAACTACCCGACTACTCTCGGAGGAACGTCCATTACGTTCACACCCGTGGGCGGCGGCGCAGCCATCAACGCGAGGATGTATTATTCGCTGGCCGGAGCGGTCGCCGGCATTCTTCCTTCTTCGGTCGCGCCGGGGACCTACGCGGTGCAGTTGACCTATAACGGCCTCGTCAGCGCGCCGCAGAACGTGACCGTGGTGCCGCGCAGTTTCGGGATCGCAACCGCCAACAGCCAGGGAACGGGCACCGCACAAGCCACTGACGGGAGTGTCAACGGCGGATTCAGCCTCACCCGATTCACCAGCGGCAGCGTCGCGTTCGGCGGGTACACCTGGACGCTGGGGCCCGCACACCCTGGCGACACATTGGTGTTCTGGGGCACTGGCGGCGGCGCCGATCTGCTCAATGACACGGGCGGCAGCTCCGGCGACCAGACCGCGGCCGGCAATTTCACGGTGAACGTGGCCGGGACGCAAATTACACCGTCCTACGCGGGCACCTCCGTCGGGTATCCGGGACTCTGGCAAATCAATTTCACTTTGCCCGCGAATATCACGCCGGATTGCTTCGCGTTTGCGCAGGTCAGCGCTGGAGGGGTCTTGAGCAACGCCGTCATAATTCCGATCGCCGCCGCCGGCGAGAGCTCGTGCTCGGCTCCAGGGTTCAGCCAGTCTGTTCTTCAGACGCTGGATGCCGGCGGAGACATCGTGTTTGCCGGATTCTCCTTCGGTCCGTTGGCTTACACCGGTGGGGCCACGGTGCTTATGGGCGGCCAGTTCGCACGCTACACCGCGGCGGAGTGGCTCCTCAACTTCTCGGGTCCGAAGTTCGGCTCGTGCATCGTGCTGGACGAAACCTACCCAGCCGGCGCAAACGACCCCGCCGGGCCCGATTCGTTTCTCGACGCGGGCGCCAGCCTCCCGGTCAGCGGTCCAGGTTTGCCGGCGAACACTGTCTTGGGGAAGATAGCCCTGGCCAATGGGCCGATCTACAGCTTCACGCCGGCCGCGGGCGAGCTGGTGGGCGGCGGCACCTACACGCTGACCGGCAGCGGTGGCGCTGACGTCGGTCCATTCAGCGTCTCTTCGACTCTCCCCACCAGCTTCTCCGCGACCAATCTCGCCTCGATCACGACCATCGACCGCACCCAGCCGCTGACCATCACCTGGACCGGTGCCGGGTTTGACGAGATCATCATCGTTGTCCAGGGTGACATTCTTACCACCACCACAACGCATGGCGTAACAATTTCGTGCGCCGCTCCGGCGAGTGCGGGCACGTTCTCGGTCCCAGCGGCTGCGCTCGCCTATCTTCCCGCTGTGGTGAGCGGGTCCGCGGGCAACGTCGGCCAGCTCGAAGTGGAAGCCGTTCAGTCCAGCGGAGGGATGATAACGGCTGAGTTAGGGGGGCAAACTCTTACGCCGCCTCTTGTCGCAGGAGGCCAGGTCGACTTCGGCGCCTTTACGCCCTTCCTCGCCGTGGAACAGAGCGTATCGATTCAATAGGCGCGTCCGAGCGATTATTTGTGCACCGCCACTGTCTGGTCGCCCTCGACATAGGCCGCGTATTCGGCGCCGGCGACCGCTGCCAGGTTCTTGGGGTGTTTGGCCGCTCCGGCAACTTCGATAGGCTGCCGGCTATCCTCGCCGTGAGGCTCGGGCATGGCGCGCAACGCCAGTTTCCCTCCGCCCGTTGTGTCCGCGTCTTTCAGCCGGAACATCATGCGTGTGCTGAGGAACAGCCGCCTGTGCACCGCTGCCACAATCTCGCCCGTCACCGCGGCGCCCTTAGCCAGCACTACCGTGTTGCCTGCGCGGAACTCGCGCGCCACGGTGAAGCGCAAGGGCTTGCCGGCCGGGGCGTCCGCCGGCACATCTTCCTCCAGCCGGATCGCAATCGGCATCCCGTCGGACACAACCACCGTCCGGATCGCGGGCGCGGCAACCGGCGCAGGAGCGGCAACCGGTGCAGGTGCGGCAATCGGCGCAGGAGCGGCGGGCGCGGGCACGGTCTTCTGACCAGCGCTTGGCGGTGCAGGCATCGGGCGCCTGGGATTGCGCATGACCTCGATCACGTCCGCCGGCACATTGGCTTCGGTCAACCGGATGATTTCGGAAGTCGATAGATCGAACCGCGCCGGAGACGAGCGGATCTGCTCCTCGATCAACTTGGACGGCACGTGCGCCCGCACCATCTCCAGCACGCCGTCGTTGGTGAGGACGCCGTCTTCCGCCGCCTTGGGGGGAACGGCCGGTTCTGCCGGCGCTGCCGCCGCCGGCTGGCTCTGCGGCGGCGCCGCGGGTGAGGTGCGCCGGTGCATCGACCACCAGCCCGCCGTGCCGGCCAGCGCCGCCGCGCCCAGCACCGCAGCCACCAGGAGCAGGCGCGATTTCCCGCGCGCCGGCGGCGCCGGCGGGCGTGCGAACAGCGTGCCCGAATCCGAATCGCGCTTCAGCACCGCCAGGGCCGCGCGCACCTCCTGCATAGATTGCCAGCGCTCCTCGCGATTCTTGCGCAGGCACCGCTCCGCGATGTCTTCCAGCGCCGAAGGCACGCCCGCGGTCTGCGTCAAGGGGCGCACTTCATCGCGCAGGATCGAGCTGAGCGTTGAGATAGGCGAATCTCCGCCGAAGGCCCGCTCGCCGGTAACCATCTCGTGCAGCATGGCGCCGAAGGCGAAGATGTCCGACCGGGCGTCCACCGGCTTGCCCTCGGCCTGCTCCGGCGACATGTAGCTGACGGTGCCCATGATGCGTCCCTCCACCGTCAGCGGCGCGGACGCCAGAGTCCGCGTCTCATCCGCGCACGCGTCTGCGGCGGGCGAGGTCAGTTTGGCCAGCCCGAAATCCAGGACCTTCACCAGGCCCGCATTCGTCACCATGACATTGCCCGGCTTGAGATCGCGATGCACAATGCCAGCCCGGTGCGCCATCTCGAGTGCGTCGGCCACCTGGACCGCGTAAGCCAGCACCAGCGGCAGCGGCAAGCCTCCCTTGGGGATCAACTCGGCGAGGGTCTGGCCGGCTACCAGTTCCATCACCATGAACTCGGTTTCGCCGTCCGAAACGATGTCGTGAATGGTGATGATGTTGGGGTGGTTCAGCGCAGATGCAGCCTGAGCTTCCTGCAGGAACCGCCGCCGCTGTTCGCTGGTCCCCATGTGCTCTGCGGCGAGCACCTTAATGGCCACCGTACGGTTCAGCTGCGTATCCAGGGCCTGATAGATCTCGCCCATTCCGCCAGCGCCCAACCTTTGCGTGATCCGATAATGAGAGACCGTGCGGCCAACCATGTTTCACCCTCGGAGACAACCCAGTTTGCCACAACCGGCCTGCCACTTGCGATGTACCCGCTGCGGTCACTCGGCGTTGCGAGGTTTGCGGTGAAAACAAAGAGGCCGCTGCTATCCCTGCCGGGCGGCGTTGAGCGCCAGGCGCTGTTCCTTCATCCAGCGCAGGCGGCCCTGCTGCTCCTGATAGAGCGTGCCAAAGCCGGCCCAATAATAACCGCATACGAACAGCAGCAGAAAAGGAACCGCAAGGAGATTGTAAGTCTGGATGGCGAAGACCACCATGCCCAGGAAATACGTGCCCACCAAAACCTCGGCGTAGGGCAACCAGCCGCTGCGCCGGCGGTACTTCTTGGCTTCCAGTTTCATCGGGCGATCCCCGATAGCGTATTTCGGCGTGCGCACGAAGGCGGTCTCGACACCGAACAGCGCTTCCAACACGGCGCGGGTGTTGATGATCGTCAGGCCCACGCCTACCGCCAGCAGCATGGGCAGCATCAGGATGGACCGCTTCCAGTCCTTAGGGTGCAGCTCGCGCTGCGCGATCACGTAGAACGCCGAAAGCGACCAGAACGAAGCCACGATCAGAGGCAGGTCGATGAACACCATCTGCCAGACTCCCATGTAGAAGCGGACGATCATCACCGGCAGCATGAGCGCCGAAACCACGATCATCAGCGGGTAGGAGATGTTAGGCGTGAGATGGAGAAAAGCCTCGGCCTTGACGCGCATGGGGATGTCGGCGCGCAGCAGCCGCGGCAGTAGTTTCTTGGCGACCTGCGTCAGGCCTTTGGCCCAGCGCGACTGTTGCACCTGGAACGCGTGTATATCCACCGGCAGCTCGGACGGGCAGTCGAGGCCGGGCAGATACACAAACCGCCAGCCCTTGAGCTGCGCCCGGTAGCTGAGGTCGGAATCTTCGGTCAGCGTATCGTGCTGCCAGCCACCGGCATCGTCGATCATGGCGCGCCGCAGGATGCCCGCCGTGCCGTTGAAGTTGAAAAAGTAGCCCGCCCGCGACCGCGCGCCGTGCTCCAGGATGAAATGCCCGTCGAGCAGCATGGCTTCCACTTCCGAAAGGAAGTTGTAATCGCGGTTGATGTAGCTCCAGCGCGTCTGCACCACGCCCACCGTGGGGTCGGCAAAGTGATGGATGGTGCGTATCAGGAAGTCGGCCGGCGGGCAAAAGTCGGCGTCGAATACGGCCACGAACTCGCCCGTAGCGGTTTCGAGGCCTTCCTGCAACGCTCCCGCCTTGAACCCATGGCGGTTGGTGCGGTGATGATATTCGATCGGGTAGCCAAGCGCTCGATAGCGTTCCACCAGCGCCCCGGCGAAGGGCGCCGTGTCGTCGGTCGAATCGTCCAGCACCTGAATTTGCAGCAGCTCCTTCGGGTATTCGATCTTGACGATTTCCTCCACCAGGCGCTCCACCACGTAACGCTCGTTGAAAAGCGGCAACTGGATGGTCACCGGCGGCAGCTTCTCAAAATGCCGGACCGGCTCCCTGGTGGCGTTCTTGCGGTACTTGAAATAAGTGTGGATGATCTCGAACCGGTGAATCCCGTACACCGAGAGAATCACCATCATGCTGAAGTAGGGAATGAGCATGGCCCAGTCGAACCAGGCCAATTGGTGGATGCCCGCAAATGGCGTCTTGGCGAACATCTGGCTCAAGCGGACGGACGCCGACGGAGTAATCAGCAGGGCCAAATAAAGACCGGACATATAACAGGACACGGATTCCGCAGGGGCTCGCCGAGCGGACCTTAATATCTTAGCACTGAAGGAAATGCCGGGGGCTTGCGGCGGGGGATTGCAAGGAAACCGGAGCCGTATAATAGGTGTTTTCGTTCACAGGAGAGATTCTTGCCGCTGGAAGACGACCTACTCAAGCAGCGCCTGGCGCGCGTCCGCGAAATCGAGGCACTGGGCTATCGCGCCTACGGCCGGCGCTTCGACTTCACCCACACCATTCCGGAGATCCTGGGCGCATACGGCTCGAAGACCGCCGAGGAGCTCACGCCCGAGGTGCGTGTGCGCGTGGCCGGGCGCATGATGACGGTTCGCCACATGGGCAAGGCGGGTTTCGCACACCTTCAGCAAAACGGCGAGCGGCTGCAGATTTACGTGAAGAAAGACGCGGCCGGCGACCGCGATTTCCAGCTCTTCAAGATGCTGGATATCGGCGACATCGTGGGCGTGGAGGGCTACCTCTTCCGCACCCGCACCGGCGAGCTCAGCATCCACGTGGAAAAGCTCGAATTCCTTTCCAAGACGCTGCTTTCGATGCCCGAAAAGTGGCACGGCCTGGAGGACGTGGAAACGCGCTACCGCCAGCGCTACCTGGACCTGATCGCCAACCCGGAAGTGCGCAAGGTGTTCGTCACGCGCGCGCGCATCATCTCGTCGCTGCGGCGGCAACTGGAGGCGCGCGATTTCATCGAAGTGGAAACACCCATGATGCAGCCGCTCTACGGCGGAGCTGCCGCGCGGCCGTTCGTCACGCACCACAACACGCTCGATATCGATCTGTATCTGCGCATCGCACCGGAACTGTACCTGAAGCGGCTGGTGGTGGGCGGCCTGGAGCGCGTGTATGAAATCAACCGCAACTTCCGCAACGAAGGCCTCTCCACGCAGCACAACCCCGAGTTCACCATGCTGGAGTTCTACCAGGCCTACACCGATTACCGCGGCCTGATGAATTTCTCGGAAGAGTTGCTCAAGCAGGCGGCGCTCGATGCGGTTGGCTCGACCGAAGTGGAGTTTGACGGGCAGAAGCTTGATTTCAGCCACCTGGAGCGCTACACCATGCGCGAAGCGGTAGTGCGGTTTTGGGAAGGCGAAGGCCGGCCGGCGATGGAGGACGTGTCCAATCCCGAGTGGCTGCGGCAGCATTCGCACAAACCCTCGGCCGGGGAAGCGCTGACCGACATCTTCGAGCAGCGGGTGGAGAGCAAGCTCATCCAGCCGACCATCATCTACGATTACCCAGTCGAAACATCACCGCTTTCCAAGACGAAGCCGGACGATCCCAAGTTCGTCGAGCGCTTCGAAATCTACGCCGCGGGCATGGAAATCGGCAACGCGTACACCGAGCTCAACGATCCGCAGGAGCAGCGGCGCCGTTTTGAAATGCAGATTGCCCTGCGCGAACGCGGCGACCAAGAGGCCCACCAGATGGACGAAGATTACGTCCGCGCACTGGCCTACGCCATGCCGCCTGCCGGCGGCGAAGGGATCGGCATCGACCGTCTCACCATGATCCTGACCGGCTCCCGTTCCATCCGCGACGTGATTCTCTTTCCCTTGCTGCGGCCCGAAGGCCCGATAGACCTGGTCCGCATGATGCGGGAGCTCGATGAGGGAGGCAAGTAGGCGTAGCGTGGCCACGACCCGATACCGCTTTGAGCTTTTCGTCGCCGCGCGCTATCTGCGGGCGCACCGCGGCGCATCGGTCATTTCAGTCATCACCGCCATTTCGGTGCTCGGCGTGGCCGTGGGAGTGATGGCGCTGGTGATCGCCATCGCCGTCACCACCGGCTTCCGCAACACGCTGGAACGCAACCTGCTGGGCGCGATGGCGCACATCAACGTGTCGGAAAAACTGAACAACGGCATCGACAATTGGCGTGATCTCTCGGCGCGCTTGCAGGCCACGCCGCACGTGACCGCGGTTTCGCCCGCGCTCTACACCCCTGTGTTTTTGGCCGGCGCCATCCAGTCGCACGGCGCGGTGCTCAAAGGAGTAGAGGTCGACTCGGAACTCAAAATCAGCGATGCGCTGCGCCACCTCAAAGCCGGCTCGACCGACCGCCTGCGGAATCCCGATGCATCGCCGCCCGGCATCATTCTCGGCGCGCGGCTGGCCGAAGATACCGGCATGCGGGTCAATGACAACATCACGCTAGTGAGCCCGGAAGGTGAGTTGACACCGTTTGGCCCGCGTCCCGCCATCCGCCGCTTCAAGGTGTGCGCGATTTACGAGACCGGCTTTTTCGATATCGACGACACCTGGGCATTCACTTCCATCGCCGCCGCGCAGAAGGCGTTGTCGCTCGAGGACGTCATCAACCAGATCGAGCTCAAAGTGGACGACCTCGACCGCGCGCCGGAGATCGCCCGCGACGTCGAGCGCGTGGCCGGCAGCCGCTACACCACCACCACCTGGCAGGAGCGCAACAAGCAACTGCTCGGCGCGCTGCGCATGGAGCGCATCGTCGCCATGATCGTGATCGGCCTGATTCTGATGGTGGCCGCGCTCAACATCTTCATCACGCTGGTGATGATGGTAATGGAGAAATATCGCGACATCGGCATCCTCATGTCGATGGGCGCGCGAACCGCGCAGGTGCGCCGCATTTTCACGTTGCAGGGAGTGCTGATCGGTGTGGTGGGCAGCGCCATTGGGCTCGCCGGCGGCTACACACTGGCGTATTTCGCCGATAAGTACCACTGGGTACGCCTGGATGAAGCGGTCTACTCGCTGAGCTTCGTCCCCTTTGAGGCGCATTGGGTGGATGGGGTGTGGATCGCCGCCGTGGCCATCCTGGTCAGCTTCCTGGCGACGCTGTATCCCGCGCGCAACGCCACGCGGATCGCTCCGGCGGAGGTGCTGCGGTACGAATAGTAGCCCGTGGCGCAGCCTGTCAAGGCTGCTGAGCTGAGAGTCGTCTCGGCTTTGCCTCGGCCCGAGCCGGCGCATGACCCGTGAAGAGATTCGCCCGCAAGCGGGCGCTGGCAGGTTAAAACCCGCCCCACCTACTCGCCGGTCTCGGCGTGGTGGCGGACGTCAACGCCTTTCACGGCAAAGAGGACGTCTTCGGCGATGTTGGTCGAGTGGTCCGCGATGCGCTCCAGGTTTTGCGCGATGAACATCAGGGAGACCGCGCGATTGATGGTGCTGCGCTCTTCCTGCATGAAGCTGAGCAGCTCGTCATAGACCGCGTCGCGCAACCGGTCGACGGCATCGTCGGCCAGCAGCACGTCGCGCGCCATGTCCGCGTCGTGCCTGGCAAACGCGTCCAGCGCGCGGTGCACCATGCTTTCGGCCAAGTCCGCGATGCGGGGAATGTCGATCAGCGGCTTCACCGCCGGCTCGCGCATCAGGGTGAGGGCGCGCTCGGTGATGTTGACCGCCAGGTCGCCCATGCGCTCCAGATCGTTGTTGATCTTGATGACGGCGGTGATGAAGCGAAGGTCGCGCGCCATGGGCTGGAACAGAGCCAGCATGCGGGTGGCCAGCTCGTCGATCTCGATTTCCTTCTGGTTGACCAGCGCCTCGTTCCACATCACTTCCTTGGCCTTGTCTTCGTCGCGATCCACCAGCGCCAAAACGCTGTTGTGAATCGCGGCCTCCACCAAGCCGCCCATTTCGAGCAATTTGCTCTGCAGCTCATCCAGCTCTTCGCGAAAATGAAGCATCGTCTCTTCCTGCGCCGCGCCTTCGGTTGACACCTAGTCTACCCGAAGCGGCCGGTAATGTAATCTTCCGTTTCTTTTTTCGCCGGGCGCTTGAAAATCACCGCTGTGCGATCGAACTCGATCAGCTTGCCCAGCAGGAAAAACCCGGTGAACTCGGCCACACGCGCCGCCTGCTGCATGTTGTGGGTGACGATCACCTGCGTGCACTGGTCCTTCAGGCTGAACATCAGATCTTCGATCTTCGCGGTGGCGATCGGGTCCAGCGCCGAACACGGCTCATCGAGCAGGAGCACTTCCGGATCCACCGCCAGGGCGCGCGCGATGCACAGCCGCTGCTGCTGGCCGCCGGAAAGCGAGTAGGCCGATTCGTGCAGCTTGTCTTTCACCTCGTCCCAGAGCGCCGCGCGGCGCAGGCTATGCTCCACTCTGTCGTGCATCGAGCTGTGTCCCTTGAGCCCGTTGACGCGGATGCCGTACGCCACGTTGTCGAAAATCGACTTGGGAAACGGATTCGGCCGCTGAAACACCATGCCGACGCGGCGCCGCAGATTGGTCGGGTCGAGATCGAGCACGTTCTCGTCATCCAGCGTCACCGAGCCTTCGAAACGCGCGTGCCGCACCATATCGTTGATGCGGTTCAGCGTGCGCAGAAACGTCGATTTGCCGCAACCCGAGGGGCCGATCAGCGCGGTGATCTGCTTCTCCGGGATCTCGATGTTGATATCGTGCAGCGCCTTGTAACCACCGTAAAAAAAGTCCAGCTTCCGAACCGAAATCTTGGTGCGCCCGGCGGCCTTGTGTTCGGAGGCCGGCGGCGTCAAAGCGGGCATTTGAGCCCGTTGCTCCGGCGCAAGCGATTCTGGCATGGGGTCCATCGATCATCCCTTCTGCACGCTGATGCCTCGCGAGAGGATCCAGCGGGCGGCGATGTTGGTCACCAGCACCATCGCCAGCAGCACCAGGCCAGCCGCCCAGGCCTGACGGTGCCAGTCGTCGAAAGGCGCGATGGCATGCGTATAAATCATCACGGGCAACGAAGCAGTCGGTTGGTTGACGCCGCGCGGCCAGAACTGGTTGTTGAGCGCCGTGAACAGCAGCGGCGCGGTTTCGCCTGCCACGCGCGCGACACCCAGAATCATACCAGTGAGAACGCCCTTCATGGCGGCCGGCACCACAACCGTGGAGAGCACCTTCCACTTGGGCGCCCCCAGCGCCAGCGCGCCCTCCCGCAAAGCGTTCGGCACCGTGGAAAGAAACTGCTCGGTGGTACGCATCGAAATGGGAATCAGCATGATGCCGAGCGCGACCGCGCCGGCCAAACCCGAAAAGCTGTGCAGCGGAACCACCACCAGCGCCCAGGCGAAAATGCCGATCACGATGGAGGGGACGCCGTTCAACAGGTCCGCCGTGTAGCGAATCGCGAAGCCCATGGTCTTGCCGCTGAATTCGGCTAGGTAGATGCCGCCTAGGAAACCGATCGGCAAACCGATCAGCGCCGCCAGCGCCACCATCTCGGCGCTGCCCACGATGGCGTTGGCCATGCCACCGCCGTTTTCGCCGGGCGGCAGAGGAAGCTTGGTGAAGAACCCCCAATCCAGCGACTTCCCGCCGTTGTAGACCAGATAGCCGAGGATCAGGAACAGTATCGAGACGGTGAGAAACGTGAATACGCCGGTCAGCGTCAGCATCACGTTGTTCACTATCTTACGGTAGGTCAGGCGCGTCATACGGCCTTGGCGGTCCCTTTCCGCGTGGTGGCCAGCACCAGCAGCCGCGCCAGGGCGTTAATGATGATGGTGACCAGGAACAGCACCAGGCCGAGTTCCACCAGGGCGCTGGTATACATCTTGCCGGTCGCCTCGGCGAATTCGTTGGCGAGCACCGCCGCGATGGTATAGCCGGGCGCGAACAAGGAAGCGTGCAGCGTGCTGTCGTTGCCGATCACCATCGTGATCGCCATGGTCTCGCCGAGCGCGCGCGCCAGGCCCAGAAAAATGGACCCCAGGATGCCCAGCCGCGCGTAAGGCACCACAACCTTGAACGTCGTCTCCCAGCGCGTGGCGCCGAGCGCCAGCGCGGCTTCCCGTTGATCTCGCGGCACCTCGAGCAGGGCTTCGCGCGAAATGGCGATGATATAGGGAAAGGTCATGATAGCCAGCACGACGGCCGCTGTCAGGTAGCCTACACCCAGCATGGGCCCCT
Source organism: Bryobacteraceae bacterium (assembly GCA_049511495.1). GTDB lineage: Bacteria > Acidobacteriota > Terriglobia > Bryobacterales > Bryobacteraceae > Bog-375. The sequence goes on along the minus strand of JBEKXZ010000024.1, from coordinate 35,299 downwards.
GGAACTGCGGCAGGTATCCGAAGGCGCCTTTCAGCGCCGGCTCGATGTACTCGCGCATCAAAGGCACCACGGTAAAGATGGCTAGCATTCCGTAAATCACGCTGGGCACCGCCGCCAACAACTCGACCAGGAAGGTGCAGGCCGAAGACAGCCCCGGCGGCGCCATCTCGGCCAGGAAAATCGCCGCACCCACGCCCAGCGGCACAGAGATCACCAACGCCAGGATCGAAGTCATCACCGTCCCGTAGACGAACGGGAGGGCTCCAAAGTCGTCTGCGTTCGGATCCCAATTAGTGCCCCACAGGAAACCGAAGCCGAACTTGTGCCGCGAAGCGGCCGAAGTGTCCCAGAGGTTCCAAAGCAGCAGTACGGTTATCAGGACCACGCTGGCTCCGAATGCAAGCGTGACCAGACGCGCGATCTCGTCACCCATTGCTCCGGAACCACGGCGGAATGAAACGGAGGCGGTTGCCGTCGCGGCCATATCAATGAATCAGCGCAATCTGCTTAAGCTCCCGTGCAACCACTTCCTTTGGCAGCGGTGCGTAACCGAGCGCCCCGCAGTCTTTCTGGCCGTCGGCGAGCATCCACTTCAGAAAGCTCACCAGGGCAGCACGCTTTTGGGCGTCCTGGATCTGGGTGGGAATCAGCAGCCAGGTAAAGCTAGAAATGGGGTATGCGTCCTTGCCCGGCGCGTTGGTGATCGAGACGCGGAAATCCGCCGGCATGCTCTTGGCCGCGCCCGCCGCCGCAGCGGTCACGGTTTCCAGGTTGGCCTTGAGGTACACGCCGGCCGCGTTCTCCACGGCTCCGTATTCCATCTTGTTCTTAAGCGCATAGATCAGCTCCACGTAGCCGACGGCACCGGGAGTCTGTTTGACCATCCCCGCCACGCCTTCGTTACCTTGTTGGCCGACGCCGGTCGGCCACTTGATGGAGGTATTCGATCCCGGACCGGCTTCCCATTCCGGGCTGATCTTCGACAGGTAATCGGTGAACACGAAAGTGGTGCCGCTGCCATCGGCGCGGTGCACCACGATGATGTCGGTGGCCGGCAATTTCACGCCGGGATTGGCTTTCGCGATCCTTGGGTCGTTCCACTTAGCGATCTTGCCCAGGAAAATGCCCGCCATCATCTCCGACGAGAACTTTAGTTCCGCCACGCCGGGCAGATTGTAAGTGGGCACAACGCCGCCGAGCACCGTCGGGAAGTGCAACGCCTTAACCTTCAGCGCCGCGATCTGAGCGTCCTTCATCGGCATGTCGGACGCACCAAAATCTACCGTGCCTTCGGTAAGCTGCGCGATGCCGGCGCCCGAACCTTTGGACTGGTAGTTGATTTCGATGGAAGGATTCTTCTGCCGGAATTCCTCGAACCACTTACCGTAGATCGGATACGGGAATGTCGCGCCCGCGCCGTTGATGGCCTGCGCCGGTACCAGCGAGGCGCAGGCCAGCAGAATTCCAGCTAATGCAATCGATGTCTTCACGGATGATAACTCCTCTTATTCTCGAATGCAGACTGTTACAAAACAGTTAAGCTTGGATGAATTCCCGGCTACTTAATGGTGGTCGGAACCCCACCCGGAAGCGTATACCGAACGTCGAAGTAGATCGTGCTGTCGCTGGCGTGGTTCAGGGCGTTCAGGGCCACGTACCAGGGGTTCCGCGTCAGGTACTCGTATTGGCCAATCATGGAGATTGCGCCGTACCTCGCATCCTTCCAGAGCGTCTGGGTGATGCCGAACGTGTACTCCCGCTCAATATGGTTTTGGCTGTTCGCCGAACCCAAGTAGCCGTAGCCAATCTTGGACGTGCCGTTGGTGTCGAGGGCCACGTTCTTGTCGATCCAGATACCGCCGAAGTAGGCCCACAGCATCGTCTTTTTCGACACCGTGGCTTCAAAGCCATCCACCATGCTCGCTGCGTGAACCGGGCTGATGCTGCCGTCAGCGCGCACAATCAGATCGGGAGCCTGGCCGAAGATGTATCGGCCGCCACCATCGCTCAGGAAGTTGTTGCTGATGAGGTGAAAGTTCCTGAAAACTTCGAAGTTTCCGTTAAGTGAGCCGCCGCCGCCCATTTTCGAGAAGGTGTCGCCCGAAGTCGCCTCGCCGGTCGCGCTGTTGTAGAGTTTAAATTCCCGCACGACACCAGCGAGCTCGAAATGGACTCTGGAGATCGGGTCAAACGCCAGCTTGGTGATGATATCCGGCATCACGTTCGGCGTGCTCAGATAGCTGGTTGAAGTGTTGTCCAACTGGGTGCCCGCTAGACCGGTGAGGGCGGTTGGCAGCGTAATCTGCGGACCGCCGCTCGAGCCTCCCATGTACTGGTTGGGGTTCTCGAAGGAGACTCCCCACGTCACCACGTCTTTCGGCGCGTGCAGCAAGAAGCGGAATCCCGGCTGGCGGGTCCACGTCAAGCCCAACATATAGTTGACGTCCATGACTTGGCTGTAGAAGAGGTCGCCCGGCAACGGGGAGATGCCCTTGCGGTTCGGGGTCAACATGCTCCAGCTCTGGCCGGCCAGAAACTCCCAAGGGCCTTTGCGGACGTTGACCCAGTAGAGGCGTATCCGGGGTACGAACGCGCCGTTGGTGACGCCGATCGCATTGGAGCCGCTAGTCCCGAGGAAGTCGAACTCGTTGTAGCCGATAAAGCGCCAACCCTTCCAATCGCCGTCGATGCGGAAGCCGACCCGGGAGTTCTGTGGGCTGAAGCGGAATTCGCTGAGCTTGCCGCCGGGCACCGCGTTGCTAAACGGAACGCTGCCGAAACTGCTGCCAATACCCGAGCCAGCGTCTTCGTTGCGCCACACAGCGGTGGCATCCATAAAGCCAACTGGCATGATGGTGATGTTGCCGAGCTGGAGTTGCAGCGGGGCACTGTTCCCCGCAGCTTGCGGGGGTTCCTGTACCGGATACTTGGGGCTCGGAGCCACGGGAGACAAGTCGGGCAGAGCGCCCGTGGCGCTGGCAACTGCGCCGCCCACGGGGGTAAAGCCGGGCGCCTGCGCCGCCGGCAGTGTTGCGGTCTGCTCGGCCGGCTTGGCAGCCGGCGTGGTCAATCGCTCAATCAGCTTTTGCTGCGCATCGACCGACTGGCGTAGCACCTCGATCTGTTTTTGCTGCTCGGCCAGCTTCGCTTTCAGGAGTTCGATATCGTTAGCGTCGCTTCCCTGAGCCTTGCCGGCGGGCAGGAAAATCAGGGCAAGCACGCACACGGTGAGTGTAGAGATAGTGAGTTTCATAGGCGGAACTGCGAGTATATCGGCCCAATGTTACTGAACGATTAACGTTCGTTTGCGGCGAGGTTATTCTCGAAGTGGGGAAGAGCTACTGTGAATACTGAACCCTGCCCCAGACGGCTCTCCACACTCACCGAGCCGCCCATCTGCTCCACCGCGTGTTTGACGATGGCCAGGCCCAGGCCGGTGCCGCCGGTGGCGCGCGAGCGGGCTTTATCCACACGATAGAAGCGTTCGAAAATGCGCGGCAGGTCGCGGGAGGGAATTCCCGAGCCGGTGTCGCACACGCGCACCAGCGTGCGCTCCGGATCTCGCACCACGTCCACCCGCACTTCGCCCTCGGGCCGGTTGAACTTGATGGCGTTCTCCAGCAGGTTCACCCAGACCTGCTCCAGCCGGATTTCATACCCCAACACTTCCATATCCGGAAACGACTCGCACACCAAATTGATGCCGCGGGTCTTGGCCATCGGCGCCACGGTGCGCAGCGCGGAGTGGATGCTCTGCTGCAGCGAGACGGGTTCGGCGGCGGGCGGCTTGGCGCTTTCCAGGCTGGAGAGGATCAGTAAGTCCTGCACAATGTTGGTAAGCTGGCGGGCTTTGCTCAGGATGATGGAGACAAACGGGCGGCTGTTGGCGGGGTCTTCCAGGCCGCCCTCGATCAGCGTCTCGGCATAACCGCAAATCGCCGCCAGCGGTGTGCGCAGCTCGTGAGAGACGTTGGCCACGAAGTCCTTGCGCACGCGCTCCAGCCGCTCCAAGCCGGTGATGTCGTAAAGCATGGCGATGGCGCCGCGCTGCGGATCCCCGGCCAGCGGCGCCACCTGCACCTCAAACGACCGCGTGCTGGCGGATAGGATCAGCCGCTTTTGCAGCGGCTGGCCTTCGGCGAATACGGCGGCGAACATTTCATGCAGCGCGTGGTCGCGCGCCACCTGCACCAGTGGAGTGCCGGCCGTGGGCGGCGCGGCGGCGCCCATCATTTCGGCGAACGCACGGTTGGCGAAGGTGATGCGCAGCAGCGGGTCCACCGCAACCACGCCTTCCACCATGCTGCCCAGAATGGCCTCGCGCCGCGAGTTCTCCCGCTGCAGCGTTTCCACCATGGCGCGCACGCGCCGCGTGGCGCGCTCGATGGTGGCGGCCAGGGCGCTCAACTCGTCGCCGCTGGCCTGCCTCCGGCTTTCGCTCTTGCCCACCTGCGGCAGCCGCTCGAGGGCTCGGCGCAATGTGAGAGCCCGCCGGTCGTTGACGGCCAGGAAGAGGGCCAGCATGGCGGTTCCCGCCAATCCGAAAGCGGCGGACGCCCGCAGCCACTGCCCGGGCGGGGCTTCCGGCACAGACAAGTGCAACAGCCACGCGGAACAGGCCGTGAGCCCAATGAAACACGGCAGCAGCCGAGCCGTTATACGAAGTCGCGGCATGGTGGGTCTATCCGTCTCAGATTACTGCATCAAGATGAACGATGCATGACGGCGCAATGACAGGGAAGCGTAGGTAGGACAGATCATCGACTTCTGTGGTCTGTCATGCCCTGCCATAGCGCGACAGACGACAAAAACCGATCGTCTGTGCTGCCTTCGCTCAGGCCGCGTGGGCTTCCTGCCGGGCCAGCTCCTGGGCGTACTGTTGCAGTGCGGCCGGCGTAACGGTCACGATGTCCTTGTCCATGTCTTCGCCGGTTTCCACCAGGCGAACCAGATGCAGCGCCGCCAGCCGCGAGCACCACGCGTCATCCATCTGGCGGCCCGTTTCGCGGCTCAGCGCCACCAGATCCGCGTGCGGCAGAGCGATGGTCTTTTGCGCGCTGCCGGCCTGTTCGTTTTCCAGCACGAACTTGACGTCGACGGTATCGGCGCCGCGTATCGAAATGGCCGTTTGCAGCCATTTGAACCACACCTGGAACTTGCGGCCGAAGGGATCGGGCCCGGCTTCGAACTGGCGGAAGTTCTGCATCTACGGATATCTTATCAGTAGGGGAAAGCATGCTCATTGCCGAATTGACCGCGCCGCAGGAGTTTCGCCTGGCGCAGCAGACGATCGAAGAGCCCGGTCCGGGCGAGGTGCAGGTACGAGTGCGCGCGGTGGGGATTTGCGGCTCCGATCTGCACTCCTACGCCGAAGGCGCAGTGGGCGACTCGCCGTGCGTCTATCCCATGGTGCTGGGGCACGAACCGGCTGGCACGGTGGTCAAGTGCGGGGCCGGCGCCACCGGCTGGGCGGCCGGCGACCGCGCCGCGCTCGAACCGGCGATCTACTGCTATCACTGCGAGTTCTGCCGCAGCGGCCGGCACAACGTTTGCTCGCACATCCGCTTCCTGAGCACGCCCGGCAATCCCGGCTTCTTCCGCGAATTCGTCAACCTGCCGGCGGCCAACCTGCTAGGCATTCCGCCGCAGCTTTCGCTCGAAGTGGCCACCCTGGCCGAACCGCTCGCCATCGGCCTCCACTCGATGAAATTCGCGTCGATTCAAATCGGCGAGACGGTCGCTGTTTTCGGCGCCGGGCCCATCGGACTGGTCACCATCGCCTGCCTGAAGCTGGCCGGCGCGGGCCGCATCTGGGCCGTGGAACCGGTGGCGCACCGCCGCGAGATGGCGCTCACAATGGGCGCCGCTGTGGCGCTCGATCCCAACTCGTGCGACGTGGCGAGCGAGATCGTCAAAGATACCGTCGACCGCGGGGTGGATTGCGCCATCGATTGCGCCGCTAAGCAGAGCACCACCAACGACGCTATCCGCGCCTCGCGCAACGGCGGCCGCGTCGTGCTCACCGGTATCCATTCCGCCACGTTCGTGCCGTTCGAGGTTTCGCCCATGCGGCGCAAGGAGCTCGCCATTTTCAACGTCCGCCGCTCCAACCACGAATCGCACGCCGCCATCGAGCTGTTGCTCGAACACACCGCCTGGTTCGCCCCCATGATCACCCACACCCGCCCCATCGGCCGAATCGCCGAAGCGTTCCGTATCGCCGGGCATTACACCGATGGCGTCGGAAAGATGATTGTGGCAGTGTAGCTTCGCCCGGCTAAGGAACACCCGGCGGGTTTTCGCCGCCGGTTCGCTCACCGAACCCCGCCGCCCGGGCTTCCGGTGCCGCCCGAAACGTGATTTAATCGATTCATCCGGACCGCGAGGTTCGGAAAGGAGATCCCATGTTGTCGAGAATCCTCCTGATCGGAATGGTGATCGCCACGATGGCTTTCGCGCAGCGGGGGCGCCGGAGCGAAGACCCGAGCGCTCCCATGCCGGCGCAGCGGGACAACTCGCTCGATCAGTTCGCAGGGAAGCTAAAGCTCAACAAGGAACAGCGGGCCCAAGCCGAGACTATTATTGATGCCGCACGCGAAGCCGCGGGGCCGGTCCAGCAGAAACTGCTCGAGGTGCGCAGATACCTGGCGGCGGCTCTGATCACCGGGCAAAGCAGCGAGGCCGACAAACTCACGAAAACCTACACTTCGTTGTCGGCCCAAGCCAAAACGCTGGAAGCCAATGCGTTCGGCAAGATCTGCGCCCTGCTCAAGCCCAATCAGCAATCCAAAGCCGCGCAGCATTTCGGCTTGATAGCGCAGGCGGTGGAACAGGGACAGATGGGCGGCCCGCCGGGAGGCAGCCAGCCCGGCCAATGGAGCGGCGGCCAGGGCGGCCGGAGATAAGCGGAGCGCGCATATGTTCTTCAGACTTTTGTCGGTGGCAGTTCTGGCTGCGTCGTTGGCTTCGGCGCAGGGGGGCGGCCGGGGCGGCGGACCAGGCGGCGGAGACAACGTTGGACAAGGCCCCCCCCTGAGCTCACGCCCGGGGGGGCCATCCCAGACGCGCATGGACCGGATCACCGCCATGCTGACGCTGGTCCCCGACCAGAGCAAGCAGGTGAAGTCCATCCTGGATGACGGCCAGAAGGAAGCCGCACCGGTTCGCGATCAGTTGGTGGCGGCCCAGTTGGGAATCGCCGAAGCCGTGCAAGGAGGTAAGAGCCAGGACGAGATCGGCAAGGCGATTGATGCCTATGCCGCCCTGGACACGCAGATGACCACCATCGAACTGCGGTCGCTGGCCAAGATCAATCAGGTTCTGCGTCCGGATCAGCAGGCCAAGCTGGGCGGCCTGTTCTGGATGATGCGCGGCATCTTCAAGAACAAGTACTGGAACGACACCAGCGGCCGGTGAAGCGGGGATTCACCACTTCCCACCTCTTCAATCTAAATGGAATGGGCATGGGCATGAGCCGGCTCGGCTCCGCCCAAGCAGGTGCTGATGTTCTAGGCAATAGGGTAACAGGGTACTATCCCAGATCCCCCCGCCTAGTCCCAACCCCGTACTGCCGTCACTTTGCCCCTCTCCGGTGATTGGGTAATCTGGACTTGTTCTCAGTTATTCCGGTTCTCCGGTTCCCTGGTTGAAACACAATGGATTCCGCATGATGGCGAGACTCTATAATAGACGCGGTTCCCGGCGTCCGGTGTTGCACGCCGCCTTGGTTCTCATCGCCCTGGCGCCCGGATGGCCCGCCATGGCCAGTATGATCGATACGCTGACCGGGCTCACACCGGGGAACGTGATCGGCTGCGACTACATCTTCAGTAATGGCGACCCGTCGATTCCCTGCACACAGGACACGGTCGCCGCCAATGGGACTGTCTCCTTCGTCGAGCCCAATGCGGCGTTCGACAGTATCGAGTACTTTGACGTCACCACGGGTAGCGACATCGTGGAGCTCATAAACGTCAACACCCAATTGGTGCCTGGCACCGAATACCCGATCCTGCAGGATCCCCCTGCTGACAGCTTCTTCGACGTTTTCAGCGACATCGTGGTCGTGGGCTTCAACGATAACGGGTTGCAGGTGCCGGGAGCGATCGACCTTGGCGAAACGTTCGACTTCACCAACGGCACGAGCTCCGGTCTCCCCGATATAAAGATTCCCGGCTTCACGGGGACTGCGGAGGTAACGGGATTCGTCGAGATATCAAGCGTGCCCGAGCCCTCCACACTGACCCTGTTCGCGGCAGGGTTGGGCGGGTTGTGGCTCTGGCGCCGGCGACTGCCGCATCCATCGAAAATGCACAGCGGAAACGGGATCGGCAGCGACCCGCGTCTTGCCTGATGTCCGTTTCGTTCTTCGGCCCGAATGCAAGATAGCATCCGAATTAGTGGCAGTGCTGGCACTCTTGGTAATGGGTGATTTGGTACTCGGGAAAACTGCGCAGTTCAGGAGCCCCCGTTTTCTCCTGCAAGAAGGCAACCACGGCCTAGCCCCGGTGAAAAAGCAATTGACGATTCGCCGGTGCGGACGTGCTCGATTGGCTCAAGGGCCATGGCGAGGGTCACCAGATGCGCATCAACCGCATTCTGCGCGTAGTGATGGAGAGTCAGCCGCCACGGCGAGCGCATCGGTAGATCTTCCGAAAAGCCACTCAGTTCAGTAAGGCAACTCCTGTTTTCCAGCCGATCAGGCGCCGGCTGCACGCTCGGCGTCCCTTCGCGCCAAACCGGCTCGCAGCGCGTCGAGGATGGCCTGGAAATCGTCGTGACCCGATATCACGCGCGACCAAGCCAACCCCTTGAATAGGACGCTGTAGCGGTTCAGGATGCCTAACGCCCGCGAGACGAGGGCGTCGAGATCGGAGTAACTCGGCGCGTACTTCTCCGCCAGCCCCGAGTCTTTCGCGACATCGTCCCAGTTGATGTGGGCTAGGATGTTGTTCCGCAAGATCACCAGATTCTTCACGACAGGATCATCCTTAACCGAAACCGAGCGAATGTCCTCGTCGAGTTGCACAGGGTCGGGGGGCGCGGGGAACAGTTGTGGCTTGTTCTTAATCTCTTCCAGCCATGAGCCGAGGCTAAGGGCGCCCGCGTGGCCCACATAGATTCGGGTCAGACGGTGCAGAGCTGCCTCAAGGTAGGCTTGAAAGGAGAGAGACCAGAACGCCGGGCTCTGCCTGAACTCGCGCCAGTACTCACCGAAAGATCCGGTGAGATCGGACCGTAGTTTTCGGAAGATCGCTGCATCAACTATGTCCCGCGCAAGGCGGTCCAGTAGACGATCGAATTCTACGTCGCCGGGTGCTGTCAGCATGTCTTATAGTAGCGGCTATTTGATAATCCCGGCTATAACCAACAGCAACGCAACAACGAACGGAAGCAAGACGAAGATTATCCAGAGATGTTTCACGATTCGGCTGGCAATGTGCCTTGCATCCGCCGAGACTTCTGTCCGCATTAGGCTGGCAATGTGCTTGGCATCCGCCGAGACTTCTGTCCGCGGATCAAACGGATTGTCCTGCAGCATCTGGCGCCGCTCGGAGAGCCGTTGCACCTCTGCGGCTTTTGCGGTCTCACGCGCGGCCTTGAGTTTTTCCAGTTTCCCAAGCCGCTCGGCCAGCGCCTTGGCGCAGGCTTCCATCTCGATGCAGTTTGGGTCTGTTGCCCACTTCTCAAGATCCCCAACGGACGAATTGTCCAAGAACCACGGGGCCGCCTCGTTGCGGACGTGGTAGCGCTTCGCTTCGTCTGCCATTTCGGACTCCCCTTCCCGATCCTTCTTCGCCGCCCACGCCTTCCAATTCAGCCCAGCGCCCGAATCCTCACTAGCGCTTTCTCCATTCCTCTCCGAGCGGCGGCTGAGAGGGGAGCGCCGAGGTCGAAGGATTCGGCGCCGATGCCGATCAGGACGGCTTCGGGGGCCTTGCCATAAACTTCTTTCGATAGGCGCAGTAGCCAGCCGGGCGAGCACCAGTGCGTCGATGCACTCTCGCTCTCAACCGGCATCGTCTGGACCTCGCCGGGCGGAAGGTCGGCGCGGGCGTCGATGAAGATGACGCGCTCCTCGGATGCCAGGCGCTCGGCTAACTCGGGGACCAACTGCTGCACGGCTACGCCGCCTAACATGGTGGCCAGGCGCGGCCCCACGCCGTCATCTCCGCGCAGGGAATTGCCATAGCCGAGAATCAGGGGCGGCCGCCGTGGCGCACGCGGTCCTCGGTGCTGCGTCGAGATTCGTCTCGACGTTGCTTTAGGACGAGGTGAGCTCCGGCAACCGCTCCCTTTGGTCGCGGCTCTCAAAGGATCGGAGCGGCAGGCGCGATCAGTCATGAAAGACACCCGCCCGCAAGCGGGCGTTGGCAAGCTGAAGCATGCCCCACCTGGCGGGCGTTGGCAGGTTGAAACCTGCCCCACTTGTTTACGTACGTGCCTCATCGAGCAGCGCCCCATCGGGTCCGCGCAACTCGACGGCTACCGGTGTCGCGCCGCCGGCGTGCGTCGAACAGCTCAGACAGGGGTCATAGGCACGCACCACCGCCGACACGCGGTTCAGCATGCCTTCCTGGAGCTTTCCGCCATCGACAAAGTGCTTGGCCGTCTCCTCCACGCTGCCGGCGATTGCCAGCGCGTTGTGCCCCGTGGCCACGATCAGGTTGGCCCAGACGATGCCGCCGTCTTCGTTGACCTTGTAATGATGGATCAGCGTTCCGCGCGGAGCCTCAATCACGCCGATTCCCTCGAGCGCGTTCACGCCGGCGCGCGCCCGCACGTGGGTGTCCACGATGCGCGGATCGTGGAGCAGCACTTCCATTCGCTCCAGCGCATACACCGCTTCAATCAGGCGCGCATAGTGATAGAGGAACGAGCTGCGCGGCGTCCGCCCGAAGCGCTCGCGGAATTCGGCTAGCTCCTTATCGGCCTCCGGCGTGCCGTAGCGGTCGGCCACGCTCAAGCGCGCCAGCGGCCCCACCCGATAGATACCCGCGGGGAAACCACGCGGCCGGAAGTATGGCGACTTCATGTACGAGTCTTTCGCGGCGGCTTCCCCGATGTACGTCGCGTAGTCTTCCGCCGGAACCTGGTCCTCGACCACCGCGCCCTCGGCGTCGCGGAAGCGCAGCCCGCCATCGTAGAGTGCGACCGCGCCAGTCCGGTCCACCAGGCCCGCGCTCATCATCGGCGCGGTGCCGAAGTTCTTAATCTCTTCGTCGAAGCGGTCCAGCACGCTCTTGAAAAGCCCGAGCGCGCGGCGCGCAATCTCCTTGGCCTGCGCGAGGCCGGCCAGGATGTCGCCCCGCCCGGCGACGCTGAGCGGTTCCTTCATTCCGCCCGGCACGATCCACGACGGGTGCACCCGCTCTTTGCACAGAATCTCGATCGCGTGCTGCCCGAACTTGCGCAGCTCGATGCCATCGCGCGCCAGCTCGGGGTGCTTTTCGATAACCCCGATCACATTACGCTTTGCCACGTCCGAATCGAAGCCCAGCAGCAAGTCCGGCGACGACAGGTGGAAGAAGCTCAGCGCGTGGGACTGCACGAACTGCGCATAATGGACCAGTTCCCGCAGCAGCGTGGCCGTCTTGGGAACCCGCACGGCGAGGATAGCGTCGCACGCCTTGGAAGACGCCAGCAGATGGCTGATCGGACAGATTCCGCACACCCGCGCGGTGATCCCCGGCATTTCGTAGAAGGGGCGGCCCACGGTGAACTTCTCGAACCCGCGGATCTGCGTCACGTGGAACTGGGTGCGCGCGACCTTGCCGTCGTCTCCCAGATGGATGGTAATCTTCGCGTGCCCTTCAATGCGGGTTACCGGATCGATCACAATACGTTTCATCCGCAAGTCTCCTACCCGAACTTCAACTTGGCGCTCGCGTCGGGCTTTCGCCCGGCCAGCAGGTCGCCGAGAACGCTGAGAATGGCCTTGGCCCCGGGCGGGCATCCCGGCACGTGCAGATCCACTTTCACGAATTCGCGCAACGGCCGCGCCTGCGCCAGCAGCGCCGGCACGCCATCGGTCGGCACACCCTTGGCTTCCTGCACGCCCTCGACGTAGATCGATTGCAGCATCTTCTGCACCGGCAGGCCGTTCCGCATGGCGGAGACGTTGCTGGTCACCGCGCAATCGCCCAGCGCCACCAGGGTCCGCGTCCGGCTGCGTATTTTTTGCAGCTTCTTCAAGTCTTCCTGGCTGCTCACCGCGCCCTCCACCAGGGTGACGTCCACACCGTCGGGAAACTCCTGCGCATCCACCAGGGGGCCATATACCAGGTCCGCCTTGCCCGCCACGTCGATGATGGCGGCGTCGATATCGAGCAGCGACATGTGGCAGCCCGAGCAGCCGTCCAGCCACACCGTCGCCAGCTTCAGCCGGCTCATGGGCGGACTCCTTTCGACAGCGCCAGGGCGCTGATGTTTTCGTGGCGCTTGGTCATCTCCTCCACCGCGAACCCTTTCTCGATCAACGCACCCGTGGGGCAGGACTGGACGCACTTGCCGCAGTTGGTGCAACTCGACGCCGATCCCCAAGGCTGGTTCAGCTCGCTGGTCACCCGGCACTTAATCCCGCGGTTGGCCACCTCCCAAACGTGCGCTCCTTCCACTTCCGCGCAGACGCGCACGCACCGCGTGCACAGCACGCAGCGGTTGTGATCCAGCACGAAACGGTTGTGCGACAGGTCCACCGGCAGCCGCGGATAATTGTACGGGTAGCGCACGCTGCTCACGCCCAGCGATTTGGCGAGCGATTGCAGCTCGCAATGCCCGTTCGACACGCACACGGAGCACACATGGTTGCGCTCCACCAGGAGCAGTTCGATCACCATCCGCCGGTATCGCGTAAGCTGCGCCGAGACCGTGGTCACCGACATGCCGTCCTGCGCCGGCGTGGTGCAGGCCGGCAGCAGGCGTCCAACGCCCGCCACCTCTACCACGCACAACCGGCAGGCGCCCACCGCGGTGAGACCGGCCATGTAACAGAGCGTCGGAATCTCCTTCCCGGCTCCCTGCGCCGCTTCGAGGATCGTCATGCCCTCGGTGGCGCTCACCAGCTCGCCGTCAATCCGGATCGAGATTTTCTTTTGCGCCATCGTTATCTCCCGCTCACCGCTTTCACGTCACAGCGCAGACACCGGCAGGCTTCCTCGCAAGCCTCCTCCGGCGTCAGCCCGGTCACCACTTCCTCGACGCCCTTCACCCGTTCGTGCGCCGGGAGCTGGCTTGGATGGTGGCGGCGGCTCTCGCTCGGCTGCAAAGGCGCCTCCTGTGCGTACTCGAATTCCGGAAACAAACGCGCCCATCGCCGCACGCCCATCAGCCGCTCGTCGATGTTGCGCGCCGCTTTCTTTCCGTAACCCATCGCGTTGGAGAGATTGGAAGCGCCGCTGACCACATCGCCGCCGGCGAAAAACCGCGGCCGGCTGGTCTCCATCGAGTAGCGGTCCACGTCGATGGTTTTTTGCTCGCTGATTTTCAGGCCGGAGGCCTGCAGCAGGTCCATGTCCACCGATTCCCCGACCGCCAGGATTACGCTGTCGCACTCGTAACGCTGAATCTCGCCGGTCGGAACCGGCTTGCGGCGGCCCGAGGAGTCGTACTCGCCCAGCTTGGTCTTTACCACCTCCAGCGCCTTCACCCGCCCGTCTGGCGTCCCGATGATGCGGTGTGGTGCCGCCAGAAACAGGATCTTGGCGCCCTCATCCTCGGCTGCCAGCGTTTCCTCTTCAATGGCGGGCATGTCTTTCCGCTCGCGTCGATAAACGATCAGCGCCTCCGCTCCCATGCGCAGAACCGTGCGCGCCGAATCGATGGCCGCATTCCCGCCTCCAATCACCGTCACTTTGCGGCCGAGGGCGATTTCCTCCTGCCGCGCCACCGCTTCCAGGAACGGCAGCGCCGGCCACACGCCCTTCAATTCCGTGCCCGCCAGATACACCCACGATTCCTTCCACGTCCCGAAAGACAGGAAGACGGCATCATACCGGTCGTCGAGCTCGCTCAGCGGCAGGTCGAAGCCGACCCGCGTATCGAATACGAATTTGACCCCCATCCGCTCGATAAGCTGGATCTCTTTTCGCAATACCTCCTTCGGCAGCCGGTACTCGGGCAGCACATACCGCAGCATGCCGCCGGCCTCCGCCTTGCTCTCATACACGGTAACTTCGTGACCCAGCATTGCCAGGTAGTATGCGGCGGTCAGGCCGGCCGGCCCCGCGCCCGCCACCGCGATCTTGCGCCCGCTGGGCGGGAATCGCCGCGCCACCACCCGCGCATTCAGCTCTTCGTACCGGCCGGAGGCAAACACCGCGTCGGCGATCAGCCGGTGCACATCGCGCATGTTCACCGCTTCATCCAGCGTCTGGCGTCGGCACCGGTTGTCGCACGGATGCTGGCATACCCGCCCGGTGGATGCCGGCAGCGGATTGTCGATCACCACCGATTCGTACGCCTCATCCAGCTTGCCTTCCTTGTAGAGTTCGAGGAAGCGCGGGATGTTCATGTGCAGCGGGCAACTGTTTTCGCAAGGCGAAAGCACCAGCTCTTCGCAGACGCCCGCCCGGCACCGCCGCGCCACGATATGGTCTTCGAATTCGTGGCGGAAGTGGCGAAGCGCGGTCAGCACCGGGTTGGGCGCCGACTGGCCCAGGCCGCACAAAGAGCAATCGCGAATCATCCGGCCCAGGTCTTCGAGCACTTCGAAATGCTCGTGAGTGGCGACCCCCTGCGTGAACGAGTTCAGAATCTTCAGCGCCTTATCCAGGCCCACGCGGCAGGGCACGCATTTGCCGCAGGATTCGGAATGCGTGAACTCGATGAAGTACCGCGCCACGTCCACCATACAGTTGTCTTCATCCATCACCACCATGCCGCCCGACCCCATGATGGAGCCGATCTGCGCCAGGCTTTCGTAGTCCACCGTGGTGTCGAACATCTCGTGCGGGATGCAGCCGCCCGACGGGCCGCCGGTTTGCACGGCCTTGATCGCCTTCCCGCCGATGCCGCCCTCCCCGATGTCGTACACCAGCGTCTTCAGCGGCGTTCCCAGCGGCAACTCCACCAGCCCCGAGTTGGTAACCTTGCCGACCAGCGAGAAGACCTTGGTCCCCGCGCTCTTCGTGCTGCCGGTTTCGGTGAACCAGGCGGCGCCTTTGGTGACGATGGGCGCGATGTTGTACCACGTTTCCACGTTGTTGATGTTGGTCGGCCTGCCCCACAGCCCCTTTTGCGCCGGAAATGGGGGACGCGGACGCGGACGCCCGGCCATGCCCTCGAGCGACGCAATCAGCGCCGTCTCCTCGCCGCAGACAAAGGCTCCCGCGCCTTCCACCAGCGAGATATCGAACTGGAACCCGCGTCCCAGGATGTTCTCGCCCAGCAGGCCGTACTCCCGCGCCTGCTCGATAGCCCGTTCCAGCCGGTGGACCGCCAGCGGATATTCGGCGCGCACGTAGACGATGCCTTCGGTGGCGCCCATCACGAAAGCGCCGATGATCATGCCCTCGATCAACGCGTGCGGGTCGCTCTCGATTTCGTTGCGGTTCATGTAGGCGCCGGGGTCGCCTTCGTCCGCGTTGCAGATGATGTATTTCTGGCTGGCCTTGTTCTTGAAGAGGAACTCCCACTTGTTCCCGGTGAGGTATCCCGCGCCGCCCCGCCCGCGCAGCTTCGACGCCTTGATCTGCTCGATCACCGCCTCCGGATGCCCTTCGATCAGAACCTTGTATAAGGCCTGGTAGCCGCCCACCGCCATGTACTCTTCGAGATCGTCCGGATCGATGAAGCCGCAATTGCGTGTGACGATCTTCTTCTGCCCGCGAAAGAACGGAACCTCATCCCAATTGCGCAGCTCCGGCCAGGCGGCTCCGTATTTGATGTGCGACGTGACGTGGTCCCATTCCTCGATCTTGCAGTACGCCAGGTCCGGCGTCACGTTGCCGGTCGCCACATCGTGCAGGATGCGCGTCACATCGCTGGACTGCACGCGGTGCAGCACGACCAGCGGGCGCCCCGGCAGGCGCACGGAGACCAGCGGCTCCTCCGAGCAAGGCCCCAGGCAGCCCACGCTGGCGAGTGACACGTCCGCACCCGCCCGGTCGATCTGTTCGGCGAAGGCGTGATACAGGCCCTCGGCGCCGTTGCCGCGCCCGCAGGTGCCCATGCCGACCGCAATGCGTGCGCGTCCCGGCACCAGTTTCGCCAGACCCCGCTCGCGCACTTCGCTAAAAGCGTTGATATCCAGAATCCGTGTCATCGGTCGTGACCCTCGGCGATGGCGGCCACTTCGCGCGTCAACTGTCGCTCATTCACGTGGCCGCAGATGCGATGGTCCAACTCCACCACCGGCGCCAAAGCGCATTGCCCGAAGCACGCCACCGTGCGTACCGTGAACTTCCCGTCCGACGACGTAGGCGTCTCGTCTTCGCCGCCGTTGATCCCCAGATCCAGCTTGACGCTCTCCAGCAGGCTACGCGACCCCCGCGTGTGGCACGCCGTTCCGCGGCAGATGCAGATGGTATGCTCCCCTTGCGGCTTCAGGTTGAACAGCGCGTAGAAGGTCGCCACGCTGTAGATCCGCGCAAACGGGATCTTCATCGCCGACGCGATGTCGCGCAAGGTCGCTTCCGGGAGGTACTTATGGGGATGACGGTTCTGAACGGCTTCCAGGATGGCCAGCAGAGCGCCTGGACGGCCGCTGCGGCTGGCAATCACCTGGTCGATGAAGGCTTCCATAGCCCCAAAATAACACCCATACATCTGAAAAGGGAAATCGGCATAAGCGGCTTGTAACAAAGGACCGGCATCCCCGTGAATTGGCCGTGCGGCAGGCCGAAATTCTGCACCGTGCGATCATGCGACGGCGGCAAGGCCGTTCTTCTCAACCAGCGAGAGCAGCTTGAGCGAGGCCCCCGAAGGCCGCTTTTCGCCGCGCTCCCACTTGCTGACCAGACTGCTCGTCACGTTCAGGTAGTTGGCGAACACCGTCTGGCTGACGTGCTCTCTCTCCCGGATGGCCTTGATTTCGTCGGGCTTCAGTGGCCGGATCGGCGTAAGGCAAGCATCGTCGAAATGCCGCATCGTCTGTTTGCCGATGGCCCCAACATCGTGCAAGGCCTCCATGGTTTCATGGATGGCCGCCATTGCGTCGCTTCGATACTTTTTGCTCATTCGCTTTCCACCTCCACAAAATCGCCTCTCTTCAACAGCTCCGCGAGCTGCCTCTCCGTCAACGCCAGGACGTGCTTTGCAGCTTCCTTGAACTGTTTTTCCTCCTTGTCATCGATGTTCGCCAGCCGGCTCTTGGCGAATCCGTACACGATGAATGCCCTGTCTCCGCGTCGGAAGAAGATGATGGCACGGTAGCCCTTCGATCTTCCTTGGCCCGGCCTGGCAATTCGCTGCTTGATGACCCCGCCACCAAGATCGGCATCGATCTGGCCCTTTTCGGCTCGAGCAACGGCCCCAAGCAAAACGGCAACCGTAATCCCTTCCTTCCTGGCAAAACGTTGAAACCACCTGGATTGGAAGATTCGCAAAGTGCGCCTGAATTCAGTATATAGCACTCGGTGCCATAGTACAAGATGCGCGCCCTGGATCTGTTTAGCGGCCCTGCTCGCACGTGGAGGTGCTGGCCGCCGAACTGGTGCGGCAGCTATCGCAGCCGCAGGCTGTTGGTCACCACGGTAACGCTGGACAGGGCCATGGCGGCGGATGCCAGCATGGGGGAGAGCAGACCGAGCGCGGCGACCGGGATGCCGAGCGTGTTGTAGGCGAAGGCCCAGAACAGGTTCTGGCGGATCACGCGCATGGTGCGGCGGGAGAGCTCGATCGCGCCGGGCACGCCCTGCAGGTTGCCGCGCATGAGCGTGATGTCGCCGGCTTCGATGGCAATGTCGGTTCCGGAGCCCATGGCGATCCCCAAATCCGCCTGGGCCAGCGCCGGAGCGTCGTTGATGCCGTCGCCGACCATGGCTACGCGCTTGCCCGCGGCCTGCAGCTTGCGAATCTCGGCGGCTTTTTGATCGGGCAGCACTTCGGCCAGCACGTGGTCGATCGCTGCCGCGCGCGCCACTCGCTCGGCAATGGCGCGGCTGTCGCCGGTGAGCATCCACACCTCCAGGCCCATGGCCCGCAATCGGGCGACAGCGGCGGCGGCTTCGGGCTTGATAGTGTCGGCGATTTCGAAGCTGCCCGCCACCGCGCCATCCACCGTGACCGTCACTCCGGGCCGGCCCACTACTACCTGGCGCCCCTCCACGCGGGCGCGCACGCCGTGGCCGGCCGTGGCCGCAAACTCAGCCGGCTCGGCGAGCGCGATGCCGTGCCCGGCCGCCGCTTCCACCACGGCTTTGCCCAGCGGATGTTCGGAATAACGCTCGGCACTGGCCGCCAGCCGCAGCAGGCCGCCTTCGCTGAAACCCGCGGCCGGAAGGATGGCGGTGACAACCGGCTTGCCGTGCGTCAGCGTGCCGGTTTTGTCGAGCACCACGGTATCGATGCGGCACGCCATTTCGAGCGCCTCCCCGCCCTTGATGAGGATGCCGCGCTCGGCGCCCCGCCCGGTCCCGACCATGATGGCGGTGGGCGTGGCCAGCCCCAGCGCGCACGGGCAGGCGATAATCAGCACCGCTACCGCGTTCACCATGGCCGTGGCAAATGGCCCCAGGAAAAACCAGGCCGCGAAGGTAATGGCCGCGCAGGCCAGCACGCCGAGCGTGAAGTAGCCGCTCACCACATCCGCCAGCCGCGCCACCGGCGCGCGCGCCCCTTGCGCCTGGCGCACCATTTCGATCATCCGCCGCAGGACGGTGCCGCTTCCCACCTGGGTGGCCGTGAAGCGGAAACTGCCGGAACGGTTGAAGGCGCCGGCGAAGACCGCGCCGCCCGGGCCCTTCTCCACCGGCATGCTTTCGCCGGTGAGCATGGATTCATCGATGGCCGATTCGCCCGCCACGATGGCGCCATCCACCGGGATGCGTTCGCCCGGCCGCACCACCACGGTGTCGCCGAGGCGCACTTCCGCCACCGGGACATCCACCTCCGCTCCGTCGCGAAGGATGCGCGCGCGGGGCGGCTCCAGATCCATCAGCCGGCGGATGGCCGCGCCCGCTTTGGCGCGGGCGCGCGCTTCCAGCAGGCGGCCCGTGAGGATGAGCGTGATGATGACGGCGGCGGCTTCAAAATAAACTTCCTGGCCGCCGCGCGCGGTTTCGTAAACCGAATACAGAAACGCGGTGCCGGTGCCGAGCGCGATCAGCGAATTCATGTTGGCCGAGCGGTGCCGCAGCGCGCTCCACGCCGCGGCGTAGAACCCGGCACCGGCGTACAGCACCACCGGCAACGTCAGCGCCAATTGTACCCACGGCCAGCGATGCAGCATGCTGAGCACCATCACCGGAAGCGCGAAGCAGGCCGCAACCACCAGCCGGCGCCGGTAGAGCAGCTCCGCCGGCGGGCGCGCAGCACTCTCGGGAACGCTGTAGCCCAGTTCCTCGATGGCGCCGATGAAATCGCGCACACGGGCGCGCGCCGGATCGTACTCCACGGTCGCGGTTTCGGTCGCCAGGTTGACGCTGGCGCGGGCCACGCCAGGGGCCGCGGCGAGGGTCCGCTCAATCGAGCGGGCACAAGCGGCGCAGGTCATGCCACCCACGGCCAAGTCGACACGTTCCGGCGCGGTGACGCTCATGCTCCCACTTCGTAACCGAGCTGGCGGATGGCGCCGGCCAGCGTTTCCGGGTTCACCCGCGCAGCGTCGTATTCCACTTCGGCGCTGGCGGAGCCCAGGTCCACGCTGGCCTTGCCAACGCCGGGCGTGGCGGCCAGCTTGCGCTCCACGCTGCGCGCACAATTGGCGCACGTCATGCCGTGCACGGAGAATTTCACAGTCGAATGGGCCATACTCTATATGATGCGCTCTTGGCCCCCGCCGTCACAGGAGGCGTTTTGACTTTCGCGGATCTGGCTCTGGCGCGCCGCATTGAGGGCGCGCAGACCGCCCAGGCGCTTGGCTGCGCGCCCGAGGGCGCCGCGGCGTTCGAGATCGCCGGCGGTTGCGCTATCTTCGCGGGTGTCGATTCGCCGCTCACCCAAGCCGTCGGGCTGGGCTTAAACGGCGCCGTGAGCGGGGCCGAGTTGGACGAGCTGGAAACGTTTTTCCGCTGCCGCGGCGTGCGGGTCTCGATCGAAGTCTGTCCTTTGGCGGACGCCCGCTTCCTGGAGATGCTGGGCGCGCGCGGCTACCGTCTTGGCCAGTTCGACAACGTGCTGGCGCGGAACCTCGCCGGAGCCGAAATCGTCATCACCCCGCGCGTGCGCAGAGCCACGCCCAACGAAACCGATCTGTGGGCGCACACCGTGGGCCGCGGCTTTTTCGAGCAAACCGAGCTCACTACCGAGGAGATGGACGTGGGCCGCTGGGTCTTCGCCATGCCCGGCGCGATGTGCTATCTGGCCTGTGCGGAAGGCGGAACGCCGGCCGGCGGAGCCGCGCTGATCGTCACCCGGGGTCTGGCCACGCTCTTCGCCGACGGCGTGGCGCGCCCCTATCGCCGGCAGCGTCTGCACCAGGAGCTGATTGAGGCGCGGCTCAATGAGGCGCTGGCGCAGGGCTGCGACGTGGCCGCCGCTGCCACCGCTCCGGCCGGCGCCTCGCAGCGCAATTACGAGCGCCTCGGCTTCCAGGTGGTTTACACCCGGGTAACGTTAACCAAATAGTGCGAGAACCGGATCGGCCGAGATTTCCACGGCGGCGCAGCCACTACATCCACTAGCCCGAGGTTGCCCTCAACGTGATGTCCGATAACCGGCTCGCGGTCTGCCTGGTGTGCTTGGCAGTCTGGATTCTGCTCAGCAGCCTGGACGATCTGTTCATCGCACTGGTCGCCATCTTCCCCAAGGGCGAGCGCCGCTGCCGCTGGCCCACGGAAGCGGAGACCGCTCGAGTTCCCGAACGGCGGATCGCCATTCTGGTTCCGTTGTGGAAGGAGGAGCGCGTCATCGGGCGGATGCTGGAATGCAACCAGGCCGCTATCCAGTATGCCAATTACGATTTCTTCGCCGGCGCGTATCCGAACGACCCCCTCACCGTGGCCGCCGTCGCCGAGGCCGCCTGCCGCTCTTTCCGCGTGCACCTCGCGCTGGTGCCGCACAGCGGGCCCACCTCCAAAGGCGATTGCCTGAATGCTATCTTCGACCACCTGCTCGAGTACGAAGCCACCCACGGCGTCCATTTCGAAGTGATCGTGACCCACGATGCGGAGGACGTGGTGGCGCCGGAGTCGCTGCGGATCGTCAACTGGTTCTCCCGCGATTACCAGATGGTGCAAGTCCCCGTGTTGCCATTGCCCACCGGCCTCGCCGAGATGACCCACGGCGTCTATTGCGATGAATTCGCCGAGTATCAGCAAAAGGACATTCCGGCGCGCCAGCGGCTGGGCGGCTTTCTGCCCTCCAACGGAGTCGGCACGGGCTTCGACCGCAAGGCGCTGGAGCGGCTGGCAGCCACCCGCGGCGGCCGCATCTTCGACCCCGCCTGCCTGACCGAAGACTACGAGAACGGCTTCCGCCTGCACGCGCTCGGCTGCCGGCAGATCTTCGTGCCGCTGCGGCTGCCCGCGTCCGCGCCGGTGGCCACACGCGAATATTTTCCGCGCCGTTTGCGCGCCGCGATCCGGCAGCGCAGCCGTTGGGTGGCCGGGATCGCGCTGCAAGGCTGGGAGCACCATGGCTGGCGCGCCCCGCTGCGCCAGGTGTATTTCTTCTGGCGCGACCGCAAGGGCTTGGTGGGAAACCTGCTCTCGCCTTTTGCCAATCTGCTGTTTCTCTGCTGGGTTGCCGGCTGGCGCGGCTTCGGCGTCATTCCCACGTGGGCGGCCCGCTTGTGCACCGCAACTTTAGGCCTGTCCCTGATCCATTTCCTGGTCCGCACCACGTTGAGCGCGCGCGTTTACGGCTGGCGGTTCGCTGCCGGCGTGCTGCCGCGCATGTTCTGGGGCAACCTGCTGAACAGCGCGGCCACCATCTCCGCCTTGCGCCAGTTCGCTGCCGCGCGCCTGCGCGGGCGCGCTCTGACCTGGCGCAAAACCGATCATAAGTATCCGGCGTGCCCCACGCCCGGGCAGGGCCGGCTGGGCGAGCTGCTGGTGCGCATGCGGACCATCTCCTTCGAGGACCTCCATGCCGCGCTGCGCAACTGCCCGCCTGGCATACGCCTGGGCGAGCACCTGCTCGAGCTAAAGAAGCTGAAAGAGGAACAGCTCTACCAGGCGCTGAGCGCGCAGGCGGGCCTGGAGCTGGGAGTTCCCGATGGCGGCGAAGTCGTCCTCGCGGCCACCCGCGCGCTGCCCGCCGAAACCATCCGCCGCTTCAGTGTGCTCCCCTACCGCGTCGATTTCGGCCAGCTCCACCTGCTGACCCCCGAAGTGCCCTCGCCGCGTATGACTCGCGCGTTGGCCGCCCTGTGCCCGCTTGACCTGCGCTTCCGCCTGGTCCGCCCTAAAGAATTTGAGCGCCTGTGCACGCAGTATCGGGTGTGAAAATCGCGCGTCCCCCTCTACCCCGCCGGCTCCGCCAGCCTGTATCCCACCCAAGGCTCGGTCAAAATGATTTTCGGTTTGGCGGGGTTGGCTTCGATTTTCTTGCGCAATTGGTTGATGAAGACGCGCAGGTATTCCGGCTCGTCGCCGTAATCCGGGCCCCACACGGCCTGCAGCAGCTCGCGGTGCGTCACCGGGCGGCCGGCGTGCGCCACCAGGCAACGGAGCAGCTCGAATTCCTTCGGCGTCAGCCGCACTTCGCGGCCTTGCGCGCGCACGCGGCGGCCTTCGAAATCGATCTCCAGGCCGGCGGATTCGAAGCCGCGCGGACCGCCTTCCGGCCCGGTTGGGGAACGCCGCAACGCCGCCCGGATGCGCGCCAGCAGCTCTTCAATGCCGAATGGCTTGGTGACGTAATCGTCGGCCCCGGCATCGAGCGCCGCCACCTTGTCCTTCTCCGAGTTGCGGACGGTCAGCACGATCACCGCGACGTCGGAAGCGGCGCGCAGTGCACGGCAGGTTTCCAGGCCGCCCATGCCCGGCATGTTCATATCCAGCAGCACCAGGTTGGGCGCTTCGCGCGTGGCCATTTCCAGCGCCTCTTCCCCCGTGCGCGCTTCGAGAACCTCGTAGCTGTGTCCCACCAGCGTGGCCTTCATCACGCGGCGGATCTGCGGATCGTCGTCCACCACCAAAACTTTTCCGGCGCTCAATTCTCTTTGCCTCCTGCCGCGGCGGCGAGCGTAAAGTAGAACACCGAACCCTGGCGCCGCTCGCTTTCCACCCAGATCCGTTCGCCGTGCGCCTCCACGATTCCCTTGGCAATGGCGAGTCCCATGCCCGTTCCCTCGGTTTCAAAGCGGTGCTCGCGGCCGCGATAGAACCGGTCGAAGATCATCGCGCGCTCGTGCTCTTCGATGCCCGCGCCGCGGTCGGCGACGCCAATCACGATTTTCCCGCCTTTTCGCTCCGCCGAGACGGTGATGGGCGTGTCCTCGGGCGTGTACTTGAGCGCGTTTTCCAGGAATTGTTTTACCACCTGCTGCGCCAGCTCGGGATCGGCCTCGGCCGCGGGCAGGTCGGCCGCCGCGTGGATGGCGATGGGGCGGCCCTTGCGCAGCCCCTGCACTTCGGCCAGCGCGCCGGTGACGATCTGCTCTACGGGCACCTCCCGCTTCTCCAGGTGCAGCTTGCCGGCTTCGATGCGCGCCATCGCCACCACTTCCGCGGCGAGCTGATTCAGGCGGTCGGCTTCTTCGTTGATGATGGTCAGCAGCTCGCGGTCGGCAACCCCGGCTTCGCCGAGCAGGTTGGTGACCGCGGCTTTGATCGACGTCAGTGGCGTCTTGATATCGTGCGCCAGCGAATCGAGCAGCGCCGATTTCAGCAGCTCGCTCTGCCGCGCGGCTTCGGCGTGGCTGGCTTCTTCCATGGCGCGCGCCTTTTCGATGGTGATGGCGGCCAGGTCGGCGATGGCCCGCACCGTGTGCGCGGAAGGCAGCGGCGCCACCAGCCCCAGGCTGCCCAAGCTTCGCATGCCCAGGCGGACCGGGCTGGCAACCCGGTCGCCGGTCGCTTCGCCCGCAGCGTGCTCGATCTCCGCCGCAACCTTCAGGTCGTGGTCCGTGACCGGCTGGCTCTCCGGGCCGGTGCGGAAGATCTCGTCCGCTTGCCGGTAGAAAAAGGCCGCTCCCCGGCAACCAAACTCCTGCACCACCCGGTTGAGAAACTCGCGAATCGTCTTGCGCGGGTTGCCGGTCAGCTCCAGCGACCGCACCAGCGCATAGAGCCGTTCGCTTTCGAGACGCCGCGCTTCCGCCTCCGCCGCGCGGCGCCGGGCCCGCGCCGAAAGCTGGCTGGCGGTGACTGCCGTCACCAGAAACACCAGAAACGCCACCAGGTTCTGCGGATCCTGAATTGTGAATTTGCCGACCGGAGGCAGGAAGTAGAAGTTGAATCCGAGCACCGCCAGCACCGATGCCAGCGTGGCCTCCGCCAGTCCCCACCACGCCGAAATGCCGAGGATCGCCAGCAGCAGCGTCAGCGCCACCGTGGTGTTGTTGACCGGAAGCAACCGGTAGACCGCGACGATGGCCGCCACCAGCGCCAGCGAGGCCGCGAATCGCAATGCCTTCATGACCGCCCGAACAGCCGGTCGAAGTACTCGCGCGTGCGGCGGCGGATTTCCCACAGCGTGACGTCCAGACGCTGCTGGTGCAAATGCTCCGGCGTCCAGCGCCTCACCAGGCTTGCCAGCACTTCCATTTGCGCCTGCGAAGTGGGCAGGCTGCCCTCGGCGTGCCCGCGCGAAAGCCGCTGCCCGTGGTCGATTCCGCGGTAGAACGTGGCGGCCTCGCGCAGGAAATCGGCGTCCTCGCGGTCCAGGTGCCCCATCTTTTCGATCACGTCGATGCGCTCCGGCGTGTTCAGCACTTTGTAGAAGATGCCGGCGCCGCGCAGGCGCAGGTACATCAGCGCGAAGTCGATGTCGTAGAACCCGCCCCTGCCGGCTTTCAGCGGATTGCGCGGCCCCTGCTCGCGTTCCAGGCGTGCGCGCATCTCGGCCAGCTCCTTGCGCGAGCGCATGCTCTGGCCGTAGCGCCGCCAGTCCACCTGCTGCAACTCGTTCAGGAACTCGGTGGCGCGTTCCACGTCTCCCGCCACCGCGCGCGATTTCATGTAAGCGATGCCTTCCCAAGCCTCGGCGTGGCCCTCAAAATACGCTTTGTAAGCGCCTTCCGATTGCACCAGGTCGCCTTCCCGGCCGTTGGGCCGCAGGCGCGTATCGACGGCGAACATCACGCCTTCGCCCGTGTAGGCGCTCAGAATCTGAACCATTCGCTCGGCTACGTCGGTCCAAAAGGCGTGTTCCGCGGCGTCCTGGTCGGGGATGACGAACACCAGGTCGGCGTCCGATCCCAGGTCGAATTCGCGCATGCCCAGGCGGCCGAGCGCGATCACCATCATCTGGCTGGATGGCTCATAGGCGTGGTTGGCCGGCGGCGAAGCGTCATGCACCGCAATCTGATATGCGGCTGCGATCACGCTGTCCGCCAGCACCGAAGTCTTGCCCAGGGTGGCGAAGATGGGCGGAGCTTCGAGCAGGCTTTCCGTCTGGATGCGCAGCATCTGGCGGCGGTAATAGCGGCGCAGCGAGCCGCCGTCGGTCAGCGCGCCGCCCTCCAGCCGGAAGGGCTCTCCGATTTCCTCCACCAGCTCCGGGTAGCGCAACAGCTCGTCGGCGAAATGCCCGCTATGTTCGAACACATCGAGCACGCCGGCCGCCAGTCGCGCGTCTTCGTCCAGGCGCTCCAGAATCTCCGGTTGCGCAAACGCCTTCTCCAGGAAATGTTCGAAGCGCTCCCGCCCGCGATGCAGGCCGGCGGTAGCCACGGCGGCCGCCAGTTTGGGCGCCCGTTGGTCCAAGAAGCGCGTCAGATTGGTCGCCGGCGGCGCCGTCTCCGGCTCCTCCTCGAGCGCCGGTTCGATGCCAGGCGTGTAATACAGCGGCTTCTGCGCGTGAATCACGCGCTCGTAAATCTCGCGCACGGCGGCCAGGTGGTCGTCCAGGCGCCGCACCAGGGAATCGGCGTCCAGCGCCTCTCCCGTCGCTGCCGGCGGCATCCTGCGAGCCAGCAGGGCCAGCGCCTCCGGATCGGCCGGGAGTGTGTGCGTCTGCCGGTCGTCCTCCAGTTGCAGGCGATGTTCCAGATAGCGCAGAAATTGGTAAGCCGACGCGAGGCGCGCGTATTCGGCTCCGCTCAGCAGCCCCTTGTCGCGCAACCGGAACAGCGCGAACATGGTGCCGCCGTGCCGCACCCACGCCTCGCGGCCGCCGTGCAGCCGTTGCAGGCACTGCACCAGGAACTCGATGTCGCGAATACCGCCGGGCGTAAGCTTGATGTCGATGCCGCCGCGCCCATGGCGCCGCGCGGCCATCTTTTCGCCGATCCGCTGTCGCGTCTCGGATACCGCTTCCACCGCCCGGAAGTCGAGCGAGGTCTGGTAAATCAACGGTTCCACGAACTCCAGCAGCGCCGCGCCCGGCTCCGGCTCCCCCGCCGCCACGCGCGCCTTGATCAGCATCTGCTTTTCCCAGTCGCGTGCCCGCCCACCGTAGTATTCTCGCGCGCCATCGCCGGAAATCGCGACCTCGCCCAGTGCTCCGTCCGGCCGCAGCCGCAAATCCACCCGGTAACATTGGCCTTGGGCTGTGTAAGTAGATAGCAACTGCGTGTATTGGTTGGCGACTTTCTTATAAAACTCTTTGTTAGTCACGATCTCCGGACCGTCCGTTTGGCCGTTGCCGCCGTAAACGAACATCAGGTCGATATCCGAGCTGTAATTCAGCTCCTGCCCGCCCAGCTTGCCGAGCGCAATCACCGAGAATCCGCAGGGGCTGCCGTCGGGCAGGCGCGGCTCGCCATGGCGCGCCACGAAGTCGTCGCGGAGGTGCCGGTAAGCCACGCTCAGAATCGCGTCGGCCAGGCTCGAAAGCTCCTCCGTAATCTCCGCCAGGCCGGCTACCCCCAGCACGTCGCGCAGCGCGATCCGCAGCAACTGACGCCGGCGAAACCGCGCCAATTCGACTCCGGAAGGCACGCCGCCGTGGCCCGCGCCGAGAAAATCGTACAGACGTTCCTCGTATTCTTCCACCGGCAGCACCCGGTAAAAATTGCCGGAGCTGGCAACCTGCAGGATCTGTTCCGGGTTCTTGAGCACGGCGTCGGAAAGAAACGCGCTGTACGCGAATATATTGGCCGCCGACCGCAGGGCCGCGGGCGAACTGGTAATGCGGTCGAAGGCGGAAGGGGAAGCCTGCCGCAGCCGCTCCAGGTAACGCGTCGCCGCCTCCTCGTCCGGCACCGAAGCCAGCAGCAGGCGGATACGCGCCGCCACGCGCTCGGGGACGCGATCGAGCATAGTCAGCATGGGTCAGGCAAGCTCAGCCACTGGCGCAATTATATCGCCCGGCGCCACCGCGCCCGCCTCCACCACGCTCGCATAGAACCCGCTCCTGCCCCAGCGCGGCGAGCCGCTGTCGCCGGCCTTAACGCGCGCGTCATACAGATCGCCTTTGAGCGATTCGCCGTAAACATCGAGCTGGCCGCACGGAACTCGAAGCTGGGTGATCTCGAGCGTCGCACCTCCTGCGCGCAAGCGATCGCCGATCCGCAGGCCGCGCACATCGATGCCGTGCATGGTGAGGTTCTCGCCCAATGCCCCGTAGAAGACCGGGTAACCACGCGCAACCAGGTCATCCACCACCTCCGCGGCGATCAGCAGAACGGCCTTGCGCGGGCCACCGTGGATCTGCGGGTGTGCCTGCGCGTCGCCTTCGAGGCCCTCCGGACCGATCCGCCCCTGTGCGATTGCCCGCTTCGGCAGGCCGCCCTGGGAAACGTTGATCTGGATAATGGTGCCCGGCATCGAAACGCGGACCGCAATGGCCCGCGCCACCATTCTAAGCTGTTGCCGCCAGCCTCCGCAGCTTCGGACCGCCGCATCTGGCCACACTGGCCGCGAAATTACGGTTCGTAACCCGGCATGGGAGCGAGCGCGGGTGCGAGATCGCGCCAGGTCCCGATGTGGAACCGGCGGCCGTCGGTGCGAACGCTGACCAGGCCGTCCAGATCCGTGCGATAGACGACCGCGTTGTGATCGAGCAGCCGGTCGATCACATCGGCGTGCGGATGGCCATAGCTGTTGTCCTGGCCGACGGAGATGATCGCGAAGACCGGCCTGACGGCATCCAGAAACGGTTGGGTGCTGGAAGTGTGGCTGCCGTGGTGCCCCACCTTGAGCACATCGTCCGGTTGCAGCTCGTTTTCCGATAACATGCGGTATTCGATAGGCCGTTCCGCGTCGCCGCAGAGGAGAAACGAGTGCTTGCCGTAGCGCACGCGCATCACCAGCGAATCGTCGTTGGTGGGCTCGCCGGCCGGAACGTAATCGGCGAACGGAGCCAGGATCTCGATCTGCGCGCCTCCCCAAGCGAAATGGCGCGGCGCCAGCATGGGTACGATTCTGACGCCCAGGTGTTGCGCGCGATCGCGCAAGACGCGCCAGGCGGGGCTGTCGGGCATGGCGCCGGTCCACAATTCGTGCGGGCGAAAATCGGAAACCAGCGCGGGCAGGCCGCCGATATGATCGTCGTGCGCGTGCGACAGCGCCACCACATCCACGCTGCGGATGTTACGGTCCCACAAGTATGGCGCCACTACGTCTTCACCCACATCGAGCTGCGGCTTGGGCCGGTTGCCGAACGAGGGGATGCCTCCGCCGTCGAGGATCATGCGCTTGCCGTCGGGAAAAATCAGCAGCAGCCCGTCGCCCTGCCCGACGTCGATTACGGCGAGCTCGAGTTCGCCCGGATGCACGTCCGGCGGGAACGGCTGCCACAGCAGCAACACCAACAGTGCAGCCACCGCGGCGCCGCTCGCCCAGCGCCACCAGCGGCCGCGCGCCACCGCCGCGGCGATCAGAGCCAGCGCAAACGCAATGCCCAGCCACAGCGGCGGCGTAGGGATGCGCCAGTCGGGATCGAGCGAAGCGTGCCAGTGTACAATCGTTCGCGAGAGCGCCAGCAGCACGCCGCCGATGCGGGCCACCCACACCCAGCCGGTGAATACGGCGATGAAGCCGACCGGAATCGCCAGGCCCATCAGCGGCACCACCAGCGCGTTGGCGGTGAGGCCGGAAAGGCCGACGCGATGAAAGTACACGATCATGGGCAGCGCCAGCCCTACCTGAATAACGGCTGAGACAGCGGTGACTTGATAAAGGAAGAACAGCACCCGCGCGACCGAGGCCACGCCCAGACGAGCCGCGCCCAAGGGGAGTTTGAACGCGCCATGCACGGCCTCGGCGAGCAGGCGCATTTCGATGCGAAACTGCGCCACGCGGGGCTCCAGGTTGATGTCGCGGTCGCGATTGGCGAGATCGGCCAGGCCGCGCCCGAGCGGACCCGAAGTGGCGCGGATGAGCGGCGTGGCAAATGCGCCCAAGAACGCCACCGCCAGGAAGCTCAACTGGAAGCTCGCATCGAACAACTGATCCGGATCGAAGAGCAGAAAACCTAACGCCACGGCGGCCAGCAGGTTCAAGGGGCGCTTTTGGCGGAAGAAATAACCCGCGGCGAGCGCCAGCGTCAGCGCCGCGGCCGACCGCACGCACGGCGCATTGAACCCGGTGACCAGCGCGTACAGCCATGCCACCGCCGCGGTAAGCGCCGCGGCCAAGCTCGCCGGAACAAAACACACACGCAATACGAAAAAGACGAAAACCGCCACAATTGCCACATGGGTTCCGGAGATGACCAGCGTGTGAAACGTGCCGGTCGAGCGGTAATCGCCGGTCCACACTTTTTGCATCTGAAACTGCTGTCCCAGCAGCACCGCCTGCATCATGGCGGCCTGGTAGGGATCATGCCCGTAGAGCACGTTGATGCGCGCCATCGCGCCGGCGCGTAGATCCATCACAGCCTTTTGGAACGGCGAGCCGCAGCGGCCGGGCAGCCGGCGAACCGTGCGGGCGGCGCTCGAGGCCGTCCAATAAATGTCGTGGCGCGCCAGGTAGTGCCGGTAATCGAACGCGCCGGGGTTTTCGTAATTGCGCGGCGAACGTACGCGCGCGTCGAGCTCGATGTTCTGGCCGTAGGCCAGCGGCGGCAGCGCCTCGTCCGGCTCGGAGTACAGCGTGACCTGAGCGCGGGCGTGCGGCTCCAGTTCGAGCAGGAATCGTTCGCGTTCGCCGGAAAGAGCGGGCGGCTCGACCACGCAGCCGCTCAAGATCACCACTTCGCGGCCGCTCGAGTCCAACTGCGGCGCCGGACCGGGCCGGTGAGCCAAAGCCGTGAGCGCGCCCGCCGCAACGAAACCCAGCAAGCAGCAGATGCCCGCCAGCACACGCGCGCGGCGCGCCATGGCGGCGACGCCCAGCGCCAGAAAGGCGGCGATGACCAGGATCAGCTCGGCGCTACGAAATGGCACGAAGCGGGCAGCCAGAATCCCGGCCGCAATCGCGGCCACCGGCCCTAGCAGGGGATCTCGCATGGCAGAGCCAGCCGCCGCGGCCGGCAGGTCAGCCGGATTTCCGCGAGAAGTCCGGCTGTAGTGGCCGGGCGGAGAAGGTGGTGAGGGCCCGCCCCCTCCGTCACGTATCCGGCCACTGGATCGACCTGTCTCGGAGAAACGACAGCTCTAGCGTTGTAAGGGAAGTGATCGCAGCCAGGCGGGATTCTCGGAAATCTTAGGCGCTTTGTCGCGAGCCAACGGCCCTCCGCCCGCCGCAGATGTCCCGCGCTCGGACTCCGCTGGGTCGAAGCGACACATCGGCTCACAGGAAGTTATTGATTTCACGGCAGCTCCTTCGGCACTTCAATTGCCCATGTGAGCATCGTGCGCGTTAGAGTGTTACTCTGCCTTGCGTTATTGGACGCGACCGGCGCCATGGCTGCGTCGTCCGGCTTCCTGCTGGGCGCCGACTACAGCGAGTGGCTTCCCGCCTACGTCACCCGGATTGCGGCCGATAGCTCCGGGGCGCTCTACATTCTTTCCGCCTGCACCCAAACCGCAACCTATTCCCCCTACCCTTGTGTGACAAAACTATCGGCGGACGGGAAGACAATTCTGTGGCAGCAGAATCTCGGATTCACGGTCGAATACCTGGGCGGATCGCCGGCGCCAATGGCGGTGGATCCCAACGGTGGCGTATATGTGATACCCACCTCGAACTATGGCGATGCATCCATTTTTGTCGCCAAGCTGAGTGCCGATGGGACCGGCCTCGCGTGGAAGGCGCCGGTCGGCGGCTTCCTTACGCCGGGGCCTCCCGCCGTGCTCGCGGTTGACTCGCAGGGCCGCGCGTATGTCGCCGGCACTCATGATTTGAACTGTCAGGTGTTGGGTGTCGTTCGGCTGAATGCTGCCGGAACGGCAGTCGATTACACGGCTCAGGTGCCGGGCACAGTGGCTTCCATTGCCGTCGACGTGTCCGGCGCGGCGTTCGTGGCGGGAAGCGGTTTTCTCGCACGGCTGGCGCCAGACGGCTCGGCCGGATTCTATTCGACCATACCCTCATTTGCTTCGGTATCGGTCGCCGTCGATGCGGCCGGGAACCCGGTAGTGTACGGCAGCAACGGAACCAACCAGGCGGCGTTGCTGCGCTTCGATTCCACAGGCTCCGAAACGCTTTCGCAGACCATCCCCGGTCCGTACGCGAGCTATTTTCCTGGGTTTGCGCTGGATGCGGCCGGCAACGCGTATGTCTCCGGATTCTCTCCCAGCGTGAACCCGGTCACCAGCAGTATCGCCACGTGCGGATCGGCTGTGGCCGGTTTGCTCGGCGTATTCGCTCCGGATGGTTCACTCCTGCAGGCTACCTACATCTCCGGCGCCGCGGGCCCCGCCCCGTTCATCGCCACAGGCCCGAATTCGGCCGTCTTTGTGTTGGCTAACGCAGATGTGAACTTCTCGCCCACACAAGCCGGTCCGTTTCCGGCGGGATTCTCCGCACAGAGCTTCTTTTTCCTGTGGCATCTCTCCCCCAATGCCAACGCGCAGACTTATCCGCTGTCCTGTGTGACCAATGCAGCGAGCTTGGGCACGGGGCCGATATCGCCGGGAGAACTCGTCACATTGCTGGGCAGCGGGCTCGGACCCCAGCAGGGCGTTGCGCCTCAGGCCACGCTGGAGAGCCCCTATCCAATCGAGGCGGCAGGCGTTGTGGTGACCTTCGATGGAACGCCTGCGCCGCTGCTGTGGGTGCAGGACGCGCAGATCAACGCCGTAGCACCATGGTCGCTGACACCGGGCCAGAGCACGCAGGTCTGTGCCTTTTACAACAGCGTGAAACCGAACTGCGTGGCCTGGCCGGTGGCGCAGACGGCTCCGGCCGTGTTCACAGTGGATGGCGTTCACGCGGCGGCGGTGAATCAGGACGGAACCGTTAACTCGGGCGTCAATCCCGCACCGGTGGGATCCATCGTTGCGGTGTGGGCGACGGGTCTGGGTCCGATCAGTCCCGCACAGATCGATGGAATGTTGGTGGGGCTTCCCCTGCCCAGCGACGTTGTTCTGCCGGTCCAAGTTCAGTCGCCAATACCGGCTTTTGAACCCTGTGTCCCTGGTGCGGGTCCTGCGCCTTGCCCTACCGGCCCCACTTACACCAATTTCGATGTGACTTACGCGGGGCCCGCGCCGTACGAGGTCGCCGGCGTCAGCCAGATCAACTTCCAGGTTGCCAGCTATGCGCCCTCTTGGGCTTCGGACAACGCGATTATACTGAGCCTCCCTTCCTCGGTACAAAGCCCGGGCTTCCAGGTCTACGTCGGTCAGTGAAGCCAGCCGTACTCAGCCAACGCCTAAACCGAACCGATTCGCCCCAGCAGGCAGTGGGCGTTTCCGCCTGCCAACCGATTTTTTCGCACTCGCAGCGGATCGCCGCACCCTTACGCCGCGCTTAGCTTCAGGGCCTTCACGCGATCGCGCAGTTGCGCGGCTCTCTCGAATTCGAACTTACGGGCCGCTTCGCGCATGTTCTCTTCCAGATCGGCGATGAACTTCCGCAGCTCCTCCGGGGTCAGGTTGTCGACTTCCTGATCCACCTCGAGCGGCACCGTAACGTAGTCGGCTTCCGCCACCGCCACCAGGCTCATATCGATGGGCTTGACGATGGATTGCGGCACGATGTTGTTGCGCTCGTTGTACTCGGCCTGCGTCTGCCGGCGGCGCGCAGTTTCATCGAGCGCTTTGCGCATGCTGTCGGTCATCACGTCTGCGTAGAGAATAGCGTGGCCTTCCACGTGGCGCGCAGCGCGGCCGATGGTCTGGATCAGCGACCCGGAAGAGCGCAGGAACCCTTCCTTGTCCGCGTCCAGAATCGCCACCAGCGAGACCTCCGGCAAATCCAGACCCTCGCGCAGCAGGTTGATGCCAATCAGCGCGTCGAACTCGCCACGGCGAAGATCGCGCAGGATCCGGATGCGGTCGAGCGTGCTCACCTCGGAATGCAGATAGCGGCAGCGCACTCCCACCTCGGAGTAATACTCGGCGAGGTCTTCGGACATGCGCTTGGTAAGCGTGGTGACCAGCACGCGCTGATTGGCGTCGACCCGTTTGCGGATTTCGCCCAACAGGTCGTCCACTTGCCCCTTCACCGGGCGGATTTCCACGCTCGGATCGACTAGCCCGGTGGGCCGGATGATCTGTTCCACCACCACGCCCGCCGACCGGGTCAGCTCATAGGGGCCGGGCGTGGCGGAGACGTAGATCAGTTGGTTGACGCGGTGCTCGAATTCCTCGAACGTGAGCGGCCGGTTGTCGAGCGCGCTGGGTAGGCGGAAACCGTGCCCCACCAGCACCTCTTTGCGCGAGCGGTCGCCGTGGTACATGCCGTGAAGCTGCGGAATGGTCTGGTGGCTTTCGTCGATGAACATGATCGCATCGTGCGGCAGGTAATCGAGCAACGTCGGCGGGGCCTCGCCCGGCAGGCGGCCGGAGAAGTGGCGGGAATAATTCTCAATGCCGTGACAGTAACCGATCTCCTTCATCATCTCGAGGTCGAACATGGTGCGCTGGTAGAGCCGCTGCGCCTCGATGATCTTGCCCTGCTTTTCCAGTTCCGGGCGCCACCAGTCGAGCTCCGCGCGAATGCTTTCCATGGCGCCAAGCTTGGTCTGCTCGCTCATCACGTAATGCGTCTTGGGATAGATGGGGAGGCGCGTGTAGGTCTGTTTGACCTGTCCTAGCAGCGGATCGATCTGCGAGAGGCTTTCCACTTCGTCGCCCCAGAGCTCGATGCGGTAGGCGCAATCGTCGTAGGTGGGATAGACTTCGATCACGTCGCCGCGCACGCGGAACGTGCCGCGGCGGAAATCCGTGTCATTGCGCTCGTAGAGGATCTCAACCAGCTTGGAGAGGATCTGGTTGCGCGAAATCTTCTGTCCTTTTTCGAGCATCAGCAGCATGCCGTAGTAGGCTTCGGGCGAGCCCAGGCCGTAGATGCAGCTCACGCTGGCGACGATTACGCAGTCGCGGCGCTCGAACAGGCTCTTGGTGGCGGAGAGGCGCAGCTTGTCGAGCTCGTCGTTGACGGTAGCTTCTTTTTCGATGTAGACGTCGCTCGCCGGAATGTACGCCTCGGGCTGGTAGTAGTCGTAATAGCTGACGAAGTACTCGACCGCGTTCGAGGGGAAGAAGCTCTTGAATTCGTGATAGAGCTGCGCGGCCAGCGTCTTGTTGTGCGCCAGGATCAGGGCGGGCTTGGCCGTGGCCTCAATCACTTTGGCCATGGTGAAGGTCTTGCCCGAGCCGGTTACGCCGAGCAGCACCTGGTGCTGCTCGCCCTCGCGCACACCGCGCGTGAGCTCGGCGATGGCGTTCTCCTGATCTCCGCGCGGAGAGTAATTCACCGCCAAGCGAAAGCCCATTTATTCAGAGTAGCAACGCCGGCGAGGGCGGAAGCGGGAGCGCCGGGTGAGGGCGACACCGCAGCGGAGAATGCCTGAAGGCCGTTGGGGCTAAGTCCCGTCGCGCCCGTGCCATAGCGGCATGTTCCGGGTGTCGGCCAAACTGTCACCCAAACTTGACCGGACCAGGTGCAATCGGTTATTCTTAGCGGCATCTGCGAACGTCAGAATTCCCACGTAAATTTTATCCGGGAGGATGAATGACTCCGAAAGAAGTTTTGGAATTTGCCAAGAAGAACGATGCCAAGCAACTGGATCTGCGGTTCACCGATATTCCGAGCTT
>JBEKXZ010000023.1:0-74206 GCA_049511495.1 Bryobacteraceae bacterium | reverse complement strand
CTACCTGCATGTTGACGATCAACCCCCAGCATGCCGGACTTCGCCCCCTCCAGGCTCATCTTGTATGAGAAACCAATGCCAGCCCCAGGCTCATCTTGTATGAGATAAGACTGGCCGCTGGGCCCTCCATAGTACAATTGAAACAACTGGAGTTCTCGATTTACATGAAATTGCCGACTGCCGCGATTTTCCTGGGGTTCGCGGTCGCTGCGCTCCCACTGCTCGCCACCGATGCGCCCATAGCGCGCCCGAAAGCGGGCAAAGTGGAAATCCTGCCGCTCGACCAGGTGAAGCCGGGCATGAAAGGCGTGGCCTGGACCGTGTTCCAGGGCACCGAGCCGGAAGCTATTCCCATCGAAATCGTCGGCCGCTGGAAGGATATGTGGGGGCCGCGACAAGATGTCATTATCGCCAAGATGGGCGGCAAGGCGCTGCGTACCAACGTCGCCGCAGGGATGAGCGGCACGCCGGTCTACATCGATGGCAAACTGGTGGGCGCCATCGCGCTGCGGCTGAGCGTGTTTTCTCCGGATGCGATTTGCGGCATCACCCCCATTCAGTCGATGCTGGAGATACAAGACCTCGACCAATCGCGGCCCGACGACTCGCGCACGCCGTCCAGGCCCGCGCCGGGTATCAGTCAGGCTGCAGTGCCGGGCGAAGTGCTGGGCCAACTGGTGGCTGCGGGTGCGGTAAGCGGGGGGCTGCCGTCCGACATGCCGATGATGGAGCCGATCGAGGCGCCGCTCGCGTTCTCCGGTTTCACCGACGACACGCTGCGCGAGTTCGGCCCGCTGTTCCGCCAAATGGGCATCGACGTGGTGCAGGGAGGAGCCGGCGGCGATCTGCGCGGTGGCCAGCCGGCGCCCGGCTGGGAACACGCGCTCAATCCGGGCGACGCCGTAGCCGGCGTGCTGGTGGATGGCGATCTTACCGTCACCGGCCTGGGCACGGTGACCTACAACGACGGCAAGCGCGTGCTGGCCTTCGGGCATTCCTTCTTCAATCTCGGGCCGGTGGACATGCCGATGAGCAAGGGCGAAGTGCTGATGACGCTCGCCTCTTCCTACCAGCCGAACAAGATGGCCAACGCGACCGAAATCGCCGGCGCGCTCCATCAGGACCGGCACAGCGGCGTCGAAGGCGTGCTCGGCGGCGTCAGCCGGATGATTCCGGTCGACGTTCGCGTGCGCGCTTTCGACGATAAGAACCGCGCTTCCCGCGAAAAGGAGTTTCACTTCCACGTCTTCGTGCAGGAGAAGTGGACGCCTTACCTGATGACGCTGACGCTGTATAACTCCCTCTCCGAGCTGAACGAGTTCGCCGACGAAGCCACTTACCGGCTCAGCGGCCAGGTGGAAATGAACGGCGACCGGAACATCGCGCTTTCCACCATGCAGACCACCGGCGAAATACCCGTTCCCGCGCCAATGCTCCTGGCCGGCTGGTTCGGCGACAAATTCAACCGGCTGTACCTCAACAATGTGAAGACGCCCGAAGTGAAGCGGGTCAACGTCACGGTGGATCTGTTGCCGGAGCGGCGGATCGCCGCCATCGAAAATGCGTGGGTCGCCGATGAGGATGTCGAAGCCGGCCAGCCACTCCCGGTCAAAGTGTTTCTGCGGCCCTACCGTGGCAACCCCATCGAACGCGATTTCACCATCCGCATTCCCGCAAGCCTGGCTAAGGGCGACCACCGTATCCTGCTGAGCGATGCCGGAACCGTCAACCGCATGCAGAACATGGCGGGCATGATGAGCCACTTTATGGATATTCCCGAAACGGTTTCGCTGCTGAACCAGGAACGCTCCAACAACCGGCTGTATGTTTCGCTGGTGGAAGCGAGCCCCACCGCATACTATGACGACAAGACCATGCCCAGCCTGCCGGGATCGGTGCTGAACGTGATGCAGGCTGGGCGTTCGCCCGGCCGTTCCTTCATCACCACGCCCGAAACCGCCGTCGAGCAGACGGCGCTGACGTTCGATTACGTGGTCACGGGCAGCTTCTCGCTTCACATCCACGTCAAATGAAAACGGCGCAGCGTTGCTGGGCAGGCGTGGGGCAGGTTGGTAACCTGCGCGCCGATTGTCAATCGGCGCAGCCGGGCGGATGCCTGGCGGGCGCTCGCAGTATGAGTCTCTCTATGAACCAACTATCGATTGCTTTCCGTCGCGCCGCGGCCGTTTTGGTTGCCTGTGCCGCTCTGCACGCTGGCGACACCCGCTTCTGGTCGCAGAGCGAATACGCCGATTTCGAAAAGGGCAACGTCAAGAAACTGTCGCTGCGCAGCGACGGCCTGGTAACTCTGGCGCCCGAGTTGCGCGAAATGTTCGACACTTCGCTCGCCTACCTGTGGGCGTTGGCGCGCGATTCGAAGGGCGTGCTCTACGTGGGCGGCGGCTCCAACGCCAAGCTCTACCGCGTCCCGCCCGGCGGCAAAGGCGAACTGGCTGCGGAACTGGAAGGCCTCGCCGTGCAGGCCATCGCCATCGACGCCGAGGACCGCGTCTACGCGGCCACCTCGCCCGATGGCAAAGTCTACCGCATCGCGGGCAAGGCCAAGCCTGAAGTCTTCTTCGATCCCAAGACCAAGTACATCTGGGCGCTGGCGTTTGATGCGGCGGGTAACCTCTACGTGGCCACCGGCGACCCGGGCGAAATCCACCGCGTCACGCCTGACGGCAAAGGCGCCGTCTTCTTCCACGCCGACGAAACCCATGTGCGGTCGATGACGCTGGACGCAAAAGGCAACCTGATCGTAGGCACCGAACCCCGCGGTCTGGTATTGCGCGTTTCGCCCGCCGGTGAGGGCTTCGTTCTCTACCAGATGCCGAAAAAGGAAGTGACTGCGGTGGCAGTCGCGGCCGATGGCTCGATTTACGCCGCCGCGGCGGGCGGAAAATCGGCGCCGTCCGCGCCGGCGCCAGCCCTGCTGCCTGCGCCGGCGCTGCCAGCCACAGCGGTGGCTACGCCCGTAGCGCCGGGAACCGTGCAGCAACCCACGCCGCAAGTGGTAGCGCCACCGCCCACGGCGCT
This sequence comes from Bryobacteraceae bacterium, assembly GCA_049511495.1. Lineage (GTDB taxonomy): Bacteria > Acidobacteriota > Terriglobia > Bryobacterales > Bryobacteraceae > Bog-375. The sequence continues at coordinate 71,167 of JBEKXZ010000023.1, read as the reverse complement.
GGCGCCATCCACCGGAGTGACCGGCGGCAGCGACGTTTATCGCATTCACCCCGACGGCAACCCGGAACGTGTCTGGACGAACTCGGCTGATGTGGTTTACGCCATCGGTTTCGATGTCGAAGGCCGCGCCATTTTAGGCGCCGGCAACCATGGTAGTGTGTATCGCATCGAAACGCCATTTCTTTATGCCGCCCTGCTGACAACCGCTTCCACGCAGGTGACGGCGTTCGCCAGCGGGCCCGGCGGTCGGCTCTACGCCGTCACCGGCAACGTGGGCAAGCTATATGAAATCGGGCCCGGCCTGGAACGCGAGGGCACTCTCGAAAGCGACGTTTTCGACGCCGCTTTGTTTTCGCAATGGGGACGGCTCGCCTTCGAGGCCCACCTGGACGGCGGGCAGGTGACGCTGGCCACACGCAGCGGCAACCTCGATCAGCCCCAGAAGAACTGGAGCTCGTGGTCGGCCGCTATCGCCGATCCCAAGGGTGCGCCGGTCGCTTCCCCCGCGGCGCGTTTCCTGCAATGGAAGGCCACCCTCACCGCCAACGCGGAAGGCGGCTCGCCGCAACTGGAATCGGTTGACGTGGCCTACCTGTCCAAGAACCTGGCGCCGCGCGTGGAGCAGATCGAAATCACGCCCGCCAACTACAAGTTCCCCGCCCCGGTCGCGCTGCCGGCAATCGGCTCGCAGCCGCAATCCCTGACGCTGCCGCCGCTTGGAAAACGCACTGCGCCGGCGCCCGCGCCCAGCCTGGACTCGCCAGCCACCAGCACGCCCGCTTTGCAGTGGACCAAGGGATGGATCGGCGCGCGCTGGGTGGCGTCCGACCCCAATGGCGATTCCATGACCTACACCGTGGAGATCCGCGGCGATGCCGAAACCGAGTGGAAGCCCCTCAAGCAGAAGCTTGCCGAAAAGTACTTCTCCTGGGATTCCACGGCTTTCCCGGATGGCGATTACCGCATCCGCATAACGGCTTCCGACGCGCCTTCCAATCCGCCTGCCGATTCGCTCACCGGGCAGCTTGTGAGCGACTCTTTCACCATCGATAACACGCCGCCGCGCATCCGCGGTTTGAGCGCGGCCCGCAATGGCGGCAAACTCGAAGTGCGCTGGCGCGCCGCCGACGCGCTCAGCAATATCGCCAAGGCGGAATACTCGCTCGATGGCGGCGATTGGACCGTGGCCGCCCCCGTGACCGGGCTCTCCGATTCCTTGGAGCTCGATTACGCCCAGGTGCTCGAGGCCGCCCCAGGCGAACACACCATCGCCATCCGCGTGGAAGACGATTACGCCAATCAAGCCACGGATAAAGTGGTCGTGAGATAGGAGCCTTCCAGACCTGGTCGGGTACATGGCGGCACGCGGTTCGCGCTGAAGCTATACTTCTGACATGGCGATTCAGCGTCGCAATCTGTTGCAGGCAATCGGGACGGCAGGGCTGTTAGGCCTCGCCAACCCACGGGAACAGAAAGCGCAGGAGCAGGCGGCCCGCGCCACCCGTGCCCTGCCCGTCCCGAAAATCAAGGACATCAGCGTGATCGAGTGCCAGCCCGACGGCGTGCGGCTGACCGTGGTCAAGATTACCACCGACCAGGATGGCCTCTATGGTTACGGCTGTGCCACCTTTACGCAACGCGCCGACCTGGTGAAGCCGGCCGTGGAGCGGTACCTCAAGCCGTTCCTTTTGGGCAAGACCACGGACCGGATCGAGGATATCTGGCAGTCCTGTTACGACAGCTCCTACTGGAGGAACGGCCCGGTGCTGAACAACGCAATCAGCGGCGTAGACCAGGCGCTGTGGGACATCAAAGGCCGCCAGGCGGGCATGCCGGTCTACCAGCTTGCGGGCGGCAAGTGCCGCGAGGCCGTGGACTGCTACACGCACGCCGCGGGCGCGGAACCCGAAAACACCATCGAGGCGGCGAAGCGTTTCATGGCTCAAGGCTTCCGCCATGTTCGCGTACAGGTCGGCGTGCGCGGCATGGAAGGCTACGGCAGCGCGCGCGACGCCAGCACCGTCCAGGCGCTGCACAACCGGCCGGTGTTTGAGCCGGCCTATTACATCAGGCGGGCACTCAAGCTGTTCGAACTCTGCCGAAAGGAACTGGGCGACGAGATCGAATTGCTGCACGATGTGCACGAGCGTGTCTCGCCGAACCAGGCGGTGCAGTTCTGCAAAGACGCCGAAAAGTTCAAATTGTTCTTCATGGAAGACCCGCTATCGCCGGAAGATATCGCCTACTTCCGGCAGATTCGCCAGCAATGCGCCACGCCGGTCGCCATGGGAGAGCTGTTCAACAGCCCGCACGAATGGCAGCCCTTGATCGCGGAGCGGTTGATCGATTACATCCGAGTGCACGTTTCGCAGGCGGGCGGGTTCACGCCGTCGCGTAAGATCGCGATTCTGGCGGAGAACTTCGGTGTGAAGACGGCCTGGCACGGCCCGGGCGACGTTTCACCCATCGGCCACATGGCGAACGTGACGCTAGACCTGGTGAGCTACAACTTTGGCATTCAGGAATATTCGCCCTTCAACGAGCGCGCGCAGGAAATTTTCCAGGGCTGCCCGGTGATGAAGGACGGCTATTTGTGGGCCAACGAGAGGCCGGGTTGGGGCATCGAGGTGGATGAGAAAGCCGCGGCGAAAGCGCCGTTCACCCCGGGCAGTAACAACCTGAACGGAGGGTGGGGCGAGATCCGAAGGCGCGATGGCACGGTGATCAAGCAGTAACGCCGGCAGTCTACGCGCCGCCCAGAGCTTTAGCCGCTTTGCGCACGTCGGCGGCTCGACTGCAATGAGTGCGCCGCCTTTGCGTCCGCGATTCGACCGCTATTCCAGAGGTGCCGCGCTGGTCAACCGCAAGCGCGCCGCCGAGCAGCCGCCCGGCTGTGACGATCAAGAGCCCGTCATTTACTTTCATTCACCGTCATTGATACCTCCGCACCCCAGGATAGGAAGTCAGTTGGATATCTAACTACTTTTTTTCATTTTGTTCGCATGGTTGGCCTGGCCTCCCTGTAACCCGATCTAAGTGGAGGATTCGGCCATAGGTTCTGACAACTTAGCCCCAGGAGGCCCGTCGCCGCCGCTACCACTTTCCCTTCTTCGCACCATTGGCCCGGTGGCCGCGATCATTGTCCAGCAGGAGGGTCTCGGCACCCAGCCGCTGGCGGGCTCCTGGTTTGCACCCATCCGCCCGCTGCCGCGCGCGGCTCCGTATCGCGCTGCGGTTTGATAAACTCAAAGTTGCCTCCCCTCCCAACAAGCTCATGAAATTTGGCGTCATTGTCTTTCCCGGCAGCAATTGCGATCACGACGCGTTTTACGCGGTGAGTCACAACCTGGGCCAGCCGACCGAGTACATTTGGCACGATTCGCGTTCTCTCGGCGACGTGGATGCGGTGATCCTTCCCGGCGGCTTCGCTTACGGCGATTATCTGCGCTGCGGCGCCATCGCCCGCTTCTCTCCGGTGATGCAGGCGGTGCAGCGCTTCGCCGCCGATGGCGGCCTGGTGCTCGGCATCTGCAACGGCTTTCAAATTCTGGTGGAGGCCGGACTCCTGCCCGGCGCGCTGATCCGCAACCGCGGCCTCAAGTTCATCTGCCGCGAGCTGCGGCTGGGCGTCGCTACCACCCGCTCCCCTTTCACCGGCGCGCTCCGTCTGGGCCAGGTGCTGCGCGTGCCCATCGCTCACGGCGAAGGCTGTTACTTCGCCGAACCGCGCACGCTCGATGAGCTGGAGGCGGAGGACCGCGTGACGTTCCGCTATATCGATAATGCCAACGGCTCGCTGCGCGATATCGCCGGCATCCTCAGCCGTGAGCGCAACGTGATGGGCATGATGCCGCATCCCGAGCGCGCTTCCGATCCGCTGATGGGGTCCTCCGACGGTCTGGGCGTTTTCCAATCCATGCTGGCCGCCGCGCAAGCCGTGCGGCCCGCCGAGGCGGTGCGGCCGTGAGCACCATCGCCATCACCCCCGACCTGATCGCCCAGCACCAGCTCACGCCGGCCGAGTATCGGAAGATCGTCGAGATTCTGGGCCGCGAGCCAACTTACACCGAGCTGGGAATCTTCAGCGTGATGTGGAGCGAGCACTGCTCTTACAAGAGCTCGCGCCTGCATCTGAAGAAGCTGCCCACGCGCGGCAAGCTGGTGGTGCAGGGGCCGGGCGAAAACGCCGGCATCATCGATATCGGCGGCGGCTACGTGATCGCTTTCAAAATCGAATCGCACAACCACCCCAGCTTCATCGAACCGTTTCAGGGGGCGGCCACCGGCTCCGGCGGCATTCTGCGCGACATTTTCACCATGGGCGCGCGGCCCATCGCGGTGCTCGATTCGCTCCGCTTCGGCCGTCTGGACGACAAGAAAACCGGCGCCCGCAACCGGTGCATCCTTTCCGGCGTGGTGGCCGGCATCGCCCACTACGGTAACTGCTTCGGCGTGCCCACGGTGGGTGGCGAGTGCCTCTTCGAACCTTGCTACGACGGCAACCCGCTGGTGAACGTTTTCGCTCTCGGCGTTTGCCGTAAGCAAGACGTGTTCTACGCGCGCGCCGCCGGCGTCGGCAACCCGGTGATCTACGTGGGAGCGCGCACCGGCCGCGACGGCATCCACGGCGCTTCCATGGCCAGCGCCGAATTCACCGAGGAATCCAAGCAGAAGCGCCCCAACGTGCAGGTAGGCGATCCGTTCATGGAGAAGCTGCTGCTGGAGGCCTGCATCGAAGCCATGCAAACCGGCGCCATCGTCGGCATTCAGGATATGGGCGCGGCCGGCCTCACCTGCTCGACGTGCGAGATGGGCAGCCGCGGCGAGGTCGGCATCGAAATCGAGCTCGATAAAGTGCCGCAGCGCGAAACGGGCATGACGCCGTACGAGATCATGCTCTCCGAATCGCAGGAGCGCATGTTGCTGGTGGCCGCCTCGGGTCGCGAGCAGGAAGTTTTCCAGGTGTTCCGCAAGTGGGGACTGGAAGCGGTCGAAATCGGCAAGGTGACCGGCGACGGCAGGCTGCGCGTGCGCCATCACGGGCAAGTTGTGGCCGAGATTCCCAACCGCGAGCTGGCCGATGAAGCCCCGCTCTACGACCGGCCGCATGCCGCTCCGCCCGCTGCGCCCGCCACTCCGCCCGCTGACTGGAACGCGCCCGCCATCGTGGACGCCCTGCCGCGCTTGCTCGCCGCGCCCGACATCTGCTCCAAACGCTGGATCTGGGAACAGTACGATTACCAGGTCCGCACTAACACCATCGCCGGCCCGGAGCGCACCGACGCCGCGATTCTGCGCATCAAGGAAACCGGCACTGCCATCGCGCTTTCGCTCGATGGCAACGGCCGTTACGCTTATCTTTCGCCGGGCGAAGGCGCGCAACTGGCCGTGGCGGAGTGCTGCCGCAACCTCTCCACCGTTGGCGCGCAGCCGGTCGCGGCCACCAATTGCCTCAACTTCGGCAATCCGGAACGGCCGGAGATCATGGCGCAACTGGTGGAGGCCATCGAAGGCATGGCCGATGCCTGCCGCTTCTTCGAGACGCCCATCACTGGCGGCAACGTCAGCCTGTATAACGAGACGCTGGGCGAGGGCATTTACCCCACGCCGGTGCTCGGCATCGTTGGGCTGCTCAAGATTGCCGCACCGCTCGGCATTCCGTTCGTTAACCCAGGCCGCGCAGTGGTGCTGCTCGGCGGCCCTGGCGCGTGCGACGACGTGCGCTTCGGTTCCACCCAGTACGCCAAGGAAATCGCAGGCTCGCTGTGGGGTCTGCCGCCGGCGCTCGATCTCGATAAAGAAAAACGCGTCCAGGAGGCCATGCGCCGGATCGCCGCCGAAGGCCTCGCCGAATCCGCCCACGATTTGAGCGATGGCGGCCTCGCCGTGGCACTGGCCGAATGCTGTTTCGGCGCCGGCCAGGTCGGGGCGCAGGTCGATCTCGATTCCGACTTGCGGCCCGAGATCCTGCTCTTCCACGAAGGGCCGTCGCGCATCCTGGTTTCTACCGTGAATGCCAAGGCCGTGGCAGCCATCGCGGCGCAGCACGGCGTGGAAGCCATCGTGATCGGGACGACCGTCGAAAACGGTCTCGAGATCCGCCAGCGCGGCAACACGCTAGGCGCCTGGGAAATCGCCGCCCTCCGCCCCGCGTACGAAAACGCGCTGATGGGATGACATTCTTTCTGTGGGGCAGGTTGATAACCTGCTCGGCCGATTGCCAATCGGCGCAGCCGGGCATCAGCCCGGCCGCGGTGCCAAAAAAAATGTCCGCCCGTTTGAAAGCCCGCTTGCACGACTCGAAGATCCCGCTCCTGGCCTGGGTCGCGCTGGCGCTCCTCTGCCTGGTCTACTTCTATCGCCTGGATGCGGCTGGCGTGCTCGGCCCCGACGAGCCGCGATACGCTTCCATCGGGCGCGAGATGGCGCGCTCGGGCGATTGGCTCACGCCCCGCCTCTGGGGCCAGCCGTGGTTCGAAAAGCCACCCCTGCTGTATTGGATGACCGGCGCCGCGTTTCGCCTCGGCCTGGGCCCGGACCTCGCCCCGCGCGCGCCGGTGGTCCTGTGCTCGGTCGCGTTTCTGGTTTTCTTCTGGTGGCTGCTGCGCCGCGAGTTCGGCGGGTCAGTGGCCTGGCTTGCCGGGCTGATTGTGGCGACCAGCACGGAATGGATCGGTTTCAGCCAGGTGGGCGTTACCGATCTGCCGATGGTGGCTGCGTTCACCGCGGCCCTGCTCCTGGCGCTGCCTTGGGTCGAGCGCGGCGAAACCAGAGGTCTCACGGCGGCGGGAGCGTTCCTCGGCGTAGCTGTGCTGGCTAAAGGACTGGTGCCGCTGGCGTTGGCCGCGCCGCTCGCCTGGCCCGCCTGGAAGCATCGCAGCGGCCTTGCGCGCGCGCTGCCGCGCCTTGTTCTGCCACTCGTCGCCGTGTGCCTGCCCTGGTACGGGCTTTGTTACTTCCGCAATGGCCCGGCGTTTCTAACGGAGTTTTTTCTCAAGCACCATTTCGGCCGCTTCGCTTCCGATGTCCTCCAGCATCGCGAGCCTTGGTGGTTCTATCTGCCGGTGCTCGCCGGCGCGCTGCTGCCCTGGACGCCGGTCATATTCGCGACTATCCGCCGCGGCTTCTATCGCGATCCGCGCCGCCTGTTTCTGCTGCTGGTCGTGTTGTGGGGCCTGCTGCTGTTCTCCGCTTCCGTCAACAAGCTACCGGGATACGTGCTCCCGCTGGTTCCCGCCTGCGCCATTCTGATGGCCCTGGGTGTGGAAGAGACCGCCTGGGCACCTGGGCTGGTGGCGCTCTGCGCTCTGCTGTTAGTCTCGTTTCCGATTGCCGGGTCCATGTTGCCGGGATCCCTGTTAGCCGGCCTTTCGCGCACGCCTCTGCCGGCATTCCATTGGGTCTGGCTCGCCCCGCTGCCGGTGGCGGCGGCCACGTGGGCGCTCGCCAACCGCCAGCGCCGCCTCGCCGCCGTGGTGTGCGTGGCTTGCGGCGCGGCTCTGGGAGTTCTATACCTGAAGAGGGACGTGATGCCGGAAGTGGACCGCGTGGCTTCCGCGCGCCCGCTTTGGCTTCGAGTTTCCGCCCGGGCGGACCGCGTCTGCGTGGAGCCGATCCACAGGAACTGGCGTTATGGATTGAATTACTATTCGGTCGTACCCTTGCCGGATTGCCCGGCAGCGGGCCGGCCTCTTCATGTTCTCCAGGCGCCCGGCGGCCCGCCCGAATTCGAGACTCGCTAAAGGCAGTACTGGAATGGTTGACCTGCCCGTGTCGCGCATTGTACCCTCACGATTCCGGAGCTTGATCGATGATTCTGCCGCAGACTTACACAGCCGCGCTGTTTCTGATGATCCTGAGCATGATTTGCTGGGGATCCTGGGCCAACACTTATAAGCTGGCCGGAAAGTGGCGCTTCGAGCTTTACTACTTCGACTTTGCCTTCGGTCTCCTGCTGGCCGCCGTCATTCTGGCATACACGGCCGGCAGCCTGGGGTTCGACGGCTTCTCGTTCACGGACGATCTCATGCACGCCGGCAAGCGGCAATGGCTTCTCGGCTTCGCCAGTGGCGCGGTCTTCAACCTGGCCAACATGCTGCTGCTGGGAGCCATCTCCGTAGCCGGCATGGCGGTGGCCTTTCCCGTGGGCATTGGGCTGGCGCTGATCATTGGCGTTTTGCTCAACTTCATCCTGAGGCCGGCCGGGAATGCCACCCTGCTGTTCGGAGGGTGCCTGCTGGTGTTGATCGCGATTGTGGCGGACGCATATGCCTACGCCCTGTTGGGTCGCATCCAACACGAAGATCTGGCCAAACTCGGAAAAGCCAAGAGCACCCGGCGGCCCACCAGAGTGAAAGGCGTGGTCATCGCCATCGTCGCCGGCGTGCTGATGGGTTGCTTTTTCCCGCTGGTGGAGATGGGCACGGAAGGCGACGTGGGACTCGGCCCCTACGCCATCGCATTCGTCTTCGCCCTGGGTGTGTTCGTTTCCACCCTGGTGTACAACCTGTTCTTCATGAACCTGCCGATTGAAGGTCCGCCCATCGAATTGCGCGACTACTTTAAGAAGACGGTTTTCTGGCAGCATCTGCTCGGCATCGCCGGCGGCGCCATCTGGTGCTTGGGTGCCGTGGCGGCATTCGTGGCCGCCAAAGCCCCACCCGAAGTTCACGTCGGCCCGGCTACCGCCTATGCCATGGGCCAGGGCGCCACCCTCATCAGCGCACTCTGGGGCCTGCTGGTTTGGAAGGAGTTCAACGGCGGCGACCTGAAGGTCAACGCCTTGATCGCCATCATGCTGGTGCTCTATGCCTGCGGCCTGGCCCTCGTCTCCATGGCTCCGCTCTACTGGTAGCAATAGCGTGGGGCCGGTCCCGACCGGCCAACGGCCCCGTGAGAGGCGCTGCAGGTGTTTCCAGAGCATCCGGTGCGAGCCCGCCCGCCGCGCGTCCATCGAAATCCCGAATCCGCGCCATAAAATCTTTCGGTTTCCCTTTGCACGCGGATTTCGAGAGCATGGATACTGGATCTTTGTACACTGGAGCACACCTTGCGGTTCTCAGCGTATCGGACCGACAGCTTCTACGATGAAATGTTCCAGGACGACGGCACGCCGCGGCCGCACGTCCGCCTGCTGGTGGACACCATCGAGAACCTGTCGGATGGCCACCTGCTGCGCTACCAGCGCGCCGCCGAGCGCCTGCTGCTGCAAATGGGCATCACCTTCAATGTCTACGGCGATACGGCCGGCGCGGAACGTATTTTCCCCTTCGACCTGATCCCCCGCATCATCGCCGCCGGCGAGTGGGATCTCATCGAGCGCGGCCTGGTGCAGCGCATCCACGCCCTCAACGCCTTCATCGACGACATCTACCACGACCAGAAGATCCTTAAGGACGGCGTCATCCCCGCCGACGTGATCCTCTCCGCCGCCAGCTACCGCAAGCAGTGCCATGGACTCAATCCCCCCTGGCGCGTCTGGTGTCACGTCACCGGAACCGACCTGGTGCGCGACCGCGACGGACGCTTCTACGTGCTCGAAGACAATCTGCGCGTGCCCTCCGGCGTCAGCTACGTGCTGGAAAACCGCGAGGTGCTGAAACGCATTTTCCCCGCCGTGTTTGAAGGCCTGTCGGTACGGCCGGTCAACGAGTACCCCAGCCGCTTGCTCGAGATGCTGGAGTCTCTCTCTCCTGGCGAACAGAATCCGCGCGTGGTACTGCTCTCGCCGGGCATTTATAACTCGGCCTATTTCGAGCACAGTTTCCTGGCGCAGCAGATGGGCGTGCAACTGGTGGAAGGGCGCGACCTCGTGGTTTCCTTGGGCGATGTCTTTATGCGCACCACCAAGGGCCTGGAGCGCGTCCACGTCATCTATCGCCGGGTGGACGACGATTTTCTCGATCCGGAAGTTTTCCGCGCCGATTCGATGCTGGGCGTGCCCGGGCTGATGGCCGCCTACCGCGCCGGCCGCGTCGCCCTGGCCAACGCTCCCGGCAACGGCGTGGCCGACGATAAGGTCATCTACGCTTACGTCCCAGCCATGATCCGCTACTACGATGGCGAAGACGCCATCCTGCCCAACGTGCCCACTTATCTTTGCTGGCGCGACGCCGACCGGCAGTACGTGCTCGAACACCTGGCCGAGCTGGTGGTGAAAAGCGCCAACGAATCGGGCGGCTATGGAATGCTGGTGGGCCCGCACTCGACGCGGGCCGCGCAGGAGGAATTCGCCGTCCGCATTCAAGCCAATCCGCGCAATTACATCGCGCAGCCCACGCTGGCGCTTTCCCGCGCTCCGACCATCGTCGACGATCATTTTGAAGGCCGCCACGTGGACCTGCGGCCCTACGTGCTCTGCGGCAAGGAGATTTTCGTTCTGCCCGGCGGGCTCACCCGCGTGGCCATGAAGAAGGGCTCGCTGGTAGTCAACTCGTCGCAAGGCGGCGGCAGCAAGGATACCTGGGTGCTCGCACCGGGAGGCCAGTCATGATTACGCCTGCCCAGCCGCTGTTGAGCCGCGTGGCCGACGCCGTCTACTGGATGGCGCGTTACATCGAGCGCGCCGAAAATGTGGCCCGCTTCCTCGATGTCAACCACAACCTGATGCTCGATCTGCCCGGCGTCTTTTCGAGCCAGTGGCAGCCCATCATCAATACTACCGGCGACCGCGCGCTGTTCGCCGAGCGCTATGGCGAAGCCACCCAGCAGAACGCGGTGCGCTTTCTGGCATTCGATGCCGAATACCCGAATTCGATTTATTCCTGCATCCTGGCGGCGCGCGAAAACGCCCGTTCGGTGCGCGAGACCATCTCCTCGGAAATGTGGCAGCAGATCAACACGCTCTACCTGATGATCACCGCCGAGGCGCGCAAGGCCGCTCCCGAGTCGCTGCCCGAGTTCTGCCACGAAGTGCGCATGGGCTGCCACCTGTTTGAAGGCATTACTCACTCGACCGTCAGCCACAACGAGGCCTGGCATTTCATTTCCGTCGGCCGGCGCCTGGAACGCGCCGACAAGACCACCCGCGTCCTGGACGTGAAGTATTTCATCCTGCTGCCTTCGCTCAGCGACGTCGGCACGCCGTTCGACGACGTGCAGTGGTCGGCGCTGCTCAAGAGCGTCAGCGGCTTTGAGATGTACCGTAAGAAGTATGGCCGCATCGCGCCCGATCGCATCGTCGAGTTTTTGCTGCTCGACGGCCAATTCCCGCGCGCCGTGCGCTACTCCATCGGCCAGGCGGACGAGGCTCTGCACTCGATAACCGGCACGCCCCGTGGCGGTTTCTCCTGCGCCTCGGAACAACGCCTCGGCCTGCTACGCTCGGAGCTGGATTTTGCCCGCGTGGAGGCCATCCTGGAAGGCGGCCTGCACGAGTTTTTCGACGCGCTGCAGACAAAAATGAATACAATCGATGAGTGTATCGGGAATGACTTCTTTGCCCCGCGCCCGGAAGGGGCCGGGAGTTTGGGCCTGAAGAGATAAAGTGGGACAGACGATCGGTTTTTGTCGTCTGTCAACGCATCGTCCTTTGACGAGGCATGACAGACCACGAAAGGTCATGGTCTGTCCCACCCGAGGGGAGAGCGATGACATTCTGTCTGGGGATCAACGTGGAGCAGGGCCTGGTGGGCATCGCCGATACGCGCGTGCTCACTGGCAACGAATGCCTGACGGCCAGGAAGACCGCCAGCTACCAGGGGCCCGGCTTCGCGTTTTTTGTCATGAATTCCGGCCTGCGCTCGCTGCGCGATAAAATCCTCCTGCACTTCGAGGATGCCTTCGCCAAAGAGTCGGTAGCGCGCGACCGCCTTTATAAAGTGGTCAACCTCTATTCCAGCCAGGTGCGCCGCGTGGCCGAAGAGGACCGCGCCGCGCTCGAGCGCGCCGAGCTTTCCTTCAACGCGCACGCCCTGATCGGAGGCCAGATGGCGGGCGATTCGGCGCACCGCCTGTTCCTGGTTTACCCGGAAGGAAACTGGGTCGAGATCGGCCCCGATACGCCTTACCAGATCATCGGCGCCAGCGGTTTCGGCAAGCCCATCCTGGAACGTTCGCTGACCATGGCCGATTCCATGCTCTACGCTTTCAAGGTTGGACTGCTGGCCTTTGACGCCACCCGCCTCTGCGCCGCCGACGTGGGTTTCCCGGTGGATGTGCTGCTCTATTCGCGCGGCAGCTTCGAACTGGTGGAGCATCGCTACGATATGGACGACTTGCGCGAGATCTCCAACTGGTGGCAGGATCGCATGCGGCGCAGCGTGCAGGACCTGCCCTCGGAGTGGGTGGAGGCGGCTTTCTCCCGGCTAACCGGCTCGTCGGTGGCTTTCTGATCCCGCTCTAGTTTCGTTGCCCATGCGAATTCAAGTCAACCACTCGACCCAATACGTCTACGACAGCCCGGTCTTTCTCGAACCGCACACTTTCCGGCTGCGCCCGCGGGATGACGGCGCGCAACGCCTGCTCTCCTACCGGCTCGAGATCTCTCCCGCGCCTGCCGGCCGCAGCGACTGCCTGGATCAGGATGGCAACGTGGCGGTGGAGGCGTGGTTCGATCAGAAGCTGACCGACTGGCGCATCGAGAGCGAATTTGAGATCGAAACCCTGCGCGAGAATCCGTTCGATTTCGTCGCGTCGGCCGGGATGCTAGCGCTGGCTCCGGTGTATCCGGAATCGGTGGCCGCGTCGCTGGCGCCATACCTGGAGTCGTCGAAGCCATCCGCCGCCGTCCGCCAGTTCGCCGCGTCGGCCGCAGCGGCCGCCGGTGGCCACACGCTCGAATTCCTCACCGTGCTCAACCGCAGGCTTTTCGAGGGATTCGGCCACGAGGTACGCGACACCGGCCCACCGCACCCGCCCGAAGTCACACTTGGTCTTAAGGCTGGCACCTGCCGCGACCTGGTGGTGTTGTTCGCCGCCGCGGCGCGCGCCGTTGGCATCCCCACTCGCTTCGTCAGCGGCTACGAAGCCGGAGCCGCCAGCCAGGAAAAACCCACCCTGCACGCCTGGGCCGAAGTCTATCTGCAAGGCGGCGGCTGGCGCGGTTACGACCCTTCCGCCGGCCTGGCTGCCTCCACCCGCCACATCGCCGTAGCCGCCGCAGCCGACCCCCGCCTCGCCGCCCCCATTACCGGCACCATCCGCGGCTCCGCCCGCTCTGAGATGCGTTTCGCGCTCGCCATGCAGCTCAGCCCGGGAGCGTAGCGTTTGTGTGCCGCCGGACCTACCGCATCGCGCCGCACACGGCGGCGCCAATCAACGCCAGGTCGTGGCTGTCGGGCACGATTTCGAAGAAGCTACCTTGCAGCGAGGTCATCTTCACCATTTCCTGCAGGTACATGCCGACCAGACCGGCATCGATGTAATCGGTATTGGGGCCGGCCAGGTAAAAGCGGCCGGGACCGTCCAAGTGGACGCTGGTGGCGGTGGCGGCAGCCAGCGCGCGGTGCCACAGGCGGACGAAACCGACAGCGCGGGCATCGTTGTGGCGCGCGGCGAGGAACACCTCTTCCGGCTCCAGATCGAGGAAGCGCAGGCGAATGGCGCGGTTGCCCATGATGCCTTCCAGGTGTCCCACGCCGCCACAGCCGCAATAGCGCTCCTTCGGGTCGAGCGTCACCACCGAATGGCCGGCCTCCCAAACGCCTTCGCCGCGCGGGTAGCGGCCGAAGCCAACGCCATCGCCCAGGCTCCAGACACGCACCAGCTTTTCCATCGCGCCGCGGGTGGCGGCGATGCCGGCGGCCAGCGCATCGGCGGAATTGAGCGCGATGACCGGCGCCTCGATACCGTCGGCCTTGAGCGCCTCGCCCAGCCGTGACTCGATGGCGAGCCCTTTCAACTGGCCCAGGTTGGGCGCTTCTTCGATCACGCCGTTGCGGACCACGCCGGGGATTCCGGCGCCCACCGAATCCACCAGCGCGCCCTGCCGCACTTGGGCGATCAGCTCGCGGATCGCGGAAATCATTTCGTCCGCATGCAGCGATTTCAGATCGACGCGGTCCGCTTCGCCGGGCTCCGGGTACGAGTGCGCGCTGCCCAAGGTGGTTCCTTCCACCGCGCCGGCCCACAGGTAATTGGTGACCAACACCCCTATGCGCAAACCCATCCTGGCCTCCTCAAATCCGCGTCAGCTTGTTGATACCGTTGAAGGCCGCCATTTTATAACATTCGGCCAGCGTCGGATAGTTGAACACGGTATCCACGAAATAATTCACGGTGCCTTTCAGGATCATCACGGCCTGGCCGATGTGCAACAGCTCGCTGGCGCCCTCGCCGATGATGTGCACCCCCAGCAGCTCGCGCGTTTCGCGATGGAAGATCAGCTTGAGCCGGCCGGTGGTATCGCCGCGAATCTGGCCGCGCGCGGTCTCGCGATAGTAGGCCAGGCCCACTTCGTACGGCGCGTCTTCTTCGGTCAACTGTTCTTCGGTCTTGCCGATGAACGAAATCTCGGGGATGGTGTAAATGCCGTAAGGATAAGTGGCGCGGTTGGATTCGATCTTGAGCCCGAAAGCGCGCGCGGCGGCGATGCGGCCCTGCTCCATCGAAACCGAAGCCAGGCTGGGAAAGCCGATCACGTCGCCGGCAGCAAAAATGTTGGGCACCTTGGTGCGATAGTTCTCGTCGACGGCTATGCGCCCGCGCTCATCGGCATCCAGGCCGGCGGCGGCCAGGTTCAAATCGTCCACGTTGCCCTGGCGGCCCACGGCGTAGAGCAGAGCGTCACCGGCAATCCGCTTGTTGCTTTTCAGGTTGGCTATCACGCCGCCGCCCGGCGCCTCTTCCACGCTGGCCACTTCCTCGTTCAAGCGCATCGTCACGCGGTGATCGCGCAGGTTGTAGGAGAGCGCTTCCACCATTTCCTGGTCGGCGAACTCGAGCAGCCGCGGCCGCCTTTCCACCAGGATCACGCGCGAACCGAGGATAGCGAACATGCACGTGTATTCCACTCCGATCACGCCTCCGCCCACCACAATGAACGTCTTCGGGATCTCCGGCATGTTGAGGATCTGGTCGCTATTGATGATATTGCGGCCGTTGATGGGCACGGCATGGGAGGCGGCCGGCTTGGTGCCGGTGGCAATCAGTATGACCGGCGCCTCCAGGTCCGATTGGCCGCGCGCGTTCTCCACGTGGACGTGCGTGGGATCGAGGAACGAGGCGCGCGCGTAGATCACTTCCACGCCGTTGCGCGCAAGCTGCGCCTGCGTCACATCCACTTCCGTCTTGATCACTTGGTTGACGCGGAAGCCCAGGTCCGCGATGGAGATCTTCTCCTTGACGTGGTAGTTGATGCCGTAGATGCCTTGGTATTGATAGCCCGAAAGGTGCAGGACGGCTTCGCGGATGGTCTTGCTTGGGATGGTTCCCGTGTTGACGCAGGCGCCGCCGACAATTTCACGTTGCTCGATGACTGCCACGCTGTGACCGCACTTGGCGCCTTGAATCGCGGCCCGCTGTCCTGCCGGACCGGAGCCGATGACGATGAGGTCGTATTTCTGCATGTCGAACCCGTGACGCCTGCCTATTCTCCCACGACCGGGTTACTCCGCGCGGGGCAGGATGGTGGGACAGACCATCGCCTCTCGTGGTCTGTCATGCCTAGCCAAACCACGAACACCTTGACAGGCGACAAAAACCGATCGTCTGTCCCACCTCCGAGTTACTTCACCGAGTTAAAGCGCGAGTCGATTTCCGGCCAGTTGACCACGCTCCACCAGGCGGCGATGTAGTCGGGCCGGCGGTTCTGATACTTCAGGTAATAGGCGTGCTCCCAGACGTCCAGGCCCATCACCGGGAATTTGCTTTCCATCAACGGGCTGTCCTGGTTGGCCGTGGAATAGATATCCACCTTCCCGCCCGACTTCACCAGCCACGCCCAACCCGAGCCGAAGCGGGTGGCCGCAGCCTGACTGAATTTCTCCTTAAAGGCGTCATAGCTGCCGAACGTCCCCAAGATGGCTTGCGCCACGTTGCCCACGGGAGGGCCGCCTCCGCCGGGCTTCATAATCTTCCAGAACATGGAGTGGTTGATGTGGCCGCCGCCATTGTTGCGCACGGCAGTGCGGATACTTTCCGGAACTATGGCGCAGTTGGCGGCCAGCAATTCCTCGACGGTCTTTCCGGCAAGGTCGGGCGCCGATTCGAGCGCCTTATTCAGATTGGTGACGTAAGCGTTGTGGTGCTTGCCATGGTGAATCTCCATGGTCGTCTTGTCGATGTACGGCTCGAGCGATTCGGGCGCGTACGGCAGTGGTGGAAGTGTGAATGGCATCGTGTGTGTCTCTCCCTCTCCTTGTGGGTGTTTCTTCCCCTCGGGCCGGGCATGCCCGGCCGGTACAGGCGATTACGTGTCTGGGCCGGGCATGCCCGGCCCGCCCCAGTTAATTCAATCCGCCGGCTTTTTCAAACGCATCGGCGATGCGAAACATGGTGGTCTCGCCGAAATGCCGGGTCAGGATTTGCATTCCCACCGGCAGGCCTTCGGCGGTGTTTCCGCACGGAACGCTCATGCACGGTATGCCCGCCAGACTGCCGGTAATCGTGAAAATATCGGATAAGTACATGGCCAGGGGATCGTCCACTTTTTCCCCGAGACGGAAAGCGGGGAAAGGCGACACCGGCGCCACTATGGCATCCACTTCTTCGAACGCCTGCTCAAAATCGCGCGCAATGAGACCGCGCACTTTCTGCGCCTTCAGGTAGTAAGCATCGTAATAGCCGGCGCTGAGTACGTAGGTTCCCAGCATGATCCGCCGCTTGCATTCGGCGCCGAACCCTTCGCCGCGTGTGTTGCGATACATATCGGCCAGGGTCGCCGAATCGGCGGATCGAAACGTGTACCGCACGCCATCGTAGCGCGCCAGGTTGGAGCTGGCCTCGGCGGTGGCGATGATGTAATAGCTGGCGATGGCGTAATCGGTGTGCGGCAGGCCGATCTCGCGCACTTCGCAGCCGAGTTTCCGCAGCACTTCCACGCCGCGGTGGATCAGGCTGCCGGATTCGCTCGTCAAGTTCTTTAGATACTCGCGAGGCAGTCCAAGCTTCAACCCTTTTACATTGCCGTCCAAAGCCTTGGTGTAATCCGGTACCGGGGCTTCGGCCGAGGTGGAATCGCGCGGATCGCGGCCGGCGATCACCCCCAGCACTCGCGCCGCATCCTTCACTGACCGGGCAAATGGCCCGATGTGGTCGAGCGAACTGGCGAAGGCCGTCAGGCCGTACCGCGAAACGCGACCGTAAGTTGGCGTTACGCCGCAGACCCCGCAGAAGGAAGCCGGCTGGCGGATCGAGCCGCCCGTATCGGAACCCAGCGCCACCACCGCCGTGCCCTGCGCCACCGCCGCCGCCGAGCCGCCGCTCGAGCCGCCCGGAACGCGGTCCGGCGCCACCGGATTGCGCACCGGCCCGAACGCCGAATTCTCGGTCGAGGAGCCCATCGCGAACTCATCGCAGTTCGTTTTGCCGACGATCAGGCCGCCGGCTTCTTCCAGACGGATGACGGCGGTGGCGTCATACGGCGGAATGTAGTGTTCGAGCAGTTTCGAGCCGCAGGTGGTGCGAATGCCGCGGGTGACAATCACATCCTTCACCGCTACCGGCACCCCGGCCAGCGCGCCGGGATCTTCGCCGCGCGCGACTTTTTCATCCACCCGCCGCGCGGCGTCGAGCGCGCGCTCCGGCGAGAAATGCAGGTATGCACCGGTCTTCGGGTTCTCTGCTTGGGCGAAGCGTAGCGCCTCGGCGGCCAACTCCTCGGCGCGGAAACGGCGTGCCAGGAGGCCTTCGCGAATCTCATCGATGGTTAAGGAGGCAATTTCCATGTTGGTGGGGCATGCTTCAGCTTGCCAACGCCCGCTTGCGGGCGCATCCGTCCTACAACTCCCTCAGCGTTCGATAACTTGCGGCACCTTGAAATATCCGGCTCCCGAATCCGGCGCATTGGCCAGGGCCGCCTGGTTGCCGAGCGGCGGCACGGGCACGTCGGGCCGCAGCGTGGCAGTGTCTTCCGCCTCGTACAGCACCTGGGACATGGGAGACGCGCTGCCCGTATCGAGCTCGTTCAGCTTACCCATGAGTTCGAGGATCTGGTCGAGATCCCCCTGGAAACGGGCAACTTCGGCGTCGCTCAGCTTGAGGTTGGCCAGGCCGGCCACGTAACGGACTTCCTGTTCGGTGATCTTCACGCCCGCGCCTTTGTCCGCGAAGCTTTGTAGAGGCCGCGCAGCACGGGGTCGGCGATCGCGTCCGCTTCATCGGCCGTGAGCGCCGGAGCGGACCGGGCCGCGCGCTGCGGCTCGCGCCGCCGCGGCACCACGCGAAATTCCAGATCCTCCACCACGTCCGGGCCGAGCTGCCGCTCCAGGTTGCGCACAATGTGGTACCCCAGCACGAAAAGCTGCCGCTGCCAGATTTGATCTTCGACTTCTACCACCAGCCGCCGCCGCACCAGCTTGGCAGCGCGAGTGTGGGCCGCGATCCGCTTGCCCACCGCCTGCGGCCACGCCGCACAGGCCAGATCGCTTTCCGTGATCATGTCGCCAGGCAGTCTCAAGCCGCGGATGAGCTTGCTCAAGCGTTCCATTTTTCTCGCCGGTTTGGTTATTGTAGCATGTGCCCGGCGGACGAGAGCTTTCTTAACGAACGCCCTCCGAACCGGCAGCGGCGCCGTTGCGCAGGCGGGTCATCACCTCGGGAGGAACGCGCAGGTTGCCGTGGTAACCCGACCCGAGCCGGACGCCTGGTTTGATCGCTTCGCCGTGGAAATCCGATCCGCCGGTGACCAGCAGACCGTAGCGGCGCGCCAGTTCGACGAAGTACTCGGTCTCTTGCGGGCCGTGATCGCTGTGATAGGCTTCGATGGCGTTCAAACCGGCGGCGCAGAGTTCCGGCATCATTTCCGCCACGTCGCCATGCACGCGTGTCGGGTGGGCCAAAGAGGCGATTCCGCCCGCCCGGCGGACCACCGCGACGGCCTCGGCAAACGTCGGCTCGTGGCGGTAAACGTACGCTTGCGCGGATTCGTCGAGGTAATCGTCGAAAGCCTGCCGGTAAGTCCGCACGTAGCCTTTTTCGAGCAGGATGGCGGCGAAATGTGGCCGGCCGGTCATGCCGCGGCCGCGCGCTTCGGCCTCCTCCAGGGTGATGTCGAAGCCCAGCTCCCGCAGCCGCGCCACCAGGCGGATATTGCGGTCCTTGCGCGATTGCTGTTGCAGTCGCACCCAGGCGCGAAACTCCTCTCGAGGGCCGGCGGCCGGGAAATAGCCGAGCAGGTGCGCGGAGCGGCCGCGCAGCTTGGTGGAAAGCTCGATGCCGCACACCAGATCCAGGCCCGCCGCTCGCGCCGCGGGCAACGCCAGGTCGTAGCCCGCCAACGTATCGTGGTCGGTGATCGCCAGTACGGTCACGCCGCCGCGGACCGCATCTTCGATCAGTCCTGACGGCGCCAGACTGCCGTCGGATTCATTCGTGTGCGAGTGCAGATCGATCAAAACAGATTAGACCCAGATGCTCCAGTGTAGCCCAGATCTGGTCGGCACTTTCTTGCGGGGTCTGGCGCGACGAGTGGACGGTCACCTCCGGGCGGAGCGGCGGCTCGTAAGGATCGGAAACACCGGTGAATTGCGGGATCGCACCCGCTAGCGCCTGCTGGTACAGGCCTTTGACGTCGCGTGCGGCAAGCGTCTCAAGCGGGCATTCCACGTACACTTCGACGAAGCTGGGGATGCGCGCCCGCACCTCATCGCGCACCGCGCGGTAGGGCGAAATGGCGGCCGCGATGGCGATCACGCCGTTGCGGGAGAGCAACTCGCACACGTAGCCGATGCGGCGGATGTTTTCGTCCCGGTCCTCCTTGCTGAAACCGAGCCCTTTGGACAGGTAGGCGCGGACTTCGTCGCCGTCGAGCACCTCCACCTTGGCCCCGTGCGCGCGCAGGCGATCCTCGATACTCCGGGCAATCGTGCTTTTGCCCGCCCCGGACATGCCGGTGAACCACAGCGTGAAACCCTTATGCATTTGCCAGGCACACCCTTTCAAAAGTCCGGTCGCCGAGGCGGGCCGGCGCCGTTTTGTCGGGGCGAGGCACGCCCCGCCCGCGTCTACGCGACAAAACATAATCGTAATGCGAAATGGCGCGTTAGGAAACCGCCCCGCGGGAGGCCTCCGGCGCGAAGTGGATGCCGCACTCCTTCCTCGAGTCCGACTCCCACCACCAGCGGCCGGCGCGTTCGTCTTCGCCTTCCCGCACCGCCCGCGTGCAAGGGGCGCAGCCGATGCTGGTGTACCCCTGCTCGTACAACGGATGCACCGGAACATCGTACCGGAGGAGATAGGCGTCCACCTGCTGCGGGCTCCAGTCCGCTACCGGCGCGAGCTTGAGGCGGCCTGCTTCTTCCGCCACTTTCGGCACCGCCGTGCGGGTCCTGCCTTGTCCCCGCCGCAGACCAGTCGCCCAAGCGTCGAACTCCTGGAGTTTGTGTTCGAATGGCCGGACTTTCCGTACATTGCAGCACATCTGGCGCATTTCCGTGCTGTCATAGAACAGGTTGAGCCCATGCGACTGCACCATCGAGCGCGTTTCGGCCGGGTCGGGCGTCACCACTTCCACGCTGATGCCGTAACGCTGCCGCACGGTCTCCAGCATCGAAAGCGTCTCTTTAGGCAACCGCCCAGTGTCCAGCGTAAAAACCCGAAACGGCAGTCGCGTGCGCCACGCCAGATCCAGCAGTATCATGCCCCCCTTCTGAAAACCGGTGGCGATGGCGAAGCGTTCTTCATACGTTTCGATCGCCCACCGCAGGAGGTCGGAAGCTGCTACGTTTTCGAAATGGCTGTAAGATCCCAATCTCTATCAGGATTGCGCAGAATCCGGCTCTTGTCAAGCGCCATTCGTATTGGGGCTGATCGCCGCCTTGAACGATCCACAATAGCACGTAGGGACCGGGCATGCCCGGCCGAGTGGCGATTCGGCTCGGCAAGCGCCCCTAAGCCGCCGCGTCGGCTATCAGCTCGCCTTTTTCCAGGTGATGGACGCGCGTCGCGAATTGCGCGGCGTGCGGGTCGTGGGTGACCATCACGATGGTTTTGCCGTACTCCTTGTTGAGCCTGGAAAGAATGCTGAGCACCTCCTGCGCGGAGCCGGCATCGAGATTGCCAGTGGGTTCGTCGGCGAGGATCAGGGCTGGGTCGGTAACGATGGCGCGGGCGATCGCCACACGCTGCTCCTGGCCGCCGGAAAGCTGGCGCGGGAAGTGGCGGAGGCGGTCTCCCAGACCCACCAGCGTGAGCGCGGTGGTGGCGTGCTCCAGCCGCTCGGCCTTCTTGAGGCGGGTGAGTTTGAGCGGCAGTTCGACGTTTTCGATGGCGGTCAGCACCGGGATCAGGTTGAACTGCTGGAAGACGAACCCCACGTGCTCATTGCGCCAATGGGCGATCTCGCGGTCGTTCAACTCGCGCAGGTTATGGCCCAGCACGCGTATTTCGCCGCCGGTGGGCCGGTCCATGGCGGCAATCAGATGCAGCAAGGTCGATTTGCCCGAGCCGGACGGCCCCATCAAGGTCACGAATTCGCCTTTGGGAATCTGGATGCTCACGTCCTTCAGCGCTATGATGTGAAACTCGTCGCGCAGGAATTCTTTGGTCAAGTTGCGGGTTTCGATAATTGGTTCGCTCATGGTTGGCTGCCAAAGGTAGGACAGACGATCGGTTTTTGTCGTCTGTCGACGTGTCGTGCTCTTGCGGGGGATGACGGACGACGCAAGGCGATGGTCTGTCCTACTGGTCCGGTCATGCTTTCCGCCGCACTTTCGCGCCGTCCTTAAGATCGGCGGGCGGATTGGCGATGAGGTCTTCGCCGCCGATCAGACCTTGCTCGATGCGCACGCCTCCGCTCGAGGCTGCACCGACTTTCACCGGCCGCCGCACCGCTTTGCCATCCAGCAGCACGAAAACCGCGTTGTCGCGCACGGCGGCCGCCGGCACCATCACCACCGGCTTGGCCGCGGCGCCAGAGGCCGCTTGCGGCTTGGCGTCGGACAGAAATGCCACGCTCGCGTTCATTTCCGGCCGCAGAAACTCGTCCGGCTTGGTTACCTTTACCTTGATCTGGACGGTGGCCTTCTGGCGGTTGGCTTCAGGCGAAATCTCCTTGATAAAGCCGTCGTATTTGCGGTCTGGGAACGCGTCGGTGGTGATGGTTCCGTGCTGGCCGGAGTGCAGCTTGGCAAAATCGTTCTGCGCGATGTCCAGCTCCACTTCCAGATCGTTCAAATCCGCCAGCGAAACCACGTAGCCTTTGGCGCCGCGGTCGCCCACGAAGCTGGTGGTGACGAATTCGCCTTTTTCCACTTCGCGTTCGAGAATCGTGCCGGTGACCGGCGCGCGGATGATGGTGTTGGCAAGGGTGGTTTCGGCGTAGGCCACAGAGCCCCTGGCCTGCTCGACCTGCCCGCGCAGGGAATCGATTTCCTCCTGCCGCGGCCCCAGCTTGACGAGTTCGTACGTTTTCTGGAGCGAGTTCACGCGGTGCAGCGCGCCGTCGTAGCGGGTCTGCGCGTCGTCCACGGATTGCTGCGGCGTCAGCCCTTCTTTGCGCAGCTTCAGGGCGCGGTCGATGCTCAGCTTGGCATCGTCCATATCGGCCTTGGCCGACTCCAGATTGGCCTGCGCCTGCGCCACCTCTTCCGGCCGCGAGCCGTGCAGCGCCTCGGCCAGCTTGGCTTCGAGATTGGCCAGTTGCCCCCTCGCCTGCTCCAACTGCGCCTGGTATTCGTCGTCCTCCAGACGCACGATCACCTGGCCTTCCTGCACGCGGTCGCCCTTGTCGACGCCGATCCATTTCACCTTGCCGATGACTTTGGCGGCCACTTCTATGCGGTGCGCCGCCACGATGTAGCCGGCTGCGTTGAGCACCACTCCCTCCGGCGCGCTGGCCGCGCTCATGGCGCTGACCCTTTGCACGTCCACCACCGGCGCGGCATCGAGTTTATCCGAGAAAAGGTACCACGCGAGGGAAAGAGCAAAAATCAAGGCGCCGGCGATCCACCAGCCCACGGCCCGGCGCGACGGCTGGCCCGAGCTGCGCTGGCCGCGATCGATCTGCAGGCTTTTCAGTTCCGCATCCATACTCTTTAGATTTCCCGCAGCGCGGAAAGAATCTCCTTTTTAGCGGCCGCCGCGGCCGGGAACAGGCCGCCCACGCTGCCCAGCGCGACCGCGAAAACCACGCCCGCCAGCATGCTCCCTGGCGTGATGTGAAATGCGAAGGCCAATTGGGAGAAGTTGGCGCCAACCTCGGTGGTGACGCCGTTCAGCGGCGATACGAGCAGACAGCCGATCACCCCGCCCAGCCCCGCGAGCAGCACCGATTCCACCCAGAAGCTGGTCAGAATGCTGAGCTTCGAAAACCCCAGCACGCGGAGCGTCCCGATCTCGCGCGCCCGCCGCGCCACCGCCGCATACATGGTGTTCATGGCGGCGAAGGAACTGCCGATCGCCATGATGATGGCGACAAAGATGCCGGTGTATTCGATCGGCTCGGCCGATTGGGTTTGCAAGGCGAAATAATCCGTTTCGAGCTGCGCGGCCAGATCGAGACGCGTGTCGTCGCCGATCGAGTTCACCAGCGCCTTCGCCGTGGCGGCGTCGGGGGCCTCCACCAGCGCCGAGCTCATATACAGGACGCGGTTCCAGTCCGCGGCCACCTGGTTGACGTCGCCCCAGATTTCGCTTTGCTGCGCGCCGCCCGCGGCGTCCATCACACCGACGATTTCCCAATCGCTGCGGCCCATCCGCAGCTTCTTGCCTATGCGCGCAGCGGGGTACCGGTCGGACAGGCTTTTGCCCACTACGGCTTCATTCACGCCCTGGCGGAACCAGCGGCCGGCGATCAGCTTGACGTTGTGCCGCATGGCGATGCCGGCGGGCATCAAACCGCGAATGGTCACGTTGTCGCCGGTGCCGCTGCCTTCGGCCTCCAGGCTGATGATGGTGATCAGCTCGAGCGAGGCCAGCGGCTGCCCGTCGCCGCCGGCGGCGATCCCCGGTTTGAACTTCAGATCCTGGAACTGCTCGCGCGTTACCAGGCTGGTCAGCTCGGAAGTGCCGCCCTTGCGCATGATGAGCACATGCCGCGGGTCGCCCGAAGTCCTGAGCGTCACGCGCAACCCGTTCACCAGCGCCAGCACCGCCAGCAGCACGGCCACCGTAAGCGCGATGCCGAGCGCGGTCATCAGCGTGGTGGTGCGGCGAACCACCAGGTTGCGGAGATTGTAAGAGAGAGGAATCGTCATCGGTGTCAGTCCGTGCTCCGCAAAGCCTCGACAATGGGAGCGCGCGACGCTCCCATCGCCGGGAACAGCGAGCTGACCAGCCCGATCAACGCCGCCAGCAGGATGCACACCGCGGCTACGCCCGGATCCACCACCCGCAGCGCGGGCAGAAAACCGCCCATCGGGCTACGCTCAACGCCCTTGAGCAATAACGTGGAAATGGCGTAGCCGATGGCGCCGCCGGCTACCGAAATCGCCACTGCCTCGCCCAGAATCAGCCAGAGAATCGTGCCCGGCGTGAAGCCCAGTGTCTTCAACACTCCCACCTCCCGCACTCGCTCGCGCACCGACATGGCCATGGTGTTCGCGGAAACCAGCAGCATGGTAAACATGACGGCGGCGGAAATCCATACCAGGAACATGCGGACATCGCCGAGCAGCGAGAGGAATCCCACCACGAATGCCTGCTCGGATTCGGTCTTGGTCTGCGCGGTGGAATTGTGGAATAGGGCGTCGATCGCGTTGGCGATTTGCGAAGAATGCTGCGGGTCGTCGATCAGAATGTAGAACGTGTCCACCTGGCCGCGGCGCCGTTCGGGCAGCGATTGGTCGATGTACTCCTTGTTGAAGAACATCACGTTGCTGTTGGAGGGAGCGTCGAAAATGCCGCGCACCGTGAATTCGAAGTTGCCAGGGAAAATGTCGCCTTGCAAAGGAATGCGGTCGCCGAGTTGAAAGTGGAACGCGTCGGCCAGGTCGCGGCCAATCACGCACGCCGTGCGCTCGTGAATGAACGCCTGTTTCTGGTCTTCCGGAATGGTCCATTCGGCGAACAGGGGGAACAGCTTCTCCGGCTCGCAGGAAAAGCGTGGAAAATTGTTGCGGGCCTCCCGCGCGTCTTTGTAGGTTCCCCCAAACCAGGTGTCGATCATCGCCATGCGAACGCCGGGGATCTTCTCGATCTGCTGCTGATAGGCGAGCGGGAGAAACACGGCCAGCGAGACGCGGTTGCGCACCACCAGGCGCAGCGCCTGGTTGTCCTTCGGTTTGGCCAGCCAGAACGCGCTGTACATGGCGATCATCACGCCCAGCAGGCACATGGAAACGCCGATGCTGGCGATGGTGAGCAGCGTGCGCCGGCGGTTGCGCCAGGAGTTTCTCAGAATCAGCGGGAGGAATCGCATGCCTTCTCTAGAGTCTCTCCACTATACCAATGCCTCGGTGGGGCATGCTTCATCGTGCCAACGCAAAGGTGGGGCAGGTTTCAACCTGCCAAGGGCCGGCTTCAACCTGCCAACGCCCGCTTGCGGGCGCGCTTTCTTGCGGCGCCTCACCGGCCCGACGATCCAAACCCGCCGGCTCCGCGGTCCGATTCCGGCAGTTCCCCGGCGTCCCACTCCACCGCTTCGTAGCGCGCCACGATCATCTGCGCGATGCGGTCTCCGGCGTGTACCGTATACGGCTCGCTGCCCAGGTTCAACAGAATAACCCGGATTTCGCCGCGATAGCCCGGGTCGATGGTGCCCGGCGCGTTGGGCATGGCGATCGAATGGCGCAGTGCCAGCCCGCTGCGCGGCCGCACCTGAGCCTCGTACCCCGGCGGCAGCGCGATGGTCAGCCCGGTCGCGACCAGCCGCGGCACGCCAGGCGCGAGTACGGCATCTTCCACCGCACGCAGATCCATGCCGGCGTCTTCCTCCGGACCATGTGCGTACTCGGGCAGCACCGCGTTGGGGTGAATGGGTTGGATTCGTATGCGCATTCCCCGCTATCATAACGTCTTGAACCACTCGAAACGCGTCATCACCGTGGCGCCCATGCCACCCGAAAAGTCGGCCTTTGCGCTGGCCCGCTACAGCCGGTCGCCGGATTCCATTCGCGACTCCATGGAATGGGTACGCACGCACAGCTCGGAGAAGTTCCTGGAAAGTTTCTACTTCCAGTATGGCCACGCCTCGATTGCCGATCTCGGCCATGCGGTGCTGTGCTTCGAAGGCATTTCCGAGCTGGCGGCCACGGAAATCGAAGCTGAGCCGCTGTGGGACGGCCAGGCAAAGTCATCGCGCTACCAGGATTTTTCCAGCTCCGGCTTCATCACGCCGCCTGAACTGGAGGCCGCTGACGCCGCCCGCTACCAGGCCGCCGGCGCAGCGCTGCTGGCCGCCTACAGCCAAGTGAACCGGTTGGCGTTCGACTGCCTCTCCGCCCGCCTGCCGCGCCCCGAGGACATGAAGCCCGAGGCCTACCGGCGCAATCTGGCGGCGCGGGCGTTCGACGTCGCGCGCTATCTGCTCTTCTGGGGCGTGCCCACCAACGTCGGCCAGGTGGCCAGCATCCGCACCGTGGAAAAACAGATCCGACGGCTCAGAGCTTCCGAATATGGCGAGTTGCGGAGCCTGGGCGAAGAGATCGCCGAAGCCTGCGCGCGTGAGCCCGATTGCCGCTGGGACCAGAACGCCGCGTCTGAACCGCTGGCGCCGACCCTGGCTCGCCACGCCGAACCGGACGAGCACGCCATACGCTCGCGCCACGACCTGCGCCAGTGGGCCGCGCAGAATCTGCCGCCGCGCGCTCGAGGCCCGGAGCCTCCGCGCGTCGAACTGGTGCGCCCGGCGCAGGTGGCCGCGGACATCGTGGCGACCCTGCTCTATCCGGTCACGGATCGCCCATTCCGCGAGCTCTATGAAATGGCGTGCGGCTGGAGCGGACCGCGCCGCGCCGAGGTGATCGATGTCGCGCTCCAATCCCGCACCCGCCGCGATGAAATCCTAAGCGGCTTCCGCGGCGGCCTCTACGCTTACGATTTCGTCATCGACATCGGCGCTTATCGCGATATGCAACGCCATCGCCGCTGCCAGAAATTCCGCCAGGAATATTCCGGCGCGCTCGGCTACGAAACGCCCGCGCTGATCGCCGAAGCCGGAGCGAGCGAGATCTACCAGCGCTCGATGAAGGCGGCGTTCACCGCCATGCGCGACCTGCCCGCGCCCGGCGCCCATTACCTGCTCCCGTTCGGCGAGCGCTCGCGCTTTCTCTTCAAGATGGACTTCGCCGAAGCCGAATACATCTCCCGACTGCGCAGTGGCGTGAAAGGCCATTTCAGCTATCGCCAAATCGCCTGGGACATGAAAACAGCGATGGAGGCGCTGGAGCCGGAGTTGGGCCGGTTGATTGATGCGACGCCGCCTTGGGTGGAGGATCCGCTGAAAAGGTGAAGCGCGGGCTGTGCCAGACCAACTACATAATGTTCGTCTTCACGAAGTATTTGCGCTAAACTTGAATTGTGCGGCACCGTAAGAATCAGGAAAAGGCTGTAGAGGAACTCGCAGCCATCTTCGAAGGCCATTTCGCAAGGCTATCGCCTCAAGAACGCGCGGTAAAGACCCGAGCGTTTGATGGCGCGGTTGCTAGGATCGGTTCTCGCGCCAAATCTGCAATGCCCTCGCAGCCTCGGGCGACCCGTCGCGCAGCCCGGCGGCCCTAATCGCTGTAATTACTTCCTCCTCGGTGGCCTTTTCCAAGAGCTTTCTCATCTGACGAACTCGCTTTGCGTGTTCGCGTGCTGCCTCGGGGCTATTCGGGCGACGAGTTCCGCGGCTCCCCTCGTCCTTCATCGTCTCTCGAATGTCGTCGTCGCGGTCTTTCGTCATGCTGCTCCACCGCCGTGCTCCGGGATCGCTTTCAACCTGAACTTGCCGCCTCCCACCCTCTGGAAGATGTCAGGTTTGCGGAGCATCGCGTTTCTGACTATCTGAGACCGGTTCTTAGTCGCCATAGGCCATCTCAAAGCCTCCAGCGTCCTAGCGACCTCCGCGGCGGCCATCGGCTGCTTTGATTCGGCCAAGACCTTCTGAGCGCCGCTCCAAATTGGGCCCGCGTTCCCTATGCCCGTCTGGGTGAGGCCAGTGCCAGGCGGAGATCCGGGCTGACTCAACAGTAACTTGATGCCATTGATGGTGTGAAGGAGGGTTTCCCGTCGTTGAATGAGGTGTTGTGTCCTTGCCAACTCAGCCTCGACGGACTGGAGCTCTTTTTCAAGCAGCGTCAGCGTATTCCGAAGCTGGTTCTCATTGGGCGCGATCATGATAAGGCCATCGAAACAATCATAGCTAGAGTCACGCTGGAAGTCAACCTGTTAAGTCGCCGAGAAGCAGGCGACTGCGCCCAGATGTTGGGAATGGGTTGCGCACGGATCACCCTTGACGCCCGCCCTTCAATGTGTAATCATTCACTATAGTGAATAAACATTCATTGGAGGCAAGCCCGTGCCGGCGGTCAAACTGAAACGGAATGAACGGTTTGCGGGGCCGGGGCGGCGAGCCATGGCGGTCGTGCCGCTGGCGTCCGACGCGGGGTCGAAGCCTCCGGCGCGAGAAGAGCAGCCGCGGCGGATTCGGAAACTGGCGGCGAGCGATTTTCTCCGCGACCAGGATGTCACGGGCGACGAGTTGGTCTCGCTGCTCGATCTGGCGGATGAAGTGAAGCGGAATCCGGGCGATTACGCGCAGGCGCTGGCGGGCAGATCGATCGCGCTGCTGTTCGAGAAACCGTCGCTGCGGACGCGGCTCACGTTTGAGGTCGCCATGAAGCAGATGGGCGGCGGGTCGGTCTTCGTGGATGGACCGATCGGCGTGCGCGAGCCGCTGAAAGACGTGGCGCGCAACCTGGACCGCTGGGTGGAAGGAATAGTAGCGCGCGTGTTCGCGCAGACCACCGTGGAAGGGCTGGCCGAATGGTCGCGCGTACCAGTGATCAACGCGCTGAGCGACTCGTATCATCCCTGCCAGGCGCTGGCCGACGTGCAGACTATCCGCGAACATTTCGGGCGGATCCAGGGACTGAAGCTGGCCTTCATCGGCGATGGCAACAACGTGGCGCATTCGCTGATGCTGACCGGGCTGCGGCTGGGGATGGATTTCGCGATCGCGTGCCCGGATGGGTACGATCCGAATCCGGACATCGTCGCGCTGGCCGTGAGCCTGGCTGCGGAAACCGGCGGGCGCTTGCAGATCACCCACGATACCGGCGAGGCGCTGGCTGGGGCGCACGTGGTATACACGGACGTCTGGGCGTCCATGGGGCAGGAGCAGGAAGCGGTGAAGCGCAAGAAAGCGTTTCGTGCGTTCCAGGTGAGCGACGCGCTATTCGCGCTCGCCGCGCCGGACGCGGTTTTCATGCATTGCCTGCCGGCCCGGCGCGGCGAAGAGGTCAGCGACGGCGTGATGGAATCGCCGCGCTCTGTGATTTTCGATCAGGCCGAGAACCGGCTGCACGCGCAAAAAGCGCTGCTGCTGATGTTGCTGGGCTGAGGTAGGACAGACGATCGGTTTTTGTCGTCTGTCAACCCCCGCCCTTTGGCGACGGATGACAGACGACGAAAAACGATGGTCTGTCCTACCTCCAGGCTTGACAGCCTGCGCCATGACGGCCGGCCGATATACTCTAGGATGACAAGTTATGAACAAACCTAAGAAGGTGGCGCTGGCATATTCGGGCGGGTTGGATACATCCGTCATCATTCCGTGGCTGAAGGAGAACTACGGCTGCGAGGTCGTCGCGGTGTGCGGCGATATAGGGCAGGGCGGCGATGAGCTGACCGGCCTGGAAGAGAAGGCGCGCAAGACCGGCGCTTCGGAAGTGTACGTTGAGGACATGCGGCAGGAGTTCGTCAGCCAGTACCTGTGGAAGCTGGTGCGGTCGGGCGGCGTCTACGAGCACAAGTACCTGCTGGGAACCTCCATCGCGCGGCCGCTGCTGGCCAAGAAGCAGGTGGAAGTGGCGCTGGCGCGCGGCTGCGACGCCCTGGCACACGGCTGCACCGGCAAGGGCAACGACCAGGTGCGGTTCGAGCTCACGTACAAGGCGCTGGCGCCGCAGTTGACGGTGATCGCTCCGTGGCGCGAGTGGAGCATCGTTTCGCGCGAAGATGCGATCGAATACGCGCACGCGCATAACGTGCCGATCTCCGCCTCGACCACAAAGATCTACAGCCGCGACCGCAACATCTGGCATATATCGCACGAAGGCGGCGCGCTCGAAGACCCGGCCAATCGGGCGCCGGACGAAATCTGGATGCTGACCAAGAGCCCCGCCCAGGCGCCCGACAAACCCGGCGAGGTGGCTATCGGCTTCGAAAAAGGCGTGCCGGTTTCGGTCGATGGCAAGAGCATGAAGGCGTTCGAACTGCTTGAAACGCTGAATGCGATCGGCGCCGAGCACGCGATCGGCCGCATCGACCTGGTGGAAAACCGTTTCGTGGGGATGAAATCGCGCGGCTGTTACGAAACGCCCGGCGGCACGCTCATCATGTTCGCCGTGCGCGAACTGGAGGCGCTGACGCTCGACCGGAACACGCTGCACTACAAGCAGCAGCGCGCGCTCGACTACGCCGAGATGGTGTACAACGGCCTGTGGTTCACGCCGCTGCGCGAGGCGCTGGACGCATTTTTCGAGCAGGTCTCCGAGAGCGCGACCGGGGAAGTGAAGCTGCGGCTTTACAAGGGCAACATCGAGCCGGTGTCGCGGCGGTCGCCGAATTCGCTTTACTCGCTCGATATCGCCAGCTTCACTATGGGCGCCAGTTACGACCAGAAGGACGCGCTCGGCTTCATCAATCTGACCGGCCTGCCGATCAAAGTGCGGGCGCTGGCCAAGAAAGCGAAGTGAGCGGATGAAGCTCTGGGGCGGGCGGTTTGAGACCGGGCCTTCGGAGGTCTTCGAGCGTTTTTCCGGCTCGCTCGATTTCGACCGGCGGCTGATCGATGCCGATATCCGCGGCTCGCAGGCCTTCGCGCGGGCGCTCGAGCGCGTCGGCATCCTCACCGCGGAAGAACGGGCGCGAATTGTTGCTGCCTTCGATCAAATTCGCGCGGAGGCGGCGCAGGCGGCATTTTATGAGGGCGCCACCGATGAGGACGTCCACACGCTGGTGATTCGCAAGTTGAAAGAGAAGGCTGGCGCTGTCGCGGACAAGATTCACACCGGCCGCAGCCGCAACGAACAGGTTTCGCTCGACACGCGGCTCTGGCTGCGCGAGGAGTGCGACCGCGCGAGTGGCGTGCTCGCTGGCCTGATGCAGTCGCTGCTCGATCTTGCCAGCCGCTATCCCGATGCCGTGATTCCGGGCTACACCCATCTGCGGCGCGCGCAGGCGGTGTTGTGGCCGCATTATCTGCTGGCATATTTCGAAATGTTCGCGCGCGATTTCGAACGCTTCGGCGAAGCGCGCCGCCGCGCCAACGTGCTGCCTCTCGGCTCCGGCGCGCTGGCCGGCAGCGGCTTCCCGTTCGATCGCGAGGCGATGGCGCGCGATTTGGATTTCGACTCCATCTCACGCAATTCGATGGATGTTTCGGGCGACCGCGATTTCGCGCTGGATTTTGTCTACGCGGCCACCGTGACCATGATTCACTTGAGCCGGCTGGCGGAAGACTGGATTCTGTATTCCTCGGAAGAATTCGGCTGGCTCGAATTGGCCGACGGCGTGACCAGCGGCTCCAGCCTGATGCCGCAAAAGAAGAACCCCGATTCGCTCGAGCTGATTCGCGGCAAGGCGGGCCGCGTGATAGGCTGCCTCACTTCGCTGATGGTCACTATGAAGGGGCTGCCGATGACCTACAATCGCGACATGCAGGAAGACAAGGTGCCGCTGTTCCAGGCGGCCGATGAAGTGGCTGGCTCGCTCGGGATGGCGCGGGTGGTGGTGGAATCGGCGGTGCTGAAACCGGGCGTGCCGTTGGCCGCGGTCGAGCAGAGCTGGGTTGTGGCCACCGACCTGGCGGAGGCGCTGGCGCGCGCCGGCACGCCGTTCCACCAGGCGCACCAGATTGTCGGCCGCTTCGTGCTGGAGAGCGTGCGCCAGTCGAAGCAACCCTCCGCATGGACGGCCGCAGAAATGCACGCGTTCGCGCCCGAGTTCAGTGCCGAAATGGCGGCGCTGCTCGGTCCGCGGCGCGGCCTGGAAACGCGCGAGATTCCCGGTGGCACCGGACCGAAGGCGGTAGCCGCGGCGTTGGCCGAAGCCAGGCAGCGGCTGAAAGAGATGGCATCATGACCAAGACGTACCGGCAAGGGCAGATTCTGAAGCTGGTCCGCGGCAAGCGGATCAACACCCAGGAAGAGCTGGCGCAGGAGTTGAAGAGCCAGGGCATCGCCGCCACGCAGGTGACGCTGTCGCGCGATATCCGCGACCTGCGGCTGGTGAAGACCCGCGAGGGCTACAAGGAAATTGCCGACGAGGAGCCGGGCCCGCAATTCTCGCTGCTGGCAGCCGAGTTCCTCCACGACGTGCTGCGGGCGCAAAACCTGGTGGTCCTCAAAACGTCGCCTGGCCACGCCAACTCTGTGGCCGTTGCGCTGGACGCCGAGAGCTGGCCCGAAGTAGTTGGCACGATCGCCGGCGACGACACCATCCTGGTGATTGCGCCGGACAATCCGACCGCCGAAAGCGTGCAGGAGAAGCTGCTGGAGCTGCTGGAAAGAGGTTGACGCTAGGGAGGACGTTCCGTGCAAATGCCATGGGTCGGAATTCGCAGGCTTGCGCTGGTTTTGGGAATTGCTGGAGCAGCCTATGGGGCGTTCGGCTGTTTCGCTACTTTCAACGACGTGTCAAAGCAGCGCGGAGAATTCGACGCGGTCCAGAACTACATCCGGGGCGGATTCATCGTTTCGCACGCTGACAACACGCTGTGGTGGAAGGACAAAGCTCGTCAAGAGCACCCGTACGCTGGGCCGATCCCGAATAAACGCCCGGACGAAGGCGACGCTCTCTGGTCGGTTGTCTTGCCGGTCGCTGGTTTCTTTGTGCCCTGGGGCGGCGTGCTAATCGTGGCTTGGATAATCGCGGGGTTTTTGGGCAGCAATCAAGGGCGCAGCACCTCTCAATAGCGCCGGGACTGGCATTCCGCTCTGATGTTCCGCGGCGGCGCCTCCGCGGGTTGGGCAACGCTCCTAAGCCCGGAGGGCGTAAGACAATAGCCCACGGCGTGAGCCGTGAGGAAACGGGCTGTCCCCTCCCAGCCCCGGAACGGGGCGGAACGGCGACGGCGGAACCAGCTTACGCCCCGTGCCGGGGCTATGCGCATTCTGCCGTTTTTTCCCGACGGCTCACGCCGTGGGCTACGTTCTTTCGCTCCTCCGGAGCTTGGCTCGCATCGAACGCTGGAACCTAGGATGTACTTCTTCCGCGCCGCACTTCGCACCGCAACTACGCTAAATTGAGAACCTGTTTTATCGTGCCGCTCTGGTCCTGGATTTTCTTCTGCAACAGAAGCAGCGCGTAAATCAACTGCTCCGGCCGCGGCGGGCATCCGGGCACGAAAACGTCGATCGGAATCACCTGGTTGACGGGAATCAGAGCGTAATTGTGGAACACTCCGGTGGAAGTGGCGCACGCACCCATCGAGATGGCCCATTTCGGCTCTGGCATCTGTTGATACAAATGCCGGATCACCGGCGCCATCTTGTTCGAGACCCGGCCGGCAATGATGATCAAATCGGATTGCCGCGGCGATCCGCGAAACACTTCCGCGCCAAAACGGGCGATGTCGAAGCGCGAGGCGCTCATCGACATCATCTCGATGGCGCAGCACGCCAGGCCGAACGACATGGGCCAGATGGAATTCTTGCGCGCCCAGTTCACCGCCTTGTCGAGCGAAGTGAGGAGGATGCCCTCGGAAGCTGCGGCAGCGCTGTTCGAGAACGTGTAGTCGTCGAGCCGTGCGAACAGGTCCGCGGGGCCACTGGCCATGGGCTTTTCCATGTTTCCATTTTCGCATGGCCGGCAGCGCTCTTGTAGAATCGAAGAGTACCCACCCGATGCCGTCTGAGACCTTTGAGCAATTGCTGGACCGCGCTGCTTCCCTGTACGGTATCGAACCGTACTTTTGGGATATCTGGGGCAACAAGCATGAAATCAGGCTGGAAGCCAAGCAGGTCCTGCTCCGCGCGCGGGGCGTTGCCGCCGGCAGCGCGGCCGAACTCGAGCAATCGCTCGCCCGCCGCACCCGCGGCGAATGGGAACGCCTGCTGCCGCCCGCCGTGGTGGTCACCGTTGCCGCCGAAACAGAGCTGCCGCTCAACGTTCCGGCCGATTGCGCGCACCCGGTGGCGCGCGTCGCCATCCACCGGGAAGACGGCAGCCAGGCGGCGTTCGAGATCCGATTGGCGGACCTCCCCGTATCCGCTTCCATCGCAATCGACGGGCGAAGCTGGGTCCGCAAGGTGGCGCGCCTGCCGGTGGCGTTGCCATTGGGCTACCACCGCGTCCAGGCGACTGTCGGCGCGGCTGCCGCCGAAACCCGGTACATCGTGACTCCCGAGCGCGCCTGGAACGATCACCTGCCCGCGCGCGGCCGGCGCGCCGCTGGAGTTGCCGTCAGCCTCTACGGCGTTCGCTCCGAACGCAACTGGGGATGCGGCGATTTCCGCGACCTGCTGGGCGTCATCGATTGGGTGGCCGACGATCTGGAGGCCAGCTTCGTCAGCCTCAACCCGCTGCACGCCATTCACAATCGCCGTCCCTTCAATACCAGCCCCTACCTGCCGAATTGCATCTTCTATCAGAATTTCATTTACCTCGATGTCGAAGGGATGGAGGATTTCCCGCGTTCCGCCCGCGCCGTGCGGCTGCGCGCCTCCTCCCCGGTGGATGCCGAAATCCGCCGGCTTCGCGAAACCCCGTTCGTCGAATACGAAGGTGTGGCCGCGCTCAAGCTGCGCTTTCTCAAGCTTCTGTTCGTACAGTTTCTGCGCGAATGGCGGACTGGATCGCTGCGCGCCGCGGCGTTTAACGAATTTCGCGAGCGGGAAAGTGACCTGCTCGAGAAATTCGCCCTTTATTGCGCCCTCGACGAGTGGCTGCACCGCCGCGATCCCAAGCTGTGGACCTGGCCCGATTGGCCGCCCGAGTATCGCGACCCCGATTCGGCCGCCACCCGCGCGTTCCGCCAAAAACACTGGCGCTCGGTGATGTTTTACGAGTACCTGCAATGGCAGACCGGCCTGCAATTGAACCACGCGCAGCAGAGGGCGCGCGGCCACAAGATGTCGATCGGCCTCTACCACGACCTGGCGCTCGCCACCGACCGTTTCGGCTCCGACCTGTGGGCCCACCGCCGCTTCTTTGTCGCCGGCTGCCGGGTGGGCTCGCCGCCGGACGATTTCGCCCTCGGGGGCCAGGATTGGGGCTTCCCGCCGCCCAACGCCGACGTCCACCGCGCCGACGGCTACCGCCTCTTCGCCGAAACCATCCGCCGCAACGCGCGTTACGGCGGCGCACTACGCATGGATCACGTAATGCGGTTGTTCCGCCTGTACTGGATCCCCGATGGCTGCGACGCCGCGCACGGCGCCTACGTCAAGGAAGTCTCGCTCGATTTCCTGCGCATTCTGGCGCTCGAAAGCGTACGCAACCGCGTGCTCATCGTAGGCGAAGATTTGGGCACCGTGGAACAGGGTATTCGCGAAACACTCGAGCAATTCGGCGTCCTCAGCTACCGCTTGTTCTATTTTGAAAAGGGCGCCTACGGCGAGTTCCGCCGTTACCGCGAATACCCGCGGCAGGCGCTGGTTTCTTCCACCACCCATGACCTGCCCACGCTGGCCGGCATGTGGGTGGGCGCCGATCTCTACGCCCGCCGCGCCGCCGGCATGTTGGACCAGGCCGGATTTGAAGCGCAATCCCGCGCCCGCCTCGAAGAGAAGCAGAAGATGCTCGACATGCTCTTCGAGCTCGAACTGATGCCGCCCTTCCTGCCCCGCCGCGCACAAGACTATCCGGCGCTTTCGGGCGAGTTGCATAACGCCATAGTCGGCTTCCTGGCGCTGACGCCATCCCAACTGTTGGCCATCAACCAGGAGGATCTTACCAAGGAAACCGAGCAGCAGAACCTGCCCGGCACCATCTGGCAATACCCCAACTGGGGCCGCAAAATGCGGTTCTCGATCGAGCAACTGCGCGACGATTCCGAAGCCCGCGGCTACACCGCCATGTTTCGTGACTGGATACTCAAATCCGGCCGCAAGAACGATCCCCCCGAATGAGGCTCTTGAAGCCATCACACGTCATCGGCTGCTAGCGGGTTGACCCTCGGAAAAACCCGGCTCGACAGGCGGTGCAATGGCGGCAGCGAGATCCTTCGTACTCACCAATCCGAAAAGGAACCGACCTAGCACTTCGACCACTGGGACTGAACGGATACCCTTGGACGCTAGAAGATCCGGCCGCAGGGTAACGTCGATTTCTTCCAGAGAGAAGTTCATAGTCCGTTGCAGGCTCTTCAGGCGCTGCTCAATTAACGGGCAAAATGGGCAGCCGAGCGCGGTGTAAAGAGTGACCTTCGCAGGCGTAGGGGAAATTGTCCTGGCAGGCTCGTCTATGATGCGACCGTATCCCATGGTGGCCGACAGGCTCGGGAACTTACGAATGTACAGCCATTGAATGACGGGGGCGGTTACTAACCAGAACGCCCCGAGGGCCCAGTAAGAATACCAGGCCGACGCGGCGAGTCCGCCCAAGTAGAGTGCCCACGAAAGATAGATCATCGAGATGTGGCACTGCTGCTTCATGGCTTTCACCTCGTTCTTGAGTGTAGGGCCTTCGGGTTTTATATTCAACTATGGTGTTCAACCTGCGCCTGGTCCGCGGCAGGATCGTCCGCAGCCGAGGCGCTCTCGGCGAGATGCTTCCAAGCTTCGTCGCCGAACGCAAGCGCAATTGTCGCCGCCGCAATTGCCATTGCGCCGACGGCAACAACCTGCATGCTCAGTATCAGATTTCCGCCCTCGTCGAGGCTGAGCCAAGAGCCGATGCCCAGTCCGCGGCAGATGAAAGCCGAACGGCGCCGGGGGGCCTTGGTCAAGCGGGTTGAACCGATCAGCGACGGCACCATCGGCTGTGCGCTCAAGCGTCAGTCGCCCGAGCCGGTCTTCGACCTCGGCTGCGAAACCGCCCGCCGGCCGAACCGCAACGGAGTTCTGCGCTCAGATTGGTGCCGCAGCTTACTGCTGGCGGCCAGGGCGTACCGGTCTTGCAGGACTACCCTCGATCATCGCGGTGGCGATCGTCAGCGCGCCGTTTCACGTCCCACTGGTTTGGCCCGCCGCCGACTGCCTGCCGGCAGAGCCATCCGGTTTGCGGAATCGCTGGGTCGCCTCTCCCCGAACCCTCGTTGCTTCGCGGGTCTCATTATGGTATTTATGAGTCAAGCCGAGAAACCGAACCCAACGAAAAAGCCGCTCTTGCTGTGCCGGGTTGCGGCGGTCAATCAGATTCTCTTCATTAAGGATGGCATTCAGTGGAGACCGTCAATCGCAAGCTCATTCGTCCGTCGCTGAACGAGATCAAAGAGCAGATTAGTCCACCCCGCCGCCCGGCCCTGCAGTCGCAGAAGAAGCCAGTCCCGCCAGACCAGACCAATGCGGAGAATTTTTATTATGTGAAGCAGATGCAGGCCAGGACTCCAATGGTCTTTGTGCTCCGCGACGGCGAAACTTTGCATGGCATCATCGAGTGGTATGACAAGTGTTGCCTCAAGGTGAATCGCGACGGCCAACCCAACGTGCTGATCTATAAGCCCGCCATCAAGTATATGTACAAGGAAGGCTAGCCGACCATCCCGGCGCGTTCGTGGTCGCCGGGGCGGAGATCCGCTTGCGGCATCAGATTTTGACGGCGGCAAAGCGGAGGCGAATGTAATCCGCGGTCCAGCGGCCTTGCCCATCGCAGAGGACGGGCTTGAGAAGGTCCGTGACTTCATCGAGAAACGCGTCGCGCTCATCCCGCGGCAGCGCGGCGCAATACGGATTGGCGAACGTTTCCAACCACCCGCGCATTCCTGTTTCGAGCGGCGTGGGGCGCGGAACCAGTTGTACGCTTTGCGGCACGAACCCGGCCCGCCGAAGACGGATTTCGTATTCGTCGGCCGTTGGGAAGTAGCAGGGCATCCATCTAGCGGCATCCCGGACGCCCCGGCGCTCCAGCGTGGCCAGCAACGCCACGGTGATCGCGCCGACGCAGGCATGGCCGCCCATCTCGCCCACGAACCGGCCGCCAGCCTTCAGGGCGCGGAAGGCGCCCGAGACCGGCGCGTCCGGATCGTCCTTCACCCAGTGCAGCGCGGCATTGGAAAAGACCGCGTCGAATTCGTTCTCGAAGGTCAGCGACCTGGCATCCATCATCCGCGCGTCGAGGCCGCGTTGGCGCGCGGCTGCGATCATGTCCGGAGAACTGTCGATGCCGACCACCTGCGCACCCAGCGCGACCAGCCTTTCGGTGAGCGCGCCGTCTCCGCAACCCAGGTCGAGGATGCGCTCACCGGGCTGCGGCTGAAGCAAGTCGACTACCGGTTGCCCGAGCGTGGGTACGAAGTGCGCGTTGGCCGCATAGACGGCGGCATTCCAGGTTTGGGAGGGTGGTTGGCAAGGCAAGGTCATGGCACAGACTCCTCATAATAGAGTCTCGCAGAATCGGCGACTGCGCCCGGTGTCCCGAGAGCCTCACTGGCCGGCGCGCGCGGCGGTCTCCGTAACCAGGAGGCCCATTTTGGGATGAGAGGGCTCGAGGTTCGGGTGGATGCCGAATTCTTCCAGCGCTTCGGTAGTGGTGGGACCGATGGAGCCGATCAGGCACTTCCGCAGACTCTCCAGCATGGCGGCTTCAATCCCCAGCTCCGCGGACACCTGGGCGAGGTGCTCGATCTGCACCGCGGTGGTGAACA
Organism: Bryobacteraceae bacterium; assembly: GCA_049511495.1. Taxonomy (GTDB): domain Bacteria; phylum Acidobacteriota; class Terriglobia; order Bryobacterales; family Bryobacteraceae; genus Bog-375. Next base: position 32,178 of record JBEKXZ010000023.1, on the reverse strand, counting down.
GCGCTGCCTGGAATTCACGCGCAGCCAGGCGGCGCGCGGCCTCCCGCAACGGCTCGATATTTTCCGGCAGGTCGTATTGATATACCCGGACCGGCGTGACCTCGGCTCCGCGCGCGGCCAACCCGGCCAGCAATTCCGGATTCGAGCGGCCGTACTCCTGCACCGCGATGCGGCGCCCGGTGTGGCTGGCGGTGGCAGCCAGCAATGCGCGCCATGTGTTCGGCTCCGGCGCCACAATTGCCGGCGCCAAACCCATCTCACGCAGCGCCGCCACCGGCTTGGGGCCGCGTGCCACCAGCGTGATGCGGCGGAGCGCATCGGCGAAGGCGCCCTCCGGATAGCGCGACTCGATCAGCCGGTTGAGTCGCCGCGTGCCGGCGCCGGTCAGCAGGACTACCGTATCGAACTCGCCCGCGAAAAGGCGCTCGGCAAACGCGAACGCGGCGGCGGTGTTTTCGACCGGTGCCTCACGCACCGCAGGCGCGACAAACGGCTGCCCGCCTTGTTTGCGAACCAGTTCGGCGATTTCCACCGCGCGCCGGCTCTCAAACGCCACCACCCGCATGCCCTGGAACGACATACTGAATTATACCCGCGTCAAGCCGGGCTTGCCCGGGCCGGTGCACCGGTTTCACGGGGCGCGAGGCCGAGGATCCTCTTCCGTCCCATTCCGGGGCTCTGCGCCGTTGACCGTTCTCCCAAGGCTCACTCCTTGGGCTACGTGTCTGTCGCCCGAACGGGCGCTGGCCGCCGGAAATCGGAACCTTCCGCTGTCCTGACATTCAGAGACCGGCCTTCAACATACCTGCACGACTATACTGGGAGGTTGACCGCCTCCTCAGCGAGTGGCAAATGGCTTGAATGCCTATGCGGATCACGATAGACGCGCTGCCGCTGCTTTTCAGAAGTGCCGGAGTGAAGAACTACCTGTACTACTGGATCCGGCATTTGCAGAGGGAGCCCGGAGCGGATGTGTGTTTGTTTCCCTTTCTGGGAGAGGCCTCCAGTCTGGATCATCGCAGGGCGCTAGCGGGACGCATCCCCACGTTTTTCCGCCTGGGCCTGTTTTTCCTGATGAATCGATTGCCGGCGGGATTCTCCCAGCCCTGGTTTCCCGCCACGGACGTGTTCCATGCGACGAGGATACTCAACCCACCCAAGCGAGCGAGACTCACGGCCACGATTCACGATCTGACTTGCTGGCTTCTCCCGGACGCCCATTTGCCGGCCAACGTGGCTTTCGAGCAGTGCTTCGCGGAAAGAATCTGGCAGCGCGCCGACGGCTTGATTGCGGTCTCGGAGAGTTCCCGAAACGATGCGGTGAGGCTATTGCGCATTCCGCAGGAGAAGATACAGGTCATCTATCCGGGGGTTCCGGAAGCATATTTCTCCAGCGACCAACTGGATGGGCGGCGGGTGTGTGCCGAGTTGCGTCTCGGACGCCGATACGTGCTGTACGTGGGAACCATCGAGCCGCGAAAAAATGTCGACTTGCTGCTGGATGCATACGGCGACCTGGCTCCTTCGATTTCAGGCGAGTTCGATCTGGTGATTGCGGGTTCGCACGGATGGGCTAGCCAGGCGACGATGGGCCGGCTGAAGAGCTCGCCGCCCAACGTGCGCTACTTGGGCTACGTACCCGAAAACGACCTACCGTCGCTCTTCGCGGGCGCCACAGCTTTTGTTTATCCTTCGCTCTATGAGGGATTCGGATTCCCCGTGGCGCAGGCCATGGCGGCGGGCGTGCCGGTGATCGCGTCGGACGTGTCGTCGCTCCCAGAAGTCACCGGCGGCGCGGCCGTGTTGATCGACCCGCGCAGCCGGTTCGAGCTGCGGAATGCGATCGAGCGCCTGCTGACGTCGCCATCGCTGATGGCCGAGTTGAGTGAGAGCGGCCGGATACGGGCGCGGAGGTTCTCCTGGCCCGCAGCTGCTGCACGGTCCTTGGATTTCTTTGCGCGCGTGGCTGCCGGATCTTGCCCGTGTTAGGAGGCCGGTTGCAAGAATACTCTCGATTCCATCGGCGCGCGGATTTCTTCGATGTCTATCCGTGCGTCATGCCAGCACGGTGCGTTACCATCGAAGCACTGGCGGCAAACTCCAGGCGAAGTACGCTGAATGGCGGGTAGGGATGTTAACGGGGATCACTGGATCGAGCGGATTTATCGGATCTTTTCTGGCGCGGCGGCTGGCTGCAGCCGGCAGTACTTCGCTGCGTCTCCTGGTGAGAAACACCGTCGATACGGGGCCCGCGGGCGCGGAGATCTACCGAGGCGATCTTCACTCGCGGGCGGACTGCGAACGGTTCGTCGAAGGGCTTGCGGTAATCTACTATCTCGCCCACGAAAACACACCGGTGAATTCGGATGTGGATCAGCCGAACGATGTGCGGGTCAACCTAGAGCCACTCTTGAATCTGCTGCGAGCGGTCGAGCGGGCCGGCGCCAGGCCACAAATCGTTTATTTCAGCAGTGGCGGCGCAGTGTATGCCAGAAACGAGAACAGATCTCCCTATCGGGAAACCGATCCGTGCAGCCCCTCTTCCTCTTATGGAATTCTCAAGCTGGCGGCAGAACAGTATTTGCGGCTGGCCGCGGATAGAGGCTATCTGACAGCCACGGTCCTGAGGGTTGGCAACGCCTATGGCACACTCCTGCCGCGGCACCGGATGCAGGGTCTGATTGGAGTGGCACTGAACAGCGTTTTGAACGGGATTCCGGTCCGGGTGTTCGGCAACCTGGGCAACGTGCGCGACTATGTCCATCTCGATGACATCTGCGCCATGGCGGATCGCGTCTCGGTGCCGCGCGGAGCGTTCGAGGTCTTCAACGTCGGCTCCGGCCGCGGCTATTCGGTGGCTGAGATCTTGCAGGCAATTCGGGAAAGCCATGGCGGGCCCATCGAGTTGGAAGTCAATGAGGGTGAAGGGAAGTGGCTGACGGATTGGGTTGTGCTCGACGTCGCCAAAGCCAGGCGGGAGCGGGGCTGGCAGCCGGCTGTCGACCTTACCTCCGGTATTCGTGCGATGATATCGGCCTGGCGCAACCAGGTTCCGGTCGATCCGGTTACGTCCTTTCGATGAGATGTTCCGTACTCCTCCCGGTTTATAACGGTGGCGCGTTCTTGCCCCTGGCCATCGAATCGATTCTGAAACAGGACGACCCCGGCTTCGAGTTTCTTCTCATCGACGATTGTTCCAACGACCATTCCGCGAAGATCATCCGCCACTATGCGGAGTCCGATGAGCGCATCCGGCCGATTTTTCATCGCGAGAATGCCGGCTTGGCCGCTACTTTGAACGAAGGTCTCAGCGAAGCCCGTAGCGACCTAATCGTACGGATGGATCAGGATGACGTGGCGTTAGCGAAGCGAATCGGCACCCAGATCGCGTTCATGCATCGACAACCCGAGATCGCGGTAGCCGGCAGCTTCGTTTACCACATGGGCCGCCGGCCGGCCGACGACCACCTGGTGCAGTTGCCAGCAGGGCACGAAGAGATCGTCCGCACCTTAGCGCGCGAAAACTGCATTTACCATCCTTCGGTGATCATGCGGCGACGGCAGATTCTGAGTCTGGGCGGCTACCGGGCGGAGTTCCGGAACTCCGAGGACTACGATCTGTGGTTGCGAGTGGCCAAAGTCTACAAGCTCGCGAACATTCCCGAGCCGCTGCTCCGCTACCGCTTCTCGGTCGCCGGCATGACGTTGGGCCGGAAATGGCAGCAGGCGCTATACACACGTATGGCGGTGATTGCGAGCCGTGATCCGGAACTGGCCTTCGATCGGGTCCGCCAGGAGGCTGCCGCCGAATTGGAGAGCCTGGGAAAGGGGTGGTTTCTTGAGCAGGTGGCGCGGGGCACCATACAAGAGCTGATCCGTCTCCGGCTGTTTGGCGACGCCCTGCGCACTCTCCGGACGTTTTCATGGCAAGTGGACCGCAATCGCGTGATGCCGCTAGTGCGCGATTTCGTCGGCACGCTTCTGCGGACCTGGTTTCGCGGAACCGGCGAGGCCCGATAGTTACTCGCGGCCGGTCAGGCAGGCGCGGTGGTGAAGCCTTTATACGCGTCCATGACTTCGTCGGCGCGGCCGCTCATCATCAATTCTCCGTGATTCAGCCATATCGCGTTGTCGCAAAGCTCCGGCGCCAACGCGATGGCGTGCGAGACGCAAAGAAAAGTCCTGCCCTGGCGGCGGGCTGCCAAAATGCGGTCAAGGCATTTTTTTTGAAACGCCTGATCCCCTACCGCCAGGATTTCGTCCACCAGCATGATGTCGGGATCCATATTGATGGCGACGGAAAACGCCAGACGCATGATCATCCCGGTCGAGTAAGTTCGAACCGGTTCGTTAATAAAATCGCCAATATCGGCGAAGTCGACGATGCCGTCGAACAGATCAGTCGTTCGCCTGCGCGTCAGACCGATCAGCGACGCGTTCATGCGAATGTTTTCGGCGCCGGTCAAGTCCGGGTGGAACCCGGAGCCTAACTCAAGCAACGTCGCCATCCGCCCATTGATCCGAATGCGGCCGGAATCGGGTTTCGCCAGCCCCGCCGCCAAACTGAGCAGCGTGCTCTTTCCGGCGCCATTAGAGCCGACCACCGCCATCCCCTCGCCGGCCTCGAGGCGAAAGCTCACGTTCTTCAGGGCGTAAAAGCGGGTTCTGCCCGAGGACCGCGCCCAATCGACAAGCCGTTGGCGCAACAACCCACGGCCGCCGTGGTGGCGGAACGATTTCGATACGCCTTCAAACTCAATCGCCGTCATGATCGTTACATGTAATCGTAAAACCGATCCTGGGCGCGCCGGAATACCAGCCAGCCGATCGCCAGCATTGCCAGCGATGAGGCGGCCAGCTTGAGCAGTAGGACGGCATGCGGAGCCGAGTCCTGCAGCAGGATGTTTCGCAAAGCCATCACCAGCGCAGCTACCGGGTTCAGTTCATATAGTTCCTTATACCGCGAAGGAATGACTTCAAACGGATAGAAGATCGGGACCATCCAGAAGAGCATGAGGTTAAAGGACTCCACCACGTATCGCACGTCCCGTATGAAGACGTTCAGCGCGGCGGTAATCAGGCTGAGTCCGCATACGAATACGATCTCCATGCCCCAGAGGAGCGGAAGGAACCACCAATACCGGTTTGGAAAGACGCCCGACAGGAATGCGACCACAAAGAGCAACCCGATCTGGATCAGGAGGTGAACCGCGTTGGAAAGGACTGCCGCGATGGGAATGGTCTCGCGTGGCACGGTGACGCGCTTAATCAGGCCGACGTTATCGAGTAGCGAAGTGGTTCCCGAAAGCCACGCTAGCGTGAAGAAGTTGAAAGGCACCAGACCGCAAAGAACAAACAGAGCAAAGTGATGTATTGAGTTGTTGGGAAAGACCCTGGTGAACACGAATGTCAGCACGCCCATCATGACCAGCGGATTCAATAGTGACCAGAAGATGCCCAAAGACATGTTCCGGTAACGGATCTTGAAATCCTTTTGGATCAGATTGGGCAAGAGAAAGCTGTATTCACCGCTCCACATGACAGAGAGTTCCGCTCATACGAGACTTGATTCTAACATGCAGGCAGCGCCTTCACCCTTTGCCGAGTGTCAGGCGAAGAGCCTGGCGTAGGACTGTCGGGCGCGGCGCAAGTCATATTCGGCGGCAACTTTCTTTCTGCCAGCCGCGCCCATTTCCCGGCAAATGCCGGGATGATTCAGGAGCCGATCGATGGCCGTCGCGAAGGCGGATGCTTCGCCACCGGCCGGATCGATCAGAACACCACAACTCGAATCCACCACCTCGGCCAGGGCTCCCACTTTCGACGCCACCACGGGCGTCGCGCACGCCAGGGACTCGATCACGATGAGCGGCACGCCTTCGGACCGCGAGGGCAGCAGCACGAGATCGGCGGCGGCGATCAGGGGCGGCATGTCTTCCACATGTCCGAGGAACTCGAAGACCCCACCGAGACTTTTGCGGTGCACCAGAGTGCGCACCAAAGAGGCTTCCGGCCCCTCCCCAGCCAGGACAAAAACGAAGTCCGCCGTTTTTCGAAGAGAGAGCAACTCGTCCGCGATGTCGACCAGCAGGGAAGGGCGTTTCACCGGGTCGAGCCTCCCGGCAAAGAGAATCTGCTTTCGCTCATGCGGGGCCGTTTCCAACGATGGACGGAATCGTTCGAGGTCCACGCCATTTCGCACCAGCGAAATATGGCTCTCGGGTGTTCCGCAGGCGAGCAGGCGGGATCGCACAGCATCGGAAACCGCAACCCGCACGTCGATCTGCCGCGCAAGACCGGCGGTGACGGAAATCAAGTCCCAGTTCTCGTCGACGGAATGAACCACGTCTATCAATCTGGCGTGAGGCAGGTCGCGTTTGATGTGAGGAAGCGCGGCATAACCGGCCAGGCTGTTCTGGACGAGGACGGTGGCGCACTTCCAGTTCGTGACAATCGAGTAAACCGCGGCGACGATCCTCTGCGGTGGAACAACTCGAGCCAGGTCGTATACATGAGCCACCGACTGGCGCCAGCGCTCGGCCCAACGATGATCCGCCGGTTGGGTCGCCAGCAGCAGAACCTCGAATCGGTCCGTCGGCAAAACACGGGCCAGTTCCAGGAGGACCCTTTCCGCACCGCCGTGTCCCAAGTGGGGTGTAATCAACGCCACGCGAATCCGGCCCGGAGACATCCGGGGGCAATAGCGCAGCGGCTGGATCGGAGCGTTCCCAATCCATAAGCTCCGCGGCTGAAATCGCAGGTAAAAGGTCAAATCGAAGAAAGGGCGTCCCAACGCCCGATTGATCCGTTCCTTGAGGCGCAGGGGAATCAGCCGCAACGCGCTCTGCAGCGGGTGCAGGGCCCACACTTTTGGGGAGAGAATCTCCGCATTGGCGAGGTGACGATAGAGGGTGGTCCCATACCATGCTCCGCGAGGAGCGGGCTGCGGCGCCGGGCCGTAGTCCAACCGCAAGCTCGCCCCGAGGCGGTGCTTGTGTTTCGCGGCATATTCCCGCGACACAGCCATCGAACCGTCCGGCAGCCGTAACGATTGGTGCCCGGCCCAGACAGCCAAAGCTGCAAGCTCGCCACTCTGCCGGTCCAACGCGCCCGATCCGGGCACAAGCAAGGCCGGCGCATCGGCTGCTCCCGGAAGCAGCGCGCCATCGGCCGCCGGGGCGAAACGAATATCCTCGATTGTCTGCGATTCCGCCGGACGAGAGCCGGCGAACCATAGCGCCGGGGCCCAAAGAGCTTTGATACGGGCCCGGTGGGGGTCGTCATATAACTCGGGATGCTTGCCCTGTATATAAGCGGCAATCTCCGCGTGGTGGGCGAGCGAAACATCGTAGAGCGACTCTTTCCGCTTCCGGTAACGAAACAGAGGTTGCGGAAGCCTGCGCCCAAAACGGTTAGCGGCTCCCAACCGCAACCAGAACTCCCAATCTTCGTAGCCGAGCCGCATCGATTCGTCATAGCCGCCCGCCAACTCCCAATCGTCCTTCGAAATCAGGGCTGCGTAGGTGAGGAAATTGCGATCGAGCAGGTTGTACAAATTGTATTCAGGCAGCGTGTCGATATAGTGCCGCTCGCCGAACACACGACAGTCGCTGTAGACGAAAGCCGGACCCGTCTCGGACATCGCCGCAACGCATTCGGCGACGTAACGCGGCTCGAGAAGATCGTCGGCATCGAGTGGAACAACGAATCGGCCGCCGGCAGTGCGTATTCCCGTGTTGCGCGCCGCCGGCAACCCGAGGTTCGCCTGCTCGCGGAACAGCTCGACCTGGGTGGCGGCCGAGCGGATGTAGTCGAGGCTGTCCGCTCTGTCAGTTCCATCGTCAACCAGCACGATTTCGATTCGGGGATAGGTCTGTGCCCGCGCCGAAGCAACGGCGTCGAGAAGCCATTCGCCAGGGTTGTAGCACGGGATGACGATGGAAACCAGGTCCACGGCGTCCTCTAGCCCGGATTTCTCACCGAACTATTGCAAAGGGCCGCTTTTCATGGAATAACTGAGCTCCCACACAGCAACTAGGGCCGGCGAGAAAACGGCTTTTGCTATGACAGAGTGTACCCAATCTTGCTTCCCGTTTGCATCCCATTTTTCGCGTGGCGCGAGACGTTCTCTGTGCGCCGGTTCCGCGGCCCTCACACTTCGCTGTCATTTGCGCCGTGCCAACAGTTCCACACCGGCTACAATGGTGCGGCCGGGCATGGGTACGCCCAGGATTTCCTGGTAGCTCGAGTTAGTCAGGTTGGAAACTTGCAAGAACGGATGGACGGCGCCGGCTGCATAAGCGGCGTAGACATCCCAGAGGGCGTACGGGGAAAGACCGCGGCGATTGAGCGCGCCTAGGCGGCTGCGCACCATCCAGCGCTCGCCGAACCTGGCTTGCCATGCCGCCACGCCGGAATCGGCCGGGTAGTTAAAGCTGTACTTGGTGTAAATGCCAGGCACGCTGTCCTGGGTGCCGATCAGCCAGTCATAATGCAGATCGAGCGTTTGCGAACGGGTGAGCGCAAGGTGCAGTCCGCTTTCCACGCCTGTGAATCGCAGCCGGTCTATATTCAACGCCTGCCAGGGAGCGTCGACGTCGGTGCGGTAATAATCGATGCCGTCCCGCACCTGCCGGTTGAATACGGTCGCCTCGCCGCGCACACGGGAGCTGGGCTGCCAATCGACGCCGGCTTCATAGGTCCAGGCGCTCTCCGGCCGCAGGTTGGGATTGCCAAAGTCGCTGGGGTCGGAGTAATACAGTTCGGTGTAGCTGGGCACGCGAAAGGCGCGGCTCGCCGACGAGCGGAATTTGAATCGCGGATTGACCCATACGCCACCGGCGATGGTTGGCGTCAGCGTCGCCGAAAGATTGCGCCAGACTTCCTCCCGCGCCGCCACGGTGAGCGAGAACCGCCGCAGGGCGCGGAAGTCGGCCGCCGCGTAGGCCGCACCGCGGCTGCGCGCGTGAATCCCCAGATTGTTGCTGACGATCGATTCGTGGAGGCCCTCTATGCCGTATGAGATGGTGATGGCCCGCGCTGGCGTTTCGCTGCGGCGCAGCGCAGCCTGGTAGCTATCGTCGGCGTGATGGTTGGTGTAGATTTCGGGCTGATAGCGGTAGAGCACAAACAGATCGCTGTGGCGGCGCCAGGCAAAACTCACCTGGGTCTTCTTGCCCAACGCCTGCCGCCAGCCGATCCACCAGGTCTTGGTGTCCTCCCAGGACGGATATGGACCATAAAAGTCGTTGGCGCCGAAGGGGTGGTCCATGTACGCTATCGTCAGATCGCTCGGGCCCCAGCCGGTGATGAGGTGAGTGCTCGAAGCGAAGTTCAGATTGCGGTAGTCGCGATCCGGCATGAAGCCAGTGGAAAAATCGCGCGCGAAGCTGAGCTGCTCCGACACAGGCCCGAACGTGTCCGCAATCGACGCGCGCTGCTGGTTGATGCCGTCGTTACCGGCGGCGGTGCGCAGGCGCAGTTCCAGATCCTCGGGCGGCGCGGTGATGATGTTGATCACGCCGCCAATCGCGTCCGAGCCGTACAGCGTCGAGCCGGAGCCGCGCAGCACTTCCACCTGCTCGATGGTATCGAGCGGCACCGGGATATCCATGTCGTGGTGGCCCGTCTGCGGGTCGCTCAGGCGCTGGCCGTCGAGCAGCACCAGCGTCTGCGCGAACGTGCCGCCGCGTATCGAAAGGTCGGTCTGCACACCGTTGGGCGCGCGCTCCTGGAGGTCGAGCGTGGGGTCGGTGCGCAACAGGTCCACCAGCGCGTTGAGCACCAGGTCGTTGACGCGCGCCGGCAACAGCGTGATGGCGCGGTCTATCTCGTCGAGCGAGAGCGGCTCGAACGTGCCGGTCACCACCACCGTTTCATGTTGCGCGGCAGGCGTCTGCTGGGCCGGCGGTTGCGGCGCATCAGGCTGCTGGGCAACAACGGGGAAGGCCAGGAGGAATAGCGAAAGAAACGAGGAGCGCAATTACTCATTATACGCACAGCCGGCTTCTCAATCGGCCGGCTTCCTCAGGTCCTAGGAAACTTAAGGACATTTCGAGCGTGAAACGTTTCGCTGGTGCGGCGCTTTTTTGGCCCGGAGCGTGTCAGAGAGTAGCCCGCGGCGCGTCACCGTGGGTCCGAGCCCCCGTTTATGGCGTCTGGTGGAGGCGTAGGAATTCCACCGGCGGGAAGTTCTTTCGCCCCGTTCCGGGGCTTTCCGGCCGCTCATCCCTGCCCCCGAGCCCGCGCGCTGGGCTGTGTTCTTCCGCGCGTTAGGTGGGCGCTTATGTGGGACCGCTCCACTGCCGGCTCACGGCGGGATCGGACGGGCTACCTCGAGAGCCGCACAATTTGTGCAAGAAGTTGGTTGAACGCAGGCGCAACGTCAGCGGTTTGTTGAATCTGTATGTACATTGCGGATGGAACCGCGGAATTATACACCGTGTTATACACCTTATTCGTTAAGGGGTTGACGGCCATATTGTTGGTGTTGACGTTCGCCAGGCGCTGCATAAGCGTGGTGTCCACGCCTCCGCTGCCTGTGACATTGCCTGCGTAACCCATGGTGTAGATTCTCGGCGTGATATTGGTATCCGCGTGAATTTTCTTGCCCGCCATATCCGCGGCATTCCAGGAGGCCAGTCCGACCTGGCAGGCGTTGCCGGACGCGATATCCCCGTCGGGGAGGTTGCCCGTGAGCTGAAGTTGGTTGGCGCCGTTCTGGCCGTTTTTGCTGACGTTGGAGGTTACGTTGCAGTTACTGCCGGCGGTGGTTTGGGAGCTGGTCCAGATGTAAGACTGCGTGTAGTCGGTCAGCGTGTATGGCGAGGTGCTCGACCCCAGGGTCGAGTTTCCATAGTAGTCCTGAGCGGGTATATTGATGTCGTTTTGAACATCGCCGCTGTTTTGATTGCTTGCAAAGCTGCAATTGGTGGCTCCGGCGCTATTCGGCAGGAGAGGCTCGTTACCGCTTGCACCCCCGCTTAACGCCACCCAGTTGGACAAGGAAATGTTGGTGTCGGTCTGCGACCGTACGAAAATTCCGTCGCCGTTGCCGGAACCTGAAGCGGCGTAGCCGCCCCACTGCGCAAACCAGCCTACCAACGAGTTGCTGGTGGCCTCCGGATAGGCTCCGGTGGCGCTGAGTCCGGAGTTGGTGCCTCCGGACCAGTATTTGCAGTTGGCTTTGACGGCGTTATTGAGAGTGTTGTTGAAGTCGGCGCTGATGCCGTTCGGCTGGCCATCCGTCCACAGCACGATGGCGTTGAGAGCTCCCGTTTGATTCGCCGCCAATAGCTCATAATAGGCCAGCATCAGCGCTTCGGCCATACCGGTGTTGCCGTTGTTATTGGCAAAGTTCGCAATCTGCGTGAGCATATTGGGAGAGAGCGTCGTGCTCTTGAAGTTACCATCGGGGCCGGTCGCGCCACCTCCTCCACCCAGCGTCGTGGGCGGATTTAGGCCCCAATCCCCCGACGGATACGCGACTATGGAGCTTCCGTTCATCAGCACCAGGCCAAGCTGGTCGTGGCCCTCCGAAAACTGGTTGACGAAGTATTCCGCGCCGGACTTCAGGGCGTCCGTCTCGGCCGCCTCGGAGCCCGACCGGTCGATCACCATAACCATCACGACATCCCTGCGGGAAGCCGAGCCTCTTGAGGTTACCGTTCCGGTGGAAAAACCGAGGATCCGCATGAACAAAAGCGGAACCTGTACGCTGGCGACCACCGCCACGGTCCGCACATGGTTCACCGGCCCGCTGACGCTAAAACAGGTGGTGTTGAGGGCGTTGGAGTATGTCATGCCGCCGCTGAGTCCCGAGCCTGTCGGCGTTTCGTTCCCGTTGCTGTCCACCGCACAATTGGTGTCGTTAAAGTTGAAAGATCCCCAGTAACCGCCGGCCCCGGCTGTAGCGCCAGTTTGGATGTTGCCCCGAATGAACTGGTCCGCCGCGAAGTACGCCGCCGATTTCTCGGCGGTGTCGTTCTGGCCTGCACTCAGGGCTTGGGCAGCGGCGAGGGCGCCTCCATCCACGGCCGCCTGCAACTTCACCTTCACGCTATACAACATCGTGGCATCGATGGCGAGTCCCACCAGCGGAACCAGAATGAACGGCAGCAGCATGGTAAACATGATCATAATGTTGCCGGACTGCCGTCTCCGCCGGGGCGGATCGGAAGTCAGCCGCGGCCTGGTAACCGGCGGATTAGAATACCGCATACGCATAATCGCCTCCCTTGGTGTATCCCGCCAGCCCCTGGCTTTGAAAATAGACTTCCACCACATATATCGGTTGGCCGGACTGGTAACCATCCGAGCCATTTTCCTGCGGCACCGGAGAAATCAGATTGAAGGTGGACACGTCTGCCGTATCCGTCAGGGCAGTGACGGTCGAAACGTTGTAATTAGCGTCCATGTCCGAGGCGGGCGGCGTGCCGAACCGGCTCGTCAGCAAGGATGTGTTGCCTTGCACGTATTGTTGCGTGAATACAAAATGCCCGTAATTGGTGCAGTTCCCGGTGTGCGACAGACTCGGGGTGGTAGCGCCATAGGTGCTGCCGCCCGAGGCGCAGAAGCTGTTCCCCGCGTAGGTAATGGTCGAAAAGATCACAACTCCATTTCCCGTCGAGGTCAGTGTGCCGAGTTGCTTGGTTATATCGTCGAGAACAGCGTTCGAGGACGTAGTGGGCGCGGCCGCGAAATTGAGGTTGGTGCTGTCGCGGCTGTACATGCTTGCCAGATCCCGCGCCATTTGCGTGACCTGCTGTCCGCGAATCATGGACGATCCGATCCACAGCGTGCCGATCAGCAGCGGAAGCCAGACCGGAACCAGCATGGTGAATTCCACCATGGACCCGCCCCGATTTGTCAGTTTTCGATTGCGCATCGCGTTTCCCCCTACTGCGCCGGAACCGAGTAGGCTCCATTAACGACCGGAGGCGGCTCCATGCGGTCCCAGGATACGGCGCCCAATGTGATTGCAGTGAGTACGCCCATCCCGGGCGACTGGACAAAAGGCACGAAAAGCTTCCCCGGGAGGGATTGCACGGAAACCTCGACCAGCGGGAGCGTCCCGTCCACCTGCATGCCGTTGCCGCCAACCACGCCGTCTTCATCGTCGAGCGTGCCATTCGCCGAGTCGACAATATACCAGTCCACATAGATACCGCACCAGCCGTTGGTGCCCAAGCTGGGCGGATTCGTGCCGGGGTTGTGATTCAACGTCCCGAAAGCGTTTTGCTGAACATATGTCTGTACGGAGGCCCTTGCACCCAGACCACTCATGGTCTGGCTGGTGACCGCATAGCGCACACCCTGCGCGACAGCGTACTGAATCGTCGACCGCTGGTAGACCGCGTACGCGATATTCAGGATGAGGAAGGTAAACCCTAAGAAGGGCAACAGCACCAGCGTGAACTCGACTAATTCCGGCGACATCCCCCGCTGGTTCCGCCTGCGTAAACCAGGCGGGTTCTTTTGATTGCTCTGCATGAGTGACTCCGGACCGCCCGCCTCACCCCGGCAATTCCCGGTGGAGGACACTTCAGTCATGACCGGCAAGCTGCGGTTTGCCTGCATGCAATAAAGACGATTGGCTGGCAAATATTCTTTACGAAACCGGGCAGTTTTCGCGGGGGCCTCTTGATGAGGCGGCGCGTGGTTAACTAAGGTTGGTGGGTGGAATGCTACTCAATGGCCATCTATAAGCAGGGCGGTATCGGGAGTAAGATCGGGTGCGATGGACCGAAGTTCGGGCGACCCGGTCAGAGCGGGAATCGAGCGGGAAATCGTCGACCTTTACGAGAGGGAAGCCGGCGGTCTGCTCCGTTACGCCAGAGCGCTGGCGGCCAGTCCGGAGACGGCCCACGATGCGCTGCAAGAGGCGTTTTTCCGGTTCTTCCTCTGCCGTTCGGCGGGGCAGCGGATCCGGTCGCCAAAGGGCTGGCTGTTCCGCGTGGCGCGCAACTATTTGCTGGATCAGAAGAAGGCGGGCTGGCGGAACGAAGTCGGCATGGAGTCGCTGCACAACGTACCGGGGCCGGCCGAGCGAACGGAAACCGATGGCCGCGCCTTCGAGTTGCTGCGAGGACTGCGGCAAATCGGTCTCACGCCGAGAGAGATGGAATGCGTCCGGCTGCGGATGGAAGACTTGCGCTATGAGGAAATCGCCGGGGTGCTGGGGCTGCGGGCGGGCACGGTCGGCGCATTGCTCGCCAGGGCGCACGATAAAATCCGCAAGGCGGTTGGCGAGGGTCTTTGCAAGGACCGGGACACGCGCGAGGCGGTAGCGGGAGAAGAACGGTATGCATCCTAGGAGCGCTACCTTAATTGCCTTCTGCGATGCGGAAGCCGGCGCGGGCCGAAGCCGCAGGATCGCCAGGCACCTTTCGCAATGCGAGAAGTGCCGCGACCAACTGGGGCGCATACGAAGCGAGAGAGAGAAGCTATCGGCCCGCGCCGCAGCACCGGCAATGGAGAGCGGGCAAGGCCTGGCCGCGGTGCTGTCGGCGATAGCCGCCTGGCGGGAAGGCCGGAACGGCGCAGCGGCGTCCGAATTGAAGGCCCGGCTGCGGTGGCAGATGGAGACGTATTTTGGCTCCCCGGCTGCCTTGGCAGTGGAGCGCCCCGGTATGCAGGTGGAGGAAATGTTCGGCAAGGCCAACGAGATGCTCGAAGTGTTTCTGGGACCCGGCGCGGCGGAGGCGGTGCGAGACGATGTCTTCCGCGGACTGGAGTGGACCGAGCCGGCCGGAAGGGCATGCCGATGACGCCAAAGAGCGGCTTGGATGGGATCGAGTCGGCGCCACGATGGATCCTCTTGTTCCTGGGCGCATATCTGATTGTCCATTTGTTCGCGCTTTACCTTTGGAACATCGCTGGACATGCTTTCTCGATTCAAGGAACCTCGGGGGGCGGCTCCGCGCTGTCGGTGACGGCAATGGCCGCGGTGAGTTTGTGGCTCTGCTTGCTGGTATTGCGAAGCTTTCCTGGCGGCGCGGCGCTCCGGCCCGCATGGATGCTGATCACTTTTGCGGCGGCGGCACAAGCCGCGTCCGGCGCACTGGCGCAACTGCTGGGATCCAATTGGCTGCTGAACCCACTAATGTGGGGCGGCCATGTGAGATCCGGGTTGATCGAGCAGATCCGGCGCGGCGCTCTGATCGCGGGCGGCCCAGTGCAGTTGGCCCTGCTGGCGGCGGGAATGCTGGCGGCGCTGCGCGTCCTGCGGAAATTTGGCTTCTGGGTGCGTCCCAGTGCGGCCGATTGGGCGGTGTCCTCGATTATCTACCTGTTCACTCTCTGCCGGTTCGCCGAGGCCGGCGCGGCCTCGTTGGCGGGCAGGCCGATCGGCGCCGAGGACTGGATCTCGCTGGCCGGACTGCCCATCCTATGCGTGCTGTTCCTGGAAGCCATGCTGCTCCGGCGATCGGTTGTCCATCTGGGTAATGGGCTGATCTCCAAATGCTGGGCGGCGTTTATGTGCGGCATCTTTTTGACCGGAGCGGGCGAACTGGCGCTGTGGGTGATTCCACACTACTCGCACGCATGGCCGCTCGAGACGATCGTTTCGCTGATCCGGTTCCCCACTGCGGCTGTTTTCGCGCTGGCACCCGCCTGCCAGGTAGCGGCGCAACGCCGGGCAATCAAACCAGCCGGCGACAGACGTGAGGACCTGGCAACCGGCGTTCCCGCGTTGGCGCGCTAGGAGGCAAGAGGATCATCAGCCGGCGCCGATGCTCTACAGCTTCCTGTCGCCGGTCGGGCATTGACTGCCGAAAAACGAAGCTTCATAACAAAAGTACTAGCTGGGGGAGGGACTAGCAGTACCGCTTTTGGCGCTGACGGAACTTGCCCGCTCTTCCGTGGGCGTGGGAGCATGTCTCCATCTGTTGGATAAGAGGGAGGGGAGGACGCAATGCATATTCTCTATGCGGATGGTCTGAGTCAAGAGGGGTTGATCCTGGCACTTGAGGGTCACGAATTGAGAGTCGCAATTCAGGGCGCTGACGATCCGGCGCACTTCAAGCTGGTGGGTGATTCCTGGCTCGCGGAAGACGGCCGGAAAGTCACCTTCGAGTTTCCCCTTGGTTTGCTTCGAAGCCAGGAACTCCTGACGGCGATTCAGGAGGTGACCGTCGAGGGACTTAGTGTTCCGAGGGCTTGCGAGTCCGGTGGTGAATGCCTGCTTAAGCGCATGGCAGCCAATCCCGCCGGTCTGAACTGACAGCCTTCCGGACCCGCCCACCCGGCCGTACAGGCGCCTGGCTGAGGTAGGATTGTCGCCACTAACCGGCAACTGAGTATCCCCTAAGAGTCTTTTCCGATGTACAATAGGCCTGACATAGGCTGTCAATCGAGTTATCCATGCCGACAAAACTTACAACCGAAATTCTCACTGCTGCAATTGACGGGTTAGAGATCCAAAAGACACGGATCGACGCCCAAATAGCCGAGATCCGGCAAATGCTGGACGGGGGCTCGAAGCCAGCCGCCGCCCCTTCCAAACCGCCCTCGCGTAAGCGGCGAAAGATCAGCAAGGCTGGCAGGGCGGCGATCGCCGCAGCACAGCGGAAGCGATGGGCCGAATCCAAGAAGCAGCAAACCGCGCCGGAAGCGCCTAAGCCGAAGCGGAAGCTCTCGGCGGCTGGCAGGCGGGCAATCATCGCCGCCACCAAGAAGCGCTGGGCCGCGAAGCGGGCGCAAGCTGCCAAGCCAACGGGCGCTTAGTCGTAATTGAAGAGTTGTCCGGGGTCCCCGTTCCGATAGGGCAGCTATCTCATGGTGGAGGGCGACCCAATCGTCCCGCCCAAAAGGGCCCCCTTCCGAAATGATGCGTTGTCTACGGGCGTTTCACAGTGGGGTCGATCCACGCGTCTGTTTGAGGATGTAAGCCGCGCCATCCCCGATAGTGGTGTGCCTCGCGCGCCGGTGTCGGCGCGCGAGGCAGTATACTTGAGTTGAACACTTTGTTTCGCGGGTCTCGTAGGCTACAACCCGCAAGCAACCGCTCGATTGTTCGGAGTTGGTTGACCCTGCCCAGGCTGCGCCGGCTGTCGCAGACCCTCTTTCTCGGGCTGTTCCTGGTCCTTCTCTGGAAAACCGAATTGCCCGGCTCCTTCCGCCCAGGCGGGCTCGATTTCCGCCTGCCGTATCCGGTGCGCCTTTTTCTGGAGACCGACCCGTTAGTCGCCATCGCCAACGCGCTGGCCACGCGCGCGCTCTATCGCGGATTGCTCTGGAGTCTGGCGATCCTCATCCCAACGCTGTTCCTGGGACGATTCTTCTGCGGTTGGATATGCCCGCTGGGGACCCTGAACCATCTGGTTTCTAACGTTCGATCGGAGAAAAAATCGGGCCTCCGAGGCATTGCTTCCAACCGTTACAAACCGTGGCAAGGCTTGAAATACTATCTGCTCTTCGCGTTGCTGGCGGCGGCCTTTCTGGGTGGCGCGCTGGTGGGGATTCTCGATCCCGTGGCGCTGACCGTGCGATCTCTCGCACTTTCGGTTTTGCCGGCAGGTAACTACGCGTTGAACGCATTGGTCGAACTCGGCCACGGTCATTCCGTGCTGCCGGCCGCCCTCCTCAGCTTCAAGCAACCGCATTTCCGCCAGGGTTTCCTCCTGGGAGTGATCTTCATCGTCATCCTGGCACTTAACCTGCGCGTGACCCGGTTCTGGTGCCGCGCGCTGTGCCCGCTCGGCGCGCTGTTGGGCCTGGCCTCGCGCTGGTCCATTCTGGGGCTGGAGAAACAGCCGGCCCATTGCGAGGATTGCAACCGTTGTCTGTTGCATTGCCAGGGCGGGGACGATCCCATTCCCGGCGCGCCGTGGCGTAAAGCCGAATGCCATCTGTGCATGAACTGCGTAGCCGATTGCCCGGAGGGCGGGATTCAATTCCGCATCTTTCCGTCGGCTCCCAGCCCTGCAACCGTTGAGGGCGCGGATCTCAAGCGGAGGAAAGTGCTGGCCGGGCTGGCAGCCGGCGCAGCGGCGATTCCCCTGTTGCGTGCCAATACCGGCTTAAGCGCCGAACCGCACGAACGGCTGATCCGGCCTCCGGCGGCGCTCGACGAGAAGCGGTTCCTGGCGCGCTGTATCCGTTGCGGCGAGTGTATGAAAGTGTGCCCAAACAACGCCTTGCATCCAGCAGTGAGCGAAGCGGGGTGGGAGGGCATCTGGAGTCCCGTGCTGGTGCCGCGCGTCGGATATTGCGAACCCAGTTGCACTCTCTGCGGCCAGGTATGCCCCACCGGCGCGATTTGGGAGTTCACGTCACGGGAGAAAGGCTGGGCCGGCGTGCCCTCCGGGTCCGCAGCGGACACCCAGCCGATCCGTCTCGGCACGGCTTTCTACGACCGCGGCCGATGTCTGCCTTGGGCCATGGCCACCGATTGCATCGTGTGCGAAGAGTGGTGCCCGACCTCGCCCAAGGCCGTCTACCTGCAGCCGGCCGAAGTCACCGATGCGGCCGGGAACACCAGGCAGGTCCGCCAGCCGTACATCGATCCCGAGCGCTGCGTCGGCTGCGGCGCTTGTGAGTTTGTGTGCCCTATAAAGAATCGCCCGGCCGTCTACGTGACCAGTGCCGGCGAGAGCCGGTCGCAGACCAACCAGATCCTGCTTGGACGAGCTCCCAAACCCATGTCCTGGCTCCCGGAAAGTGGCGACGCGCCGGGATGGACAAAGCGGGGCGAGACACGTCTGTTTGAAGCCGCCGATCTCTGGAAATATGTGGATGGCGACGCCGAGCGGTACCTGCGGGCGGGCGTCCGCCGCACCCTCACGGCGAATTACCGTTATGGCGACACGGTGGAGGCTGTCGCGGACATCCACCTGATGGACGCGCCGTCGGGCGCGGCGTCGATTTTCGCTTCCGAGCCGTCCGCCGGAAGCCGGCCGGTGGCGATCGGCGATGCGGGCAGGAGTTATGGTCAGAGCCTGACATTTAGCCGGGGCCGGTTCTTTGTTCGCCTGGTGGCGTACCAGGACACGCCGCAAACGGAGCGCGCGCTGGTGGGCCTGGCCCAAGCCATCGCGCGAAGGCTAGCGCAGTAATGACGCCTGGCCTGGATACTGTTTCAGTTCAGTGTCTGGACACCCAGGTCGCTGTCGAGGCGGCGGCTACCGTATCCTTCCGGAAGAGTGCGCCGGAACACTTCAAGGACGTGCGGGGCAGAGTGCGGCAAGTTGAGTAGCCCGGCCGGGCCGGAGGATGGCGTGGGTCCCCACATTCGACCGCGTACTGCAAGAGCGCCGCTGCCTGGATGTTACACTTGAGTGGGAACGGGCGGTTAGCTCAGCCGGTCAGAGCGTCTGGTTTACACCCAGAAGGCCGGGGGTTCGAACCCCTCACCGCCCACCACTTCATCCGCCTTGCCTTCAGTTGATTGCGGACTCCTCGCGCGCGGCTCCGGTCGCAGTCTTCGCGTTTTGCCCATTATTGTGCCGTACTCTTTACGCCGTGCGCTTTTTCCATAGCCTCGAGGATCGTCTCCTCTTGCGGGTGAACGTAGCGCTTGGTGGTGTTCATGTTGAGCGCTCGAGCTACACGCTGTCGCGACGCCGCGGCCCACAATTGCGCATTCGAGCGGCGCGACGGTCATCTTCCAGCGCGCTTACGCTCTAAGATGCGAAACCCCCACGCCTCCAGTGCCACCGATGGCAGCGCTGTGGGTTGCGGACGCAACTCGGCCAGATTTTGGAAATCCGGGGCAGCATCTACGAGGCCAAGGAAGGGCCGGTTCGAGCAGTTGATGACCACCAGAAACTCACCGTCCGGTCCGCGCCTTAAGTAACTCAAGATCCGGTCCGGCTCCGAGTTGCGCACCCACTCGACCTCACCTTGCTGAAGCGCAGGATGCGCTTTCCTCAACGCGATGATCTCGCGGTAGAAGCGCGGAAACTCCGGCCGCCGTTCGCCGATCTGCCAGAACACAGGGAGCCTCTCAAATAACGCCGGTGCGCCGGATTCGGTGGTGTCGCCGGTCTCCATACCGTTGTACAGCATCGGCACGCCGTCCATGGTGAAAACCAGCGCGGAGGCGGCCAGTGCTCCTTTTTCGCCGAAGCGCGCGATAGCACGCTTCTCATCGTGGTTATCGGAGAAGCGCATGGGCATGGCACCCTTGGGATAGCGGTCGCGTTCGGATCGCCAGATGCGTCCGAGGTCCGATGCCGGTGCGCCGTTTTCGAAAACGCCGGTGAGCGTGGAGTGAAACGGCCAGGCGTAGTCGAGATCGAAGGCTTTCACGACCAAGTCCGGCACATTTGCCTCGGCGATCATGACGATATCCGGCTTGATCTTTTCTAGCCGCGCGCGTGTGGCTTCCCAGAAGTCCGTGGGGACCATGGAAGCGGCGTCACACCGAAAGCCGTCCAGGCCGAAATCGAGAAGCCAGCGCTCCATCATTCCGGCCATGTACTCGCGCAGTTCGGGGTTGCGATAGTCGAGACCGGCGACATCGGCCCAATCGGGGACGGGAGGCTGAATCGTACCTTGCGGGCTGTGCTTGTAGTATTCCGGATGCTTCATCAGCACACTGTCCCAGGCCGTATGGTTGGCGACGATGTCGATGATGACCTTAAACCCGCGCCGGTGCGCCGCCGTTACCAAGTGTTTCAGATCGGCAGCCGTTCCATAGTCGGGATTGATAGCATCATAGTCGCGCACCGCATAGGGGCTCCCGATGCTCCCCTTTCTGTTCAATTGGCCGACAGGGTGTATAGGCATGAGCCACAAAATCGTAACTCCGAGCTCCTCCAGGCGCGGGAGCCCCGCTTCGATCCCCTTGAAATCGCCCGAAGGCGAGAAGGTACGGGGGTTGATCTCGTAAATCACACCTGATTGGACCCAGGCGGCGGGGGATCTCGCCATGCGGTCGTCTGCATAGGCGAACAACGACAGGAGAGGGAGTGCAAGCAGCGCGCGGCGAAGCATGCGCCCAGTTTAACGTCACGCGACGATTCGTACAACGGGCGATTTGCAGGAAGCTGTATCTGGGATGCCGGCCCACGGGCCCCCGGATCTGCGATGGGCGAACGCCTCGGATCTTTCGCTATGCTCGGAGTAGTGACGGAGGAGGCACGCCAAATGAGCGACTTGGCCAAATGGAACGTCCATGGTCCCGTGCACACCTTACGGACCGAATTTGCCGCTTGGGATCTGAGCCTGGAACAGTGGCAGACAGCCCAATCTCTCACTTTGGTTTGGTTCCATCCCGACGGAAGAACGAGCGAAAGCGAGAGCCACAATCCGGACGGGTCCGTCTCCCGATGCAGCTATGCGTACGACTCGGTGGGCCGAATGCAAGGAGTGGAATTCCGGATGAATGATGGGCCAACCAGCAGAAACATCTGCTTTTATGACGGGCTAGGGCGACTAACTCGTGTGGTCAGCGTAGATCAGGATGGAACAGAGCGCGAATCTGAAACCTACCACTACAGCCCGGACGGCACGAAGACCAAAGTGTATTCTGTCCCGAAGCTGGGAACCAATGCAGGGTTTGCATATGGCATCGAGGGCACGGCGCAGGCATATACTGCCACTGGCGCTGCGACAATCGCGACTCGACACGACGATCGTGGGCACCCTGACGAAGTCCTGTTTTACGACAAGGACCATCGCCTCTTGAAGCATGTGATCTTCACCAGGGATGGTGCAGGGCGGCTAATTAAAGAGGAAATGCATCTCGGCGAACAGATTCCGTTCCCGGAACTCGAAAGGGCGCTCGATAATGCCGCGCCACGGGCTCGCGAGGCGGTGGCGGCGGTGATTGCTAACCTCGTGTCAAGCACGACTTACGCGCACGACGAGGAAGGCCGGCTCCTGGAGCGGCGCATCCTGATGGGGACGCTTGGCGATCACCGCACGACCTTCCGCTATGACAATCACGACAATCCGATTGAAGAGACCACTGAAGACACCTCACGCGAGATGCAGGTTGATGAGGAAGGGACCTTACGCCCCACGAAGGAGAACTCCTATACGCAGGACACCCGTTTTGAATACAGATACGACGCACAGGGGAACTGGACGGAGCGAGTTGTGTGGAGCCGTCTGTCGCCGAACCCCAACTTCGAACGTTCCAACGTCGTGCGCCGGGAGATCACTTATTACCCGGGCTAATAGCCCTGCAAGTGCCTAACAATACGGTAGCGAGGGGCGAATCGAAGCGGCGAGGGCAGCGTCTTCTGGGCTGAGACCGTAGAATGGGCCTCGTCCAGCCATGAATTATCCACTATCGGTGGGATCTGTCAGCACCAGCTTCAGACTGTGGGCTTCATTGCCCGCCCGGCGGCAGCGCAGCATGCCGGCAGCGGTCACGCCAAGGTGGTCAGGAGACTGTCGTTGGGATAGAAGTGGTCGACAGTTTCGGGAGTGATGATCTGATGGCTGGTGAAGATGGCTGGGGGCACCGCCTTCCTGGCCAGAATGTCCAGAGCGAGGCGGATGAGGTCGTCGCCATATTTCTCCGGGAAGTAAGCCACGGAAGCAATCAGGCGCGTGTGTGGCGAGCGAAGCTCGGCGCGAGCTTCCGGCTCCGCGTTTTGTCCGACGATGGCGCACTCGTTCTCGCGCCCGGCTTCCTGAAAGGCGCGCAGTGCGCCGAGGGCGCTCGAGTCGTTTGCCGCGCCCACCAGAATACGCTTGGCTTTGGTCTCCCTGAGGTGCTTGCGCACGCGTCCGAGCGTGGCTTGAAACTGGCCATCGCCATCGATCGAAATGGTCTGTGTCCGTTCGGACATTCGCATGACGTCAGCAATTCCCGCGATTATCCCGCGCATGCGCGCCTTCAGTAACGAACCTGCCCGATTTAATTCAATCAGGAGGACTTCATCGACCTCTCCCTCCCAGTGCCTTTTTGCCCACCGGCTCAGACA
The DNA here is from genome assembly GCA_049511495.1 of Bryobacteraceae bacterium. Taxonomy (GTDB): domain Bacteria; phylum Acidobacteriota; class Terriglobia; order Bryobacterales; family Bryobacteraceae; genus Bog-375. The sequence continues at coordinate 9,295 of JBEKXZ010000023.1, read as the reverse complement.
GTGCCCAGCCATTAAGCCCGCTTTGTAATTGTCGGCGCCGAAGTAGGTCGCGCCCGGATGCGGAATATCGATCGCGATGAACGGGATCTTGGCCTCCATGTATTTCGCGGCGATGGCTGGCGCGATCATTTCGTCAGTCTGAAACTCGATGATCAGGTCCAACTGTTCCCGGATCAGAAAATCCGCGCTTCGCAGAGCGATTTTCGGCTGATAACGGTTGTCCGCCACGATGAGCTCGACCTGTGCCCGCTCGGCCGCACGCGTCAACCCTATGTGGACCTCGCGGTCGAATGAGTTATCCTGCCCCTGCGCCGCATAGCCGATCCGATAGTGCTGGCGCCGGCGCACTTCCGAAGTCAGCCGGTAATGATTCTCGCCGACCTTGTCCAGAAATCCGCATTGGTGCAGCGTGAAGAGTAGCCGGAAACATATGCCTTTGCTCAAGCCGGCACGACCGACGACGTCGCGCAAGCGCAGAACTTCGCCGGCTGAGTGAAACGCCTCCAATACGCGCGAAGCGTGGACGAGGGACTTCACCATGTAGCGGCTTTGGTTAGAGGTCTTCACGAGGATTCCGAATAAACTTCACCTTTTGTATCATTCTGCTATGCAAAACACAAGCGGCGCAGAACGCCATGTCTGGCACGGACCTGCCAGATTTTCCGCGCGCCAGAGCAACGACGCCATTGGCTTTCATTTGTTTTATCATGCAAAATGAATCAATGTCGCAACCGCAGCGTTGAATCCCCGACGCTTTCGTCAGAAATTACAGTAACCAACGCGCTAACAACAGTTTAGCTTGCGCCCAGAATGTGAGCCCCGTTCCGCATGGCGAAACCGACCTGTCCCCCATACAAATTCCTTGTCAAGCTGGCGAGCTCATGATAGACTGCCGTCCATTGCACGATTTAATGTGCCCAGGGGATTCGGGTTTTGCAGTTCGCACCATATGCGAGTATTTGGCAACAAGGGTATTCTTGTGTTCTCTTGACCGTACGTCAAGCGCGCCCCTTGGCGAGCGGCCTCTACGAGTTATGGGGTGAATGTATTGTGTGTCACACCAGGCATCCCGGGTAGGAATACAGAAGGAGAGGAGTTGTTACGATGCGCCACGTTGCTTTCTGCCTTGCGCTGTTAGTCGCCGCTGGAACGGCGCTCGCCCAAGTCGGTGGGACCGGTTCCATCGAAGGCTCGGTCACGGATCCATTAGGAGGGGCTGTGCCTGACGCCACGGTAACCGCCACCGATGTCGCAACCGGAGTTGAAACCGTCCGTAAGACGACGGAAGCCGGTTTCTTTGTGCTCCCTCTGCTCACTGCCGGCGAGTATACGGTTACGGTGAAGGCTGCCGGCTTCGAGACTCTCACTCAGCCGCGCGTGATCGTGGATGCGCTGGCGATCGTTCCCTTGAATCCCAAGTTGAAGATCGGGATGGCTACCCAGTCGATCACGGTAGAGGAGCAGCCGACAATCCTGAAGGCGGAGGACGCGGTACTGGGCTCCTCAATCGAGAACCAGGTTTACGATGCGCTTCCGCTGGCGATGAATGCGTCTGCCAGGGATCCCTCCGCGTTCGCCGGCCTGGCCAGCGGCGTGGATAACTACAGCACGCAAACGGCCGGTCCGTCTACCGGTTCCTTCAACGGCGGGCAGACCTATCAAAACGAGGTGTACATCGAAGGTCTGGCCTTGACCAGCGCTGGGACGGAGAGCGATACCCGAAACCTCGCGTTCGGCGTTTCGGTGGAAGCGGTGGAACAGTTTCAGGTGGAGACCGCCGGTGCCAAGGCCATGTACGAAGGCCAGGGCGTGTCGAACTACGTCTTAAAATCGGGAACCAACCAGTTCCATGGCGGCGTTTACGAGTATTTCCGGAATACCGACTTCGACGCCAGAGGCATTTTCGCGGCGACCACGCCGATCGAGCACCAGAACGAATTTGGCGCCACCGTCGGCGGCCCCATCAAGAAGAACAAACTCTTTTTCTTCTCCAACTACGATGGGTACCGTTACGTCTCGGCGACCGCTCCCGGATACCAATCCATACCGACTGTCGCCGAGCGGACGGGCGATTTCAGCGCCTTCCCCATCCTCATTTACGATCCGGCCAGCGCGAGCGGGACCAACCCGCGCACGCCATTCCCGAACAACATGATCCCGACCGACCGCATCTCGTCGGTGTCGATTTCTTTCCAGTCGTATCTCCCGGCCCCCACGAATGGCAACATCACGAACAATTACCTGGCGACATTGCCGAACAAGGTCAATAACGACAGCACTACGGATAAGATCGACTATAACCTTTCGGACAATAATCGGATCTTCGCTCTGTTTAGCACCGGCAAGTACGCGAACCCCATTGTTGGCAGCCTGACGCCGATCAGCACGTCGACGCTGCCCCCGCCGTATACGGATGGGAGAGGCGTAATCGAATACGCGACCCTCGGTCAGCTTCACGATAGTCACATCATCAGCCCGAGCATGGTCAACCAGTTCACGGTGGGATTAAGCCGGTTGTTCATTCCTTTGACGAGCGACACGTATGGCGGCAATTATCCGTCGAAGGCAGGCCTCACCGGCCTTCCGGGCGGAGTCGCGGGCTCCGGTTTTCCGGATATCACTTTCAATGGCAACGACGCTCCCGTGAGCTGGGACGGAACCAACTCCCATGCTTACAACGAAGCGCAGAACACGATTAGCGCCCAGGACAGCGTGCTCTGGACCCATGGAAAGCACAACGTCACTTTCGGCTTCCAAATCCAGTCGCTGCAGGACAACGAGAACATTCCACTGACCGGCACGCAGGCCGGCTTTACGTTCAACACGCCGGAAACGGAGAATTTCACTGCCAGCGGAAGCCCCATCAGCACCACCGGCCTTGCATACGCCAGTTTTCTGCTGGGAGCCGTGGACAGCAGCACGGTCACGCAGAACGCGGTGGCCGAGACCGGAGGACGTTACAAGACATACGCCTGGTATATTCAGGACGATTTCAAAGTCTCCTCGCGTCTGACTCTGAACGTGGGTCTGCGCTGGAACATCTGGAGCCCGTTCACGGAAGTCAACAATGTCATGTCCTTCTTTAACCCCACGCTGGCTAACCCGCTGGCGGGCGGCATTCCGGGCGGTCTGGAGTTTGTGGGCAATGGCACCGATAGCTGCGGTTGCAAAACTCCCGTGAAGCAGCACGATATCAATCCCGGGCCTCGCGTGGGACTCGCCTACCGGGCCGCGGAAAAGACGGTCGTTCGGGCGAGCTACAGCATTTTTTACTCACATGCCGGCGGAGTGGGTGGGCGCACGGACGGACGCCAAGGGCTGAGCCAGGCTGGTTTTGACGAAACCGCTAGCCTGGGGGCCGTTGCCACCGGACAGCCTGCGTTCAATTGGAACAGCGGGTATCCGGGCAATCCGCTCTCCCCACCATTCTTCAATCCAAGTTACGGTACCGGATATGTGACCACGGCGTCTGCCACGGCGGCAGGGGATCTGTGGGCCGGCCCAACCACGGCCCAGACCATGCCTTATGGCTACCCCAGTCTCAGCGGCAAACCGCCTTATTACGAAGACTGGAGTTTCAATATCCAGCACTCGCTTACCCCGAACCTGATGCTCAGCGCCGCTTATACCGGCACCGACGGCCATTGGCTGCCTGGGGCCCTGGTCCCCGGGGCCTTGACCGACAACCAGGTTCCAATTCAATACCTTCCGCTGGGATCTCTGCTGGGCAAAACTTTAACCGCGACCACGCTCGCGGAGGCTCAGGCCATGTTCCCGAGTATCACGATGCCGTACCCGAACTTCCAAGGAACCATCGCCCAGGCGCTGAAGCCGTTCCCGCAATACACCACGGTCCAGAGCCCGTGGCTGGACCTTGGCAACTCGACGTATAACGCGCTGCAACTCTCGCTCAACAAACGCCTCACACATGGCCTCACCTTCATGGTCAATTATGCGTTCAGCAAGGAGTTGGACGATCTGGTTTCGAGCTTGCGCGATCCAACCAAGCTCTTTCTGGAAAAAGGGCCGGGGACCATCGATCACAAGAACATCGCCAGTGCGACAATGGTCTACCAGTTGCCTTTCGGCGCGGGTCACAAATTGGACGGCGGGAGTGAGGTATTGAATTCGATCATCGGCCACTGGCAGGTTTCCGCACTCTACACCTACGCCTCCGGAGCGCCCATGACGATCACCGGCACTTGCACCGGCGGCGGCGTTATCGATGCGGCCTGCTATCCGAACTACTCCCCAGCCTTCGCGTCGGGTGGAGACGTGTGGCAGAACGGCGCGATCGGAAGCAACGGCGCGAATATCGCCACCACTTCCTACCTCAACAAGGCGGCCTTCGTGGACCCGCCGGCTTACACGGCGGGCGACATCGCGCGCTCGGCTCCGCTCGGTCTGTTTGCTCCTCACAATGCGGATCTCGACCTGAGTCTGCGCCGGGAGTTTCCGATCCGCGAACAAGTGAGACTGTCGTTCCAGGCGGATGCGTTTAATGTCAACAACGCGGTCCATTTCGCCGCTCCGGGATTGGCTATCGATTCCGCCAGCTTTGGTATTTTCTCGTCCATGGCGAATCAGCCTCGCAAGCTGCAGTTGAGCGCCAGGGTGTCGTTCTGACCGGCCGAACGCCCCGGCCCAGGTCGACAAAGTCCGGCGGTTTCACAGTCACTGGCAGCGCCAGCAATGGTGCTGCCGGGGGACATTATTCTTGGACGATGTTTTAAGCGGCGGGAACAGGTGCTGGGCTTCGGCAAGCCGCAGTTTAGAGCGGTGCGATGCCGCTGCCGTCCACCGAGCGAGATTCGAGTTCTTCGATTTGTTGATCAGCCGGAGCGTGTGCGAAACGACTGAAGCGGAAGCGTAGAGATTGTTCCGATTCAGGTGAGGTTCGGCGTAAGCGACGGCGTTACGTGATGCCAGACTCACAGTTAAGTTGCATGTTTGTGCATTCGGATGCCGACATTTAGATTTCCAGAGAACTCACGCGGCGGGCTGAGAGTCGGATTGATACGTGTTGTCTTATGCGCAGCTGTGATTGCGACCGCAGGATGGTGCGCCGACTTTCGCGTGGCCGATTACGGCGCTAAGGGTGACGGTAAGACGGACGACACTGCGGCTATCCAGAAGACGATCGACGCGGCGGGGAAATCCGGAGGAACCATCGTGCTCAAGCCGGCCGTTTATCGGAGCGGCGCGCTTTTTCTGAAATCGGGCACGAATTTGTGGCTGGATGAAGGCGCCGAGATTCGCGGCGTGCAGGACCTCGCGGGATACCCCATCATTGAGACGCGCGTCGCGGGCATCGAGATGAAATGGCCGGCGGCGCTGATCAACGTGTACGAACAATCGGGCGTCAAGATTTCCGGTAAGGGCACAATTGACGGCGACGGCAAGATCTGGTGGGACAAGTATTGGAAGATGAGGCGCGAAGACTACGAACCGAGGGGCCTTCGCTGGGCCGTCGACTACGATTGCCAGCGGCCGCGGCTGATCCAGATCTATAGATCTTCCAACGTCGATTTGCAGGGGCTCCGGTTGGAGCGCTCCGGTTTCTGGACGGTACACATCTGCTACTCGCAGAAGGTCACGGTGGACGGCGTCACGGTTCGCAACAACATCGGCGGCAAGGGCCCGAGTACGGACGGCATCGACGTGGATTCTTCTTCGGACGTGTTGGTGGAGCATTGCGACATTGAGTGCAACGACGACGCAATTTGCCTGAAGGCGGGACGGGACTCCGACGGTTTGCGCGTCAACCGGCCGACCGGCCACGTGGTGATCCGCTACAACACGGTTCGCGGGGGCGCTGCGGGCGTAACCTTCGGCAGCGAAACATCGGGCGGCATCCACGATGTGGAAGCATACCGATTGCACGTGCTGGGATCGGTGTCGAATGGGATTCTGTTCAAGTCGGCCAGCACACGCGGGGGCACGGTGCAGAACATCATCATCCACGACATGGATATCCAAAACGTCAGCACGGCGATTAGCGTCACGTTGAACTGGAACCCCAGCTTCAGCTATGCGAAGCTGCCGGAGGGCATAACGAACGTGCCGGACTATTGGCGCGTGCTGCTTACGCCGGTGCCTGCTGAGTTGGGGCTGCCGCATATTCGGAACGTGCAAATCTCCGGCGTCAAAGCGACTGGCGTCGGGCGCGCATTCTCGGTGAGCTCTTACCCGGATTCGCCATTGCAGAATTTCACGTTCCGAGATCTGCACATCGCAGCCAAGGTGGCAGGCAGCATTCAGAACGCGGAAGACTGGAAGTTCGCGAACACGCGGATTGAGGCTGAGGATGGCAGTTACGTGAGCGTGAAAGACAGCAAGGGTGTGATGGGGTTGGAGAGAGAATAGGCCCAGACCCGGCAGGTATGATGGAGCGTATGGCGCTTACCTGGCTGGTAGTTGGAATCGGCGATATATCGGCCAAGCGGGTTCTGCCAGCGATTCTTGCGGAGCCGCACAGCCGCTTGGCAGGAATCGTGACACGCGACCCGGCCAAGGCCGCGCCGTATGGCGTCCCCAGTTGGGCAAGCCTGGAGATCGCTTTAGGGGCATGCCCGGCCCAAGCGGTCTACATTGCCACGCCCGTTTTCGTCCACGCATCGCAAACCATCGCGGCGCTGCGCGCCGGCCGGCACGTGTTGTGCGAGAAGCCGATGGCCATGGACTACCAGCAAGCCGTGGCCATGCAGCAGGCCACCGAGGAGTCCGGAAGAACTCTGGGCATTGCCTATTACCGGCGCATGTATCCGAAGGTGGAGCGGGCGCGCGAGCTGCTGGATGCCGGAGCCATCGGGCGTCCGGTATTTGCGGAGGCCACGTCTCATGATTGGTTTTACCCGGCGGGCGCGGCGCGGGAGTGGCTGCTCGACCCGTTGAAGGCGGGCGGTGGCCCCTTGTATGACATCGCCTGCCATCGTATCGACCTGATGAATTATCTGTTTGGCCGACCGGTGCGGGCCATGGGATGCCGTTCCACGCTGGTGCATCCCATCGCGGTGGAAGACAATGCCACAGTGCTGACCGAGCACGATTCGGGCGTACGGGGAATGGTGGATGTGCGCTGGCATTCGCGAGTGGCTCGCGACGAGTTCCGCATTCGAGGGACCGAAGGTGAGATGAATCTGACGCCGCTGAACTCGCCGGCGCTCGAGTATCCGGGGGGAGCGGAAGAAGTTCCGGCAGCCACCAACCTACACTACCCGTGCGTCGCGGATTTTGCCTGCGCGATATTGGAAAGCCGCCAACCTCGCTCGAGCGGCGCCACGGCGCTAGAAACCGAGTGGGTGATTGGACAGGTGTGTGCTGGGAATCGGGGGAACCAAAATGGGCTTCCGTGATAGCTCGAAATTAAGGCGTTAAAGCGTATCCCCATGTCCTGTGGATTCCGGGCACAATGCAGCAGGCGCGTCACATGTCTTTGCGATCCGCCTTATCCACATGCGCGTCCGGCACCGGGAACGAACGGTAAACCGAGAAGTCCTCGGCGTTCCGCAACACAATCGCGGGGACGCCAGACGCTTTCTGCATCTTGACGTGTGCCATGTCGATCCCCTTCACCGTATCCAGCACAAATGCCGCCCGGCGGTCCTCCTTCATGTAACCGACCTCCACATTGTTGAACTCGATTCCCGTGGCGTGGCGGACATAAAAGCCATAAGCGGGCAACAGCCCGAACATCGAGGGTTCCGGATATTCTTTTTCCCGCTCCGGCGTGGCGTACGGTTCGCGCGGTGGCACGCCGCCGGAGGCTCCGAAGAAGAACGTATTCACCAGATCCGCTGGCTGCTTCGCCACTTGATCCAGCGTCAAGCCGCCGCGATAGACGATCCGGATATCGCTCAGCTTCACGTCTTCGACGTCGTGGTTGGGAATACCGGTGATGATGGAACCGTACCGCGGATCGGCGTCGTACACCACTACGTTGCTGATGTTCACACGCCGTACCGCTCCTACCGGAGTTCCTGCCGGCGCCCGCATCCGGCTGCCGAGGCGGATGAAGATCGGGGAGTTGGAAACCTCCCGCATGATGATATTCGAAATCGCGATGTCTTCCAGGTGCGCCCCGTCAACCGATTCCAGGGCGAGACCGCGGGAGCGGTCGAAGATCACATTTGATATGACAATGTTCCGGAAATCGCCTTCCGATTCCGTGCCGATCTTAACGCGCCCAGTGGGGCCATCGCGGTCGGGAGCCAGCTTGACCGTGCGTTTAAAAGTGCCGTCCAACAGTGAGCCGATGTCGTAACCGCTGACCAGGCAGTTGACAATCGTCACATTCTCCGTCGGACGCGCGAAGCCGAGTGCGCGCGTGCCCTTGAGCACGATGGCGTCGTCGTTCGGTGTGTTGACACTCAAATTAGAAATCCTCACGTTCCGGCAGGAGTCCACATCGATCCCGTCCCGGTTCGTGTCAACCGTCAGATTGTCAATCGTCAGATTGTCTACGCCGGTGGCCAGGATTCCAAAGTGTCCACCGGAAAGAATCGAAAAATCACGGAGCGTCACCGTCCGGCAGAGTTTGAGAACGATGGCTTTGTCGCCCGCGGCGCCTCGTTCGCGCGCCAACGCTTTGCCGCTGATCAGGCCGCTGCCTTGGATGGAAACGTTCTCCAGCCCTTCGCCCCAGATGAGACTGTTGTGAAAATGACTGTGGCCGAAATCCTGAAACTTGTCCCACTGGTTAGGTTCAGCCGCGTCGTAAGCCGCCGGATCCGCTGACGCTTCCAGCGTTGTGCCAGGCTCGAATTGCAGACTGAGATTGCTTCGAAGATGAATCGAGCCGGTCACGTAAGTGCCAGCCCGGAAGTGTACCGTCCCGCCGCCCGCCGTCGCAGCGGCTTCGATTGCCCTGTTGATAGCGGGCGAGTCGAGCGTCTTGCCGTCGCCCTTCGCCCCGTAATTCGTCACGTCGAAAACAGCGGCACGAATCTGCCCGGGAACCGGCCACAGCAGAAGGGTACCCACGAACCAACATTCCGCCCAACGTTTCGTCATACCACCTCCTATCGAAAAGCTGCAGAGCTGCAACGGCCAAGCTGCGAGCCGGTAGCGACCTTCCCCCGGCGGATACCAAACAATCAAAGCGTAAGTTCGCCGTTGTGTGCAAATCCATTCTGCCACGTACCAAAGCAGTTTGCGATGCGCGCAGCAAACCGGTGTCGCTAGCATGTGAATTGTCCGGTCCAATTAGCACGTGAGTTGTCCGGTTCGTGGCAGCGGGGGGATCGTGGAAGTTGAGAATCCCAGAGACGGTCTCCGCCGCGGAAATGGAGCGGAT
>JBEKXZ010000022.1:0-79326 GCA_049511495.1 Bryobacteraceae bacterium | reverse complement strand
TGAGCCGTAGCTGAACAGATCTTGTTGTTGGATGTCTTCACCGCGCATGACAGTAAGACGTCCACAACATTCTTCAGGTCACTTGTTTGTTCGAAAAAACAGAGAATTTCAGCAGCCTGCTAAGCTGAGTATCTTGTGGATTATCGGACGATCCGGGGCGGCGGTGGGACGCAGAGCGCGTTCCGAGCGGTTGTTGTCTGGCACGATTTCGGGACGATCCAGAAACGCGAACCGTGAGCCGCGATGCTTGCCTACTCGCCATGCCTGTCACCGAAGCGCCTACACGCGCCGCGCCGCCCAGGCGCGAGTCACGTAGGTTGTCTCGATCGCCGCCAGACCCGCGATGCGCTTCTCTGTGAAATCCAGGAACTTCCGGAAAAGTTCCGGACCTAATTGCACCTGCAGATCGTTCACCGAGCGCCACGCGCCGATGTACTGTTCCGGCGTTTGGTGCAGGGAATGCCTGCCTTCGAGGTACAGCACCTCGGCGAATTGCGGCTTGGCGCTCAACATGTCGGTCAGCCGCTCGGTGATGCCGGAGCGGCCGGACGATACGCGCCGGATGTCTGGCTTGAGCCGTGCGATGTGCGCCTCGATTTCAACGAGCAGCGGGTTCGCCTCGATGAAGCGCGGATTCCACAAGGCGACGAAGACGCCGCCCGGCCGCAGGATGCGGTGAAACTCCTCGCACGCTTTGTCGAAATCGGCCCAGTGGAGTGACGATGCCATACTGACAAGATCGGCGGAGCCGTCCGGTAATCCAGTGGCTTCAGCCGAACCTTTGTGCCAGACAATGTCCGTGCCGCGCGAGGTCTCGATTCCTTGCCCGCGCATCTCGTCATTGGGTTCCACGGCGACGACGGAATGCAGGCCGCGAGCCGCCAGCTCGCGTGTCCAAATGCCAGTGCCGGCGCCGATGTCGGCGGCATCGACGCTGGCCGTATCGCGTCCCACATAACTCAGGATCGCGGTCGCGATCTGTGGCGCATAGCCCGGCCGGAACCTCGCGTAGTCGCCAGCCAACCCCGTAAAATCTCCGTGTTTCATCGTAACTGACAGCCTGCGGCCCTCCCATCGCGGTTTCGATAAACACGAAGTTCGGGATGAGCGCGGCCGCCGCGCGGATCGATCGCCGTCATCCTACCCTCGGCTCTCTGGCAGACAGCGCATCCTCGAGCAGGAGTTCCCCTTCCCTTACCATCTTCTGGTACAGCGCCACGTCTTCCGGGTTGTCGATTTCGCCCCATTGGCCATCGGTACCGAAGGTATCTATGGGAAACTCGCTTTCAGTTAGCAGCCGGCGTAGCAGTCCGGTCACATCGAGGCGATTGCGGATCGTTGCGTCGAGTCTACTGAGTAGCGACTCGACGGCACTCCATGCCGGTGGCGTGAATTTCAAGAGGCCCATATATTGCCCCTCGATATCTTCGATCCGCGTCGTCTTGCCGCCGATCTCCAGCAATTGGCCCGCGGCATTAATCCGGAAGGTTTCGGCGTCGGCCAAAGGATCGGCGAAGCGCCGGGTCCACAGGCGGCGCCAGGCCCGGTCGTAACTGATGACCAACTGGCCTGGAGCAGCGGTCAGCCCGCGCACCAGTTCGCTGCGGTAGAAGATGTCGGCATAGCTGACGATGACCGGCCCCGAGCGCAGCCAGGGAGCGGCCGCGGCGAGTGACATCACCATATTGGTTTCGGCCCATCGTTCGTTGGCGAAATAGGAGAGGCCGGGAAAATCGATCATCTCGGCACGATAGCCGCGGACGACCCCGATCTCGTCCACTCCACCATGCCGGAGCGCCGCGATCTGGCGCTCGATCAACGGCTTGCCTTCGAGCTCGACCAAGCATTTCGGGCAGTCGTCGCCGCGATGCCCCATGCGGCTGCCGCGGCCGGCGGCGAGAATAACCGCGCGCATCATTCGACCCCGAAGACTTGCCGGAACAGTACCACGTCGGCAGGCGAGAACGGGGCGGACCGCTCAGGGTGCCACATAATCCCCGTTATAGGCTGGGCCGAATGGCGAATCGCTTTGACGACGCCGTCGCCGGCAACCGCCCAGACGTCGAGCGGCGGCCGCGATTCGAAGGCGGCAAAGTGATGATAGCTGTTGACCTCTCTTCGCTCGCCGTCGATTCGGATGACCTGACGTTGCGCCACATGGCCTTCGACGCGGCGCAACGGAATAGCGAAACGCTGCTGAATCACTTGCATGCCCCGGCACACGCCCAGCACCGGCAGCCTGCGCCGCTCCGCCAAATCGAGCAGGGCATTTTCGACGGCGTCGCGTTCCGGCGCATCGCCGCCCAACATCGCAAGATCGTTACCGCCGGTCAACACCAACCCGCCGATACCGGCCCCTTCGCACAAGGCAACAGCGGCCTCGGTGACGTTGGGGAGCAACACGGGAAGCAGCCCGCAGGCCGCCAGGAACTTAGTCCATGCTTGATCCAGGCAATCACGGCGCTCGCCATAAGCCGGAACGACCGATACCCGCTGGGTGATGGCGACCGCTTTCATGCGATGACCAAGACCTTCTGGTTCGTGCAATCGAGGCACAGCTTGCGCGCCGTCTGCCATCGCCGGAACAGGGCTTCGCCGGCACCGATTACAGCGGGTATGCCGAGCTCGCCGGCGCGGATCGCCATGTGCGAATTGGCGCCGCCGAACTGGGTGACGAATCCGCAGATGTCCCGAGTGAAGATCCAGTCGAAGCCGGGATCCGCGCTTGGCACGAAAAGAATCCGTCCAGCGAAGCTCTCCGGCGGGTCGCCGACTGAAGCGACCGGTGCGGTGACGCTTTTTCGCGTAATGAAATTAGGCTGGCTCGGGGGAAGGTGAAATGCGAACACTTCGCCGGGCGACGCGATGATCGGCGGAAGCACGAGATTGCGCGTGAGCGCGTGACGCTCTCTGCCATGCGCGGCACTCTCCAGCAACGCCTCGCGCACCGAACCGCTTTCGCTATAGAGCGTGCGGACGACGTCGTAGTTCAGAAATGCACAATCCTCCGCCGAGAGGCCATGATCCTCGCCCAGTTGTCTGATCAGCGACAGAGCATGGCTCAGGCTTCGCGTGAAAACGAACTTCGCGTATTCGCGGCCCTCAATCCCGGCCTTGATGAACTCGATCAAACTCAATACGTCGATGTCGAGCTCATGTTCCTTGAGCAGATGCTCGATGCGGCGCGACTGCTCGATCGAGAGCGCGAAGCACGGGGGCGCAGGCGCCGCCGGCCGGGCACTCGACCAGTCGAAATAGAGATCGGGCGCCTCGTCATAGCGCGGCGACAGGATGTCGTAGGTCCCCGGCCGGAGGTGGCCGTAGCGCGCGAGGAAGTCTGCCTTAGGAAGTTGCGCGAAATCACGCCCGATGCGCGACCCGACGGTATCGACGCTCGCCATGAATGCCGCGCCCTCTTCGGCATTGAGAGCGCCCACCGCGATGAAGGACTGCAGCATCTGGACCGCTATGAAGCCCGCCCGTGCGAGACCGGCGAACGGCAGCGTGCCGTATCGCTTGCAGTCCTCGATCAGCCAGTAAATGCGGCTGATCTTGTCGGTCTCCGCGTCGCAGATTGCCGGAAACCGCCGTGCCAGCAGGTCGATCTTCGCGCGGTCGCGCCGCCACAGCGCGGTCTCGCCATGCATGATGCGATTGGTGAGGCGCCGTAAGGCGCTCGACAGTTCTGCAATGTCTTCTTGAGAAAATCCGTGCTTGGCGAGCCTGCCCATCCGCTTCGGCAAATCGAGGGTGTAGCAGGAGAAGATGATCTCAAATTCGACCTTGTCGTGGAGATGCGGCTCGCTGAGGAGGCGATCGATGTAGTAATTTACGAGACGCCCGGCGAGATCGTCGGGCACGTCGCATGGTATGAAGGAATTAAAGCTAACGCGAACGTCGATGTAGGGCAGTCCGTGAAAGCTGACCAGGAGCGGAAAACTGCGAAGATTCTGGTACCCGTAATTGTCCCGCTGATAGGCCCAGATCGCGTCGGTGATGAGTTCGCAATAGAGCGACAAGGAGAGGGGCCAAGGCCGCACCCCGATGATTTCGGCTGGGTTCCAGTCCGGCATGACGCCGAATACCGCCCGGCTGCCGTGCAGGTAGGGATGCTGGCGGCTGAGCAGCTCGACCTTGCGCGCCACATCGGCGAGCGCGGTGTCGACCTTCGCGTCCGCTGCCGGCCCATGGCGGTCGACGGCGAGAGGGCGGACTTGCAGAAGATAGAGCTGCCCATCGTCGCCGACGGCGAATTCCACGTCTATTGCATCACACGCTAGGAGGGTTTCGAGCTCGCTGACAAGAGCGATGACCGGCGCCAGCGGCGGTGGGCAGGCATCAGGCCGCGATTTGAGGCAAAAAAAAGTCTTGAGATTGTCGCTGGCACCGGCTGTCACGCGATCGGTGAGGCCCGAATGGTCGTCGTAATTGACTATGAAATAGGGGCCGCCGCTGGGGCTGCGCGAGAAGACCACCCCGGCCATCGCCACGCGGTCAAGCATGGGCTGCACGAAGATCTGGTCGTCGCCGCCTCCGTCATCGCCAAACGAGGCAATCACCCGGTCGATTGCGTGCGCCACTGCTGCGCTGCCGACAACACCGAGTATAGAATCGTACCTCCCGGCTTGGGAGCTCCTCGCGGCGCCGTCCTCGCCCCGTGCACTGCTACGCACGATGACCCGATCTGAACCCCAGGGCGCAGCGGCGACGGCAGCGAGCACGCCAGCGGCGTCCGAGCGCCAATCGCCAACCGAGAAGCGGACCTGTGGCAAGACGCGCCCATGGCGTAAAAGGGGCGCCAGCACTTCCAAAGATTCCGCCTTTGTTTTGAAAGCGATGAGGCGCGCCGGCTGCGCCGCACTCGCACCATACCGCCTGGCGCATACCGCTAAAATGCGGTCGACCGCCGTGGCAGCGTCGAGCGGCCCATAATTGTCCAGCACCAGGTCCGGCGCCTCGGGAGCCTCCGCCGCCACGTCAAGGCCAACGACGTCGCACGTATCGCCGCGCTGAGCCCCCGCGTAGATGCCCTTGCTATCCCGGCGCCGTAGCTCTTCCATCGGGACCCGAAGGTAGATCTCGCAATAACCGGGGATGTTCTCGCGGTTCCAATGCTGCACCTCGTGAAACAGCGAGATGGTTGCGCAGACGACGTCGGTGCCCTGCTCAGCCAGCAACCGGCATAGCCGCGCATTGCGCATCGCCGATCGCCGCCGATTGCCGGCGCTGTGGTCAAGATCTTCGGCGATCACAGCACGGAGCGCGTCGCCATCCAGGAAGGTTACCGGACGACCGGCGGCGCGCAGCCGGCTCCACAATTCTCGCCCCAAGGTTGTCTTGCCGGCGCCGGATAACCCGGTAATCCAAAAGACGCGCCCCGGTGAAGGTTCATGTTCGGCTTCAAGCTGGCGTCCCGCTTTTTTTATGTTTGTCAGCAATGGAGTCGTATCGTTCCTGTGGAGACTCGCCCGCGGAGACGGTTCCGCGCTCTGCACCTGCGGGATGAGGAAGCCGCCGCCGGTGGCATATACAACGAGGAAAAAGAACCGACTGTTATAATTCGCCTGCGGGGCTCAGTAGTTCCTTTCAATTCCAAACACAGATCCCTGTCGTGCCAAACCGGACGGCTTCCTCCTCGCGCCGTATCGAAACCATCGGGGCTGATCCCCTTCCTCCAGTGTTGCTGCGGGGTAATTCAGCCGTTTCGACATTTCGTTTGATGTCCCCGCCACCGCGGGGTAATGTCCACATGATGACCGAAGATGCCCATTAAAACGTTTTGACTGAACGGGTTATCAATACTCCGGTACCGCACAGACGCAAGCGAACTCTGTGGAAATCGCGAAAAGCGGTGGAATGGCGATGACAGCGGTCTCCGGCTGAGACTGGGCGTAGCCTTTGGCCGGCTGGGCAGCTAGCGATATCATCGGAGGACGCCCGCGCGGAACGCGCGCCGTTCGTGCTCGGACGCGGCCGATTCCACGGTTTCACTAGCTGGCCAAGTGGATTACAAACGGTACCCTTCGGCGTTTGAGGCTCCTCGCGGTCTGTCCATTCGGACGAAAATGCGGCATGAACCGGGTCTCATCAGAATTGAGAGCCAGGGGTGTAAAATAAAGATTCCGTTGAGAGGATCTCGCTCTTTATGACTATCGCGTGTTGTGGAAGGTCTTTCCGCCCTGCCACCTTGGTGGCCCTACTGGCGGCCGGCAGCGTTGCCATCACGCTGCACGCCCAGGTCAAGGAGCGTCCCATCCCCCAGGTAATCAAGAAAGACGGGCGCTACGCCCTTATGGTGGACGGCGCGCCTTACCTCATGCTGGGCGCCCAGGCGCATAATTCCAGCGGCTGGCCGGCCATGCTTCCGAAAGTTTGGCCGGCCATCGAATCCCTGCACGCCAATACGCTGGAGATACCTATCTACTGGGAACAGTTCGAACCAAAGCCGGGACAGTTCGACTACACGGTCATCGATACCATCGTCACTCAGGCGCGCGAGCACCACGTCCGGCTCGATCTGCTCTGGTTCGGCACCTGGAAAAACGGCAGCCAGCACTACATGCCCGAATGGATGAAGGCCGACCCGGCGCGCTATTTCCACCTGATCGACAAGAACGGACGTCCGGCGGATTCGCCATCGCCGTTCTGCGCCGCGTCTCAGGAGTTGGATATCCGCGCGTTCACGGCGTTCATGCGTCACCTCAGGGCGTTCGACCCGCAGCGCACCGTAATCATTGTACAAGTGGAGAACGAGTCCGGCACTTGGGGCTCTGTCCGCGACTACTCCCCGGCCGCGCAAAAGCTCTTCGACGGTCCCGTGCCGTCGGACGTACTCAAGGCCATGGGCAAGCAGGCAGACGCTTCCGTGACTTGGCAGGAAGCCTTTGGGCCCGAAGCCGAAGTAAACTTCCACGCCTGGGCCGTGGCTAGTTATGTCGGGAAGGTTGCCGCCGCCGGGAAGGCGGTCTATCCACTGCCGCTCTACGCCAACGCCGCGCTGCGCGATCCCATCAAGCCAGGCGCTCCCGGCAGCTATGAAGCCGGCGGTCCCACGGACAACGTGATTCCCATCTGGAAAGCCGCGGCGCCGGCCATCGATATCGTCTCGCCCGATATTTACATGAACGACCCGGTCGCGTACCTGAAGGTGATGGAACTTTATCACCGGGACGATAATGCCCTATTCATTCCGGAAACCAGTGGCAGCGCCTCGGTTGCCAGGTTCTTCTTCTCCGCCCTCGGCCTTCAGGCTATCGGCTTCTCACCCTTCGGTCTGGACTATAGCAACATGCCCTCCGTTCCGGCCGCCGCGTCTGCCCTCGCTCCGGGCGGCACTCCGGCCGCCGCACCCGAGCCGCAGGATCAATTCGCCCCCACGGCGCAGAACTACCGGCTGATCGGCCCGATGATACGGGACATCGCTCGCCTCAACTTCGAGGGCAAGCTCCAAGCCGTCGCGGAAGAAAAGGGCACGCCCACGAATACGCTTCCCTTCGCGACGTGGAATGCGCTGGTCTCTTACGGAGGTGGGCGGAACAATCGCGCGCAGGCGGCTAGCGCGGAGCCGAGGGGCCGGGCCCTGGTGGCTCAACTTGCGGACAACCAGTTCCTGGTGGCCGGATACTTCTGCCGGGTCGATTTCCGGCCCAGCCAGACGGACAAGCGCCGCCAGTTCATGCGCGTCGACGAGGGGAGCTACGAAAACGGGGTCTTCAAGTTTATTCGCATTCTGAACGGCGACGAGACCGACAACGGACTCAACCTCCGCTCCGAACCAGTAGCCTTGCGCGTCTCCCTTGGCGTCTATTGATCCCTCGCAAAGAGGCGCGCCGGAATGGTGCTTGGGTTGCGGTTCTCCGATGAGCCCCTTTCTCGATTGCCCCCTATCGCCCACCGCCAAGCTCGGCGATGGCGCTTCTGTGCGTGTCCACGCCGCCGATCGCGAACCAGTTCGGGGCTCTTGCACCCCCGCCGCGGTCCGATGGATATGAGCCATGTGAAACAGGGATCGGCGGAGCCAAGCGGCGTTTCCTAATTCGTCCGAATCGCTCGCAACGGTCCGGCAGATGAGTGACCACGGCGAAGCTGACCTGGACTCGGAAGCCGATTGATTCGTTGGCTCTCGGGGCGATAAGGATCAGCGCGCGGCCTCAAAATCTCGCATGATGGCGGGCGGTACGCTCTCCGTGAGCAGGGCGAGGGCCGCCAGGATAATCCACCTTTGAAGTGTAGGGTCGCTCGGTGCTCCCAGGGGAAAACCTAACGGGAAAGCCACGAACAACGCCCGAGGCGGAGCGACTCGTTCGGTGATCTCGCGGAGCACCGTAACGGAGGTTGTCGGAATGCCGGCCTTCTCGATAATGCTCTGGATTAGTCCGGCCGACTGATGGCACATCGGGCAGACTGGCGTCAGCAGTACAGCATCCACCGCATCCTCCAACAGCATTCGAGCAACCTCCGGAGCCGTGTTGGCGATGAGCCGGCCCGGAGCGGTGATCGAGCCCATGAAGCTGAAATGGCGCGGCGCAACGGAGCCGATGACGCCGTCCTTCGCCAGCGAGTTCAGCCGATCCAGAGGCAGAGCCAGGTTCTTGTCGGAGGTAATCCCGCGGATGTCAAAGGCGTCGCTTCTGTGAGCAACTCGCAATGCGCTCAAGTCGGCATCAAAAGGGATGACACGGTACGAATAGTCTCCTCCACGAATGGAGGTGTCGAATGGGGGCTGGTCCGGCCTGAAATAAGCCGCGGTTGTAACCACGGCTATTCGGGCTTCATGAAGCGACTTCGTCAAGCGCGCGCCCGGGCGCCAGTCGACTCTTCGGTACGGGTACGCCTTCACGAAGACCTGATACGCTAGCTTGAGGTCAGAAATCTTCGCCACCCGGTTCCTCCTTCGATAGGTGCCGAAATGCCGCTGTTCGCGGGCACTGCCATCTTCAAGATTCTCTACAAGATTAGATCGTTCTTCACCACACGACAAGTATTCCCAATGACGATTATCGGTATCAGCAGTAATGGCGCTCCGCGCCGTAGGTGTCCAAGGCCGCTCTTCAAAATGCAGGCTCCCATTCTGGCCTACTTCGACTTCGTGAATCGCCGCGCGTTTTGGGGGTCCGGCCGCGCTGGAAGAGCGCTGAGTCTCGCTTCGTTCGAGGCCAACCAGGCCGCGGTGTGCCGCGGCAGGTCAACCAGTGTCCGCAGCCGCAGGAGGTCCGGAGGCTCATCGATGTCGAACCATGGCTGACCGAATCCCGCCGTCAGGCTGCAGGAAAGGACAGCGTGCTTCGTGTCCTCAAGCGTGTCCGGAGATGACCACCTGACACCGTTCAGCATCCCCAGGGCGGTCCGCCGGCAGGCGATGGCGTAGAAGCCCCCATCTTCAGTCGGCCCCATCGCGGTATCGGTGTCCAAGCGGAGAAGCTCGGCGAGGTATCCTGCCGGCAATCCCGGAGAATCGCTGCCCACGACCATGGCCCTGGGCCGTCCCGCGCCGAGGGCGGTGCCGAGCGCGTGGAATAAACGATCTCCCAGATCGCCCTGGCCCTGCAAGGAACGCGCCACGGCGAAATCCTGCCACGCATCCGTCTCGACGTCGGTCGAAAGCTCAATGTCCGCCACCCCGGACAACTTCTCCAGTAACTCCAGCGCGTCCCGGACGAATGCCGAGTGCAAGTCTGCGGCGTTCGTGGCATCGAGGAACGGACAGAGCCGCGTCTTCACCCGGCCGGGCACCGGGGCCCTGGCGAAAAGAATGATGGCCGGCCGCATGGACCCTTTACCGGACATGCCGGTACATTCCGGCCAGTCTGTGGGGTGAAACGCCCAGATGGTAAAGCCCCTGGATCCAAACCCAGTTCAGCAACGTCGGAACCAGCCCGGCGTTTCTCCAGCGGCGATCCGAAGACCAAACCGGTTCGCTCAGCAATGCCAGTGGGCCCAGCTTCCACAGACGGCGGACGAAATCGTAGTCCTCCAGGACCGGCCACGGCTTGTATCCGTCCAAATGCTCGAAAACCGAGCGCCGGCAAAAGACTGCGGAATCCCCGTAGAAGATCCCCCATTTGCGCCGCCATCGGTAAAGGCTGGTAAAGGTCCGCGCGACCCAATCCCCTCCCTCGAAAATGATGTCGAAGTTGCCTCCGGGGATGGCGGGGTCTCGCATGGCCGACCTGAGCGCATCCAGCGCCGCCGGGCGAAACCTGGAATCGGCGTGGACGAACAGCAGCACATTCCCGGTCGCTGCACGGGCGCCGGCATTCATCTGTACGGCTCGCGAGGTTTGCGTGCCTATGACTCGCACCCGGCCGGACGCGATCTCCACAGTGCGGTCCGCCGAGCCGCCATCGACAACGATGACTTCGTCCGGCTGCAAGCTTTCCAAGTTGTCCAGCAGCCCGGCGATCGTGTTCTCCTCGTGATAGGTGGGAATCACAATCGAGATGGTGGAAACAGCGTCGCGCATGGCTGGGATCATTCCAGCTTAGCAACAGCCGGTTGGTATGCTCCAATAGGATTGAAAGGGGAACACGGACCTACGGAAGGACTCTTGTTGACCAACGAGCGGGGGGAGCAACGTGGATCCGTCGATCCCAAGCGGGGCGAAACCGGTCCGGTACTCGAAGACCTCTGGGTTATGCAAGGATCGATTTGCGATTTGAGATGCAAGCATTGCTACACGGCCTCCTCCCCACGCAATCACCGGCTGGAGCAGATCCATTTCGGGGAACTCCGGCCGCACCTGGAAGACGCCGCGCGCTTCGGAGTCCAGCGCATTTACTTCACGGGCGGCGAAGTGTTCGTCAACGAGGATGTCCTCGCTGGGCGCGCTCTGCGCAACGAAGAGTTCCTCCGGAGCCTTGCGTTCGCTCTTGAGATCGCTCCCGTTGAGATCCTTACCAACGGCCGGCGATACATTCGGAATCATTTCGATGCACTGCTGGAGCTGCGGGCCAGGCATGGCGACCGCCTCCGTCTCAGGATCACGCTGGAAAGCCCGGAGGCCGCCGCACACGACGCGATCCGCGGCAAAGGCACCTTTGCGCAGACCCTTGAAACCATAAGGTGCCTGGGGGCCATGGGATTTGTGCCTGTAATCACTGCCGAACGGCCGCTGTTGGCACTCGACGCCGACGAGGAAATCAGGCAGGCGTATCGAAACTTGATGGGTGGCATGAAGGTCGAGGTGAACCTCATCGAGAATATGCTGGAGGCAGGGCACGAATTGGAGCGGCTGTCTGCCCAGGGTGCCGCACCCCGTCCCGAAGTCTTCATCACAAAGAACTGCTTCTCGATCCTTGACCGGCCGCCCGAATCGTTGATGTGTCATTTCAGCCGTTGTATCCAGAAGATCGACGGAGAATTGCGCTACTACCCTTGCGCGGTCATTTACGACGACAAGCGCTTCGAGCTCGGCGGGACTCTTGCGGAGTCGCTGAGGCGCGTGTATCTGGCCCACAAGAACTGTTACGACTACTGCATGAGGGGCCGCGGGGCAACCTGCAGGACTCAGCCACTATGACGGCGCACCCGGCTCGCGGCCTGGCAATGTTCACCCCATCGCCAGTTTGCAGAACGTGATGCAACTGCTCCAGCGTCAGATCGGCGGGTTCGTGCTCAGCGAAGTAACCTTGATCGGGTAGGCTTCCTGCGGCTTCTCGATGGTTTTCGTTGGCATATTCCATCCATGGCCTCGCCTGGTGCGCGCTCCGCTACCCGCGTTTTGTCCGCTGCGTAGCCCGGGGCGCCGTGGAGTAGAATCAAAAGCGAAGGAATGCCGGACACGGCGAAATTCGACCATCCATCCCAGGCGCCTCTGCATCGGGAATCTCCGTCTGGCTCGAAGACAGACCCGTTCGCGTTAGCGAAACTGCTGAACGAGTGGATGCAGGGCGATGAAACGGAACAGCGGGAGACCTTCGAAGCCCTGTGCCGTTCCTGGGACGAAGATCGGCCCGAAGGCTACAGGCGCTCTTCATTAGCCTGATCGTTCTGCTGGACGCGGGCCGGCTGGCGGGGATCACGGGTCGGGAATCCTGGGGTTGACTGCCCGAAGGTAAACGAAATGTCAATCGCGAATGCGATGTGCACAAATGCCGAGTGCAACTGGTTTCCCAGGGGGGAAATAGGCCAAGAAGTGCCAAACTTCTGCCCCGACTGCGGATCACCCATTATCCAATCGTGCCCGCGTTGCGGCATGCGGAACTCCACGGCTCCCGGGCCCCGTTACTGCTCAAGCTGCGGAGAACAATTGCGGTTCAAGAAAACCGAGGAATAGCGCCCACACCATGTGGCAGGATGGATCTGTTACAAACCGAAATGCCACCGCCGCAACCCCCACCTGGAGCGTGGTGGCCCCGAGAGGTGGTGTATGCTGACTACGGCGGGCTTTGCCTGAAGTGACCCCCAAGGTCCTGTACAAATATGTGGTTCCGGACCGCATCGACATTCTGCTCAACAAGAGGATACGCTTCACCCAGGCGTGCCTCCTGAACGATCCATTTGAATTCAGACTGGGCAGCAGAGATGGGCTTCCCCCCTTCCAGGCGAGAATTGATAGCAAGCGAACGGATGAGTTTGAGGAGAAATCACACTTCTACGGGGTCCTCTCCCTGGCAGAGAGGAACGACTCGATTCCGATGTGGACTCACTACGCAGCCTCGCACACCGGCTTTGTGATTGGTTTCGACACCGGATCGAGCATGTTCGTGGAGGCCATGAAGAACCCAAAGCTCCGCCACGTCGATTACCGTCCGGAGCGGGTAAGCGCCACGGAGGGCTTGCCTGGGCAGCCGTACGTGGGCCCAGGGGCCGTCCTGTGGACGAAAAGCGAAGACTGGCAATACGAGGGGGAGTGGCGATGGATCGAATGCCGGAGTCCCTATGATTACGCAGAGGTGGTGGCAGCCCCCAACGGAGAGCTGCTGTTCCTTCGCGCTGTGCCGCCGGGGAGCGTGCGCGAGGTTATTCTCGGCTGCCGAGTCAACCCCCTCCTGGCTGACTCGATCCAGGTTCTCAAGTCGTCACCTGATTACAAACATATTGAGCTCTTTAAGGCGACACTCCATAAAAGCAAGTACGGGCTGCAGATAGAGCCGCTGTAGGAGCGTCAGCCCGGAGTAGTTAGGAAAGGACGGTTTCTGGATGTCCGCGAGAAGCGTCGTTACTCTGTTGCTGCTCTTGTCGTCGACCGCCCCGGCAGCAGACCCCTTTTGTAGACATAAACGGAGCTGTTCTCCGACCCGGCATGACTCAGGACGCGGTCGAACAGGCGCTCCGCAAGACTGGGAGCGTTGTGGCGCGCATGGCCGAAGGCCCGAATGCCATTTGGTTCGTCCGCGCGGAAGGGAATGCAGCAACCCGCAGCCACACCCTCGAATTTAGAGACGGCAAACTCAGGGCCGTTGCCAGGAATGTAGCAATTGTTCAGGGGGATGCCGCCGCGCCCGACATCACAGCAATGATGAATACACTCTTTCATGCCCTGCATGACTTGGAAAAGGCTGGCGGCAGTCGCGTCGTGTTCTCAACTAGCGAAAGGGCCGAGGAGACCGCCCGGTCGCGAACCATCGCCTTCTTCGTCGGAGGCAAGATCTACTCGTTCGATGTCTTCGAGCCGATCGGGGAGGGGTCACTCGTCATTACGCAGGTGGACATGGAAGAGAGCATGGAGGCGAAGGCGCCGAGGTGACCCCTCACGCCGATCAACCGCCATTGCGCCCCTCGCCTACGCCGTTTTATCCCTCGCATAGCACAATTCGTTCAACCCGCACTCCTTGCAGCGCGGGTTGCGCGCCACGCAAAGGGCGCGGCCGTGCAGAATGATCTGGTGCGCAAATGAAATCCAGTGATCTTGCGGAATGATCTTGATGAGATCTTGCTCCGCCTTCACCGGATCGGTGTTCTTTGTCAGGTCGAGCCGCTGCGCGATGCGGCTCACGTGCGTATCCACCACCACGCCGGCAGCGATTCCATAAGCGGTGCCCAGCACCACGTTGGCCGTCTTGCGCGCCGCGCCGGGGATGGTGAGCACTTCTTCCATAGTTTTCGGCACTGCTCCGCCGAATGCGCCCACCACTCGCCGCGCGGCGCCGACAATCGATTTCGCTTTGTTGTTGAAGAAGCCGGTGCTGCGGATATCCTGCGCCAGCACCTCCGGGCGCACGGCGGCAAAATCGGCCGGCGTGGGGTACTTGGCGAAGAGACCGGGCGTGACCAGGTTGACCCGCTTGTCCGTGCATTGCGCCGAAAGGATAGTCGCCACCAGCAGTTCCCAGGGGCTGCGATGCTCGAGCGCGCAGGTGGCGCCGGGATACATGCGGCGAAGCCGGCGCAGAATTTCGGCCACCCGCGCGGCGCGTCCGGCTGCGGTGCGCGGCCGTTTCCCGTAAGCTCGTAGAATACGATGCGCGCTCGCCTTCTTCTTGCCGCCGCCGCGCTGGCCGCCTTTGGCGCTTCCCTTGTCTCCGGGTTTCACTTTGACGATTATGCCATTTTTGACGCCGCGAACCGCGCCTCCGCTTCCGGCTTTGGCGCTCTCTTCGCCGTGCGGCAGACCCGCCCGCTCACCTACCTCACCTTCTGGTTGAACCGCGCCCTCGGCGGCCAGAACCCGCTCGGCTATCACGCGGTCAACCTCGCGCTGCACCTGACCGCCGTGCTGCTTGCCTACCAGTGCCTGCTGCGTCTGCTGGACCGGCGCACCGCCTGGCTTACCGCTGCCCTTTTTGCCGTGCATCCGCTGCAGGCCGAAGCGGTCGACTACATCTGGGCGCGCGCCATTGTGCTGGCCGCCGTCTTCGTGTTCGCGTCCCTGCTGGCATGGATGGACGGCCGTCCCTGGCTGGCGGTCGCGCTGTTCGCACTGGCCCTGCTGGCCAAGGAGGAATGCGCCGCTTTTCCGCTGGCGCTGTGGCTGCTCGATGCCCGCCTCATCACAGGAGACCGGCGGGTAATGACCAGTTCAGCTACCGGCAACCGCTCCCTCTGGTCGCGGCTCCGATGCTGCACTTCCGCGCGCTGGGCTCCGCTGGCCACCATGCTCGCCCTATCGCTGGCCGCCGGCCTCCGCACGATCTACGCCGCCGCGGTGACGCCAGGCACGCAGGCGGGCGCGCAGGCCGGCATCTCGCCTGCGCATTACCTGTTGGCCGAAGGCACCGTGCTGTGGCGTTACCTGCGGCTGTTCGCGTTTCCTTATGGGTTCACGGTGGATGCCGAAATTCGCGTTCCTTCCGCGTGGCTGGGTACCGCAGCGTGGCTGGCCATCGTCGCCGCGCTAGCCGCCCTGTGGCGATGGCGCCGCGATCTCGCCATCTGGATCGCCGCCGCCGCGCTCCTGCTGCTGCCCAGTTCCTCCATCTTCCCCGCCGCGGACCTGGCGGCCGATCGCAGAATGTACCTCGCCATGCTTCCCCTGGCCGCCGCCGCCGCACTGCTTCTTACCCGCCTCCGCATGCGCGTGGTTGCGCCGCTGATAGTCGCCGCGCTGGTGGTGGTGAGCATAGGCCGGACCCAGGTCTGGGCCAGCGACGAATCGCTCTGGCGCGAAGCCGTGCGCCGCGCGCCGGGCAAGGTAAGGCCGCGCATTCAATTATCCCGCAGTGTGGGAACCGAGGAAGCGCTGGCCCTGCTGGCCGAGGCCCGCCGCATCGCCCCCGCTGACGCAGCCGTGGCCGCCGAAACCGGCCGCGTCCTGCTGGCCGCCGGCCGCCCAGCCGAGGCGCTCGCTCAATTCGGCCGCGCCCTGGCGCTGGCTCCGCGCGATGCCAACAATTACAACAACCGCGGCGTCGCGCTCCAGGCGCTCGGGCAGACCGAAGCCGCCCGCGGCGATTTTAGGCGTGCGCTCGATCTCGATCCCGGCCTGGCCGCCGCGCGCGAGAACCTCAGGAAGCTGGCGCCGTGATCTGCACGTCGGTGGTCATGTTCTGCCAGTCGGGCAGTTCGTAAATCTTCTTGTTGCCGGTAAGCGGAGCCGTCAGTTCCTTCGATTCGAGCCCCTTCAAATTCGTATTGAACTCGAAGGTGCCTTCCGCGTCCTCCTCCGAGCGGCCCGTGCTGGCCCAGATGGTGACGTTGCCCGCCAGCCCGGTGAAGTCTGCTTCGGAGTGATTCGCCAGCACGAACCTCACCAGAACCTTTTCCTTGTTCTTCGGGTCTTCCAGAAAGCGCACCGAGGAAACTTCGATAAACTTCTGTATTGCGCTGGCCACCGTGCCCGGCTTGGCGGCCGGGCTCTCCTCCGCCGTAGTAGGCCTTGCCGGCCGCCCGCCGTGAAAATAGTTCACGGTCCAATACACGCCCGCCACGATACCGGCAATCGCCACGGCCGATAGCACCGTGGCCAGCCAGACCGGCAGCCCAAGCGCCCGCGGCTTCACCGGCTGCCGCGGAAATGGCGCCGGAGCCTCGAAGACGGGTGCAGGCTCGGGCTCAATCGGCGGAGCCAGAGGCTTGATCTCGGGCGGAGGCGGCGCTGCAGCGACGGCTGCCGCCACCGGTTCCCGGAGGGCCTGCGCGGAAGGCGGTGGCGCCGCTACCGGCTGCGACTTCCTGGTGCAGTCCGGACATTCCGTGTAGGCCGGAGGCACTTCGCGCCCGCATTGCGGGCAGATCCATGTGAACATTTGTGGCTCGCCTTAATTCTACTGCAATCCGGTCGATGCAATCGCCGCCGGGCCGGTTTCGCGAATTCCGGCGAAAGAATACAGGCGCCCTGCCGCCGCGCCATCGCGCCGAAAAGAGTGGAATTCCCCCGCGCGGCATTTGGTGCAGAGGCCGGACACGTAGATTCGCTGCCCGTCAACGCCCGCCGCTTCCAACTGGCGGCGCACCGTCTCCGTCAGGTCGATGTGCGCCCGCCCGTCCACGCCGAACTGCGCCGCCACTTCGGCGCCCACTTCGTAGCAGCACTTGCCGATCGCCGGCCCTAGCCCAGCGTGCAGATCGCCGGCCCGGCTGCCGAACTGCGCGCCTAGCGCCATCACAGCGCTCTGCGCGATGCCCGCCGCCGTGCCGCGCCATCCCGCGTGGACCGCGGCTACCGCGCGATGGATCGGATCCACCAGCAGCAGCGGGACGCAATCGGCCGTCTTCACCGCTACCACCGCGCCCGGCGTGTTCTCGAGCAGCGCATCGCCCGTTCCCAGCACGCCGCCACGCCCCGCGGCCGCCACGCACTCCGCCGAATGGATCTGCTTGAGCGTAGCCAGCCGCCTGAATCGCGCCGGTATCTCCGCCTGGCGCGTGCCGAACCCGTGCATCAGCCACTCCATCGCGTCCAACTCGCTCACGCGGTAAGTCTGATTTGCGTCAAGGTAAAACATCGATTCCCACCCGCGTTCCAGTTGCGCGCTTCCATTCCGATAGCTCCGCATCGAGCGTAGCAGATTGCGTAGATTCATTTCGCGATAGACCCGAACCGCCGCGAGCGTTAGCTCCGGTTGGGGTCCGTCCGATCCATCTGGAACTCCGAGATTTCACGCAGGCAAAAATGGGCCCACAAAAGGTGCGACGGAGGAAGCTAAACGATTGAAAAGAATGGCGGGGACGACGGGGCTCGAACCCGCGACCTCCGACGTGACAGGCCGGCGTTCTAACCAACTGAACTACGTCCCCGCTTGTGCCACGCGAGACAGTTCAATCGTAACACGCGGGGCGCGCCGCCTTCAAACCGTCCGCCAATTGCAGGCGATACACTTGTCTGGTGATGAGCACCCCACTCGCGTACCTGCACGACCAACTCGAACAGTGGAAGCGCGAAGGCACCTACCAGCGCCTGCGCGTTCTCGAATCGGCCAGCGCGGCGGAATCGCGCTTCGACGGCAAAGACGTTATTAACCTGGCGTCCAATAATTACCTCGGCCTCACCACCCATCCGAAGTTGCTGGAGGCGGCTATCGCAGCGGTGAAACGGTACGGCGCCGGCTCGGGTGCGGTGCGCACGATTTCCGGCACCATGTCGCTGCACCTCGAGCTCGAAGAGCGCATCGCCTCATTCAAGAACGTCGAAGCCTGCGTGGTTTTTCAATCCGGGTTCGCCGCCAACGCGGGTACGGTGTCCGCGATCCTCGGGCCGGACGATCACATCGTCTCGGATGAGCTGAATCACGCCAGCATCATCGATGGCTGCCGTCTTTCGCGGGCCAAGATTCACGTCTTCCCGCACAAGGACGCCGCCGCGGCGGAGAGCATTCTGGCTTCGCTCGACGGCGCCGGCGGGAAAAAGCTGTTGATCTCCGACGGCGTTTTTTCGATGGATGGCGACATCGGCCCGCTGCCCGGCCTGGTGGCGGCGGCGGAAAAGCACGGCGCCATCATGATGGTGGACGATGCGCACGCTTCCGGCGTGCTGGGCCGCAACGGCCGCGGCACGATCGATCATTTCGGCCTCCATGGGCACGTTGACATTCAGGTGGGAACGCTCTCGAAAGCTATCGGCGTGTTGGGCGGCTATGTGTGCGGCAGCCGCGACCTGATCGAATTCCTGTATCACCGCGCGCGGCCGTTTCTGTTTTCGACCTCGCATCCACCGGCCGTCGCCGCCGCATGCCTAGCCGCGTTCGACGTGCTCGAGCAGGAGCCCGAGCGCATCGACGCGCTCTGGGCCAACGCCCGCTACTTCAAGCAGGGCCTGGCATCGGCGGGTTTCGATACCGGGATCAGCGAGACGCCCATCACCCCAGTGATCATTGGCGAAGCGGCGCTGGCACACCGATTCTCCCGCGAGTTGTTCGCGGAAGGCGTGCTAGCAACGAGCATCGGCTTCCCCACCGTGGCCAAGGGCAAAGCGCGCGTGCGGACGATCGTGGCCTCCACGCACACCAGGGCGCACCTGGACCGCGCGCTGGAGATCTTCGAGAAGGTCGGAAAGCGCCTCGAAATCCTGTAGGGCCGGACATGCCCGGCCCACAGGCGGCACAGGAACGGCCTGTTACCGCGCGCCAGGCCGAACCGTCACCATCACCACGCCGTGGCTCGGCACTTTGGCCGAGAAGCCGCCCTGGTGCGAGCCCAGGTCCTGATGCGCCCAGAGATCGCGGACCGCGGCTGAGATCGAGTCCGGGTATCCGATGTCGGTCCAAGCCACGTGGATCTCGGTTTCCGAGTCGCCGCGATTGAGCAACGCGACGGCGCGGCTGCCATCGGCCATCTGCTTCGACCAAACCTCGCGGCCGCCATCGCGCTTCACCCTGCGCCCCTGGTAGCCGAGCGGGTCCTGGTCCACCGCAATCACTTCCTTATTGGTGAGGATGGCACGGATCTCGTCGGTCATGTTGCGTATGTCGTTGCCGGCCATCAGCGGCGCCGCCATCAGGCACCACATGCTGAAATGAGCGCGGTACTCGGTCGCGTTCATGCCGCCGTTGCCCACTTCGAGCATGTCGGGATCGTTCCAATGGCCGGGGCCGGAAGCGAACTCAATGCCGTCCTGCAGGTCGAGGATCTGGACCACGCCGTGGCCGCCCCACTTCATCTCGACGTCCCACTTATCCTGGATATCGCCGGTGGTTCGCCACAGATTGCCGACGTCCTTGGCCCAGAGCCACGGCTTCGACGATCCCCATTCGCAGAGGCTGAATACGATCGGCCGCCCGGACTTAGCCAGAGCGTCGCGCATGATGGAATAGGATGCGACCGAATTCTGCGTCGTGGTGTTGCACCAGTCGTACTTCAGATAGTCGACGCCCCAGGCCGCGTACTGGCGCGCATCCTGGAACTCATAGCCGCGGCTGCCGGGACGGCCCTGGCACGTGCCGGTGCCGGCGTCGGAGTAGATGCCGAACTTGAGCCCCTTGGAATGGATATAGTCGGCCAGCGCCTTCATGCCGGCCGGGAACCGTTTGGCATCGGGCACGATGTTGCCGCCGGCGTCACGCGAAACCTGCCAGCAATCGTCGATGACCACAAACTGATAGCCGGCGTCCTTCATGCCCGTGCTGACGATGGCGTCGGCGGCTTCGCGGATCAGGCTCTCGCTCACATTGCATGCGAACTTGTTCCAACTGTTCCAGCCCATCGGCGGTGTGCGGGCCAGACCGTTATCGAGCGCGAACAGGCTGCTTCCACCCAACATCAGGATCGTAACTAAGAATGCTCTTCTCATCTCACCTGCCTCCTTTGAGGAAAACGGCGCGGCGCCAGCGCGGCGAACCCGTGCATCCGTGCACCAACCCGCCCCGGCATCGGATGGTACCACAGCGCGCGGCATGCAATCGCACCGCCTGCGCCGCCGGCCGCTACGTGTCGTAACGCTCCATCGTTCGCGGGTTGTAGCCCCAATGAAATTCCAGTTCGTAGCCCATCGACTTCGCCAGCCCGTCCA
This sequence comes from Bryobacteraceae bacterium, assembly GCA_049511495.1. Taxonomy (GTDB): domain Bacteria; phylum Acidobacteriota; class Terriglobia; order Bryobacterales; family Bryobacteraceae; genus Bog-375. The sequence continues at coordinate 59,003 of JBEKXZ010000022.1, read as the reverse complement.
GGTCCGGAAACAAAGTCGCGTAGGTGATGTTCATGCGGTACAACTCGCGCAGGGCCACTTCGCGCACCGGGTGAGCGAGAACGAACTTGGCCAGAATGTTTTCCTGGTCGGCGTCGCGGAGTATTTCATCCACCGGCATGTCGAGCACACCCGGCACCGCGAAGGTGCCCGATTGTGCGATCAGGCGGCGGTTCATGGTGTGCGGCTCGCCCATCCAGATGAACCGGTGATGGCCTTTCAGAAAATGGCGCTGGAAGCTGCCTTCACGGCGCGGGTCCGTGCGCACCGGCTTGCGCGCGCGGCTGCTGTCGATGCGCGCGGGGTTCATGGCCCAGACGACGCCCTCGGCGAGTGCGTGCTCGAGGGCGAAAAACGCCGCCACGTAAGGCGACCAGGTGAAATCGATCAGACGCGTCGGCGCCCCATGGTGCTGCATCAGGGCCAGCCACTCGAAGTCGTCGTCCCACTCCGGCGGCCGCGCCAGAAACTGGTGCGCCTTGCGCTTGAAGATGCGCAAAATGCGCTCCTCCTGCAGCGGCCAAGCGTCCGGGGCCACGCCGAAATTCCGCAGGTAGAGAGACAGCGAGCTGTAGAGCGGCCCGCGCTCATTGCGCTCGCCGCGGAACGCCCAGTGCGAGTAGGGAGGCTTGGTGATGAGCTTCAAAAAAGCTTCCCAGGATTGCAACTGGAAAACCGGGTAAGGGCGCCTGCCCCGCTTGCCGCCTGGCATCGTGTTTCTATCGTAGCGGGAAAACGCCGGCACGATGAATGGGACGCGCCCCTCCATCCACCCTATTTGGCCGGCGCCAGTTTGTAGAGGCCCGAGGCGTGCGGCGCCACATGGAAAGTGTAGCCGCCGCGAAGCTTGCCCACGTCTGTCCGCTGCCATAGGTCGCGGAGGGTGCAATCGGGCGGCATGCCGAGCGCTTGCCAGTTTACCCGGATGTCGATCGGTGCATGGTCGCCCACGTTGAAGACGGCGAAAAACTTGGCGCCGCCGGGGGCATCGGCCGCCCAGATGACGCTGTCGCCGCCTTCCGCGAAGGCTCCGCCATGCGCGCCTGTCTGGTCTACCGCCAGCACCTCGTCATTGGTAATCAGCGACTCGGTGAACTCGTCGTTGGATGGCAGATCGCCGCCGAACATCAACGGCGACTGCGCGATCGACCAGAGGCTCATCAGCGTGCGCTGCTCATCCCGCGTGAGGTTCGTCGTGCGCGCTTCGCCGACCTCGGCGCGAATCCCGATGCGGCCGAGCGGCAGCATGTCGGCATCGGGCCAAGCGCCGGGGCGGCCCACGGCGCTCCAGATCGACATCAGGATAAAGTTCTGCCGCAGCAGCCGCCAATCGTCCCAGAAATCGTCGGAGATGCGCCACATGTTGGCGTTCTCGCGCAGGAATTCGACGTCCTTCACCATCGCCGGTCCCGGCGAGAGGCTGAGGGCAATCGGTCGGCTGGTTTTCCGGATGGCGCCGTGCAGCGCGGCGATCTCTTCGCGGTGCGCAGGCCGGGCGATGTCGTCCGCCTTGATGTAATCCACACCCCACTCGGCGTACAGCTTGAGCAGCGAATCGTAGTAAGCCTGCGCCCCCGGCCGGCTCATATCGACGCCATACATGTCGCTGTTCCATGGGCAGATGGAGTTGACGTCGGCGATTTCAGCGGCGTGCACCTTGGTGCCGAGTACCGGCAGGTTCGCCTTCACGGCCTGCCGCGGAATGCCGCGCATGATGTGGATGCCGAAACGCAGGCCCAAGCCGTGAACATAGTCGGCCAAGGGGCGGAAGCCGCGGCCATTGGCGGCGGACGGAAAGCGGTTGACGGCGGGGATGAGTCTGCCGTACGCATCCATCTCCAGAGCGGCATCCTGGCGGTAGCCGTGCGCCTTGGGATTCGGCTCGGACCACTGGATATCGACCACGATGTACTGCCAGCCGTGCTGCTTCAGCCGCTCGCGCATGTAATCGGCGTTGGCCTTCACTTCGGCTTCGGTCACGGTGGTGCCGTAACAGTCCCAACTGTTCCAGCCCATCGGCGGGGTTGCGGCCACGCCTTCGGCCGCCGCGCACAGCGCCGGCGCGGCCAGAGTTACGATAAGTGCGAGATAGAATTTCATAAGCCCCCTCCGTGCTGTAAGCGCCTGTGCCCGCGTCGTTAAGTGCCAGCGAAGCGCGCAGCACCACCGGCTTCGACCGGAAACTGAGTCCCCAGTCGGTTTCGTCGCCGGGCGGACACCGCCAGAACGGCGGCCAATCGCAAAGCTGGTTTCATGATTCTCGTCTCCGTATTTCGGCGCGGCTCGCGTGAGCGTGCCGGCAATAGTCGATACCCGAGTCTTGATTATACGTCCACCGCGCTGCCCACTCGGATTCCTTTGTCAGTCCGTCAGTCTTTCATCCGGCGGGGACCGCCGCCGCTGACTGGAAGTTCCGACATCCCAGAACGGGACTCGCGTGCTAGAATTGTACTTGACGTGCGCCACGTGGCACGTTACGGTGCGGAATGATACGGACGATCCGCCACAAGGGACTGAAAACGGCTCTTTGAACAGGACGACCCGAGCGGCGTCAACCCCGGACATGTTGCCAAGCTGCGGAATATTCTGGCAACGCTTCATGCCGCCCCCACCGTTGCTCATATGATTCCGGTTGCATCCGCTCAAAGGCGAGAGGAGGGGCTTTTGGGCCGTAACTGTCCGGGCCAACTGGCGGGTGATCTTCGCTTCGATGGCGGCGCGGACGAGGTCGATTATGTCGATTACCACTGAAAGGAACCAGCCCATGACCATGAAAAACCCGCCGCACCCCGGCGTTGTCGTCCTGCAGGAATGCATCGAGCCTTCGGGCGTGACCATCACGCAAGCGGCCGCAGCCCTTGGAGTGACGCGCAACACGCTCTCGGAACTCGTCAATGCGAAACGCGGCATTTCTCCCGAAATGGCCGTCAGGCTCTCGAAAGTTTTCGGTGGCACTGAGCAAGGCTGGCTTATCCAACAGGCGCAGTACGATCTTGCCCAAGTCCGCCGCGACCGAATCAAGTTGAAGCGGCTAAAGGTCGCTTAGCCGCTTGCGTCCCGAAAAGGGTCCTTTGTGCAACGGCAGACTTCGGGCCATGGAAGCCGACGCGACGTGGTAACTCGGCATGGCGGCCCGCAATTCACGGAGACCGCGCGATTTTCGAAGCCAGCATTGACGCCAAGGCGCGAGTAGTGTTTTGATTGGCATATGAAGATCGCTGGACTAGTGTTTGTGGCGGCTGTTGCGCCATGCCTTCTGGCGCAAGGGGCCTCAGAGAGGACGGATAAAAAGGCTGAGGCCCTGCCCGAGTCTGACGAGCATGCATACGCCAGGAGGGTGTACATAGATGTTCTTCAACGCCAATTCAACGACATGCACAATCCGGCCCACTGGAGCAACCAAGCTGCATACGTCGCCTACCCATGGGATAAGCTGATTGCGGCCATGAATACTCTGAAAGGGCCATGGACCGCCGGCTCCGAGCCTGCCGCGGAAACGCTGATGTCGGCCCTGGCCTTTCGAGGTGCTGACCTCTTCACCGAGATTCGTGTCAAAAGGCTCCGCATGGACCGCGTGGACGACTGCCTTCGAGTTTACAAAGATACAGTCGATAAGAGAATGTCCGAACTGACCACGAGGGAAGGCGACATGATTAAGGCGTGCCGCGACCTCGACAGCTATCCGCCGCCGAAAGGAGCACGGTAGAAATCACGACGGCGAGGCAGCGGCTCACATTTCTTTAATCGCAACAGACACGGGAACTGCTTCAAGCTGCGCGGCGATCCCCGCCTTCTTCAGGTACTCCTGAACAGATTGTTTGGAGTACCGGCGCAGGAAGTCGCGCGAGACTCGCAGTTCTTTGGGACGCCTCTGCGAGTCGGTAACATCGACGATGATGGTGTCCGGGAGGCTGGCGCGCTCCGGAAAGGACTGGCACGGGAAAAACGGTTCCAGATATTCTCTGATCCATTCAATCTGGGGTATACCGAGTACGCCCATTTTGGTGACGGCTCCTTCGCGACCAGTGTATCCTAATTTCGCTGTTCCCCTGGGTCTCACAGAGGGTAGGTTTCGGGACGAACGCCGAACGCCCTGGAACCAGGGCCTTCAGCGTCTCGAAAGTCAGTCCCGAAAACCCGCGCTCAGTCTTCGTCGTGCTGCGCCGACAGGCGCGTTACCACCGACAGGTCCTCCAGCGTCGTCACATCGCCGGCGACGGTGTTGGAGGTGACGATCTCGCGCAATAGGCGGCGCATGATCTTGCCGCTGCGCGTTTTCGGAAGCGCGTCGGTGAAGCGGATCTGCTCCGGCTTGGCGAAGCCGCCGATTTCGTGCGCCACCCATTTGCGCAGGTCTTCGCCCAGCTCGTGGTGGTTCCAATTGCCCTTCTTCAGTGTGACGAAACAAGCCACCGCCTGGCCGGTGATCTCGTGCGGTTTGCCCACCACGGCGGCTTCGGCTACGGCGGGATGGCGCACCAGCGCGGATTCGATCTCCATCGTGCTCAGCCGGTGGCCGCTGACGTTCATCACGTCATCCACGCGGCCGAGGATCCAGTAGTAGCCGTCTCCGTCGCGCCGCGCCGCGTCGCCGGTCATATAGACGCCTTCGATACGTTCCCAATACTGCTGCCGGTAACGGTCCGGATCGCCCCACAGCGTGCGTGCGATGCTGGGCCACGGCCGCTTGACGATCAGGAAGCCTTCCGCGTTATCGCCCACCGGCTTGCCCATCAGGTCGACCACATCGCACAGGATGCCCGGTTGCGGCAGCGAACCCGAGCCGGGTTTGAGCGGCACCGCGCCCGGCATGGCCGAGATCATGATGGCTCCGGTCTCGGTCTGCCACCAGGTGTCGACGATCGGGCAGCGCTCCTTCCCGATCACCTTGTAATACCATTCCCAGGCCGCCGGATTGATCGGCTCGCCGACCGAACCGAGCAGGCGCAGGCTCGACAGGTCGTGCCCGTTCGGCCATTGGTCGCCCTGCCGAATGAAGGAGCGGATGGCGGTCGGCGACGTATAGAAAATGTTGACGCGGTATTTTTCGATCAGTCTCCAGAAGCGGTCGGGCTGCGGGAAGTCGGGCGCGCCTTCGTACATCACAGTGGTGGCGCCGGCCGAAAGCGGCCCGTAGACGATGTAGCTGTGGCCGGTGACCCAGCCGATATCGGCCGTGCACCAAAAGGTGTCGTCGTCGCGCAGATCGAACACCCACTTCATCGTCATCGTGACTTGCAGCAGGTAACCGGCGGTCGAGTGCACGATGCCTTTCGGCTTGCCGGTGGTTCCGGAGGTGTACAGCACGTAGAGCGGATGCTCGCTATCCAGCTCCTCGGCGGCGCAGACTTCGCTGACGCCTTGGTCGAGATCGTGCCACCAGTGGTCGCGGCCCTCCTGCATGTTGATGGCGCCGCCGGTGCGCCGGAGCACGATTACGTCCTTGACGCTGCGGCAGCCGGTGAGCGCTTCGTCCACCGCGTCCTTGAGGCGCACCTCCTTGCCGCGCCGCCAGGCGCCATCGCCCGTGATGACGACCTGCGCTTCCAGATCCTGGATGCGCGTCTTGAGGGCCTGCGCCGAAAAGCCGCCGAACACCACGCTGTGGATCACGCCCAGCCGCGCGCAGGCCAGAAGCGCCACCGGCAGCTCCGGCACCATGCCCATGTAGATGACGGCGCGGTCGCCCGCCTTCAGCCCGAGCCCCTTCAGCACGTTGGCGAAGCGGCACACCAGCCGGTGCAGTTCCTGGTAGGAAAGCTGCCGCTGATCGCCCGGTTCGCCTTCCCAGAGGATGGCCACTTTGTTCTTGCGATGCGTCGCCAGATGGCAGTCCAGGCAGTTGTAGCTTGCGTTGGTCTTCCCGCCGACGAACCACTTGGCGAACGGCGGATGCCACTCGAAGACGTGAGACCACTTCTGAAACCAGAAGAGCTCCTTTGCGGCAAGATCGCCCCAGAATTCCTCGGGCTTTTCGGCGGCTCTTTGATAGAGCGCCCGGTACTCGTCCATGCTCTTCACATGGGCGCGACTCGAGAATTCAGTGCCCGGTGGGTAAACGTTAGCTGGCGCCATGCCAGAGATATTATCAGAAACGGCATTCGGCCCGTAGCGCACGGCGCCACGGATTGAAGACACGCCGAGAAGAGTCTCGACACGGCACGCACGAGTGCGTGCGCCACAGCCGTTACCGCGGCTGGAACTTGAAATCGGAAATCGCGATCTCGTCGTTTCCCTGAATCAGAAATCCGAATTTGCCCTGGGTGAAGTCGCGGCCCGGTTCGGCAAAGGTATCGAGGGCTTTCCACTCTTCGCCCCCGCGCACCTTTTGCACCAGGCGATCCGGGGTCACCTCGATCTGAATGGTGAACGTCTTCTGGTTGCCCAGATTGTGCGGCGTCTTGGGTACTCGCTCGAGCCGCTGGCCGTTCTTGATTACCCAGGCTCTGAAATTTTTCCGGTCGATCTCGAAGAGCAAGTAGTTCTTGGAGTCGAGATACTGGAGGCACCAGCGGATCGCGCCTGCGCGGAATACGCCGCCGCCCTTGACCAATTCCACATTGAAGGTGAGGATGCCCTTGGGCGGCGGCTTAAAGGGCACGAATCCGCCACCCTTGTGGACCCAATTGTCCCCGTCCTTAGTCCAGCTCTGCGCGTCCTCGAACAACGCCATCGCGTTGGCCACCACGGGCGGAGGCGCCGCCTGCTCACGAGCCAGGTTGAAGTCCACTTCCCGATTTTCGCCGGCGGCCAGTTGGACGCGCGTTGTCGATGCGTTGAATCCCGGTGCGGTGGCCGAAAACACGTAGGTCCCCGCGGGCAACTCGATCTGGCTTCCTCGAAATTCGTGCGCTTCCGTTTCGTCGCCGCGGCGGTAAGTAACTGTCGCCGACGCCGGGTTGCGCGCAGCAATCCGGATGGTGCCGTTGGCAGAAGCCAACACGGCGTCCGCGCCCGTCAACACTACAGTCTGGCCCGCCTGAAAGGATCGCTGCAAACGCTTCGGCAGGCGCTGGTCGCGCCGCAATTCGATGGTGTGATCGCCTGGTTGGATTTCGCTAATGTTGAACAATCCATCCGGTCCCACAGTGCCGGCGATTTTCTGATCGACCAAAACCTCGGTACCGGCCATCGCGCCGTGGATTTGAAGCGAGCCGAATTGCGGCTGCGGTCTCAGGTTGAACTGCAGGCGCACTTCCGCGCCTTTCTTCACATCGACGGTTTGCTCGGGCTCGTCCTGAAAGCCGCTCTTGGCCACCCGCACCGAGACCTTACCGAGGATCGGGAGGCGCAACTGGCCGTTAGAAGTGAGCCGGCGGTACTCCTTGCCGTTCAAAAACACGCGCACGCCGTCCTGGCTGGTCGAGACAATCAGCGTGCCGGCATTGACGTCGGTTTTCAGGAACGCGGTCAGCATGGGCGCGGCGCCGAAGCTTTCGCTCATGTTGCGCTGATCCTTGCCCTCGCCCACCACGACCTCATTCACACCCGGCTGAAAACCGGTGAGGTCCGTTCCGGCCGGACCGGCATCGCCTTGCGGCTGGCCGTTGACCGCGAGCTTCCAGGGACCAGCATTGGTCACGATGCGCGCCTGCTTGCCGAAGCTGGCCACCAGCACGGCGACCATGTTCCGCGCGTTAACAGGGCCGGTGACGGCCGGCAGCCGCGCATTCGCCATCTCAAACGAGAACGATGCGTCCCCGTTCGGCCCGGTGACTTTCACGGTGTGCGTACCCGGAGCCATCTTGTCGAGTACCAATTGACCTTCCTGCAGATCAACCGGCGGCCGATCGTCCACCACGACTTTGCCCTGTACGAGATCGGTCAACAGACGAACCGAGAGTGCCTGCGGCTGAAGTGTCAGGCTGATCGACACGGGCTTGAGCGCCCTCACGGCGACGGCGCCCGCCGCGGGCTCGAAGCCGTCCAGAGACGCGGAGATCTGGTAGGTGCCTGGCGTCAGCGCGAGTTTGCAGTTAGATGTGCAAGTGGACTCGTTGCCGCCTGCCGCAGGCTTTTCCGCAACCGCCCTCACGGACGCGCCCGGAGGAGTGGTCGCAATGTCGACCTGCACGACCGCCCGGTTGCGCGCCGCGTTGATCGCGTTGCGCGTGCGAGTTTGATGCACAACAAAAAAGATGATTATCAGGGCAACCAGCACACCAGCGATTGGCGCGATTACCACCGGGCGTTTCCAGTTGAACGGGCGGCGCGGCGACGCAGGCGGACGCGTAGGCGGCTGCGGCGGTTTCTCAGGCGTTGCCGGGAGTGCGTGCGGAGGCGCTGGCGGCGGAGCCGAGTCGAATAAAGGGGATGACAGCGGCAACGGAGGCGGTTGCGCGGCCGGCTTGGCAACAGGCGGAGCGGGCGGCTGGGGCAGATTCTCAGGTGTCACCGCGAATGGGGGCGGAGGCGGTTCAGGCGGAGTAAAGTCGAATAAAGGGGATGGCAGCGGAAACGGCGCCGGCGCGGGCGATGCGGGTGAGGCGGCCGGTGCGGAGGGCACGATATCCGGGACAGAAATTGGCGGCGGAGCCGGTTGCGCCGCCGGCATCGCAGGCGGAGGCGGAGCGGGAGGCGGTTCGGCCGGCGTCACACCGAGAGCCAGCGGAGGCTGTTCCGGCGAAGCGGAGCCGTGTAAAGGGTATGAGAGCGCCAACAACGTCGCCCCAGGCATCACGGGTGCGGCGGGTGAGGCGGCCGGCGCCGGCCCCACAGTATCCGCGAAGTAAGCTGGCGGCGCAGGCGGCTCAGGCTGAGCCGGCGCGCCCGCGAATAACGGAAATAGAGGAAATGACGGCGACGGCGCCGCCGTAATCATCACGGATGATTCGCGTGGGGCGGGCGGTTCAGGCGGCGCGGGCGACGCGACCGGTTCGAGCGGTTCGGGCTCGGCGACTGGTGCCGCCGCCACGGTCTCCGGGAAAGGAGTTGGCAGCGGAGGCGGCTGCGTCTCCGGCATCGCAGGCTGAGGCGGAGCAGGGGGAGATGGGGAGATTCCCTGTTGCTTGAGCAGCGTGCCACGCGCCATCAGGCGCTGCTTGACTTCGTTTCCGGTGAACTGCACGTCGAAATCGCCAGGGAAAGCCTGGATGATTTCATTCAGCCGGAAATAGATCGGCTTCAGCGCAGCCAGTTCGGTGGCTGACTCGATCTGTTCGTCGAGTTTCTTGAGTTCCTGGTAAGAATCGATATTTTCCACGCCCACGTTGCCAATCGTACACCTTCCGGGGGATCGAGTCCTATACTGACGATGGTCAAACTGCCTGTCTTTTTGGGAGTTTAGCGGCTGGCAACGACTATCTCCCGTTTCCGATTCGATATTACGGGTCGCCGGAATGGGCACCTGCGGGAGATCCTTCACACGCAAGTGCTTGTTTCTTCAAGGATTGCGACGCGGATTCGCGCTCCCACTCAGGCTTTCGCCTGAGGTGGATGATCGGCGATTGCAGCACTGGATACCAGCGGCAACTGGCTGGTTGTGGGCGATAGGGAGATTTCGGAACCCGCGCGGGTGTAATCGGCTTGCGGTGTCAGCGGGTGTTATTCAGCACTATCGGCAGCCTCGGCATATGCGCGTCGATCTGCCGGTGGGCAGGCGTGGGCGACTTGCCTGGAACGTCTGTCTGACCGCTGGGCGGCGCTTAATCCCGCTCTTAGCATCCTTAGCGCCGCTGGCGCGCTTCGCCGGTCTGGTATTCCGGGCGCGGGCGCCGGCGGAATGGCTCTTCGTGGCAGTGCCTCTCCAATGGGGTACGGAGCGGCTGACGTAGACGTTGTTGGAACCGGACCGCGCGCAGGGCAGGGCCGATACCACGAGCAGAGTGACAATTAGCGTCCTCATGCCCCTTCTATCGGCCCCAGCGCCAAAATACTTTACATGCCTAGCCGGTTCGCCGTTAACGAGGGACCCTAAACGGGCTAATTAATCGGCGCGTTCCAGCACCACGGCAGTGGCGTCGAAGTCGCCGCGCAAGTCCACATTCAGTCCGGCTTCCATCAGATAGGCGCCGCTGAGCTGGGGCTGCTTCTCGACCAGCTTGTTATCGATCGATTCGATGCGGTACATGGCGTGCGGATCGAGTCCGCGGAGGCGGATGGTGGGAGCTGGGGTGTTGTACTCCTGCGAGTGGCGGAAGGCGAAAAGGACGGCCTGTCTGCCGCCGGGCCCGACGTATTGGTTGGCCGTCAAATCTCCGGCTCGCGGGGAGAACAGGCGATACAGATCGCCGTTCTGGACCGTGGCGCGGATGCGTTTGTCGAGCGCCACCATCTTGCCGGCCAGAGCGAAGTCCTCGCCGGTCCATTTGTTGAGATTACTGCCAATGCCCAGCGCGCCCTGCATCGCCACCAGGAAGCGATAGGGGAGCGACACGGCGCGCCCGTTGACCCAATTGGGGCTGTCGGTAACCCAGGCCGACATGATCCGCGCCGTGTGCGCCTGCGAGAAGCCTTCCTGTATGCGCAGCCGGTCGAAGGCGTCGGTGTTGTCGGACGCCCAGACTTCGTCGACGCGCCGCAGAATTTCCAGATCGATGCGGCCGCCGCCGCCGGAGCAGGATTCGATTTCGAGGCGCGGATGTTGGGCGCGCAGGCGGTCGATGACCTGGTACAGGTTCCGCACGTAGATCACCCAGAGCTTGCGCTCGTCAGCGGGACCCGCTTCCGGCCATCCAGGCTCGGAGAAAGGCCGGTTCATATCCCATTTCAAATAGCGGATGGGATACTCGGTGACCAGCTTGTCGAGGACCCCGAAGATATACTCGCGGACGTCGTCGCGCGCCAGGTTGAGGACCATCTGGGTACGGAGTTCGCTGCGCGGGCGGCCGTCGAAATGGATCACCCAGTCGGGATGGCTGCGGTAGAGGTCGCTATCGGCGTTGACCATCTCGGGCTCTACCCACAGGCCGAAGTCCATGCCGAGGCCGTTGACGCTATCGATCAGCGGCTTCAGGCCGTTGGGGAATTTCTTGGGATTGACCACCCAATCGCCGAGGCCGGCGTGGTCGTTGTTGCGCGCGCCGAACCAGCCGTCATCCATCACGAACAGCTCGACGCCCAGCGTGGCGGCCTTGGCGGCGAGGGCTTTCTGGCCGGCTTCATTGACGTCGAACTCGGTGGCTTCCCAGGAATTGTAGAGCACGGGGCGGAGCCGCGCGGATGCGCCGCCGGGCAAAATCCGTTCGCGCTCGAAGCGGTGCAGCAAGCGCGAGGCGCCGCCGAAGCCGCCGGCCGAGAAACCGCCGTAAAATGCCGGCGTTTCGAGCGTCTCGCCGGGTTTCAGCGGATACGCGAAATCGAAGGAGTTGAATCCGCCGGTGACGCGGACCTGCCTGTAGGGAGTCTGCTCGACGGTGATGCGCCAGTTGCCGCTCCAGGCCAGCGCGCCGAACCAGACGCGGCCGGACTCCTCGTTGGCGTCGCCCTGATCCACCGCGAACCATGGGTTGAAGCCATGGCTGGTGTGGCCCTTGCGGCTCTCGATCACCTTCATGCCTTCGTGGATCGGCTCCCGCACGAGCTGCGTTTCGGCAGCCCAGCGGCCGTTGAGATAACTGAGCTGATAGCCGGTTCCGGCGGGCATGTACCAGGTGGCGGATTGCGCGCTCTCGATGGTCAGCGTATGCGCCGTGCCGTTGCGCACCGTGGCGGAACGCCGGATGATGCCGTACTCCGGATAGACGCGATAGTGGAGGGTCACCTCGATCGGGTCGCGAATGTCTTTGAGGGAGATGTCGAGATCGTTCTGCTCGATGCGGTGGGAGACATATTGCAGCACCAGGTCGCGGTCGCCATCTTCGCGGACGATCTTGAGCGCCGGTTCGTAGTAACGCGTGCCGCCCCATCCGGGGTACTCTTCGTTCTCCATCATCTGCCTCGGGTCGAAGGACGACAGTTCGCGGGCCGGCGCGAGGGCCGGCAGGTCGGCGAGGTTCCACAAAGGGGCGCCCCAATAAATGTTCCTCAGGGAGCGGTCGGGAGCGATTCCCAGGACGTAGGAATTCTGGCTGGTGGTCAGGAGAAAGACCTGGCGGTCTTCGGCGAATCGAATAGACTGGGCGAATAGTCCGGAGGTCAGAAGCAAGAGAATCGGCACGCGGCGCATAACGTTCCTCAGTATAGCGGCTGGCAGCGCGCGATGAGTTCGGGAAGGTCCGGCGCTCCGATCATTAGCTTTGGTAATTAGAATCCCGCTATCCATCAAGCACCCCAAAAATACATGACGAATCGTGGACATATAAAAAATTCCGAGTAACAACTGCGCCTGACTGATGCTGACGGTTCATAACGTCCGGCATCACAGGCGACGCGCCGTTTTGCAATGGAAATGCAGTGGTGGTAGCTATGTCATCGCGCGGGATTGAACTGCCTCAGGACTGGATGGAACTCCGGAAAGCAAAGGGCCTCTCGCTGGTCCAGATCGCCATTGCAACCAAGATCCGTCTGCGCTATCTGGAAGCAATCGAGCGTGGCGCGTTCCAGGAGTTGCCGGGTGGCGTCTACACAGAAAGCTACATTCGGCAATACGCGCGGGCCGTGGATGATGTCGATAACGCCCTGTTGGACTACTACCGCAATGTTTTCGCCCCGCAGACTGTGCAGCCGCTCGCTGAGCCTGAACCAGAGTCGTGGTTGGATGCCTTTCGAGATGTGGTACGTTCCCTCCTCGGCTTAACCCCGGACGCCCCATTGGCGGCGAGAAAACGCCGGGCGGCCTGAGGGCTGGCGGGGCAAGCTGACATAAGAGCGGATGCCTGCGGGGAATCGGGACGCGCGACCCGGCCGAGGCCGCGCCTTATGGCGTCCCCAGTTGGGAACCCTTTGCCCGTCTCAGCCACGTTCACCATGTCGGGCTGACTGTCGATAATCGCGCTTAGCCCCGCTTAGGCCTCGTTATGTAATAACTGTAGCAACCGCCGGCTCACGGCCGCGAGTGCGATACGCGTTCAGAACCGCTCGCCGTTAAGGAGTGGCCGCCGGGCGATTGAACTGGTTGTTTCCAGCGCCGGGCGCTTACTTGACCGGCGTGCCGGGAACGCCCTTCGGCGGAAAGGCGGGGTTGGGAAAATCGACCTTGATTCCGGCGTCGGTGCGCTTGACCCACTCTGCGGCGTGCTGCTGCTTGAGCAGGTTGAAAATCTGGTCCTGCACTTCTGAAAGCGGGCGGACGGTCACGATGTCGGCCTTGAAAATGTAGAAGCCGTGAGGCTGCCGCAAGGCGTCGGTGACCTGGCCCATTTGGAGCGCAAACACCGCCTCGCGAATGGCATCCGACAGCGGATCGGTAGTCGAAAACGTTCCGAAGTCGCCGTCCTTGGCCTTAGAGGTTGCGTCCTCCGAGTTCTCCTTGACCAGCTTCACGAAATCGGCGCCGCCTTTGGCTTGGGCGGCCAGCTTCTCGGCTTTGGCCTTGGCTTGCGCTTCGGTCAGCGACTTGTCTCCCGCGGAAGCCGAGTCGGCAAAGGGAATATAGATGGCCTTCACCTTGACCTGTTTGAAGCCTTCCCTGTTCTTGCCGTAATAGTTGACGATCTCTGTCTGATCCACTGTGGTAGTCGAGAACACGTCCTGCAACGTCGCCATGTACAGGTTGAACAGCCGATCCCAAAAGAGTATCTCTTTGGTCGGGCTCTGCTCATCGAGCTTCTTCTCGAGGGCGATTTGCTCGTACTTCAGCATGGTCGCGTACTCGTGGAAGAACTCGACCGGATCTTGCTTAAGGGCATTCTGGAGTTGGGGCTGAAGCGCGGGATAGAGCTTCTTTAAATCGCCCATAGTGAACTTCGTGCCGTCCTGAAACTCGGCGATGACCGTCGGATCGGGCAGATCGGGGATCGCGGGAGCGGCCTTGGGCTGGGCGGCGGCGGGGGGCTGGGGATTCACCGCTGGTGGCGCCGGAATTTGGGCACTGGCTGCGGGCATCGCCGGAGCGGCCTTGGGCGCGGCGGCCGCAGGGGGCGGAGGACTCGCCGGAGGAGGCGTAGGAGTCTGCGCGACGCATGCGCTGAGGCAGACCAATAGAAGGAAGCAGGAGATTTTCATAATGGGTTGGATGTGATTTTTCAGTATATCACTCGGCTTGCGGACGACTTTGGCTGCGCGGGGACACTCTTTTAAGACGCGGACTTAGCGAGAACGTTTGGTAGCGACACTACCCCGCCAGGCCCGGCAGCCCACCCATGCCGCGCGCTGATTTCACGGCGCGGAGAATCGCCTCCGCCACCGCCTCGGCCGCCGCCACGCCGAGCGAGTCGATGCCGGCTTCGAGCGAACCCAGGGACAGGGCGAAAACAATGTCGCCATCCACCATTGTGTTCACCGGGCAGATGGCGCGCGCCATGCCGAGGCTGCCGGATTCAGCCAGTTTCCGGGCCTGCAACTTAGTCAGGCGCGCATTGGTGGCGACCACCGCGAGCGTCGTGTTCTTAGGCGCCGTGGCGCTGCCCGCCAGCGCGCTGTGGCGTTTCATGTAAGCCGCGGTATCGAGAAACTCGCGGCTGGCGGGCGCCCGGCGCGCGCCGGCGACGATCTTGCCGCTCGTCCGGTCGCGCACGTCGCCCATTGCATTCACGGCCACCAGGCTGGCCACCAGCACCCCGCGGTCGAGCTGCACTGTAGCCGAGCCTATCCCAGATTTCATGGCATGCTGCATGCCCAGAATCTTGCCCACCGTGGCGCCTGTGCCGGCGCCCACCGCGCCTTCGGCAACCGGTTCGGCCGTGGCGGCGGCCGCCGCCGCTTCGCCCATCGCCAGATTGGGGTGGGCGTTCGACTTGCCTAGCCCCAAATCGAAGAGGATGGCTGCCGCCACGATGGGAACGCGCTCGCCGCCGAAAGCGAACCCCACCCCGCGCCGCGCCAGGTAACGCCGCACGCCGGAGGCCGCCTCCAATCCGAATGCGCTGCCGCCGGCCAGCAGGATGGCGTGGACACGGTCCGCTACATGAGCCGGATCGAGCGTGGGCGTTTCCTCGGTTCCACTGGCCGATCCGCGAATGTCTACCCCGCCCACGGCGCCCTGCTCGCACAGAATCGCCGTGCAGCCGGTGAGCGCCTCGTAATCGGAGACGTGGCCGACGCGGATGCCGGGGATATCGGTGAGACCTTTCACGGGTGTGGGCCGCGGGGTGGGCGCCCCGCCGTTACGGGCGCGGGGGCGCCACGCTTGTTATGGTAGCATCGGAGTTCGGAGAACCCGCCTGCTTGCTGGATCTGCTGAAGGAGCCTGTCCTCGCCGTTCAGGAATTCGTCGTGCTCGCCGGCAGAGCCTTCCGCAACATCTTCCGCAAACCGCATTACCTCGACGACGTCATCCTGCAGATGGACACCATCGGCGTAGGCAGCCTGGTGGTAGTGGTGCTGGTGGGCCTGTTTTCCGGCATCGTGATGGCGCTGCAGATGGCGCGCGCCCTAGCGCAATACGGGGAGGTGGAAAAGACCGGCACCCTGGTGGCGATCACGCTGGCGCGCGAGCTGGGCCCTGTGCTGACGGCCATCATGATGGCGGGGCGCAACTCCTCCGGCATCGCCAGCGAGCTGGGGTCGATGAAGGTGACCGAGCAGATCGACGCCATGCGCGCGCTGGGAACCGACCCGATTCAAAAGCTGGTGACGCCGCGCCTGGAGGCGACCTGCTTCATGCTGCCGCTGCTCACTGTGATCGCGGATTTCGTGGGCTTGTTCGGCGGCTGGGTGATTTCCGTGGTGAAACTGCACCTCACTTCGCGGCTGTACTGGAATTCCGCCTGGCAGGCGCTCGAATGGAACGATGTGGCGCAGGGACTGATCAAGCCGCTGGTGTTCGCCGTGGTGGTTTCCCTCATCGGCTGCTTCTACGGTTTGCGTACCACCGGAGGCACCCAGGGCGTGGGCCGCTCCACCACGCAGGCGATGGTGGCAGCCACCATCATGATTTTTATCACCGACGTGATGATCACGGAGTTCTTTGTCAGCCAGGGTGTAAGCTGATGGCGGAAAGCGGCGCACACAGCGTTTTGCGGTTTGAGAACGTCACCGTTTCCTTTGATGGGGAGGAGGTGCTGCGGAGCGTTTCCTTCGAGGCCTTCGAGGGCGAATCCCGGGTGATCCTGGGCGCGGCCGGCAGCGGCAAGACGGTGCTCTTGAAGACCGCCCTCGGCCTGATACGGCCCGATTCCGGCCGCGTGCTGGTCTTCGGACAGGATCTGAGCAAGATGCGGGAAGCGCAGCTTTTCGATATTCGCAGCCGGATCGGCATGCTGTTCCAGGAAAGCGCCCTGTTCGATTCGCTCAACATTGCCGAGAACGTCGCGTACCCGCTGCTCAATCAGAAAGCGATTCGCTGTCCGAAGAGTGAGGTGCGGGGGCGGGTGGAGCAAGCGCTGGACTTCGTGGAACTCGGCGGCACGCTGGAGAAGTTCCCCGCCGAGCTTTCCGGCGGCATGCGCCGCCGGGCTGCCATCGCCCGCGCGGTGGTGACCGGGCCGCCGCTGGTGCTCTACGATTCGCCCAGCGCCGGCCTGGACCCGATCACGGCCCACACCATCATGGCCTTGCTCATCAAGGAGCGCGACATGGCGAAAACCACCACGATCCTGGTGACCTATCGCTACCAGGACGGGAACCTGATGGCCAACTTCCGTTACAATTCGAAGCAAGGGCGTCTGGAGCCGGCCCGCCACTGGGATGGGCCGCTCCCGCGCACCACGTTCATGGTGCTGCGCGAGGGCCGCCTGGTCTTCGAAGGCGATCAGGACCGGCTGGAGTCCACGGCCGACGATTACATTTCGAGGTTCTGCAAGCGGCGGGAATAACGCATGGCGGATCGCAAGAAAGTTCGTTGGTCGCAACTCAAAATCGGCATCGTCGCCGGCACGGCCTTCATCATCCTCTTCATTCTGGTGTTTCTGCTGACGTCGAGCAAGAGCCCGTTTACCCATTACGCGCTGCTGCGCACGTACATGGACAACGCGGCGGGACTTCCCGACGGCACCGAAGTCCGGCTGAACGGCATCGTCATCGGTTTTCTCGAGATGCCCAGGCTGACCGAGTCGCACGATCCGAAGCGCGCGGTCGAGTTCGACATGGACGTGAAGCCGGAATTCTTGCCGCAGATTCCGGAAGATTCGACGGTCGCCATCGCCGCCTCCACGTTGCTGGGCGGCAAGGTGATCGACATTACCAAGGGCGTGTCCCGGGTCGCCGTGAAGCCGGGCGCCGAGCTGCGCTCCGCCCAGTTGGAGGACATCCCGCAACTGATGGGCGAAATGAAAGTGGTCCTCGACAGCTTGCAGACCATCGTCGTGCGCGTGGACAACCTGCTGGGCGGGATCGAGCAGGGCAAGGGCAACGTCGGCAAGCTGTTGAAGGACGAGGAACTCTACGACCGGTTGAACGGCATCGCCGCCGAAGGCCAGAAGCTGTTGAGCGACGTTCGCACCGCCAACGGAACGCTGGGCAAACTGATCTACGACGACACGCTCTATCGCGACCTGGACGCGCCATTGAAGCGCGTCGACTCGATGATCGCCGGCTTGCAGGGCGGCCAGGGCACGGCGGGCAAGCTGCTCAAGGACCCGGCGCTGTATGACGAAGCCCGCCAGTCGCTGAGCGAGATTCATGCGCTGCTCAATCAGCTCAACGCCGGGAAGGGCACCGCCGGCAAGCTCATCAAGGACGAACAACTCTACAGCCGCATGGACGATCTAGTGGCCAAGTTCAACGTCACCGTGGACAAGATCAACGCGGGGCAAGGCACGCTGGGCCAGTTGGCCGTGAACCCGCAACTCTACGACGCGCTCACCAGTGCGACGCGCGAATTCCAAGCGCTGGCCAAGGACATGCACGCCAATCCCAAGCGGTTCCTGTCCGTACGGCTGGGCCTGTTTTGAGAGCGCGCCGCCAACTCGTGGTGAACGCGGACGACTTCGGCTTCACGCCGGACGTCAACTCTGGCGTAGTGGAGGCGCATCGCCACGGCATCCTCACGGCGACCACGTTGATGGCCAACGGTGACGCGTTCGACGATGCCGTGCGGCTGGCGCGCGAAACTCCGTCGCTCGACGTCGGCTGCCATCTGGTGCTGATCGGCGGACGCTCGCTGGTGACCGGTAAGCCGTTCCCTGCCACGGTGGCGCAACTGCTGTGGGCGCTGGCCCGCCGCCAGATCCGGCTCTATGACGAGCTTGCCGGCCAGACGCGGCGCGTGATCGCGTCCGGCATCCGGCCCACCCACCTCGACACTCACAAGCATACGCATCTGGCTCCGACGGTGCTTGAAGCAGTAGCCCGCGTGGCGCGGGATTTCGGCATTCCATGGGTGCGCCGTCCGTTCGATTTTCCGATGCACGGCCTTGGCGGCGCGCCGCGCTTGACGCGGCTGGCGAACAGCGCGCTTAGTTTGTTGCGAGGCCGCTTCGATCGCGTGCTGGCGGCGCACGGCTGCCGCACTGTCGATCATTTCGCCGGTTTCCGGATGACCGGCCGCCTGGGGTGCGAGGAACTGACGGCGCTGGCCGCTGCGCTACCCGAAGGATCTACCGAGTTGATGTGCCATCCGGGACATTTGGGCGAGGCGCTACGCAATGCGCCCACCCGCCTTAAGGAAAGCCGCGAGCGCGAGCTTGCCGCGCTGATCGCACCCGAGGTGCGGCAGGCGATCGAGCGGCACTCTATCGAGCTCAAGAATTTCGCCGGCTTGGGTTGAGGTGGGGCATGCTTTAGCTTTCCTGTATCACGAGGAGCTGTATGCTTGCCGTGTTTGTCCCCCGCACCCGCCTGCCGTTCGCCTGTCCAGGTGGTACCGTATTCTCCATGATTCGCGCTTTGTTTATCCCACTGCTCGCGACCGCGATATTCGCGCAAGCGCCCAACGTGCCCAAGCCGGAGCTGCTCTGGCCCGATGGCGCTCCCGGCGCACTCGGCACGGCCGATGCCGATAAGCCCTCGATTACGCCTTACCTGGTACCCGAAGGCCGCGGAACGGGCACCGCCATCGTCGTTTGTCCCGGCGGCGGATACCAGATTCTGGCGCTGGATCACGAAGGTGCGCAGGTCGCGCAGTGGCTTACCTCGATCGGTGTCGCCGCCTTTGTGCTCCAGTATCGCCTGGGCCCGCGCTATCACCACCCAATCGAATTAGGCGACGCGCAGCGCGCCATCCGCGCCGTGCGCGCCAAAGCCGCCCGATACCGCGTGCTGCCGGACCGCATCGGCATCATGGGCTTTTCCGCCGGCGGCCACCTGGCGTCCACCGCCGCCACTCATTTCGATGCCGGCAATCCGGACGCCGCCGACCCCATCGACCGCGTTTCCAGCCGCCCCGATTTCGCCGTGCTGGCCTACGCCGTGATTTCCTTCACCACTCCGTACATGCACCGCGGCTCGCGCGACAACCTGCTGGGCCCGAACCCCGACCCCAAACTGGTCGAGAGCCTCTCGAACGAGCTGCAAGTCACCGCCGCCGCGCCGCCCACGTTCCTCTTCCACACCAGCACCGATACCGTGGTGCCGGTGGAAAACAGCGTGCTCTATTACCTGGCGCTGCGCAAAGCCGGCGTGCCCGCCGAAATGCACATTTACGCGCAAGGACCGCACGGTGTGGGCCTGGCGGCGACCGACGAAGCGCTCTCCACCTGGCCGGCACGCCTGGCCGATTGGCTGCGGGGGAGAGGGTTGTTGAATGGAGGAGCGAAATAGCGAGATGGTTGGCAGGCGAAATCCGCTTCGGGCCCGAAAACCGGGGCGGCTGCACCACGCACCTGCGACGCCTTCGACACCAAAGTGGGACAGACGCTATCGTCTGTCAACCTTCCCGTGGAAGAACTACAATAAAGCCGAGGGCATCGATGGAAACAGTCACCTTCGAGTCGATTCCGATCACCTTAGGACGAGAGGATGACGGTCGCTGGTGGGCCGACATTGAGTCCATGCCGGGCGTGATGGCCTATGGCGACACGCGAGATGCAGCCATCGCCGCCGTGAGCGCCCTGGCGTTAGGGGCCGCCGCCGACTGCATCGATCACGGCGAGGAAGTTCCCGCACCGCTCTCGAAAGTCTTCTCCGCCGCATGAGCCGTTGGGGGTGCGTCAAAGCACAGCAACTTCTGGCGGCGCTCGGGGCCCGATCTAGAACGGCTCCATACCAAATCCAACGGGAACGACTATGAAGTTCAAGCTGCCGGACGCCCACCTTGCGCCCTTCGTGCCAAATTTCTCGCGAATCAAGTCCGATTCGACCGCGTTCCTGATGAAGGCCTCCGGTAAACCCGAATCTGCCGCCAGTTGGGCCACCTGAACAAATGCTTCGTCCTGCCGGCCCTTCACTCTGTCCTTCAGGGCGGCGCAGAGGCCACCGGTCATAACGTTCAGCTTGTCGGAGTCGAACTTGCCGCGCAGCTTAAGGCCCTTTATCCACCCCGGGCCGCTGAGAACATAGGTGTACCGACTGTTTGTCTCTTTGACAAGGCCGCGCTCCTTAAGCTCACCCCACGTCGTTGGGAGAATCCGAGGGTCCACGGACCGTTCATCGATGAACACTTCCATGATGCTTCGGCCGTGTAGATCGTCCATGAGCAACAGGATGGCTTCGTCGAGGTTCTGCCGACGGGCGTCTTTGGATAAGGTCACAGGGGCTCCTGACCAAAATCGATCGGGATCACAATTATGCCATCTGTGCCTAGCACCGCACCCTTCATGTTGTAGCAATGGTCGAGTAGTTTGCTCTCAAGCATGTTCCAGATCAGGTCTTCTGCCAATCCGGTCATCTGAGCCGCCTGGGAAACGTGCAGGTACTGCTCATCTCTTCGCCCCTTCACCTGATCTTTCAGAGTCGCAGCCACCTTCGACATTTTCTGGCCGAACGTCGCATCTTCGTTGAGCTTCAAGAGCTGGACCCCTTTTCCCCAACCGGTTGGCGTCAGGTGATAGGTATCGAGGCAGAAGTACTCAATAAGCCCTCGGTCAAGCAGCTCCTTCCATGTTGTCCCGTAAACCTGTCTATAGCGCTCCGAGTCGACCGCGATGTCAGTGCGATACAGGGCATTCTCCCCTACATCCTCGGTCATCAGCTTCAGCGCCAAGAGGAGATTCGCAACACGGTCCTCGCGAGATTTTGTCATAACGTAGAAAGCTAATGATACCCCCTCGCGCTCGTTCCGCAAATCCTTGGACCGAGGCGCTGCGTCCCCCCTACCCCACCCACCTCAGCAACATCTCCGCGTTCAACGCTCCCGCCGGCGTGTCTTCGTGCTTGAACATCACGTATAAGTCCCGGCCGGTGGCGAGTAACTCCTTCGAACGCGCGGCCATCGCAGCTACATCGGCCTCGCTATAATCCGGCTTTCGCAGGCGATAGTAAACGAAATCGGCCGTGATCACTTCCGGCACTTCCAACTTCTCCGATTCGGCTACGCACAGCGAGATGTTGCGGCGGCGCAACTCTGCGTACACTTCCTCCACTAGCCACGAGGGGTGCCGGAACTCGAACGCATAGCGCAGGTCCGTGGGTAGCGTTTCCAAGTAGCCGGCGAGCAGCTCGTCGTTCCGCTTCAGTTGCGGCGGCAATTGAAACAGAATCGGCCCCAGCCGCCGCGCCGATCGCAGCGGGTCAATCGCCTTGAGGAAAATCTCCGTCGCCTGGCCCGCGTTCTTCAGCCGCAGGATGTGGGTGATCCGCATGTTCGCCTTGACGGCGAAGACGAACCCCGGCGGCGTCGCTTCCACCCATGCCGCCAGCGTCGTCACGGCCGGCAAACGCCGGAATGTGTAATTGATTTCCACCGCACGCAGCCGCGTGGCATAGTGCTTCAGAAAATCCTTTGGCGGCAGCTTGGCCGGATAGAAATCCGGCTTCCACGCCGGATACGCAAAGCCGGACGTCCCGGCATATAGACTCGCCATGGCTTATCATTATCTTCTAGCCGGGCTCGAAAATGTATGGCCCGGCTTCTCGAGCCGGTGTCGAACGGCATGCTGCATACCCCAGAGACCCCAGACGATCTCGCCGAGGCGCTCAGCCGCGCCGCGCGCCACCTGCGCACCATTTGCCTCGAAGGCAATGGCAGCAAGCGCCTGATGGCGGGCCCGGTTGCCTGCGCCGACGAAACGGTCACCACCGCCGCGCTTCACCGCGTGCTCGAATACGAGCCCCGCGATCTCACCGTCAGCGTGGAGGCAGGCCTTCCCTGGCGCGAATTCACCGCCCTGCTTCGCCAGAACCGGCAGATGGTGCCGCTCGATCCGCCATTCGCCGAACAAGCCACCGTGGGCGGCGTGGTTGCCTCCAACTCGAGCGGTCCGCGCCGCCGCCGTTACGGCACCGCGCGCGACATGGTCATCGGCATGTGCTTCGTCACGCTCGCCCGTAGAATCGTGCAGTCCGGTGGCATGGTAGTTAAGAACGTGGCCGGCCTCGATATGGCCAAGCTCATGATCGGCTCCTTCGGCACGCTGGCCGCCATCGCGGTGGTCAATTTCAAAGTCCAGCCCATGCCCGAAGTCGAGCGCACCATGCTGCTTTCCTTCGCCGATTCCAAGACCGCTTTCGAGGCCCGCGCCCGGCTGCTGGCGAGCGTGCTGCAGCCCGCCGCCATCGACCTGTTCAATCCGCCCGCCGGGGTTCACGGCAGCCCCGCCTGGATTCTGGCCGTGCGCGCCGCCGGCAATCAGACCGCCGTGGACCGCTACCAGCGCGACCTGGCCTCACTGGGCGATGCGCAAGCGCTCGAAGGGGCGCCCCACGAGGAGTTCTGGCGCCAGGTGGAAGATTTCACGCCGCACTTTCTGGCCGCCCATCTCGATGGCGCGGTGGTGCGCGTCTCCGCTACGCTAACGGATCTCGAGAAATGTATGGCGCCGCTCACCGTTCCGGCCGTGGCTCGCGCCGGCTCGGGCGTCTGCTATATGTACTTTGATGAGACCGGCTCCGCCGCCCGATACCTCGCGGACGTGGCCGGGCTGGGTCTGAAAGCAGTCATCGAGTTCGCGCCCGAGGCGCGCAAATCCGAGCTCGAATTGTGGCCCGCTCCCGGCGCCGATTTCGAAACTATGCGGCGGCTCAAAGCTCTGTTTGATCCGTCCAACGTGTTAAACCGTGGCCGACTCTACCATCGTCTCTGACCCACGCGCCGCCGGGCCCAGCCAGTTCGATCTCGATAAGTGCATCCACTGCGGCCTATGCCTGAACGCCTGCCCCACCTACCGCGAACTGGGCCTCGAGATGGATTCGCCGCGCGGCCGCGTTTATCAAATGGTACAGGTCTCCGAGGGCGCGCCCATCACCGCGGCTTACCTCGAACACATCGGCCTCTGCCTGGCCTGCCGCGGCTGCGAATCCGCCTGCCCTTCCGGGGTGCCCTACGGCCGCATGGTCGAACATGCCCGCGCCGAAATCGAAGCGCGCATTCCGCGCGGCCACGCCGCCCGCTGGCTCCGCGCGTTTCTGTTTGGCCAGCTCATTCAGTCGCGCGCCCTGCTCTCTATCGCCGGCACTTTGCTCTACTTGTATGAAGTCAGCGGCCTGAAAACCCTGGCGCGCGCCCTGGGCCTGATGAGGATGCTCGGGCGAGTGGGAGACGTAGCGCAGCTCGCTCCTTCGGCCGACCCTCCGTTCTTCTTTTCCCAGACCGGCAAAACATTTCCCGCCGAGGGCGTGCGCCGCCACCGCGTGGCCTTCCTCTCCGGTTGCGTCGCCAACGTTTCTTTCGCCCGCCTGCATGAAGCCAGCGTGCGCGTGCTCCAGCGCAACGGCTGCGAAGTGGTGGTGCCCGCCGGGCAAGGCTGCTGCGGTGCGCTGCATCTCCATTCCGGTCTCTCCGGCGAGGCCCGCGCGCTGGCCCGCCGCAACATCGATGCCCTCCACGGCGGCGCTTTTGACGCGATCGTCAGCAACTCCGCCGGCTGCGGCACCATGCTCAAGGAATATGGCGAGTTGCTTGCCGGCGATCCGGTTTACGCAACCGCTGCGCAACAATTCGCGGCCCAGGTCCGCGACATCACCGAATTCCTCGGCTCCATCGAGTTAAATCCGCAAATGGGCGTGGTGGATGCGGTGGTGACCTACCAGGACGCGTGCCACCTCGCCCACGGCCAGCGCATCCGCGGCGCACCCCGCAAGCTGCTTGCCGCCATCCCCGGCATCACGCTACAGGAAATGGCCGACGCCGATATCTGCTGCGGCAGCGCCGGCTCCTACAACATCGTACAGAACCAAATGTCGTTGCGGATACTGGCGCATAAAATGGAGGCGGTGAACCGCACACACGCCACCATCATCGCCACCGCCAACCCCGGCTGCGAACTGCAACTCGAAGCTGGCGTTAGACTCCACGGCAACCGTCAGCGCGTCATGCACGTCGTCGAGCTGCTCGACCTGGCCTACCGCACCGCTCCCGCGATAAATAGCTAACCGGAGCCGCGGCTTCAGGCTCGGGGGCAAGCCCTGGGCATGCCGGCTGCTGGAGTTTCTACATTTTCTCAAGCGGTGGCAGCGCGGACGCGCTGAGAATCCGTGATTTTGCCCTCGCATTCTGCCGGAAGTTCCGGGTGCTGTGCCATCTCTTTGCGTAACCGGGCGATCCGATCCAGGCAGGAAGGGCTGGTAGGCTTGCCTGCGCCACTTGGGTAGCGGCTCATGGGCGGAAAACGGTTCCCCGACAGCCCGTCTTGGCTGTCGCGGCCTACAGCGCTTTGCTACTGGCTCGCTCATCGCTTTCGGCGCCGGGCTACCCCTGGGCCAGTCGGGGACATGCCTCACACGGTACACTCAAACTTAAACCATGGCTTATAAAGATCTGCGCGAGTTCATTGCGGCGCTCGAGCGCAATGGCGAACTGAGGCGCATTCCCTTCGAAGTGGACCCGGTGCTCGAGATCACCGAGTTCGCCGACCGCGCGGTGAAGCGGGGCGGGCCGGCGCTGCTGTTCGAAAGGCCCACCGGCTCGGATGTGCCGGTGCTCATCAACGCCTACGCTTCCCTGCGCAAGATGGAAATCGCGCTGGAAGTGGATTCAGTGGAAGAGATCGCCGCGCGCATCGTCGAGTTCCTCGAGATGCGCATGCCGGAAGGCCTGATCGGCAAGCTCAAAATGCTGCCCAAGCTGGCCGAGATGGGCGCGTTCTTTCCCAAGATCGTTCCCAAAGGACCGTGCCAGGAAGTGGTGCGCACCTCGGGCATGTCGCTCGCCCAGTTCCCGATTCTGAAATGCTGGCCTGAAGACGGCGGCCGCTTCATCACGCTGCCGATGGTGTTTTCGCGCAATCCCGATACGGGCAAACGCAACTGCGGCATGTATCGCATGCAGGTCTACGACGACGTCACAGCCGGCATGCACTGGCAGACCCACAAGCAAGGCGCCGAGCACTACCGCCGGATGCGCCATCACGGGCAGACGCGCATGGATGTCGCGGTGGCGATTGGCGCCGACCCGGTGAGCATGTACTCGGCGATCCTGCCGCTGCCGCCCGATCTGGACGAGATGACGATCGCCGGCTTCCTGCGCCAAAGCCCTGTGGAGATGGTGAAGTGCCAGACTTCGGACCTGGAAGTGCCGGCGCAGGCCGAAATCGTGCTCGAAGGATACGTGGAGTTGGGCGAGCTGCGCACCGAAGGGCCGTTTGGTGATCACACCGGTTTTTATTCGCTGGAAGACCAGTACCCGGTTTTCCACCTGACTGCCATTACTCACCGCGAAAAGCCGATTTACGCGACCACCATCGTGGGGCCGCCTCCCATGGAAGACTATTACATGGGCAAGGCCATCGAACGCATTTTCCTGCCGCTGATGCGGCTGCAACTGCCGGAAGTGCGCGACATTGCAATGCCGGCCGAAGGCATCTTCCACAACCTGATCCTGGTGTCCATCCGCAAGTCGTACCCCGGCCACGCGCGCAAAGTGATGCACTCCATCTGGGGCACCGGCCAGGCCATGTTTTCGAAAGTCATCGTGGTGGTGGATGAGGACGTCGACGTGCAGAACTCGAGCGAGGTCGCCTGGAAGGCGCTCAACGCTATCGATCCCGAGCGCGATATTGAATTCGCGATGGGCCCCGTGGATTCGCTCGATCATGCGAGCCGTTTGCCGGACTACGGTTCGAAGATGGGCATCGACGCCACCTGCAAATGGCCCACCGAGGGCTTTACGCGGCCATGGCCGGGGCTGATCGAAATGTCCGCCGGCGTGAAGAAAAAGGTGGACGAGTTGTGGAAGCGGGCCGGGCTGTAGGGTGATCAAAGAAAAATAGGGAGTCGGTTTCCGAGAAGCGTACAAACGGATAGAAACATTCAGCAGATCCGCCAGCCCCCTGAACGCATAAAACGCCCTGCCAAGTGCAACTCACCGGGGGCTTCGCAGGACCGCCCCAGCACCGCGTTCACCCGCGTTCATCCGTGGCCGATGCTTTGGTACGCGCCAAGGCAAGACATTAGGTTCCGTGCGCGCGCCCTATCGGAAAACCATGTGGCCCGGCGCGACCTTGCGCGAGGCGCACCAATCCAAGTAGAGGCGCCCATAGCTCGCGGTGATGTAATCCTGCTCGCAAAAGCCCAGGCGCCGGGCCATCCGGTCGATCCAGCGCGGGCTGCCTTCCAGTTCCAGGTAGACGCCGATCGGCGTTTCATCCAGCGTCGCCACGCCGGAAGTGCCGGGAAGGCGGAATTCGGTGCGGTACTTTTCGTAACGAAACGCCGGCTGATAACCGAGGCGCTGGAGAATCAGGCCGCATGTGACGGCGCTCGAGAGAGTGACTTCCAGTTCCTCGCGGGTTTTGTGTTTGGCCGCCAGCGGTGCGCCCTTAAAGGTGAAGGTGTCCGCGCCAGGAGTCTCGCGCACGCGCAGCAGAAGGTTCGCCTGGCGCAGGCCGCGCTCCGCCGTATCGAAGACCGTGTTGGCTTCGAAGACGCGGCGGCGCGCTACACGAAATCCGGCCTTGCGCAGCAGGCGCCGCGCGGCCGCCACGTCCGGCGCCGCCAGCTTGATTTCGGTTTCTTGGCTTCCGCGGAGCATTTGTTGAGTCGCGGCCCGTTCAGTCGCCGCGATGGTTGTCGAGAAAATCGCGGTCCACCGGCTTGCGGCCGCGAAACCCTTCATCCACGCCGTGCCAGAAGCCGATGCCCGGCTCGCCGAGCCGCCAGCACAGGTAGACTTCATCGCCGCGCAGCAGGGTTGGGAAGTCCACCAGGCCGGTGTCCAGGTCTTTGATCACGCAGCCCAGGTTCTGCACCTGCTCGATGGCGGCGCGCAGATGGGAGGCCGCCGTTTCGCTCCGCGTCCGAACCGCGCTGACGCGTCCGCGGTCCAGGTTCACGCCGCCCATCAGGGCCACGCGTTCGCGATACTCGATGAGTTCGCCCTGCGCCTGCTCGAGATCGCTCTTGAGGTCGATGGCACTCCGCAGCAATGGCTCCACCCGCGACAGCAGACGCTCGGCCTCGGTCAGGGTGAAGCGCTTGGGCATGATCAGATGCCGGACACCTGAACCGACATGGTGCGGCTGCGCGGGCCGTCGAATTCCGCCAGAATGATGCTCTGCCAGGTGCCCAGCAGCACGGCGGAATTGCGCACCTGCAAGGAAAGCGCTTGCCCCATCAGCATGCCGCGCAGATGCGAATCGGCGTTCCGGCGATCGCAATCGCTGTAACGCGGATCGTTGTGCCGCCAATCGCCGTCGCGGCGCACCAGGTCTTCCAGGACCGTGCGTACGTCGGCCAGCAGGGCGTCCTGCCACTCGTTCAGGAAGACGGCTGTCGTCGTGTGCAGCGATTGCAAGTGAACGATGCCGTCGCAGACGCCGCTCTTCCGCACGATGTCATTGATCCGGTCGGTGACGTTGATGAGCTGCACGCGGTCGTTGGTGATCCAGTCCACCACGCGGTGGAAGATTTTGTATGACGAAGACGGCGTAGCTTCGGCCGCCGCTGCCGCAATGGACCCGTTGTGAGCATTCATGGAAGTTTCCACGCCCCCCTTTACAGTTAAGATGCGCCGGCCGCGCATCCAGTAACAAAAAAGGTAGCGGCCGTTTTTCTTCAGTATAGCGCCGGCCGAAAGGGACGCCTGGGATGTGGTGCCCATGGCGACGCCTCCCAGCCCCGAGACGCGGCGGAACGGTGCTGGCGGAACGTCTTGCGTTCCGTGCGGGCCTGGACTTACTCTACTGCGGAGCTTGATTCACGCCCGGCGTTGGAACGTAAGATCCCTTCTTGCGTCGCGCACCTGAAGCGCGCGCACTTGACCACCGCGCCGCTCCGGCGCAATAATAAGATATCTTATTAAGGAGTCTTTGTATGGCGCGACAGGACGCGTTACAGGGATCGCTCCCGCTGCTGGTATTGAAGATTCTCGCCCGCCGCGGGCCGCTCCACGGCTATGGCATTGCCCTCCGGATCGAAGCCATGTCGGAGGACATTCTGCGGGTCGAGGAGGGCTCGCTCTATCCGGCGCTCCATCGCATGGAAGAGGCCGGCTGGATCAAGGCGAAGTGGGCCACCACCCAAAGCAATCGCCGCGCGCGGACGTATGACATCACCGCCGCCGGGCGAAAGCAATTGGAAGGCGAGCTCATCCGCTGGCGCTCGATCACGGCGGCGGTGGACGCGGTTCTGGAGCAGGCGTAGGAGTGGCGACCGCCGTTGTCACAGAGTTCCGGACAGGAGGAATCGATGTCCTGGCTATCTCGATTAACGCCGAGAATTAAAACGCCCGTCTCGCGCTAATTTAAAACGCCCGGATACCAGTCGCACCTCGACTGATCCAGTCCTATCTGATGACTATTTGTTGATCGCTATGTCCCTTTACTTATGCGCGGATGTATGCCACGGCTCTCCAGGTCGCTCGGATTCGTGAAAAAATTACTCGCCCGGCCTCGTTAGGTGAGGCACACAAAGAGGTTGAATTAACACATCTCCCATGTTCTCAGTTCCGTAACCGGCGTGGCAGACAAGGTGCTCAGTATGTTGCCAAGTGGCGAGACACGTTGATGCGGCCCGCCCAGGAGGGTAAGTAAGTTATGACGATAGAAAGCGGCAAGTTTGAGGATAAGCCAACCGAGGGCAGGTCGCCCCGGCCCGGGAGAGGGAACCTTTTTTGGTATACCGCAACTGCGCTTGCTCTGGCGGCCAACGCGGTTCTCTTCGTGAACATCCACCAGCTCGGAGTCCGCGTCGTTCAGCAGAGGGACGCTACCGCGGTGCAGATCGCCAAGCTGGGCGACCTGATCGCGCAGAAGGATGCGGCAAGCAGCCAGCGCCTGGAATCCGTCGCCCGGGACGCGCATGATTCCGCCATGGCGGCCGCGGAGCAAGCCAAGGCCGATTTGCGTCAGACCAATGCCAGCCTGGCCGCCAGGATCGCCCGGGAAACCAAGGCCGAGCAGGAGGCGCAGCACGAGGCGCAACAGCAGGTGGCAGACCAACTGGATGAGTTGAAGCAGGCCACCAACACCGCCAACTCGAAGCTCGAACAGATTAGCGGCGATGTCAGCGGTGTCATGGGAGACGTCAAGAGCGCCCAGTCGGTGCTCGAACAGCACGGTTCCGAGCTGAAGCGGGTTACCGGCGACATGGGCGTGATGAGCGGCCTGATCGCCACCAATTCCAAGGAGCTGGCTGAGTTGCGAGAGTTGGGCGACCGCAACTATCTGGAATTCGATCTGAAGAGGAGCAGCACCGCGCAAAAAATCGGCGGCATTCAATTGCAACTCGCCAAGGCCGATCCGAAGAGGAACCGGTTCACGCTGGATGTAGTGGCGGACGACAAGCGGGTGGAGAAAAAGGACCGAACCATCAACGAGCCGGTGCAACTGTACGTGGCCGGCAATCGCCAGCCCTATGAAATTGTCGTGAACAATGTCAAGAAGGATGAAGTAACCGGATACCTCGCCGTTCCCAAGGTCACCATGGCGAGGCGGTAGCCGCCGCCCTTGCAACATCATCTATGCCCGGAGGGCGATAGAGAGCCGTGGATCCAGGTCGCAACCAACATAGCCCTGTGGGAGGCGTAAGAGTTCTACCGGCGGGAAGCTCTTACGCCCTCCCGGGGTTCTTTGCGTTCATCCGCTTCCTACGCCTTCCGGGCCCGCCGCGCCGATCAGCCGCTGCGGCGATTACGCACGTTTTCACCCCCGGATGGGCCCTCACAGGTGTATGATCCCGCGCTGGATGGCCACCGTCGCCGCCTGCGTGCGGTCCTGCGCGCCCAACTTGCCGAGAATGCTCTTCACGTGGTTCTTTACGGTGTGCTCCGCGATCCCCAGGCTGTAAGCGATCTGCTTGTTGGCCAGGCCTTGCACGATTAGGCCGAGGACTTCCAGTTCGCGCCCGCTCAGATCGGGACGCGGCATCTGCGCCGTCAGCGCCGCAGCCACCGCCGACGGCAGATAGGTGTTACCGGCGTGGACGGCGCGGATCGCCTTGAGCAGTTCATCGTGCAGCACGTCCTTGGTGAGGTACGCCTGCACGCCTGCCGCCATCGCGCGCCGGATGTCTTCGTCGCCGCCGTAAGTGGTCAGCGCAATCATGCGCGCCTTGGGAAACTCGGCGCGAATGGCGTTCGCCGCTTCCACGCCTCCCATGACCGGCATGCGCAGGTCGAGCAGCGTCACGTCCGGCCGGTGCTGCCGGTACAGTTCCACCCTTTACGAAACGCTCTCTTTGCTGAAGTAGCCATCATACGCGCATCGCGTTCCGCCGCGTGAGGGGTCGTGGGTGTCGTGGATAGCGCCGTCGATCACAGCAACGAGATGGCGACTGACAGCTACGATCAAGCACCCGGATGGAAGCTCTGGTCCGCCGACTTTCTCCAGCGCCGAGGTTCATTACGGCTAGTATAATTCGAGAAGACAAAAAGGTGAAAACATCAGTCTGAATCGGTGAGTTCAGGGGTAAACTGAATGACTGGGGGAAGGCAAATGTTTAGCTGCGGAATAACAGCATGGTCCCCCGGTTTAATGGGCTGTGTGGCGCTGGCAGTATGCGCTCCTGCCAAAGGGGACGTTGTCGAGCTCGGTGCGACTATGCCTGGGTATTTTGAAGCGTCGGTTGCGAGCTATCAGGTTCTTTCGCAAGAATTCTCAATTGCTCAACCAATTTACGTCAACGATGTTCTTCTCTTCATGAGTGGCTACGGCACTGACCAATTTAACTTCTGGCTCACAAATGACATCGATCCTGGTGCTAGCGACTCAAATGTAATTTTAGAGGCGAGCGCCACCTTTCCTAACAGCGGCGGTGCTCTCAACGCACAACAGCAAATCACTGGTGATTGGGTGTCTATTCCGCTGGATCTAGAGCTTTACCCCGGTAATTATTTCATCACGCTCGACTCGGCGCAAACCAACGTTGGACAAGGGTGGGTGGGCGCTTTGCCTTCTTCGATAATAGCGACGTCGGTTGGAACTGTTGGGGCCGCTCTATATGCTACACCTCCCTGCGGTACTATTGACTCTGCATTCGCTCCGGCGTCGTCTTTCGAATACCTCGATGCCACAACATATGAAATGGGTGTTCCGTACTTCGATACCCCATACCTATTCGAAGTCGTTGTCCCAGAGCCGCCTGCGGTGATATACCTCGGCACCATTGTAGGTTTCTTCGCCCTAAAACGATGCCGAGGCGCAAGAAGGGGCCATCTTTTTCGCGTGGCGCAAAGGACCGCCTGCTGCCCGTTGGACGCCTCGGCCACCACTTGCATGTCCGGCTGCAACACCGCCAACTCGAAGCTCGAACAGATTAGCGGCGATGTCAGCGGCGTCATGGGAGACGTCAAGAGCGCCCAGTCGGTGCTCGAACAGCACGGTTCCGAGCTGAAGCGGGTTACCGGCGACATGGGCGTGATGAGCGGCCTGATCGCCACCAATTCCAAGGAGCTGGCTGAGTTGCGAGAGTTGGGCGACCGCAACTATCTGGAATTCGATCTGAAGAGGAGCAGCACCGCGCAAAAAATCGGCGGCATTCAATTGCAACTCGCCAAGGCCGATCCGAAGAGGAACCGGTTCACGCTGGATGTAGTGGCGGACGACAAGCGGGTGGAGAAAAAGGACCGAACCATCAACGAGCCGGTGCAACTGTACGTGGCCGGCAATCGCCAGCCCTATGAAATTGTCGTGAACAATGTCAAGAAGGATGAAGTAACCGGATACCTCGCCGTTCCCAAGGTCACCATGGCGAGGCGGTAGCCGCCGCCCTTGCAACATCATCTATGCCCGGAGGGCGATAGAGAGCCGTGGATCCAGGTCGCAACCAACATAGCCCTGTGGGAGGCGTAAGAGTTCTACCGGCGGGAAGCTCTTACGCCCTCCCGGGGTTCTTTGCGTTCATCCGCTTCCTACGCCTTCCGGGCCCGCCGCGCCGATCAGCCGCTGCGGCGATTACGCACGTTTTCACCCCCGGATGGGCCCTCACAGGTGTATGATCCCGCGCTGGATGGCCACCGTCGCCGCCTGCGTGCGGTCCTGCGCGCCCAACTTGCCGAGAATGCTCTTCACGTGGTTCTTTACGGTGTGCTCCGCGATCCCCAGGCTGTAAGCGATCTGCTTGTTGGCCAGGCCTTGCACGATTAGGCCGAGGACTTCCAGTTCGCGCCCGCTCAGATCGGGACGCGGCATCTGCGCCGTCAGCGCCGCAGCCACCGCCGACGGCAGATAGGTGTTACCGGCGTGGACGGCGCGGATCGCCTTGAGCAGTTCATCGTGCAGCACGTCCTTGGTGAGGTACGCCTGCACGCCTGCCGCCATCGCGCGCCGGATGTCTTCGTCGCCGCCGTAAGTGGTCAGCGCAATCATGCGCGCCTTGGGAAACTCGGCGCGAATGGCGTTCGCCGCTTCCACGCCTCCCATGACCGGCATGCGCAGGTCGAGCAGCGTCACGTCCGGCCGGTGCTGCCGGTACAGTTCCACCGCCTGCTGCCCGTTGGACGCCTCGGCCACCACTTGCATGTCCGGCTGCATGTTGACGATGGTGGTGACGCCCACCCGCGCCACCAGGTGGTCTTCGGCCACCAGAATGCGAATCGGTTCGCTCATGGCAATGGCACGCTCACCTCGACTTCGGTCCCTGCGCCCGGCTGGCTGGCCAGACGCAACTCGCCTCCCAGCCGTTCGGCGCGCTCGCGCATGCCGATCAGCCCGAAGTGGCCCTCGTGCGCGGCAAACGCGTCGCGCTCCTCGAAACCCCGCCCGTTGTCCACAATCCGCAGACGCAGGCTCTTAGGCTCCCGTTCCAGTTTGATACCAATCCGGCTGGCGTTGGCATGTTTCATAATGTTGGCGACCGCCTCCTGCGTGATGCGCAACAACTGCTGCTCCATTTCCTGGGGAAGCGGCTGCCGGTCGCCGCTCGCCTCTACCGACATCTCCACCGCCTGACCCGCCGTCCACGCGCGCGCGCCCGCTTCGAGCGCCGCCGCCAGGTCCCGATCCTCCAGCACGGACGCCCGCAGGTCCATCATCGAGCGGCGCGCTTCGGTCAGGCTGTGGCGCGCCATGCGCCGAGCCATCTCCAGATACTGGCGCGCCGGCGAGTCGTTCTCCGGCATGCACATGGCGACCGCGTCGAGTTGCGACGAAATCCCCACGAACCCTTGCGCC
The DNA here is from genome assembly GCA_049511495.1 of Bryobacteraceae bacterium. Classification (GTDB taxonomy): domain Bacteria; phylum Acidobacteriota; class Terriglobia; order Bryobacterales; family Bryobacteraceae; genus Bog-375. The sequence continues at coordinate 25,428 of JBEKXZ010000022.1, read as the reverse complement.
AGCGTATCGTGGATTTCCCGCGCCAGCCGCGCGCGCTCCTCCAGCACCAGCGCGAAGCGCGACCCGATCTGCCGCACGCGCACCAGGAACCCAAGCCACACCAGCCCGCCGAGCAGCGCCACCGCCAACACGCGGAACCACGCCGTTTCGTAATAATGCGGCAGCAGCACGAAGGCGTAGGACGCCTCGGCCGCGGGCGCACTGGGAACCTGGGCGCGCACCACGAAGCGATAGCTCCCGTGCGGCAGACTGTTGTAATTGGCCAGGCGCCGGCTGCCGGCGCGCACCCAATCGCGGTCCAGGCCTTCCAGCTTGTACCAATACTGCACCCGCTCCGGCGCGCTGAAATGCAGCGCGGTATAACGCACTTGCAACCGGTCCGCGCCCGGCGCCAGCCTGGCCGGCCGGCTCAGGTCCACCGGCGCACCGCCCGCCGTAATCTCCACCACGTGCACTACCGGCGCGACGCGAGCACGCGGCGCGTCCCGCGGATCGTAGACCGCCATCCCGCCGGCGGTCGGGAACCAGATGGCGCCCTCGCGCAGGCGCACCCCGCCCGCGCTGGCCGGGTATTCGGGCGCGCATTGCGCGCTGCGCAGGCCGTCCGCCACGCCGTAGTTCACCGGCTCCAGCGTCTTCCGCAGGCCCGCCGCGAACTCGCGCAACTGGCTCTTCGGCACGTGGCAAATACCCCGCGTGGTGGCCAGCCAGAGCGACGCGCCATCGTCGATGATCTTGGCCACGTTATCGCTCAGCAGCCCATCCTTCTCGGTGTATCGCACGAACCGGCCGTCGCGAAACGAATTCAGACCGCCGCCGAACGTGCCGATCCACAACGTGCCGTCGGGGTCCCGGTAAATCGAGCGCACGGCGTCGTTGGAAAGCCCGTCGGCGCTGGTGAACTGGCGCCGCTCCTCGCCGCGGACGCGCCAGAGACCCTTGCCCGACGTGCCGGCCCACACCGCCCCATCCTGGCCCAGGCACAGCGTCACCAGCAACCCGTTGGGCACCGGTTCGCCGGGCTGGACGATCTCGAAGCGGCCGCCGTCGCCCCGTTCCAGGCCCGCCGGCGTAGCCAGCCAAATCCGTCCCGCGCCGTCCTCCAATGCGTCATACACGTTGAAGCGGTGGAGCTGGTCCTCTGGCCGGTAGACACGGAAAGAATCGCCATGCATGACGGCCAGGCCGTTGCGCGTTCCAATCAGCAGGTCGCCCAAGTGGGTTTCGCGGATGGAATAAATCTGGTTGTCGGGCAGCCCGTCGCGCGCAGTATAAACCCTCCGCTCGCCGCCGGCAGCCAGCATCAACCCGCTCTCGTGGAATCCCACCCACACGCGCCCGGCGCGATCTTGAAACGCCGTGGTGGGATTGACGCTCGGCCATCCTTCGCTTCGGCCGTACACGGTGAACACCTCGTCGCGCAGCCGGCTCAGACCCGAGTTGTCTCCCACCCACAGGTTGCCCTCGCGGTCGCCGGCAATCGAGCGCACGGAAACCACTCCGGTCTCCGCCAGCGCGGCCGTGAACCGGTGGCCGTTGAAGCGCGCCACGCCGCGGTTGGTCCCGGCCCAAATGGAGCCGTAGCGATCGCACCACAGGGCGCGCACCATCGGATCGGGCAATCCCTCGGCCGTCCGGTAGCTGCGCACAGCGCCTTCGGGCGAAATCGCCAGCACGCCGCCGCTGGAGCCGATCCACACGGTGCCGTCGGCGCCCGCCACCATACAGGTGACGAACCGTCCCGCCAACTGCGCTTCCCCGATCGCCAGCGTAAACCCCTGGGCCGACAAACGCCCTACGCCGTTCATGCCGCCTACCCAAAGCTGGTGGCGGCGGTCCTCCACGACCGCCCGCGCCGCAGTGACCGGTAGCTCCTGGTCGGGCGCGTAGTTGGTGAAGCGTCCATTCTCAAAGCGGCTCAGGAATTTGCCGGCTACAATCCAGAGCGCGCCTTGGTGATCGGCGAAGAGACTCGTGATGGAGTCGTCGGGCAGACCGTGCCTGGTCGTGAACGTGCGAAATCGCTTGTCGCGGTACTCGGTGAGCCCGGCTACGGTGCCGATCCACAATGCCCCATCCGCGGTTGCCGCCAGCGCGGTGATGTAATTCGACGGCAGGTCGCCGTCGCGTTTGTCGAAGATGGTGAATTCGTACCCATCGAAACGCGCCAGCCCTTCTTCGGTCCCCAGCCACAAGTATCCGTCGGCGGTCTGCGTGATGGCGCGTACGGTGTCCTGCGGCAGCCCGTCGGCCTGGGTCCAGACCGTGCGCGAATACTGCGTCAGGCTCCGGAACGGATCGAGCGCCAACGCACCAGGCGCGGCGCCGCACACGATCGCCGCCAGACAGCATCGAGCGATAGGGACCTGGAGCCGCATGCGCGCTTTCGCCCAACAGTATAGCGCCTGGATTTCCGGCACCGTTGGTGGAGTACGCTTTTGACCGTTATTCCGGCCCCATTCCGTCTTCTGACTCCTGACTTCTCGGGGCATCCGTCTCCCATCGAGCCCCGCGCCGTGCCACTATAGTCTCTTACTATGTGGCTCGGCATCGATATCGGCACCGGGGGCTCGCGCGCCCTGCTGGTGGATGAGCACGGCGTGGTCCGCGCCGGTTGCACCGCTCCTCACGAGGACATGACGATGGCCCGCCCGCTATGGGCGGAACAGCGCCCGCAGAACTGGTGGGACGCCGCCGTCTCGGCCATCCGCCAGGCGCTCGCCGCCGCCAAAGTCTCCGGTAGCCAGGTCAAAGGCATCGGTCTCTCCGGCCAAATGCACGGCCTGGTCATCCTCGACCGCGACGGCCGGGTGATCCGCCCGTCGCTGATCTGGTGCGACCAGCGTTCGCAGCCGCAGGTGGACGCCGTCAACGCCAAGCTCGGGCGCGAAGCCATTCTCAGATACATCGCCAATCCCGTGCTCACCGGCTTCACGCTGCCCAAGCTGCTCTGGGTGCGCGATCATGAGCCGGAGAACTTCGCGCGCGTCCGCCAGGTGCTGCTCCCCAAGGACTACGTGCGTTTCCGCCTCACCGGCGATTACGCGACCGAAGTGTCCGATGCCTCCGGCACCGCGCTGTTCGACGTTGTGAACCGCCGCTGGTCGATGGAGATGATGCATGGCTTAGGCCTCGACCGCGCCATTCTGCCGCGCTGTTATGAATCGAAAGAAGTCACCGGCGTAGTCAGCGCGGAAGCGGCCGCGTTGACCGGCCTCGCCGCCGGAACCCCTGTGGTGGGCGGCGGCGGCGACCAGGCTTCCAGCGCCGTTGGCAACGGCATCGTCGAACCCGGCATCGTCTCCTGCACCATCGGCACCTCCGGCGTGGTCTTCGCCCACATGGAGCAGGTGGCGTACGACCCGTCCGGCCGCGTCCACACCTTCTGCCACGCCGTCCCGGGTAAGTGGCACGTGATGGGCGTCACGCAAGGCGCGGGCCTCAGCCTGCAATGGTTCCGCAACCAGCTCGCCCCTGGCGCATCTTACGACGCGCTCACCGCCGAGGCCGCCCAATCGCCGCGCGGCGCCAACGGCCTGTTCTGGCTGCCTTATCTGATGGGGGAGCGCACGCCGCATCTGGATGCCGCGGCCCGCGGCGGCTGGATCGGCCTCACCGCCGGCCACAAGCGCGCCGACTTGATCCGTGCCGTCATCGAAGGCGTGTCTTACAGCTTGTGCGACTGTCTGGAAATCGTCGAGTCGCTCGGCGTGCCGGTCGCGTCCGTGCGCGCTTCCGGCGGCGGCGCGCAGAGCCCCTTCTGGCGCGGCCTGCTGGCGTCGATTTTCAACCACCGTGTGGTCACGCTCGAAACCCAGGAAGGCTCCGCTTACGGCGCCGCCCTGCTGGCCCTGGCCGGCACCGGCGCCTACGCCAGCGTCCCCGAAGTCTGCCGCGCGGTCATCCGCGAAACCGAATCCGTCGCGCCTGTCGACGCCGATGCAGCCTTCTACGCGAGAGCCCACCGCGTGTACCAGGCGTTCTATCCGGCGCTAAAACCGCTGTATGGGGAGATCGCGGGATTGGGGTGAGTCTGCGCTTGTGGCGCACGCACTCGTGCGTGCCGCATCGAGGCTCGTCTCGACGCGTCTTCGTCCAGCACAGCGCGCAAGAATCCCGACATCGCAGGCTGTGGCCCGCGCCACGCTGGTGGCCTGACTCAGGACACTGGAGTAAACTGCAATAACCACGGGAGGACGGAATGAAAGCATTCCAAGGCAAAGTCGCGGTGATTGCTGGAGCGGCGAGCGGTATCGGACGCGCGATAGCGGAACGGTGTGTTAGCGAGGGCATGAAAGTCGTCCTCGCCGACGTCGATGATGCTAATCTCACCAAGGCAGAAACCGAATTGAAAACCCGGGGCGGAACTGTGCTTGGTGTGAGAACCGACGTCTCGAAACGGAGTGACGTCGAATTGCTGGCTCGCCGAGCGGTCGATGCATTTGGCCAGGTGCACTTGCTGTTCAACAACGCCGGGGTCGCTGCCGGTGGGGCACCGTGGGAGGCAACATGGAACGATTGGGAGTGGGTAATTGGCGTTAACTTATGGGGCGTGATCCATGGGGCCAAGGTGTTCACGCCGCTCATGCTTGCACAGAATACGGAGTGCCATATCATCAATACGTCCTCGACCGCCGGGCTCATCGTCGGTGGCGGCTCCGCTCCTTACGCGGTGACGAAGCACGCGGTGGTAGCCCTCTCAGAATGCCTGTACTTAGCGCTTCAACAACGGAACTCGCTCGTCAAGGTGTCGGTCCTCTGCCCGGGGCTGGTGCGGACAAATATCGCTGACGCCGAGCGTAACAGGCCCGCGGAGCTGCGTAACGAACCGGTCAAGATGACTCCGGAAATGCAAGCCGGTCTGGCCGCATTCAAGGCCGCCATCGAGGTAAGCATGCCTCCCCTCGAAGTCGCTGACGCGGTCTTCGATGCCATTCAGAAGGAACAGTTCTATATTCTTCCCCATCCCCAGTGGACCGAAGTGATCCAACTGCGAACGGACAAACTGCTTCGACTGGAAAATCCGCAAAACCCCATAGCCGTGGTTGCGAAGCTCATTAACCTCCGCGGGTGAAGGAGGAAATGTCCGAATTTTACCCAGAACGCTAGCTCCCCGCTTCAATCCTATCCATCAGCGCGTGCAGCAGAAACTGGTGCGCTTCCTGTATGCGGGCGGTTACGGAGTGCGGCACCAGCAGGACGCAACCGGCAAGGTCCTTCGCCTCCCCGCCGCCGCGGCCCAGAAAAGCGATCGATCGCAGCCCCAGTTCCCGCGCGGCCTCGAGCGCTCGCAGAACGTTGGGCGAATTGCCGCTCGACGTGAACACGATCAAAATGTCGCCGGCTTTCCCCAGCCCGCGCACTTGGCGCGCAAAGACCTGGTCATAGCTGTAGTCGTTGCCGATCGCCGTCAACAGGGTGGTGTCGGCGTTGAGCGCCACCGCCGCTAGGGCCGGCCGATCGTCAACGTACCTTCCCATCAGCTCCGCCGCGAGGTGCTGCGCATCCGACGCGCTGCCGCCGTTGCCGCAGGTCAGCACCTTGCGGCCCGCGTGCAGCGCCTCCACACACCAGGCAGCGGCTGTCTCCAGCGCCGGTTCGAGCGGCAGCAGCAATTCGTAAACCGACGCCGCCTCCCGCAGGGCTTTCTGATACTGCGTCTCGCCAATCATACGTCCAACCAGTGTAATGCCTCACTCGCCTACCCGCCAGCCAAGGCTGATAGGCGCGCGTGGCGCCGGGCGCGGCGGGGCTGGAGGTTTCCTTCGTGGTCCCGGATTCCGCGGCATCGGAGCGTCCCTTATACTGACAGGTACGGGCCCATGCTGAGGTTTTCGCTCCGCGATCGCCTCCGGTTTTGCCTGCCGCGCTGGCCACCAGTAGAGATGCCGTTTCGACCACTCTTTCTTCTGTTGCTGGCGGGAACCGCCCTCGCGCAGAGCGATTTTGGTGAGCTGCGGCTTACCGTCACCGATTCCAGCGATTTGCCCGTGCGTGGCCGCGTGCAGGTGACCAGCCAGGCAAACCAATATAGTCGTCACTTTCAAGCCGATGCCGAAGGCCACCTCGCCGTCAAACGCCTCCCGTTCGGCGCCTACACGGTGAGCGCCAGCTATCCGGGTCTTGCTTCCGCCTCGCAACTGGTCGACGTCCATTCGGTAATCCGCAGAGATCTGAAGATTGCCCTTGGCGTAGCGGAAGCGAGAACTGCGGTAAGCGTCAGTGCAGAGGGCACTCTACTGGACAACGGCAACTATGGCTCCGCCAACCGGATTGGAACCGCGACAATCGAGGACCGCATCGCCGCCACGCCCGGCCGCTCGATTGCGGATTTGGTGAACCAGGAGCCGGGCTGGGTGTTCGAAGCCAATGGAATTCTTCATCCACGAGCCGAGGAGTACCAGGTTCAATATGTGCTCGATGGCCTTCCCTTGACCGAAAACCGGTCTGTTGCCTACGTTCCCGATCTCGATGTCGACGATGTGCAGGAAATGAGTATCCTGACGGCGGGCTTTCCCGCCGAGTATGGCCGGAAGCTGGGCGGCGTTGTCGAAGTGCAAACGCAGCGCGACGCCCGCTCCGGCCTTCATGGCAAAGCCGTTGTTTCCGCCGGCACTTTCAACACTGCCATTGGGTACGCGGAGGGCGAATATGGTTGGGGACGCAACACTTTCACCCTGAGCGGGTCCGGTGCGACAACCGATCGCTACCTGGATCCACCCGTGCTACAGAACTACACCAATCACGGCACGCTGGTCGACCTGATGGCTCATTATGAGCGCGACTTGAGCGACAAGGACCGGGTCGGCGTCATCTTGCGCCGCGAACAGTCGAAGTTCGAGGTACCGGACGAGATCGTGCAGTGGCAGGCAGGTCAGCGCCAGGATCGCCAGAGCTTTGAGAGCGCCGGGCAGTTTTCCTATGACCACATCTTCTCTCCGAATGTGCTCGCGCTTCTCCGCGCCATGACGCGGGACCTTACTGCCGGCTATTGGTCGAACGATTTGTCCACGCCCATGATCGCCGGCCAGGACCGCGCCTATCATGAGGAGTACGCCAAGGGAGCGATTTCCGTCCATTCGGGAATTCAGGAATGGAAGGTGGGCGGCGACTTCGACTACGCGTCGATTCAGGAAGCCCTCAGCTATCGGATCACTGATCCCGCGCTGTTTGATCCCAGCACGCCGCTTTCGTTCAATTTCTACGGTCACGCTCCGGATCGCGAGCAGAGCGCCTTCGCCCAGGACGAAATCCGTTGGAAGCACCTGACACTGAGCGGCGGCCTGCGTTACGATCACTATTCCTTGCTGATCAATCAGAGCGCGGGTAGCCCGCGCGCCGGAGCCGCATACTACTGGCCCTGGGCTAACATCGTTTTCCGCGCCTCTTATGACAGGATATTCCAGACGCCGCCGTTTGAGAATCTTCTGGTGTCGAGCTCTCCATTGGTTAGCAGCCTCAGCGACCAGGTTCTGCGGCTGCCCGTGCAGCCGGCGCGCGGCAATTACTATCAGGCGGGCTTCGGCCGGGCTTTCTTCCAACACATCAAGATTGACGGAAACTTCTACTGGCGCGGGTACCGCAATTACCCGGATGACGACCTGTTGCTGAACACGGGCGTCAGCTTTCCGATCACCTTTGCGCGCGCCAACATCTATGGGGCCGAGGTAAAGCTCGATCTCCCGCGCTGGGGTCCATTCTCGGGTTACATCAGTTACTCCAACGAGAGAGGGAACGGCTACTTTCCAGTTACCGGTGGCCTACTCCTGGGGGATGAAGCGGCGCAAGCCATCAGCGCCGGCAGCAGTGTGTTTCCGGTGTCGCAAGATGAACGCAACACCGTCCGGACCCGCTTTCGCTGGGATGTCACCTCGCGCCTATGGGCGGCGATTGGCGGAACGTACGACAGCGGCCTGCCGATCGATTTCGAGGGAACTTACCAGGAAGCCGCCGCAGAGTACGGGCAGGCCATCCTCAACCGCGTAAACTTCTCCGACTACCGGCCCTTTCCACTGGTATCTCTGGACGCGTCTATCGGCGTGATCTTCCGCCGCTCGGAAAAGTATCCAGTCCGGTTTCAAGTCGATGGAACAAACCTCACCGGCGAAATCAACGTGATCGATTTCGCCGGCCTGTTTTCGGGGACCGCGATCGCGCCTTCCCGCGGCGTCACCGCGCGCCTGCAATTCGGTTTTTAGCGGGCGCCGCAGCCTGCCGAAACGCCCGGGATGTTGCACCGCCGCGCACAGCCGGCCGAAGGCGTGCCACACTCACGCCCCGTGGCACCTCTTGTACTTCTTACCGCTGCCGCAGGGGCAGGGATCGTTGCGGCCCACTTTTTGCCCGCCGTTCACTGTCTTCGGAGCGCTGCTGTCATCTCCGCCCGCGAATTGCAGGACTTGCAGCTCCCTTTCCTTCTTGCGCTGAATATTGCGCGTGAAGTCCTCCATGGTGCTCTTGGCAGCCTGGCGCTGCGCTTCCGCGGCGGCGGCGGCAGGCGTCGCGCCCGGCCCTGAAGGCCCGTTGGAAGACTCGCCATCGCCGCTTTCTTCCTCTTCGCCCTCTTCCGGAAACGGCATCACGGGGGTGTTCTGCGTCACCTGCAGGAAATACAGGTAGCGCACGGTTTCGTCTTCGATGCGGTCCATCATCGCGCTGAACAGCTCGAAGGATTCCTTCTTGTACTCCACCAGCGGATCTTTTTGCCCGTAGGCGCGGTTGCCGATGCCCTGCTTCAGCTCGTCCATAGACAGCAGGTGGTCCTTCCACTGGTTGTCGATCACGTTCAGCATCACCATGCGCTCGGCGTGCCGCATGGTGTCGGCGCCCACCAGCGCTTCTTTCTCCTCGTATTTCTGCTTCAGCTTTTCGGCGATCGCGTCGGCGATCTCGTCCTTGGTGAGGTTGCCCAGCTCCGCCAGGTCGATCTTGGCGCCGAACAGGCTCAGCACGTCGTTGCGCAGCGACCCCAGGTCCCAGGTATCCGGGTGCTTGTCGTTGGGACAGCGCATGTCCACGGTCTGTTCCACGATGCCCTGCATCATGTCCAGGATGTGCTCCTTCTGATCCACGCCCTCCAGCAACTGGCGGCGCATGCCGTACACGGCCTGCCGCTGCTTGTTGTTGACGTCGTCGTACTCGAGGAGATGTTTGCGCGCTTCGAAGTTCTGCACTTCGACCGCTTCCTGCGCCTTGGCGATGCGCCGCGTGATCAGCTTCGATTCGATCGGCACGTCCTCTTCCATGCCCAGCCGCAGCATCAGGTTCTGCATCCGCTCCCCGCCGAAAATGCGCAGCAGGTCGTCCTGCAAGGAGAGGAAAAACTTGGAGCTGCCGGGATCGCCCTGCCGGCCGGCGCGCCCGCGAAGCTGGTTGTCGATGCGCCGCGATTCGTGACGCTCCGTGCCCACGATGTGCAAGCCGCCCAGACCCACCACCACGTCGTGTTCGGCGTCAGTCTGCGCCTTGAAACGGGCAAATACCTCGTCCCATTTGTCGCGCCGCACCCGGTAGAACTGGTCGTGGTGCGTGAAGTAATAGAAATGTTCGTCGGCGATATACTGTGCCTGGTCTTCCGGCAGCCGCTCCGCCAGCTTGTCCTTCAGGCAGGCGTCCTTGGTCATGAATTCCGGGTTGCCGCCCAGCAGGATGTCGGTGCCGCGGCCGGCCATGTTGGTCGAAACCGTCACCACGCCCTTGCGCCCCGCCTGCGCCACAATCGACGCCTCCCGTTCGTGATTCTTCGCGTTCAGCACTTCGTGCCGTACGCCCATGCGTTTCAGGATGCCCGAGAGCCGCTCCGATTTCTCCACCGAGATGGTGCCCACCAGCACCGGCTGCCCCGTCTCAGTCACTGCCTTGATTTCCTTGGCGGCGTTGCGAAACTTCTCGTCTTCGGTGCGGTAAACCACGTCCTGGTTTTCCTTGCGGATCAGCTTGCGGTTGGTCGGAACCACCGTCACATCCAGGTTGTAGGTCTTTTGGAACTCAGCCGCTTCGGTTTCCGCCGTGCCGGTCATCCCGCCCAGCTTTTTGTACATGCGGAAATAATTCTGGAACGTGATGGTCGCCAGAGTCTGGTTTTCGCGCTGAATCTTGACGCCTTCCTTGGCTTCCACTGCCTGGTGCAATCCGTCCGACCATCGCCGGCCCGGCATCAGCCGCCCGGTGAATTCGTCGACGATCACCACCTCCGGCCCTTCGTCGCCGTCCCGCACCACGTAATCCCGGTCGAGCGCGTACAGCACGTGCGCGCGCAGCGCCTGCTGCACGTGGTGATTGAATTCGATGTAAGCCGGATCGTACAGGTTCGGTATATTCAGCAGCTTTTCGACCTTGAACACGCCCTCTTCAGTCAGCGCCGCGCTCTTGTGCTTTTCGTCGATCGTATAATCGCCGGTGGTGTATTTTTCTCCCGGCTCCCTGCCTTCGATCACCTCGCCGCGCACCAGCTTCGGGATGATGCGGTTAACTTTGTAATACTTGTCCGTCGATTCCTCGCTCGGGCCCGAGATGATCAGCGGCGTCCGCGCTTCGTCGATCAGGATCGAGTCCACCTCGTCGACGATCGCGTAGTGATGCCCGCGCTGTGTGCAATCCTCCAGCCGGAACTTCATGTTGTCGCGCAGGTAATCGAAGCCGAATTCGTTGTTCGTGCCGTAAGTGATGTCGGAGTTGTAGGCGTGCTTACGCTCCTGGTCGTCCAGGTCGTGAACGATCACCCCCACCTGAAGCCCCAGGAACTTATACAGCCGTCCCATCCACTCCGAGTCGCGCTTGGCCAGGTAATCGTTCACTGTCACCACGTGTACACCCTTGCCTTCGAGCGCGTTCAAATAGACCGGCAGCGTCGCCACCAGCGTCTTGCCCTCGCCGGTCTTCATTTCCGAAATCTTGCCCCGGTGCAGCACCATGCCGCCGATCAACTGGACGTCGAAATGCCGCATGTTGAGCACGCGCCGCCCAGCCTCACGCACCACCGCGAACGACTCGATCAGCAGATCGTCCAGCGGAGCGCCTTGCGCGATTCGTTCCTTGAACTCGATCGTCTTGGCGGCCAGGTCGATGTCCGCAAGCTCGCGCATCGACGCTTCGAGATCGCCGATCGCCGCCACGGTGGGCTGCATGGCCTTGATCTCGCGCTCGGTTTTCGTGCCAAAGATCTTGGCCAGGACGGTATCGACGATCATGCAGTTCTCGAGGAAGGGGAAAAGTCCGTAATCTCTATTTTACCCCGTACAGCCCGCCGGTCTCGCTGGTGAGGCCTAAGTGAGGCGGTGATTGGGTCCGTGACCGGGATGGCTGGGCAGGCGACAGTGGCAATGGGGATTCCCACGAGTAGGAGGCGTGATGGAGCCTGGCCCGGCTGATAGAGTAGAAGTTATGCGCGGGGGCGGTCTCATGGCGGTCCTGGGGGCCATTTTCGTGGCCGGACAGCCCGTGGCTGCGCAGCGCTACACCAGCCTGGCCGGGCACGTGCTCGACACCTCCGGTGGCGGCATCTCCGGCGCGGTGGTCACTGTCACCAACCAGGAAACCGGGTTTCGCCGCAGCGCGGAATCGGAAATTGGCGGAGCTTACGCGGTGAGTCCGCTCGAAGCGGGTGTCTACAAAATCACCGTGCGCAAGGAGGGCTTCCGCACCCTCGTGCGATTTGGAATGGCCTTGGCGGAAGCGCGGGCAGCCGCGGCCGATTTCGTGCTCCCGGTGGGCAGCATCCTCGAGACCGTCACCGTGGAAGGAACGCCGTCGCTGCTCGAGCGCGCGGACGCCGCGCGGGAAACCGCTTTCGACCATGACGAAATCGCCCGCTTGCCGCTCAACGGCGGGGGCCTGTTGCAGCTTCTGGATGCGGCGCCGGGCACCAACATCACGCCGGCTACGCGCGGGGAGGCCGGGCAATTCACCACTGCAGGGCAGCGGCCCAACACGAACTATTTCACCGTGGATGGGGTCAGCGCAAACAACGGCGTAACTGCCGGCGGTATTCCGGCGCAATCGACCGGCGGAACCTTGCCGCCGGTGAGCGCGTTCGGCAGCCTGGATTCGCTGATCTCTCCCGAAGTGGTGGAGGAGTTCTCCATACGCACTTCCAGCACCGGCGCCGAGATGGGGCGTTTGCCTGGGGCGCAGATCGCCATCACCAGCCAATCCGGCGCCAACCAATGGCACGGCTCGCTCGACTACCAATGGCGCAATGAAGTTCTGGCGGCCAACGACTGGTTCGCCAACCAGGCCAGCCTCGGCCAGGGTGCGGCGCGGCTCAACGGGATCAGCCAGACGCTGGGCGGCCCGGTCCACGCCAACCGCACGTTCGTGTTCCTCTCCTTCCAACACCTGGGCCTGACGCAACCTTACGTGTGGAACCAGCCCGTACCATCGCTGGCCGCGCGCCAGATGGCCGAGCCGTGGGCGCAGGCGGTGCTCGGCATTTACCCCGCGCCGAACGAGGGTGCGCTCACCGCGGGCATCGGCGATTGGGCGGGCCGCTCCGAGCAGCCCGCGTCTCTGACTGCCGGAAGCGCCCGCGCCGACCAGGCCATCGGCTCCCGCGTTTCGGTGTTCGGCCGCTACAGCAACTCGCCATCGAAAAACCAGTTCGGCACATTCCAAGTGAACCGCATTGACCTCGGGTTCCAAAGCGTCACCCTGGGACTGACGGCGCATCCCACCGCGCGTACCATCCTCACCGTGCGGGCCAACGAGAGCCAGTCCAGCGCGTACTCGTTGTGGAACGGCGGCGACGGCGCCACCGGGCCGGGATGCCAGTTGCAGCCGCTCACCACCACCTTCCTGCACGTCACCGAAGACTGCGATTACCTGGTGCGGTTCACCATCGGCGGAATCGGCCAATTGGTCTCCGGAAACGAAGGCACCCGCCGCCAGCGGCAGTTTCAAACCACCGGATCGCTCGAGTTCCATCTCGCCCGGAACGACATGCAAGTGGGCGCGGATTACCGGCGCGTCCTCGCCATCCGCCGCGACGCCACGCCGTCGCTGGGCGTGATTGCCGACGACGTCGCAGGCCTGGTAACCGAGCAGAACCTGTGGGTCGCGACGAGCGCGGCGGTGGACGAATCGGCCGGCGTGACGGAGTTGTCGCTGTGGATCCGGGACACATGGCGGGTCTCGCCGCGGCTTACGCTGACCGCGGGCCTGCGTTGGGAATTCAGTCCCGCGCCGGTTCCCGACGGCACCACCAAGTTCCTGTACTACGGGACTACGCCACCGGAAGTGTTGCCGTTTTCGCAGATCTCCTCTCTGTGTTGTCCCGTGGTCAACTCGCTGTGGCCGACTTCCTACCGTGACTTCGCGCCACGCCTGGGTCTCGCCTGGCGCCTCACCGGTAACGGTAAGACCGTCCTGCGGGCCGGCGGCGGCCTGTATTACGACTCGAGCATGAGCATCGCCGCCGATTCCATCAACGGCGGTCCGCTGAGCGTGGCCAGCTACATCGGCTCCACCGGACTGTATCCTTCGGAACTCAGTTACGCGTTTCTGCCCAGCCTGCGCCTGCCTGCCGCCGCCCAGTGGAACGTGTCGCTAGAGCGGGGATTGGGAGCGCACGACATCGTCTCGGCCGCATACGTCGGCTCCGCCGGCTACGATCTGATTCGCCGGGAAGTGGGAGGGGCCGGCAGTTCGGCCACTTCCTGGATTGCGCTGACCACCAACGACGGCCACTCCGCATACCACGCCCTCGAAGCGCAGTACCGGCGGCGTTTCACGGGCGGCTGGAACGGCCTCGCCTCGTATACCTGGTCCCACGCCATCGACAACGATTCGAGCGACGCGTTCCTGGTTTGGGCGGGCCCTTCCGCGCCGAGCGATCGCGGCGCCTCCGATTTCGATCTACGCCACTCCTTCACGGCCACGCTGAGCTACACCGTTCCACAGAGCAAACAGGAGAAGGGCTGGCGGCGGCTGGCGGGCGGATGGTCGGGCGATGCGATTTTGCGCGCGCGCAGCGGTTTTCCCATCACCGTGCTCGAAAGCGAGGAATACACGGGCATCACCCTGACCAACGCCTTTCGCCCGCTGCTCCTGCTCGACCAGCCGCTGTGGATGAGCGATGCGGACGCGCCCGGCGGCCGCCGTCTGAATCCGGCCGCGTTCGTGGTGCTGCCGAGCGGCCAGCAGGGCGATCTGGGGCGCAACGCCATCAGCGGGTTCGGCATGGCGCAACTGGACGTGGCAGTCAGCCGCGATTTCCCCATCCGCGAGAAGCTCGCGATCCAATTCCGTGTCGACGCATTCAACGCGCTCAACCACCCGAACTTCGCCGATCCGGTACGCTACCTGGACAACCCGCTGTTCGGCCAATCGGCTTCCATGCTGAACCTGATGCTGGGCACCGGCAGCCCCGGCAGCGGCTTATCCCCGCTCCTGGGAACCGGCGGCCCGCGTATGCTGCAACTGGGTTTGCGATTACATTTTTAGGCGGGGCAGGCGCTTTCGCCTGCCAACCGATCTTTTCCCAGCCCGTAAATCGCACTAGGGCCGGCGTTATGGCCCGACGATCAGCGCATCTACGTCGATGTAACTTCCCGTAGCTGCGGGGCTGTGGCGGCCCGTGGCGCGGATCGCCAGTTCGTGGCGTCCGGGCGCGAAGCAGCAGAAGGCAACGCGGTTTTGCCATTCGATGCGCGGCGAGTAAAGGTCCACCGAACCGCGAGTAACGCCATCGATGACGATCTCGGCGATGCCGCGGTTCCAGGCCTTGGTATAGACATAGGTCAGCGAATGGCCTTCGAAGGCGAACCCTGCTTCCGCGCCCGGTTCGAGCGTGTAGGTGAGCGTGCCGGACAAGGCGCCGCTCGAATCTTCGTTCTGTATCCAGTCGCCGCTAAAACGGATGCGAAGGTCGAAATCGTCGTACGTCCCGGCCCGGCACGTTTCGAGGGGCCGCTCGCGCACGCGGTCCCTGAGCGCGGCCGCGCTGGCGGACTCGCAAGCGGGGTCCAAGACGGTCAAAGAGTAAGCGCCGAACGTGCGATCTTTGATCGTGCAATAACTGAGCAATTGCGCAAGAGCGCCGGGTCGAATGCGCTCGCCGCCCGTTTCGCGCGTCACGAAATACCGGATGCGCCACTGCTCCATCAGGCGGATCATGGCGGGCAGGCGCCGGGTGGCCAAAATCGAGGTCTGGAGCGGCAGTTCGTGCCATTCATACTCGTGGGCATCGCCAGCCAGATCGGCGATGTCATTTTCCCGGGTGAGCAGCACCGCGCGCGCGGGGTACCGGCCGGCGGCGTAGCGCGCGACTTCGCGAAACGGCGATACTTCGCCCACCGCACGCGCGGCGCGCATCCACTCGAACGGCCGGTCCAGGTAAAAACCCTTGTGAGACCAGGACGACGAAGGCAGAAACCAAACGCCCAGCGCGGCGGCGGAGGCGAACAGGACGATGGCGCCGCGGTAGAGCCGCACGTGATGGTCGCGTGTCCAGGCCAGCACGGCGGCAAGAGCGGCAATCCACAACGGCAGCGACGCATAAAGGTAGCGGGCGTTGGGCTGCGCCCGCAGCACCAGCACCGAGGACACCAGCGCCACCACGGCGGCGCTCGCGGCGGCCCGGTTGCGCGCCGCCCAAACGCCGGCCAGAACCAGCGGGATCAGCAACAGGTATTGAAAGCCGAACGAGCCGTCCTGCCCTTCGTAATAACGGTGCGTGTGAAAGGTGAGGTCGAAAAGCGTGCGAAGCTGCGTCGGCATGTGAAATCGCGAATCGGTGATGATGGCCGGGGCCGGCGCCATCGAGCGGGGAAAGAGCTTGCCCAGATAGGGAAAAAACGGATCGCCGGTTTTCCGCCAGGCGATGAAATAGGGCGGCAGCGCCGCCGCCGCGGCGAGCGCCGCGGCCAGCCAGCCGGTGCCGGCCCGGCTGCGTTGGTGCCGCGCTTCCCAAATGAAGAACGGCAGCGCCGCCGCGACGAAAGCAACGGCGCCGAATTTTGTGGACAGCGCCGAACCGGCCAGTATCGCCGCCGCGAACAGGAACCGCGGGTTGCCGCTTTCGGCGTAGCGCCAGAGCGCCACCATCATCCCCAGTACCAGGGCCGCCAGCAGGTTCTCAATGAATAACGAACCGGTCGCCAGTTCGACCAGCGGCGTGGCGGCGAATAGCGCCAGCAGCAGCAAGGCCGCCGGCCGGCGCAGCCAGCGGCGAACGGCGCCGTAGAGCAGACCTTCGATGCCGAGCAGCCACGCCAGATTGAGCAGCCGGGCCGCCATTTCGCCGCCCAACAGGTAGACGATCGCAAACCCAAAGTCGGCGCCCATCGGTATCACCGCCCAAAGGAGGCGGGAAGGTTGGATGATGAACGCGTGGTGCGCGGCGATATTGGCGGGAACGGCCAGGTGCATCGCCAGGGCATCGGCGCCGTTCTCCGGCTTCAGCGTTACCAGCCAGTGCATGCCCAGGATGAAAAGCAGAAACGCCAGCGCGAAACGTTCCGCCGTGCCGCCGCGCGCCGCCGTCCCGAGCGCGGCGGCCACAGCCCGGCCTCTGCGCAATACGCCGCGCCAGCCGAGCGCCACCGGCGCCGCCAGCGCGGCCAGCCATACCGCCGGATAGTTTACCTGCAAGCGCGCCGTGAGATACATCGCGAAGACAAACAGCGAGCCGCCGACAAGCGTGGCCAGAAGCTGCGTCTCGATCCCTTCTTCGCGTGGCCGCAGCAGCGCGCAGCCCAGCGCGCACGCCGAGACGAGAAACAAAACCGGAGCCAGCACCGCCAGCGGACCAGCGGCCAGTCCGCTCAACACCAGTCCGCCCGCCACCACCAGCGGCACGAACAGCCATGGCAGAAAAATCAGCACCGGCAATCCAAGTAACAGCCACGCGGCAGTGTAATTCGCCAGATGCTCCAGGCCCGGCGGTTGCCAGATCTCCTGCGCGAACAAGTCGCCACTGGCGAAGCCGTAGACTTCCAGGCCCACCAGCGCCGCCGCCAGCGCGGCCAGCAGCCAGCCCAGCCACGGGCGTCCCTCGAATTGGCCGTGGCCGTTTTCCAGCCGGCCGCGCCGGAAGATGAATCCGCGCAGCACGAAGTAAACCTTCATCGAATCGACGACCGGGCTGAAATGCGACTGCGGATTCCCGGCTTCGCAAATGGTGCGGATGGGTTGCTCGACGATGCGCACGCCTGCGTGCTGCGCGGCCAGCAGCATTTCCAATTCGAACTCGCAGCCGTTGGCTGCGATGGCGGGCAGTTGGGCGGCCAGCGCCGCCGGAACGCCGCGCAGGCCGGTCTGCGTGTCGGCGAGCTTGCTTCCGATGGCGGCGCGCAGCACGCCGTGGGTCAGCAGGTTGCCGAAGCGGCTGGGCCACGGGACCTGGCCCGAAAAACCGCGCGCGCCCAACACCAGCGCGTCCGGCTCTGCCATCAGAACTTGGGCGATGCGGACGATGTTCGCAGCGTCGTGCTGGCCATCGGCATCGGCCGTCACCACGCCCGTCAGGCCGGGAAACGTGGCCAGCGCATACTGTATCCCGCTCTTGAGCGCTGCGCCCTTGCCCTGTTTAACGGCGTGCCGAATCAGGTTGACAAAGGGGAGCGCGGCAGCCTGTGCGAACAAATCCTCATACGCGGTGCCGCTGCCGTCGTCGACCAAGATGATGGCGGGAACCGCTCGCGCGGCCAGCGCCCGCACCAAGTCGAGCAGCCCCGCACCGGGACAGTATGCCGGTATGATCACCGCGTAAGCAATGCCGTCCGTCATGTCGTGCGCGGAAGCGCTGTCATAAGCGCCGGAGTGGCTCTCCTTATTCTATTCCCAGCTTCGCCCCCATCATGACCCGAGGATGATATCCCGACGCTTGCTATGCCTGTGTTCATCTCCATGCTCCGTGGCGTCAACGTTGGCGGTCACCACAAGATCAAGGTGGACGCGTTGCGCGAGTCTCTGCGAATCTCTCGGATTGCGCGACCCGCAGACGTACGTGCGGATCTGCAACGGGTTTCGCCCGCCCAGGAACTACTGTGTTTACGCCGTTACCGGCGGCACCAGGGTTTTAAGGAATTCGTGCGCCACGCGGAAGCCGCGTTTGTACTGTTCCGTGAAGTTGGCGCCTTGATACGCCGGATAGTAGAACTCGTCTTCGTTCTCGATGTTCATGGCTCCGGTGTAGCCAACTTCGGAAAGCACGGTGAAGAAGCCTTTCCAATCCATCGAGCCGTATCCGGGTAAGCGGAAACGCCACCAGCGGGCGTGGTTCACTGGCTGGATGCCGCCGCGTTTCAGTACATGCCAGAGAATCTCCGTGTCCTTGAGATGGACGTCGTAGATCTTGTCGGCGAATTCCCGAGCTGCCGCCACCGGGTCCATGAACTGCCACACCAGGTGCGACGGATCGAACTGCAGGCCCACGTGCGGGCTGTCCTGGAAGGCCTTGAAGAGCGCCTCCCATCCCACCGGCCCGGTGGCGATGTTTGGCCCGCCGGCGTAGGGCTCCCACAGGATGCGCACTTTGTTCTTCTCGCAGGATGCGAAGTATTTTTCGGTGTAAACCTTGACGATCTCATCTACCTGCTGCTGCAGCTCCATATTCGGGATGGTGCCGCTCTGCCCGCCGATGTTGGGGATGCCAAGTTTGCCGCACAGATCCAGGCATTTGAGGGTGTACGCGTTCTGGCGATCGCGTTTGGCGGGGTCTGGATCGATGTGGTTTCCGTCCACGGCCAGCGCGGAAATGTAGATACCGCTTTTGGCGATATTGTCCTTGATGGCGGCGATGGCGGCATCGTCCAGTTGGTCGGGATTGAGCCGGAGTTGCGCGCTGGTAAAGCTTTCGGCCTTGACGAACTCCAGGTTGGATTCCGAGTACTGCATCAGAACACCGAGCCTTGGTTTCCAATTCGGCGGGCGGTTGCGCTGCGCCTGGGCGCCGGCGGCCGCGGATATGGCGGCAAGAATGGTGCGTCGCGTGACGGTCACGACATGACGATACTCCGCCAGCGGGCGCCTGCGCAAGCCCCGGTTGATGCGGCGTAAGGGAACCTCAGTCACTGATGAAATCGAACTTTGTTTACCGATGTTTTCGATAACCGCATTCCGGCCGTCTTTCACCCGCCGGAAGCGGGGTAAAAGGCCCTGGCACGGGGCTTCCGTTATACTGGTCTGCAGAGACTCCCGCTTACCGGATTGCCGATGGCTGATATGAGCGTCATCTGGCTGCGCGTGGCCGCGGCGCTGTATTCGCTGGGCCTGCTGCACGCCATCCTCACCCTGGTTCGCCGCCGCGAGAACCTGTTCCGCGTGGCGCTGGGGGCGTTCTGGCTGGGAGCGGTCTTTCATTTCGTTTCCATCGTGGAGGAGGGCCTCAGCATCCATCACTGCCCGATCACGAATTTCTACGAAACGCTTTCGATGTGCGCTTTCCTGGTGGTGGTGCTGTACCTGTTCATTTTCTGGCGCTACCGGCTGGAGAGCTTCAGCGTATTCATTTTTCCTCTGGTCTTCGTGATGGCGTTGGTGGCGACGATGGGCAACCCGGTGAATTCCTGGACCAGCCCGGTGGTCCGCGACGCCTGGCTCACCGTGCACATCGTGCTGGTGCTGCTGGGGTTTGCGGCGTTGCTGTTCACCGCGGTCGCCTCCGTGCTGTACCTCTTTCAGGAGCGCGAGTTGAAATCGAAAAAGCCGCGCAAGCTGCACTGGCTGCCCCCGCTGGGCACGCTGGACGATCTGATTTGGAAGTCGATGGCGCTGGGCTTCGTGCTGATGACGCTGGCGGTAATCGTCGCCAGCACCTGGGCTTTCATCGAGCACAAGGAGGCCTGGATCAGACAACCGGCAATCGCCATCTCGTTTTTCACCTGGGGTACCTACCTGGCGCTGGTGTTCCTGCGGGTGACCGCCGGATGGCGGGGCCGCAAGGCGGCCATCATGACGGTGACCGTGCTCGGATTTTCCGCGCTGACCTGGGCCGCCCACGCGCACCTGGGCGGCATGCTGAAGCCATGAAGCTGTTGCTGACGGGAGTGAGCCACAAGACCGCGCCGGTAGAGGTGCGCGAGCTCCTGGCCTTCCGGGAGGAATCGTTACGCCGGGCGCTGGGCGCTCTCAAAGCCTGCGAAGGCGTCAGCGAAGCCGTCATTCTCTCCACCTGCAACCGCGTCGAGATCGTTCTCACCACCGAAGACAACGTTGATCCGCAGGCTATCGTCGACGGTTTTCTCGCCGAACAAAAAGCCGTCAGCGCGCAAACCATCGAGCCGCACATTTACCGGCGCCAGGGGCGCGATGCCATCCACCACCTGTTTCGCGTGGCAGCCAGTCTGGATTCCATGGTGGTCGGAGAGCCGCAGATTCTGGGGCAGCTCAAGACCGCGTACAACGCGGCCAAATCGAGCGGCGCGCTGTGCGGCTGGCTGGACGGGCTCTACACGCGCGCCTTCAGCGTGGCCAAGCGGGTGCGCTCGGAAACCGGCATCGGGCAGATGGCGGTTTCGGTGAGCTACGCCGCGGTCGAGCTTGCGCGCAAGATCTTCGGGTCGCTTGAGAACCGCACTATCATGCTGGTGGGCGCGGGCAAGATGTCGGAGCTGGCCGCCCGCCATCTGCGCCGCTCCGGCGCTTCGCACGTCTTCGTCACCAACCGCACGCCGGAGCGCGCCGCGGAGATGGCCGCGTTGTTTCAGGGCACGCCGGTCGATTACACGCGTTTCCTGGCGATGCTGCCGGAAGTGGATATCGTGGTCGCGTCTTCCGGCGCGCCGCACTACATCCTGCGCAAGGACGACATGCAGCGCGTGATCGCGGCGCGGCGCAACCGGCCCATGTTCCTGATCGACATCGCGGTGCCGCGCAACATCGAACCTTCGGTCAACGAAATCGACAACATCTTCCTCTACGACATCGACGACCTGGAGCAAGTCGTCAACGCCAACCTGCGCGAGCGGATGAAGGAGGCCGAGCGCGCCGAGGCGCTGGTAGTCGAGGAAGTGGACCGCACGATGGCGCGGCTGAAGGTGGCCGAGGTCACGCCCACCATCGTCGGCTTGCAGGAGCAGCTCGAGCAGATCCGCGCCAGCGAGCTGGACAAGGTGCGCCGCCGCTACGGCCCCTTCAGCCCGCAGCAGGAGGAAGCGTTGGAGGCGCTCACGCGCGGTATTATCAACAAGATCGCTCACGGGCCGATCACCGCGCTGCGCGCGCATTCTGCCGCACCCGATGGCGCGCACGTGGTGGCGGCCATTCGCAAAGCGTTTCACTTACAGGATTGAGGATGCTGGTCATCGCGTCGCGCGGCTCGCAGCTCGCTCTGTGGCAGGCCCATTGGGTGGAAACGAAGCTCACCGCGCTGGGTCACGATTGCCGCCTCGAGATCGTCAAAACCACCGGCGACCGCATCACCGATGTGCCGCTGGCGAAGGTGGGCGGCAAGGGACTCTTCACCAAGGAAATCGAGGAAGCGCTGCTGGACGGGCGCGCCGACCTGGCGGTACACAGTTTGAAGGACCTGCCCACCGAGTTGCCCGAAGGGCTGGCGCTGGCGGCGGTTCCGGAGCGCGAAGACGCGCGCGACGCCGTAATAGGCAAGCGGCTGGCCGATCTCGCCCCCGGCGCGCGCGTGGGGACCAGTTCGTTGCGGCGCGCCGCGCAGTTGCGCAAGCTGCGGCCGGATGTCGAGATCGAATCGGTGCGCGGCAACCTGGATACGCGCCTGCGCAAGCTGGCCGAAGGCCGCTACGACGCCATTCTGCTGGCCGCCGCCGGATTGAAGCGGCTGGGATGGGAAGACCGCATCGCCGAGATTCTGCCGGTTGGAGCGATGTGCTCGGCGGTCGGGCAAGGTGCGCTGGCGATTGAAGCGCGCCCAGGAGGCGCCGGCTGGGAGGCTTGCCGGCCGCTCGATCACCTGCCCACGCGCGCGGCGGTGACTGCGGAGCGCGGGCTGCTGGCTGCGCTGGGCGGCGGCTGCCAGGTTCCGATCGGCGCGCACGCCACGGTGGAAGAGGGGAGCCTGCACCTGATCGCCATCGTTGCCTCGCCCGATGGCAGCGAGCTGATCCGCGGCGAGGCGCAGGGCGACATGTCCGATGCCGAAGCAGTGGGCCGGAAGCTGGGCGCCGATCTGCTGGCCCGCGGGGCGAAGGAGATTCTCGATGCGGTGTACGGGTGAACGTGGCGCACGCACTCGTGCGTGCAGCGTCGGCACTTCTGCCGCCGGACGCTACTCAGCGGTAGGACAGACGATCGCTTTTTGTCGTCTGTCATGGTGTCGCGCCTCGGTGAGGCATGACAGACCACGAAAGGCAACGGTTTGTCCTACCGGCGCCCAGGACTGCCCGCGCCACGGGCCTGCAATGGTGCTCCCGTGACACCCGCTAAGGTCTATCTCATCGGCGCGGGGCCGGGCGATCCGGAGTTGATCACCGTCAAGGGACGCCGCATCCTCGAACGGGCCGATGCCATCCTGTACGATCACCTAGCGCCCGATGCGCTGCTCGGTCTCGCGCCCGCGCACGCCGAGCGGCTCTACGTGGGGAAGAAGAAATCGGCGCACGCGTTTTCGCAGGAAGAAATCTGCGGCATGCTGATCGACCGCGCACGCCGCGGCCTCACCGTGGCGCGGCTCAAGGGCGGCGACCCGTTTCTGTTCGGACGCGGCGGCGAAGAGGCCGAAGCGCTTGCCGCGGCAGGCATCCCCTTCGAGGTGGTGCCCGGCGTCACCACGCCGCTCGGCATTGCCGCTTATTCCGGGGTTCCGCTCACCCATCGCGAGCACACCTCGGCGGTCACCTTCGTCACCGGCCACGCGGTGAACGCTATCGATTGGAACAAGCTGGGGCAGGCCGAAACGCTCATCATTTTCATGGGGCTCACCACCTTCGCGGAAATCGCTCGTGCGCTGATTGCGAGCGGCCGCGCACCGGATACGCCGGCCATGGCGGTGCGCTGGGCCACGCGGCCGGACCAGGAAACCGTCACCGGCACGCTCGACACGCTGCCCGAGTTGATTGCCGCGCGCGGCATGAAACCGCCCGCCACCAT
Source organism: Bryobacteraceae bacterium (assembly GCA_049511495.1). Taxonomy (GTDB): domain Bacteria; phylum Acidobacteriota; class Terriglobia; order Bryobacterales; family Bryobacteraceae; genus Bog-375. The sequence continues at coordinate 2,427 of JBEKXZ010000022.1, read as the reverse complement.
CGTGGTCGGCGAAGTGGTGCGCTTGCGCGAGAAGCTGAACTGGTATGAAAGCCTGCCGCTGTTTGGCCAGCGCATCGTGGTGACGCGCGCCCGTGAACAGGCCGATGCCCTGGCGGCGCGGCTGGAAGCTTTGGGCGCGCACGCGATCGAGCTGCCCACCATCGAAATCCGCCCCGCCGCCGATCCGGTGCCACTCGACCGCGCCATCGCGAATCTCGCTTCTTACGATTGGCTGATCTTCACCAGCGCCACCGGCGTGCGCTGCTTCGTCGAGCGGCTCGATCGATCCGCGTTCGATTGGCGCTCGCTCCACGCGCGCATCTGCGCCATCGGCCCGGCCACACGAGCCGCGATCGAGGCCCTGCATCTGAAGGTGGACCTGATGCCAGCCGAGTACGTCGCCGAGGGCTTGCTGGCCGCTTTCGCGAATTATGACCTGGCCGGAAAACGAATCCTGCTGCCTCGCGCCGCCGTCGCGCGCGACCTGGTTCCGGTCGAACTCGCTCGCCGCGGCGCGCAGGTCGATGTGGTCGAAGCCTACCGCACCGCAATGCCCGACGACGCACCCGCCCGCGCCGCCGAAGTTTTCACGCACAAGCCGGATTGGATCACCTTCACCAGTTCCTCGACGGTCCAGAACTTCGTGTCCGCCGCCGGCGCGGGAGTGTTAGAAGGCGTCAAGGTCGCGTCCATCGGTCCTGTCACCAGTAAGACCGCCCGCGAGTTAGGCATCCAAGTCACAGTCGAAGCCGCACCCTTCACCATCGACGGCCTGGTGGAAGCGATCCTGCGGAGACCGTAGGGCCCGGGCATGCCTGGCCCGCTCTCGCCGGATCACGGAGTGTCGCAGTCTGTGCCCGAAATTCCGTACTCAGTGCAAGCAGAAGTTCGGCTGCAGACGCTGGCTTTGAAGCTTGCAATCTGAATTGGGCAAGCCAGCTAACGGTTTCATCCGTGAAACTGCCGCCACGAGTCGACGGTCCAGCAGAAGTAGGCCGTCTGAACAGGAATACTGAACGGCAAGAGCACAGAAAACCAGAATCCGAGCCTAAAGGTGATTCGGCGGTACCTGTCGTAATCCGCGGGCTTGATAATCCCTTCCGAACATTCACCGAGGAAGTAGAACATGTTCGCAAGGCCCATCATAAGCAGGTAGGCAATTCCATCAAGAAGAACCATGAACGTGGCGTCGGGATCGGGTCGCGGAGGAATAGCGCCTTTGAAGATGCCCCAGGAGATCACTGCTGCCTGGGCGGCGAACGCCAGCAATCCTCCGAGGAGCAAACCGACGTTATATCTCAGCCGCCGACGCCCCCACCATTCCTTTGCCAGAACTTGCGGCGGTGCCTTGGCCGAATCCGTTGGCGGTGGCACGTCAAACCGTCGTCCGAATAGCAGCGGCGTCATTCAGCGTTGTCCGTCTATCCAAAGTGTATCCTAACAGTGAACAGCGTTCAGCGCACCGCCCGATACTGATTAAAGGCTACCGTAATTGCGAAAAGGCGTACGGAGTAACAGCCGTCGCCGACGATTGAAACGGTAGTCTCCCTTGCCTTACTCCTTCGCCGCTTCTTCCACGCTGGGATAGAAGGCGAAGACGCGGTTAAGCTGGTTGACGCGGAAGTTTTGCAGGACGTGGCCGGTGGCGCCGGCCATGCGCATGTCTCCGCCGGCGGCCATGATGCGGTTGTAGCCGGCGATCAGGTAACCGATGCCGGTCGAATCGAGCGCGGTCACCCCGCTCAGGTCGATGATAACGGTGCGCGTGCCGGCCCGCACCAGTTCCTCTACCGCGGCGCCGATGCGGTCGGGCGCTTCGCTGATCGTGACCTTGCCCTGGAGGCGGATCACCGCTTTACCGGGCGCAATCGTCTCTTGCGAAATCTCCATCGAGCGACCAGTCTAGCAAGGTGCGCGGCCGGACGAGAAGCGCGCACCCGTTCGTGAGTGTGCGATGAGAGGGTGGAGCGGACGCCGGCTTCGTTTGAAGGCTTTTCTTGCGCCTCGTTCCGGGGCTCCCTGGGTGTCGTGCGGGTCGCTGTCGAATCTTTCGATCATCTGCTAAAATCAAAGCCGGGATCCGTTGGGGGTGGATAGGCCAATTGAATCTAACTTCCTCTCGGCACTGCCCGTAAGCTGTTCAAAATGGGCACGGGCCACCCTAGCTCAGTTGGTAGAGCGGCTGATTCGTAATCAGCAGGTCGCCGGTTCAACCCCGGCGGGTGGCTCCACTCCCTTAAAAATCAATTACTTAGAAATTCAAGCTGAAGCCCGAAGAGCCGCTGATTGCGGAAATCGCCGTGCTGAAAGCGGCTCTACGCCAAAAACGGGGGCAGACCCCGATCCCAAGCCTTTCTAAGAACATAACACCTTCACTCTGAGTCTGTAGTTTTCGAAGTTGCGGAAGCCGTAGGCTTGGCGGTTGAT